>WOZJ01000045.1 GCA_011620345.1 Nitrospirota bacterium
CATTGTAGCATGGCCTCGAAGACCCTAAAAGCGCTTGAAATAGACGGTATTTTTGGAGGCCTCCTTGCTTCGATGGCCGGTATAATGGTGGGCTATATCAGCGTAACTCAGGGGGTTTTGGAAACTACCAGCATGGTGGAGCCCGCCAACCAGTCTTCAACCGCTTTTTACGGGCTCTTTAAGTTTTGGCTGGCGAACGCGTTCTTCTCGTTGGTCTGGCGCTGCTCGATTCCTGGGGGAGGCGTCCGCTCGCATTGGTAAGCGTGGGCCTTTTGGTCGTCGCACTGAATATGATAGACCTCGTGTTCCTCTCTCCCGGGCTCTTTGGGGGGAAGACTGGGGCGCTAGCGGCGATCGGTCTGTTTGTAAGCGCCTTCGCCGTCGGGTTCGGTCCTATTCTTTGGGTTTACGCTGCAGAGTTGTTCCCGTTTACCTTGAGAGCCAAGGGCGCCTCCGTCATGGCTTGTGTCCACTGGCTGACCAACGGTTTCTTGCAAGCCGGTCTTCGTTCGGTCGAGGATGGAGGCAGGCTGTTCGGAGCGTTTTGGGTATACGCACTTTTGACGGCGGTTGCATGGATTGTTTTTTATGTATTTCTTCCTGAAACGAAACACCGTCCAGCCGAAATTCCTCTCGTGCGTGCATCACGTAAGGCCTCTTCTCCCCCTGCCGCAGTTGGTCAACCTCAATCCACCACCTAATTTTGCACAAAGGCGTGGAAATAGTTCAGCCGGCACTGTCGCCCGCCTCGAAGAAGGCTGGCAGAAAGAACGTGGCCTGAGCTGTCCCCGCCTCGCCCAAGATGGCAATCTTGGCATTTGGGTCGCCTTGAGCAACGTCTACCCTGATGCCTCGGAGCGGCGCTGCTGGAACCATAAAATCGTCAACGTGCCGGACAAGCTACCCAAGAAGGCGCGGCCTCGGGTTAAGCGGCGAGTGCAGGAGATGGCCTATGCCGAAAGCCGAGCGGAGGTCGAAGAGAAACGAGCCCTGTTTCTGAGGTGGTGCCAGAAAGAAGGCTACCGGGCGGCCGGAGACACGCTGCTTTGCTACTGGGAAGGGATGGTCACCTTCTACCGGTTCCCGAAGGAGTAGTACTGTTTAGTGGCGATGATGAGCTTGGAATCTCCAGACGGGGACGTTTCCTTGGTTACCCCTTCGAACGACGCAGAAAAACATGTCAACTCGTCTTTTAGCGTATGCAGCCCCTTCCATCCTACAGTGAGCATCCTGATGGCAAAAAGAACCCTGAGGACGGGCTTTTTCGGCGTTTCGTACTCCATGACGAATAGCCTGCCCCCAGGGCGCAGTACCCTTCTTGCCTCCTTGAGCATACCTGCCATCTCAAGTGCATTCAGCTCGTAAAAAGCATGCGAGCAGGTTACGGCGTGGAACGTCCCCGGTTTAAACGGCAAGGCTCTAGCGGTGGCCTGGACCAGAGCTACGTTGCAAAGTCCAAGGCTTAAGGCCTTAGCCTTTGCGCGTCTTAGCATACCCATGGAAAAATCGAGGCCGACGACGATAGAGGCTTCCTTTCTGGCCTTAGCGAACGCAAGGGCCACCGCGCCCGTTCCCGTGCACAGGTCTAAGATCAGCCCGCCTTCTGGCACTTTGGCCCTTGCTACAAGAAAGCCTCTAAGCCCCTCTTGCTTGTCCTTTGAGTGGAGCCTCACAAAGGGGTCGTAGAAGCTGGAGAACGCATCGTAGTAAAGCCTCCTTAAAAGGCCCACACCTAGAGCTCCTCACTCCCCAAAGCGCGCATCGGCCCTGTGGCGGGAGGCATCTTCCATCACCCCTTCCATCCAGCCTAAGCGGGTGACTTCCCTTATGTCAAACTTAGGGACGTAGGGCTTGATGTCCAGTACGGGGGTCTTATCCAGTATGTCCAGCCCAGCGACACGCAAGAGCCATCCCTCCCTAGCCTTTAGCTCTACTATGGAAAGTCCGATGGGATTTGGCCTTGAAGGTGCCCTTGTGGCGAACACCCCAACCTCAATATCTTTTAAGAAGGGTTTTACTTTAAGCTTGGCTTCTTTTGCCCTATCAAAAACGTACAACACATAGATATGGCTGAAGCCTTCGATACCCTCAAGCCCTTCTTGATAAGGCGCAAAGATTTCGATGGTCCCTGGGGTCTCGTTATCAAAACTCGGCTGAATCGGGGTTCCCACCTTCTCTTTATAGGGGCTGTGGACGATGCCGATAGGATGGAATGTAACGGGCTCTAGGCTCATGGGTTAGACCATCCTCCCTTTTGTAGGAACGTTAACTTTTAGCGTTGAACGACTAAACGTAGGGGTGCCGCCAGCCTCGCGAACCCTTGTTTTGAGTCCTTCTTGGTCGTGAACCAGAATCCCAGAAAGGAGCGTTACGGGGGTCTTTGAGAACGCCTCAGGAAAAAGCGGGCACGAGGGGCCAAGCAGCACGACTTCTCTGGCTTTAGTCAAGCAGGAAGCTAGGCCATCGAACGCGCCCGTCAAGAGCGTCGTCGCCGTAAGGAGTACGACATCGCACTCAGGGAGGGCCTTATAGGCTTCTTGCTCAGAAAGAATAAACGTATTATTTTTGAGCAACGACGGGTTCCTTTCAAAAACGCGCAGATTCCCCCTTTAATGCCATGTGCCCGAGCAAATCTTCAAGAATCATGCATGCCTCTCAGTGCGCCGTAAACAAAAGAACCAAAGAGGCTATTTGCTACGATATACTCACCGTTTCTTTGGTCCTCCAGGGTCACGGCATTTGAAGGACACGCGAGCTTACACACGCCGCAACCTTCACAGCGAATCGGGTCCACCTCGAACAGGCCGTTATTTTCAAGGATAGCCCCGAACCTGCAAGCCCTAAGGCACTCCCCACAGCCATTGCAGACTTTTTGGTCAATCCGGGCCTTTTTGCCGCCGGTAAAAGGAAATACCCGCCCGGTTTTAGGTTCAAGGAGAACGGGCAGGTCAGGGGCGTCCACGTCGCAGTCTACGATAATCTTCCTTTGGAGTGCGCCCGCCAAGGAGGCTACGAGCGTGGTCTTCCCCGTGTCACCCTTGCCGCTTAGGACAACAAGCTCTTTCATTGTAAAGTCCTTGCAAGCAAATCTTGGGCGAGCCTCTCGAACGCTTGCCCGATGCCTGGAACGGCCTCTATCGCCAGCCTTCCTTCGGCATAGGCTTTGGCGATACGCACATCTTCGTTAAAGGCTGCCATGGGCTCTATGCGCATGTCGTAAAGTACGCCCATGGCTTCGCGCTCGCTAGATGGCAGCAAGCGGTTCAGCACCACACCGAAAGGAACCTTGAGCCTTTCTAGCATCTTGAGCGCCAGGCGAAAATCGCTAAGTCCAAAAGGTGTCGCCTCGAGGATTGCCAGGACGAACGAGACCCCTGAAAGCGCCTGGACGACTGGGCATGATGTCCCCGGGGGGGTATCGATGATCGTCAAGGAGCTGGCTTTGGCCTTTTTCTGGACCGCCTCGATGACGGGCCCTGGCCTGGGGTAGCCGATATCGAGCATTCCCATGGCGAACGTCAAGCCATTTTTTCGGCCCTCGCTGATCGTCCCTATCGCTAGAGGCACCTCCTTGATGGCGTTTTTCGGACAGGGCAAAGAATGGAGCTCTACCGAACACGGAACCAATCTTAGACTCAACCCTTTCT
>WOZJ01000029.1 GCA_011620345.1 Nitrospirota bacterium
CGCTAACGGTGATCGGCAAAAAACAAAAAAATAGGGTTGGCTCGAGCCACATCCAGACACGGGAGCATAAGCATCCTTTCTTAAAAATTTGTTGTAATCCAAAAAAAACCTTTGTAGAATAATAATGTTACTCGTCTGCACTTTAGATGAAAGCTTGAATCCATGTGCCTAGCCATCCCTTCAAAAATCGTCGAGCTTAGGGGCCCGGGGCTTGCCGTTGCCGATACGCTAGGGACCACAAGGCTCGTCTCGCTCGATCTGCTCGAAGAGCCCCCTAGCGTGGGAGATTACGTCATTATTCACGTGGGCTACGCCATCCAAAGGCTCGATCCCAAGGATGCCCTGGAAACGATGGATCTCTTCTTGGACCTCCTAGGGACAGACGATGACGCCTAGAGGCGATACCGCCTCATTCCTAAACGCCCTTCGAGATCCAAAGCGCGCCAAACGGCTGTTAGGCGCCATCAAAGAGCTTACCGCCGAGCCTGTAGCCATTATGGAGGTGTGTGGTGGCCATACGCGTACGATCGTCCGCTACGGGCTCGAGCAGCTCCTTCCAAAAGAGATAAGTTTTTTGCACGGCCCCGGGTGCCCCGTTTGCGTCACGCCAAGAGAGCGCGTGGACATGGCCGTTGCGCTCGCCCAAAAAAGAGGGCTGGTGTTGGCTACGCTCGGCGATATGCTAAGGGTTCCGGGTTCATCCGGCTCGCTCTTACAAGCAAGAGCCTCTGGCTGCGATATACGGGTTGTCTACTCGCCCCTGGACGTTCTAGCGTTGGCCAAGCAAAACCCCAAAAAAACGGTCGTGTTCTTCGCCATCGGGTTCGAGACGACCGCCCCGACGACGGCGGCGCTTCTGGAACGCTGCCTTATGGAAGGAATCCAAAACGTCAAGGTGCTCGTGAATCACGTGCTCGTCGCACCGGCTATCGAGGCCCTCCTTAAAGAAGACGGCAGCCGGATCGATGCCTTCATCGCTCCGGGGCACGTCTGCACGATTACGGGCACCGCACCCTTCGAGCCGCTCGCTTCTTCCTACCAAAAGCCTTTCGTGGTCAGCGGGTTCGAGCCATGGGATATCCTCCTTGGCCTTCATAACCTGCTAGGCATGATTGCCAATAAAGAAACGGGCGTAAAGATTGCCTACACGCGCGCCGTTTTGCCTCAAGGCAACCCCAAGGCCCTTTCTTTTATCGAACGTTTCTTTGATGTTCGAGAGAGCTTTCGCTGGCGCGGGCTCGGCAATATTCCAAAGAGCGCCTTGAGGCTCAAACACGAGTTCAGCGCGTTTGACGCCGAAAAGGCCTATGCAGGCGTATTTTCCTCCGACTCAAAGCCTGACCCGGAAGCCTGCCTTTGCGGCGAGGTGCTCAAGGGCAACGCAAAGCCTTCGGAGTGCGGCTTGTTTGGGCAAGCATGCACGCCCCAAGACCCTGTAGGCGCCTGCATGGTCTCTTCCGAGGGGGCCTGCGGGATTTACTTTCGCTACAAAGGTAGGGTGCCGGCATGAGCCGGGTTCTTTTGGCCCACGGGGGCGGGGGAGAGGCGATGCACACGCTCCTAAAAGACGTTTTTTTCGCCGCCTTCGGTACCCCGGCTTGCCTAGAAGACGCGGCCCTTTTGAGGCTTGACCCGCGCATCGCCCTCACGACGGACGCCTTCGTCGTTTCGCCTTTATTCTTTAAGGGCGGGGACATCGGTAAGATCGCCGTTGCCGGGACGGTCAACGACCTTAGCGTCATGGGGGCAAGGCCAAGGTATTTGGCGGCAAGCTTCATCTTGGAAGAAGGGCTTGAAACCAGGCTGCTTGAGCGCATTGTTCGAAGCATGGCGTTGGAAACCAAGGCATCTGGCGTGCATATCGCCGCAGGCGACACGAAGGTCGTCCAGAAAGGCGCGGCGGACCAACTCTTTATCGTAACGACCGGGATCGGGGAAGTGGTCTATCCGGGCCTTTCGGCCTCCAAAGTTCAACCGGGGGATGCCATCTTGATCACCGGAACGGCGGGCGACCATGGCGCGGCCATCTTAGCCGAACGTGGCGAGTTCGGGCTTGAAGCCGACATTCAAAGCGATGCGGCCAGCCTCTGGGGGTTACTGGAGCCACTTTATACATCCGGTCTTACGCTCCATTCGCTCCGCGACCCGACCCGGGGCGGGGTTTCCGCCACGCTAAACGAGTGGGCCGGGGCATCAAGCATCGCCATCGAGCTGGATGAGGCCGCCATCCCCATCGCCCCCCCCGTCCTAGGGCTCTGCGAGCTTTTGGGGCTCGAACCCTTGGAACTGGCCTCGGAGGGCAGGGCCTTGATCGCGCTTCCTCAAAAAGAGGCCCAAGCTGCCCTTCGTTTGCTCCAAGCACACCCCTTAGGAGAGAACGCCACGCAAATAGGCGTAGCGCTTGCATCTTCCAGTCCGCAGGTTCTTATCCGAACGGGCTTTGGCTCAAAAAGGCTGCTCGATCCCCCTTTTGGCGAGCACCTGCCCAGGATCTGCTGATGCACGAGCTTTCGTTGGTGGCCGAAATCCTTCGTCTTGCCGAGCAGCATGCGCTTGAGCAAGGGGCCATGCGGGTTCGCGAAATCCGGCTCGAGGTGGGCGTGTTGTCCGGAGTAGAGCCAAGCCTCTTGAAGCGGGCCTTCGAGGCGCTCTCTATGGGTAGCCAAGCCGAAGGGGCCGAGCTGATTTTCGAAGCCAAGGGCCTTCTTCTGGCCTGCAAGGCTTGTCAAAAAGAAACCGAGGCCAAAGAACTTTCTATGCGGTGCCCCAACTGCGGCTCGCTTCAAACCCGAGTCCTGGCCGGAGAAGACCTTCTTTTGAAAACCATCGTGCTCGAAGCCTAAGGCATGGAACGTGTCCATATACGCCTCAAAGGGTGCCTGCAAGGCGTAGGGTTTCGGCCTTTCGTGTACAACACGGCCGAACGCTTGGGGCTTTTTGGATACGTCCGCAACGACTCTTCTGGTGTCGAGCTCGAGCTAGAGGGCCAAAAGGTTGCCTTGGAGCACTTCCTTGTCTTGCTCGAAGAAAAAAAGCCCCGGCTGGCCCATATCGCCTCGAGAGAGCTGCAATTCCTCAAGCCATTCGGCTATGCAGACTTCCAGATCCTGCCAAGCACAAACCATGGCCCCAAAGAGTCTTCGGTCCTGCCCGACATTGCGACCTGTGGCGAGTGCCTAAAAGAACTCGCCGACCCAAACGATATACGGTTCGCGCACCCCTTCATCACCTGCTGCCACTGCGGGCCAAGGTTCACGATCGTGACCGGGCTCCCTTACGACAGGCCAAACACGACGATGAACGCCTTTGAAATGTGTCTTGCATGCAAGGCGGAGTACAAAAACCCGCTCGATCGCCGCTTCCATGCCCAGCCCATCGCTTGCCCAAGCTGCGGGCCGACGCTTTCCTTGTTTTCAAAAAAAGGCGAACTGCTGGGCCAAGGCAAAAAGGCCCTAGATAAGACGCTGGAGGCAATCAAGGCCGGTTTCACGCTTGCCCTCAAGGGAATAGGAGGCTACCACCTCATGGCGGATGCCCGCAATGAATCGGCCGTCCGAACACTTCGGGAGCGGAAGGGCAGGGCAAACAAGCCCTTCGCCGTGATGTTCCCAGACTTGGCCTCGATCCGTCGGTATGCCCTGCCGAGTAGGCTCGAAGAGGCGCTGATCTTGGCCCCGGAGCGGCCGATCGTACTCGTAAAATCCAAGCCTGCCATCTTGCCCGATACGATCGCCCCGGGTTTGGAGCGTATCGGTGTATTTTTGCCCTACAGCCCGCTCCACCACCTGATATTCAAGGCTCTCAAGGTCCCGCTTGTGGCTACCTCGGGAAATTTTTCAGAGGAGCCGATTGTAAAAGACGACGACGAGGCGCTTGAAACGCTCACACGCTACGCCGACCTTATCTTGATGCACGATAGGCCGATCGCACGCAGGTGCGATGATTCCGTCTTGAAGGTTACAGGCGGCATGCCCACCCTCGTTCGACGCTCGAGAGGCTACGCTCCTTTGCCCGTCCGGCTTCCCTTCCGGCTCAAGCGCAAAGTGCTGGCCGCCGGGGGGTTTTTGAAGAACACGGTTGCTTTAGGGTTTGAGGACCAAGTGATCCTTAGCCAGCACATTGGGGATCTTTCGAGCTTTGAGGCCATGGAAGCCTACCAAAGGGCTACCAAAGACCTGTGTGCCCTGTACGATTTTAAGCCGGCGCTGATCGTGCATGACCTGCACCCCGCTTACCCCTCTAGCAGGTGGGCAAAGGTCCAGACCAAGGCTCCAAGCGTCGGGATACAGCATCACTTCGCGCACGTGCTGGCCTGCATGGCAGAAAACGGGCTCGAGGACGAAGCTCTCGGGGTGGCCTGGGACGGCGCCGGCTTCGGAACCGACGGGACAGTATGGGGCGGAGAGTTTTTGGCCTGCACGTATACAGGCTTCAAGCGCCTTGCGCACTTTCGCCCCTTGAGGCTCATCGGCGGCGAGCTCGCCCAAAAAGAGCCAAGGCGCATGGCGCTCTGCGTCTTGTTCGAGCTTTTCGGCGAAGAGGCTCTCCAGCTCAAGCTGCCCCCGACGGAGTCGTTTTCAAAGCAAGAACTCCGCGTTCTTTTCGAGGCTTGGAAGCTAGGGATCAACGCGCCTTTGACGAGCTCTGCGGGCAGGCTTTTCGATGCGTTTGCCTCGCTCCTTGGGGTTTGCCAGGTGTCAAGCTACGAGGCGGAGGCGGCCATGAAACTCGAGACACTTCTCTCCAAAGAGACGGTCAGCCCCTATCCTTTCACGATCGAGGCCGGTATGATCGATACCTTGCCCATGTTTGCCGAAGCGATTCGCGAAAACCTGCGTGGCGTTCCAACGGAGCGCATCGTCTCCAGGTTTTTGGCCACGCTTGCCGATGTTTGCTTTCGCGTGTCCGTGGATGCTGGCATCCCCCAAGTGTGCCTCACGGGAGGAGTGTTCCTGAACGACCCTTTGACAACCCGTGTCCAGGAAAAGCTAAAAGACGGGTTTCGAGTATTCCGGCACAACCACACTCCTCCCGGAGACGGAGGCATTTCGCTCGGGCAAGCCGTTTACGGGGGCATGATTGATCTTGAACAACCCCCAAACTTTCCTTGAAAAAATCCCAGTGGTACGATCAAATAACCAACAAAAGAGCCGAGCCTTTATGTACCAATTCTCTTCCGCTCAAATCCCAACAGCCGCCAGGATGATCGGCCGGGCAAAAAGGCTCGTCGCGTTCACGGGCTCGGGCATGTCCAAAGAAAGCGGCATCCCGACGTTTCGGGACCCGGGTGGCCTGTGGGATCGCTTCGACCCAGAAGAGTTAAGCTTTCAAGCCCTCACCAAGAGCCTTGCCCAAGGCAGGCTTCCAAAAGGCGCCTTCGCGGCGTTTTCCTTGGAGTTTATCGAAACACTGAAGCGCGCGGCCCCGAACCCTGGGCATGCCGCGCTCAAAGCGTTCGAAGACTTAGGATTATTGAAGGCCGTGATTACCCAGAACATCGACAACCTGCATGCCGAAGCGGGCAACAAACATGTCCTCGAGCTACACGGCAATATTTACAGGTTCGTATGCTTGAACTGTCAAAAGAAACGCTTTTTTGGCAAAGAGGGTTTCTTTAGCTTGGCGCATGCCTTCATTGAAGCGCTCCAGAGCGCCGATGCTCAAAGGGTGCTTTCGGCCATCCCCCGCTGTGCATGCGGGGGAGCCATGCGGCCCGACATCGTAGGGTTCGGTGAACCGATCCAGGGTTTTGACGGGGCGCTTTCGCTTACGATGCAATCCGACGTCTACTTGATTGTCGGCACCTCTGGGGAGGTGATGCCGGCTGCAAGCCTTCCAGAGCATGCCAAGCGCTCGGGTGCCACGCTGATCGAGGTCAACATCGCACACGGAGCCTTCCTTGAATATACAGACCTCTACATCCAAGGATCTGCCGCTACGGTCCTTCCGAGGATTGTCCTAGAAATTGAGCGCTAAAGAGGCCTAAGGTTCTTGAAGGAGCCTTGGAAGCACGCTTGCGGCAGGTCCTCTCAGGCATACATCGGCCATGGGAGAAAGGGGCGTGGACTCGGGGTTGATTTCGATCAAGAACGCGCCCGCATCTTTGGCCAACCCAGGCAGGCCTGCTGCCGGGAAAACGAGCCCCGAGGTGCCGATCACGAGCATCGCTTCGCACTGGCCGGCTTCTTCGAAGGCCTGGTTCATCACTCCCGCAGGAAGCGGCTCGCCGAACCATACGACATCAGGCCGAAGCAACCCTCCGCAGTGGTGGCACAAAGGAGGAAGCTTCTGGGCGATCGGAACGGCAAAGCTTTCCTCTAAAACCCCGCAGCCAAGGCAGCGTGTCCGAAACA
Source organism: Nitrospirota bacterium (assembly GCA_011620345.1). GTDB lineage: Bacteria > UBA2233 > UBA2233 > UBA2233 > UBA2233 > UBA2233. The sequence continues at coordinate 6,354 of WOZJ01000029.1, forward strand.
GGTTACCGTGCAGCTCGAGAATGTTTTTGGAGCCCGCCCGCGCATGGAGCCCGTCTACGTTTTGCGTAATCAAGTAAAAATGAGGAACGCGGGCTTCGAGCGCCGCCAGGGCAACGTGGGCCGGGTTGGGAACCGCCCTGGAAACAAGCGCCCTCCTGAACTCGTAAAACTCCCAGACAAGCGCCGGGTTTCGGTTGAAGGCCTCCGGGGTTGCGAGCTCTTGGGCCCGGAACTCCTTCCAGAGCCCATTTGTTCCACGAAACGTAGGAACGCCGCTTTCTTTGGACACCCCAGCACCAGTCAACACGACGACGCGTGCTTTTTCGCGGAATGCAATTTTTGCCCTTTCCAGCTCTTCTAGGTTCCGTTCCATCTCAAACCTATTTTGTGTACAATGAGCGCATTACTAATTTTTTTAAAAAGGCTCCTGAATGGATTGGGATACGCGCTACCAAAACAACCCGGGCTATGTCTTCGGAAAAGACCCCGCACGGTTCCTTTTGGAGAACCGCATTTTTCTTCCAACGCCCGGGGTAGCGCTGGACGTGGCCGTCGGGGAGGGAAGAAACGCCGCGTACCTGGCAAGGCTTGGCTTCCGTGTGGCGGGATTTGACCTTTCGAAAGCCGGGCTCATCAAGGCCTCAAGGCTCGCCTTCGAGCATGGCGTGGCCATACAGCCCGTCATAGCGGACCTGACAAAGGTTGCCATTGCCCCGGCCAGCCTAGACTTAATTGTATGCATCAATTTCTTGGAGCGCCCCCTTTTACCGGTACTCATGGAAGCGCTCAAACCCAAGGGCAGGTTTTTTATGGAAACATACACAAAAGGCCAGTTAAAATACAGCTTTGGCCCCTCCAACATAGACCACCTGCTCAAAGAGGGCGAACTGCTCGAGCTTTTCAAGGACCTGTCCATCCTTTTCTACCAGGAGTTGGACAATGAGCTCACGGGGGCCAAGGCGGGAATTATCGCAGAAAAGCGACACTAACCCCCTTGCCGTGCCATGGCCTCGAGCCGAGCTTCATGGAGGCTAAGCACCCTTTGCTCCTTCACGACGAGCACGGGTAGCTCAACCCTAACGCCTACCTGCTCGATCTCTCTTTTGAGGGCCTCAAGCCATGCCTCGAACCCGGGCAGTATCTCGAGCGTCCGTTTGGAGGTCCAAAGCCCGTACATGTCCCTTCCCCATGTTTCAAAGCCAAGGCCGCGGCGGCCGCCAAGGTCCCAAGGCCCGCCAAACCCTGCTTTTGCCCTCCCTTTGGCAAGGAGCTCCATCATCTGGAGCGGCCTCGATGCGCGTATGACCTCCATAGGCCTTTGCACGTCCACTTTGGAAGAAAGCCGCTCGAAGAGCCTTTCGGTGTCCGAGCTGGGATTAAGCTGAACCCATGGTCCTTGGGCTGCCTTGGAGCGCCAAAGCCCCACTGGGCGCTCGAACAACGGAACAAAGGCCGCAGCCTCCTCAGATTTTGGACCAAACCTCTCCGAGTCCGTCAATAGGCTGGAGGCATGAAGAACGCCAAGGATATCGAGGGCCTCCGAATCCGAGGCGATAGGCTCGGCCCCTTCTGGAGACCATCCGATACGCAACTTTGAGCGCAGGTTCGCAAGGGCAAGCTCCAAGCAGGGCTCGATCACGCCGACGATCAAGCCTTGGAAAAAGGGTTCGCGATACAATCCTTTAAGCCAGACCTCTTGATCCTCTCCTGGCGCGACCTGCGTCTTTCCTGTCTGGAGCACGATATCCCCGTCAGAATCGACGGTGGGCCGCATTCTTGAAGATGCGCTCGGGAGCGCGTAGTAGCCCCTCTTGCCAGAAGGGGCTTCGAGGAGACCAACCCTGACAATTTCTCGAAGCTTTCTTGTGCGCGAAAGCCCTGTAAGCGCGCTTACTGGAAGCCCAACTCGCTCCGGCAGGTCTTGGCCCATCATCCGACAGACAAGGAGAGGAACGAGCACGTCCGTCCAAGCAAATGCCCCGAAGGGATAACCCGGAACGCCGACAATCGGCTTACCGAGCGCCTCGCCTAGCAAAAGAGGCTTGCCCGGCTTGACCTGGACGCCGTGCAGCAGTACCTTTCCCAACGCTTCGATCGCACCGTGTACGTAATCGTGCCTACCGGCCGACGTGCCCGCCACGATGAAAACAAAATCGGCCCCATGGAGCGCCTCCCTAAGCGCCTCGATAATTCGATCGGGGTCGTCCTGAACGGGAGGAAGCCTTTTGGCGATTCCGCCGAACGCCTCGATCGTGCGCTCGATATAGAGCGAGTTCGTATCGAGGATCTGGCCGTGGACCACGGGGCTGCCTACAGGCCGAATTTCCGACCCTGTGGGCAGGATGCATCCCGTGGGGCGCTTATGCACGCGCACTTCGGAAACCCCTGCAGCCGCAGAAAGGCACATTGCCTCCGGCATGATCTTTCGCCCCTTGGGCAGAATCACCTCCCCCCCCACGATGTCCTCACCGATGAGCCTTACGTTGTCGAACGCTTCGGGCCAATCTTTGGCTTGCACCCGGATAGGGCCTCCGGGTGCTTGATGCACACGCTCGATCATAAGGACCCTGTCAAAAGGCTCAGGGATGGGGTTGCCCGTATCGACGAAGGCGAAATTCAGCCCCTCTTGGAGCACAACTTCTCCTTCGGGCACCGGTGCTTCCCCCCTCAGCGCAACCCCGTCCATCCCAGAAAGCATTCCCAAAGGAACGCTCAAGGGGGCGATGAGGGGCTCGGCGAGAACCCTGCCTTGGGCCTCGAGCAGCGTAACGGTCTCTATTTCCGTCAGGGGGGCCTGTTCAAGCAACCCTCCGAGCATGGCAAGAGCCTGCTCGTACGTAGCTTCAGGCTTAACCTTCCTTCTCGTTTCCATCAAGACCCTTTCTTGGTTGAACCAAAAAGAACATAAAATCGCAGGCGTTCGTCTTCGTCGGGCCCGACTTGAACAGCCCTCCAAAGCGCTCAAAAAAAGAAGTGGCGTCGTTACGCTCCAGGTACTCCGAGACTTGTCGGGCGGACAGGCCCGTCTTGGCCAGGACGCCCGGAAAAACGAATGCCCCGGCCGCATCGCTGTTGCCGTCTTTTCCGTCGCTTGCGGCAACGAGCCCGCAGATGGAATCATCCCGGAAGCCTTCTTTGGCCGCCTGCAAGAGCATGGAAAGCGCAAGCTCCTGGCAGCGGCCTCCCCGGCCATCTCCTTTTACGAAAACCGTCGTCTCGCCTCCGGCCAGCAAAAGAACCGGAGGCTTGGCGATCAGGCCGTTCTCGGCGCAATCCCGGGCAATGGCCCATAGCACCTTGCCCACCTCCCTGGCCTCACCCTGAAGCCTGCTTGTGAGGGCAAGAACCCGGAAACCCAGACGCTCCGCCGTCCGTTTCGCCGCCAAAAGGCCCGTTTTGTTCGACCCGACCAGCACGGCTTCATGGCGTACATGGGCGAGCTCGTCTGGCGTTGGGGTTTCCGGGTTCTTGCCCTCAGCCCCAAGCATCAACAACCGGACGGCCGCTTGGGGCATCCTCTCCAAAAGCCCGAGCCGCTCTATGCAATCAAGGGCGTCGGCGTAGGTCGTCGTGTCCCCAACCGTCGGTCCCGATGCGACCACGTCCATTGGATCGCCCACGACGTCCGAAAGAATCAGACTTACCGAGGCCGCCCGCTCAAAGAGCCTCAAGAGCCTGCCCCCCTTGATTGCCGAGAGGTGCTTGCGTACGGCGTTGAGCTCCTCGATCGTCGCCCCACTCAATAGCAAAAGCTTGACCGTGGCCCTCAAGTCATCGATGCTTAGCTTGATGGTTTCCTCGCCCAGACGAAGGCAAGCCCCTTCCTCGATAACGCTCGAAGCCCCGCCCGATAAGAGAAAAAACACTAGCGTTTTCTCATCCGCGCTCGCTGCGAGCTCTCGAACTTCCATTGCGGCCTCGAGGCTCCTATCATCGGGTAGCGGGTGGGCGGCTTCGTAAATCGGGGTGCGATCCAGTCGCTCTTTGTAGCCGTCCGGAACGATAACGAGGCCCCGGCTCAAACTACCCCCAAGCGCGTCTTCGAGCGCCCGCGCCATTTTGCCCGACGCCTTGCCCATCCCGACAACGAAAACTTGAGCAAAAGAGTCAAGTCGAAGACGCCGAAGGCGTTTTGCGCCCCGGATTCTAAGCGTCCCGTTTTGGACCTTAACCCTTGACCTGATCGCTTCGTAGGGGTCCAGCGAGTTTAGCGCGGAGCGAAACAACCCCTCGAGCAGCCGGAGGGCATTCTCTCCCTCCACGCCCCTATTCCTCCTCCTTGCTTGCCGCCTTCAGGCTCTTTTTGACGCTATACTTCACGGCCTTTCTAAGAATAATACTCCGCTTCGCCCCGTCCATCACGACAACCATGTCATCGTATAGCGAAGGGTCGTGGATGAGCGCGCCAAGCGTCCCCTCCCCCTTTGCCACCGCCCCGAGCGTCGCATCTAGGTTTTTCGAGGCCCGCTCGATGTGCGCGCTTGCCTTTGATAGCCGCTCGAGCGCTTGCTTCCCCTCGCCCTCCTTGGACAAGAGCGCGTTCAAGAACGTGCCTTCGGTCTTTGCTTGGCCAAGAATGTCAGAAAGTTCACGGGTAACTCCCTCTAAGTTGGCAAGTACCCGGGTGCCGCTTTTGTCGTAGAGCAGGCTGTGCAAAAGGCTGCCTTCCGTGTTTATCCTAGCCGTCGCCTTCGAGAGGTCTTGGGTGATGCGTTCGATGTTATCTGCGGCCTTAGCCAGCTCCTTCCCGTAGATAAGGCTATGGAGCGAGCCTTCCTTGTTCGTCCGGATATCTTTAACGAGTACTCGCACCTCCTCTACGGCCCCCGAGAACGAAGCAAGCCTTGCATTTTTCCGGACATCCATCAGGATTTCATTCAGGGAGGAAGAAGCTTGGCTTAGGTTGTCTAGAATCTCCGTGCCGCGCGCGATGGCTTTGTAGATGTCTGGCGGGTTCACGCTCGCCACGGTATCGCCCCCAACGTGAACGGGAGCATTTTGAGACCCCATCGAAAGGTTGACATACTTGTCCCCCAAAAGGCCCATCGTCTGGATGCTCGCAAGAGAATCTTTACGGATAAACGTAAGGTATCGTTTATTCACGTCCATCCGAACGATTAAGACATTGCCCTTGCTTGGCTGGTCGATTGAAATATCCGTGACCGTGCCTATCCTTATGCCCTGGAGCATGACGGGGGCCCCGCCTACAAGCCCGCTCACGTCTTCAAAGCGGGCAAAAAGCTGCACCTGTTCGGTAAAGAGACCGGAGCGCGCCCCGATCATAAGGACAACCGCGACCAACGCACCAAGCGTCGCCAAAAGAAAAATTCCCGCACGAACTTCTTTTTTGTAGCCTGTACTCATGATTTTTATGATTCGCCCCCTTCTTCCAGCAACCTGCCTTCGATGAACCTGCGTACGTAAGGGTTGGTAGAGCGCTTGAGCTCGTCTGGACTTCCAACAGACTCGACGCGCCCCTCTCTAAAAAGCGCCCAGCGGTGGGATACGGCCTCGGCCGATGCAATGTCGTGCGTAACGACGACCGCCGTCGTGCCCTGCTCTTGGTTAAGCCTAAGGATCAACTCGTTTATGTTACGAACGTTCGAAGGGTCGAGCCCTGTGGTAGGCTCATCGAACAAAATGACTTCCGGATCCAGAACCATCGCCCTGGCCAGCCCCACCCTCTTTTGCATCCCCCCTGAAAGTTCCGAGGGAAACTTCCCTTCGGCCCCCCCTAGTCCAACCCAGCGGAGCCGCTCGAGTACCCTCGGACGAACCTCCACGGAAGACTTGCCCATCACTTCCGTAAGCGGATAAGCAACATTTTCGAACACGCTGAGCGAATCGAACAAGGCCGCGCTCTGGAAAACCACCCCGACCTTTTGACGAACCTGGAACAGTCCCTTTTCATCAAGCGGAACTATATCTTCGCCAAACAAGAGAATCGAGCCTTTGTCCGGCTTGATAAGCCCGACGACCTCCTTTAATAGGACACTCTTTCCCGAGCCCGACCCCCCAAGGATAGTAATCACCTCGCCACGGTAAATTTGGAGCTCGACTCCTTTATGGACCTCCTGGGCTCCGAACGCTTTGTATACGCCTTGAATGGCGATAATTACTTGGGCCACGCCGGACATCAAAAGAGCATGATCAGCTTGGTCAAGAAGTAATCCGAGATGAGGACAGACACCGCCGTAACGACAACCGCCTGCGTCGTCGCTTTGCCTACCCCTTGGGCACCGGCCTTTGCTCCAAGCCCAAAAAAGCAGCCAAAAAGCCCTATAAGAAACCCGAAACAGCCCGCCTTGATCAGCCCGCTCAAAAGATCCTCCAAGACGATCGTATCGTAGCAGGTCTTGAGGTAGTATCCCGCCGGGATCTTAAGCTCCAACGTAGCAACAACTGCACCCCCCAAGATGCCCACGATGTCGGCAAGGAAGGCCAAAAGCGGCATCGCGAGCGTAATCGCGAGCGTTTTTGGGGCGACGAGCTTACTTATGGGATCGGCTCCCATGACACGCATCGCATCGATCTGCTCGGTTACGGTCATCGAGCCCAGCTGGGCGGCGATCCCAGACCCCACGCGTCCACCCACCATCAATGCCGTCAACACGGGCCCCAACTCTCTAACGAGGCTAAGGGAGACGACATAGCCGACATACATCTTGGCCCCGAAGCGGGTAAGCCCGTAGCTTGTCTGCAGCGCAAGCACCATCCCTGTAAAAACAGCCGTGAGCAGGACCACCGCGAGCGATCGCACGCCAAGAGTCTCCACTTCCTTAAGCACGTCTTTGTAGGATACCCTCCCCACTGCCTTGATCGTACCCAAGGCCAAAAGCCCAACCTTTCCAACCTCAGACAGTAGTCTTTCGAGGATCGTATCGGTTCGGTCGAGAAACCTTGCAAACCCGGCACTGGCCTGTTCTTGCATTCAAGCCCCTAATGTAAAGAAACCCGAAGGACCCGCAAGGTGAGATCCTTAAAGAAATCGAGGGCTTCTTGGGGGTCCTTCTTTGGTGTAATCAAGAGCGTATCGTAAAGGACACCGCCTTTCTTCCAGGTCACAGAACGCACAAAAGAAGTCATCCCCTCTTCGGACACCTCGAACGTTCCTACCAGCGTCTCGGTACCAAGGATTTTTTTCGGAACGATCCGAAGAACCCGGTAGTGCTCAAAACGAACGGGCAGATGCCTTGCCATCCCCCAAACATTGGCCGAACCCTTGACCGGGGTAACGAGGACCAAGGCCAACGCCCCTTGCGGTTCGTTTTCAAACGCCAGTGTGCTTCCTTCAAAATCGAGAGGCTTCCAGGTTTGATGCTTTCTTGCACTACCCTTTAGCTCGCCAAAGAGCGCATCCTTCTTGAGCTCTAGGGGCGCCGAAAGCCTTGAGCATGCGCCCAACGCAAAAAACAAGAAAAGCGCTAAAACACTAGCTATGGACCGCATTTAAGGAACCACCCCAACGCTGGTCAGCGCCTGGGAGAGCACCTGGCCTGCAACGAGCCCCACGCCGCCCTTTGAAGCCCCGTGGCCAGCCTTTCCGATCAAAACGAGCGATGCCCCGCAAGAAACGCCATACTCCACAATGCGCGCCGATGGCCATCCCTTGAGACACACCACCCGAATCTCCGGATGACAGGCACCCAAACGTTCTCGGGCGCTAAGGATCTCGGCCAAAGCAGCCTCCTTAAGCGCTCGGGGATGCCTAGGAAGCGTTGAGTTAAAAAACAGCCTTGGATGCACCACAACGACCATCTCCAGCGAAACGCCAAACCCTTCGGCCACAACCAGGCCGAAATCAAGCGCCCTCTTGGCGGGAGGCGAAAAATCGAAGGCGACCAAAAACTTGCCGGGCATTCACGCTCCCATTTGGGGCTTTGCCATTCGAACCGTCATGACGGGGCAGTGAGCCTTTCGGACAACCTTTTCCGCGATCGAACCCAGGAGCGCATGCGAAACCCCCGTCCGGCCGTGCGTCCCCATCACAATCAGGTCCGCCGGCAAAGACTTGGCCAGTTGGACAATCTTTTGGGAAGGGGAGCCAATCCCGACTTCCACGTCTACAAGGAGACCTTCCGCCCGGAGCTCTTGAGCGACGTTGTCGAGCTCCTTTCTTGCGTTCTCCTGGAGCTCCTCAAAGATTGGTGGCATGACAAAACCCGGGTAGTATTCAATCTCCTCGACAACGTGGAGGAGCACAACCTTTACGCCGCCGAGCTTCTTGGCGAACTCCTTACCCGTCTGGAGCGCCTGGCTGGAGGTTTCGGAAAAATCCACAGGAATAAGGATTGTCTGGATCATGGCTGATGCTCCCTGGGTTTCATTATTCAGAGGGGAGTTCTTTGTGGGCAATCACCGGGCATTGGGCGCTGCGGATGACCCGTTCGGCCACCGACCCCAACGGAAGCAGGAACCCCCGCCCCCTTGCCCCCAAGACAATCAAGCCCGCTCCAAGCTCCTTGGCCTGGCTTACGATCGTCTCGTCGGGCCTGCCCAGCGCCACGTGAACGGAGAATTCGGGCAGCTCGGTCGGCATAGAGCGAACGAGTTCATTGAGCTTTTCTTTGGCCTTCTCGAGATCCGCCTCGCCTAGCTTGAACATCATCGGGCTAGAGGGCACGAAGACGCCGGATGGATTTTTTAAAACATACAAGACATCCAAGCGAGAGCGAGTTTGCTTGGCCAACTCACAGGCATACCTCAAGGCCCCCTTGGAAGGCTCGCTGAAATCCACACCGACGAGAATGCCTTTTAAATCCCACATGGCCGACGTCCTTATGGTTGTTTGCTTTCCGCCAAACTTGTCTTTCTAATGGCCTGCTCGAGGTCTTCAAGAAGATCCTCGATATGCTCCAAGCCAACAGAAAGCCGGATAAAGTCCTTGCTTACCCCGGAACGAACGAGCTCATCTTGGGAAAGCTGGCTGTGGGTTGTACTGGCCGGATGGATCACGAGCGATTTGGCATCGCCAATGTTGGCCAGATGGCTAAAGAGCCTAAGGTGGCCGATAAAGGCCACGCAGGCCTCGTATCCACCCTTGAGCCCGAATGCCACGATCGCGCCAAACCCATTTTTGTGATACTTCTTGGCAAGACCGTAATCCTCGAGCGATTCGAGCCCCGGATAGCGCACCCAGCCAACACTAGGATGTGAAGCCAAATACCTGGCCACTTGTATGGCGTTTTGAGAGTGCCGCTCTATTCGCAAAGGGAGCGTCTCCAGCCCTTGCAGGAATAAAAAACTGTTAAACGGCGAAAGCGCCGCGCCCACGTCCCTTAAAAGCGTTAGGCGCGCCTTGAGGATATAAGCCATACTCCCGAACTGCTCGACGTATTTTAGCCCGTGGTAAGAGGGGTCCGGTTCGGTAAACCCCGGGAACTTGCCGTTGTCCCAAGGAAATTTGCCGGCATCGACGACAACGCCGCCAATGCTCGTTCCGTGCCCCCCGATGAACTTCGTAGCGGAATGAACAACAATGTCCGCGCCGTGCTCGATCGGCCGGATGAGGTATGGCGTGGGCATTGTGTTGTCGACGACGAGCGGAATCCCATGCTCATGGGCCAGTAAGGCCAAGGCTTCTAGGTCCGCCGTATTGAGCCTTGGGTTGCCCACGCTTTCCACGTACAGCGCCTTTGTTTTTGAATCGATCGCCTTTTGAAATGCCGCGATGCCCGTAGGTTCGACAAAGCGCACCTCGATTCCAAACTTGGGGAACGTATGGGCAAAAAGCGTGTACGTCCCACCGTATAGCGTCGTGGATGAAACGAAGGCATCACCTGCGCCAAGAAGATTGAGTAACGAAAAGGTAATTGCAGCCTGGCCGGAGGAGAACGCCAGCGCCCCGACTCCGCCCTCCAAGAGCGCCATCCGCTCCTCGAACACGGCCGTCGTGGGGTTCATCATGCGCGTGTATATATTCCCCGGCTCCTTGAGTGCAAAGAGCCGCTCGGCATGCTCGGGCGAATCGAACACGTAGGAAGTCGTCTGGTAGATGGGGACAGCCCTGGATTTCGTGGCGGGGTCGGGGGACTGACCGCCGTGTAGTGAAAGCGTCTCGAACCTAAGCGGCCTTGGACCCTCGGACATTCCATGCTCCTTTTGCTAGATATAATACATCGTTGTCTTGTTTTGACGAAGCAGGTTTTCGCGGTCTAAAAGATCCTGAAGAGAAGTCTCTTCGAGCCTTTTTGCGATATGACAGGACAACTCGAAAAGCCAGTCGTCTACCCCGTCTCCGATGCCGCCGGCATTGCACAGCATTCCCTCGTGCCCTTTGCCCTCCAGGATGCGCACTACCTCGTCTAGCTTCACGTCTACAGGGCTTCTTGCGATCCAGTAACCTCCCCCAACCCCACGTTTCGCCGTAAGGATCCGAGCCTTGCCAAGCGCTGCAAGTACCTGCTCTAGATATTTGACGGGCGCATGGATGCTTTTTGCCAAATCCTGGATATGGGAAGGCCTTTCCCTGTCCTTTGCGATCTGAAGCAACGCCTTGAGCCCGTACACGAGCTTTGCCGTAAACATCCCTATCCCCCAATGTTTTGTCTTAATTATACCCTACAGCCCGTGCTTCCTTAAACGTACCAAGGCATAGGGCTGGTAACGCATAGATGGAGGTTCTTGCTTGTGCTACGCTGAATAAGCGTTCAATAATGGGGTTTTTGAGTCCGCCTACCCTTTAACCTTTAAGAGGCGCTTTTCCTATCTATCGGGAGCGGCGTGTGCAAGGATGGTCCGGCTTCGATAGCCGGGGCTTTCTAGCCCCGGCGAAAAGGTAAT
>WOZJ01000027.1 GCA_011620345.1 Nitrospirota bacterium
GTGTTTTGAACTTGTCCCGCTCCCTTAAGTATGGCTGCGACAAAAGCGCTCGCAGCCCCAAAGGCGCCCGAAGGCCCGGCCAGAAGATGTTTCTTCCTCTAAGAAGCCTAATCGGTGGAATCGGTTTTCCTGCCCGCTCGAAGATCAAGCGAAGCTCCATGGCGTCTCTTGGGCCAAAGTGGTAGGGCTCGTCCGGCAAAAGGACAAGCCCAGGATCCAAAGAAACGAGCTCTTCCATGGTCAGCCTGGGGTAGCGCCCCTTAAGGCAGTTTTGTAGCCTGGCGGCTTCCATGAGGCTTCCTGCGTAGGTGCTCGAACCGACGGCCATGAAGGGCTCCTTCCAGACAAGGCACAGCGTGCGGACGGGCCTTGCCTGCTGGGCTTGCCTTAGAAGCCTCTCGTAGGCTCGAAGCGCATTCGAGGCGAGCCCTCTTGGGTCGGTAAGTCCAAGGAGATTTTTGATCTCTTCGAGCTCGAAAAAGGCCTCATGCGGGTTTTCTGCCCGGCTTACCCAGGCTAGTAGGCCCGCTTTTGCGAGCCCTTCTAGGTCTTCTTTGCGATTCTCTTCTTTGCTGGCCAGGATCAAATCGGGCTTCAAGCGCAGGATCGTCGAAAGGTCTGGGTTTTTTGTCCCGCCCACGCTTTGGACGTGCCTTAAGGTAAAGGCCGGGTGGGTGCAAAAGCGAGTCCTTCCTACAAGCATGACCCGCCCCCCAAGGATCACCAGGGCCTCTGTCAGCGAAGGAACGAGAGAAACGACCCTGAAGCCCTGGTTTTTCGCATCTGCACAGACTTTGGCTCGGGGCATGCAAGGGGGTCCGGGTCACTTTCCCTGGAAGACGGGCTCGCGCTTTTGAAAAAACGCTTCCATGGCTTCCATCAAGTCTTCCGAGGGCAGGGCGGCGGCATTTTTCTGGGCGACGTAGGAAAGGCTCGCCCGGGGGCCGAAATCGCGCGTAAAGCGCAACGTATCCTTTATGCCCTGCACGGCAAGCGGAGGGAGCGCGGCGATCTCTTGAGCAAGCCTGAAACCCTCTTTTTGGAGCCCTTCTTTGTCTTTGCAGAGCGTGGTGATGAACCCCATTTGGAGCGCCTCCTTGGCGTCAAAATCCCGTCCTGTAAGCGCGAGCTCAGCGGCCCTTCCGAACCCGATCAGAAAGGGCAAGCGCTGGAGCGTGCCCAAATCGGCCACCATGGCAAGCTTGACCTCCCTTACGGAAAACACCGCGTCTTCGGAGGCGATCCGGATGTCGCAAGCGCAGCAAAGGTCCACGCCGCCCCCGATGCAGGGACCGTGCACCAGCGCAATCACAGGCTTGCGGCAGGATTCGACGCCATCCATACTCCCTTGCAGGCCGTGGATCCTCTTCCTAAGCCTTTCTCTGGAATCCGCCGTTGGGGGCTCGAACCACGCCCCGGCCTCGGCAAGGTCGAGCCCGGCTGAAAAGACCTTGCCCTCTGCCTGGATCACGACGACCCGGACTTCGGGGTCTTCGTCCAACTGCTGGAACAGCCTTGGCAGGGCTTCAAAAAGGGCGGGCGTGAGGGTATTTAGTTTTTCTGGCCTGTTTAAAACAACCCGGTAGACGTGGCCTTCTTTTTCAAGCCTCAGAGGTTCGTTTTCAGCCATGGCAAACCCTCCTTCGGGGGTGTTGGTGCTTATGGAACGTTTTGGCCTTCTTCTTCGCTAACCTTCTTTTGCGCGCGGGTTCGTCGCCAAGCTTACCAAACATAGAGGACAAGAATGTCCCTCCTGTCTACTTCTAGCGTTTGATACCAACCCCAAAGGCTCCTATCGTGCGCTTTTTTGCGGAAGGTGCCATGTAGAATGGCTCCATCAAAGGCCGAAAGCGCTCCATCGGCTCTCTGTAGAGATCGAGCGATGGCTTGGTGTTTTCGGGCAGGAGGCTCTTGTAAGCGAAGTCGCGCCTTAGGGTCTCGAACTCCGAGCGGATCTGGCCTAAGCGTTCCGGCTCCGTCAGTACATCTAGCCCCGTGAATACGAGCACCTTGGTGGCCTCGAGCATGGCCTTATGGGCGAAGCTCGTCGTCCCGAGCGCCACGACGGGCCAGGTGTGCGGGGGGATGCCCTTGGGCCAGGCCGGGATCGCAACCGTAGCGACGGGCGCAACGAGGCTGACATCGCCCACGTCGCTCGATGCCCCGCCCGTGAACACTTGGGGGGCCAGGAGAAGCTCGGGACTGTCCGGAAGGCCCAATTCTTTCACGCCCCAGGCTTTCTGGAGCTCTTTGGCAAAGCCCTGCTCGGAATCGCTCCAGGCCGGTGCGCCTAAAAGCTGCATGTTTTCAAACATGAGCCTGCCCAGTGCCTCGTTCGGGTGGATCTGATGCAACGCCTGCACGAGCTCCACTTCATAGGTGCAGCCGGCTGCGAGCGCTCCTGCCTGGATGCAGTTGAGCACTTTTTGGTAGGTCTTCTCGACCCGCTCGTCTGCGTCGCGAACGTAGAATTCGAGCGTTGCCCTATCCGGCACGACGTTTGGGGCCTGGCCTCCTTCGGTGATCACGTAGTGGATCCTGTGGCTGAGCTCCAAATGCTCTCTTAGGAGCTCCATCCCGTAAGTCGCGACCATCAAGGCATCGAGCGCGCTCACGCCTGCCCAGGGCTCGCTGCCCGCATGCGCGCTCTTGCCGAAAAAGCGCGCCCTGGCGTAGAAGAGCGCGTTGGTCGTAACGCCGAGCTGAATGGCGAACTTGTTGTCGGGGTGGTTGTCCAGGTAGACATCCAACCCGTCCATGAGGCCTTCTTTAACCATGAACGCCTTAGCTGCCCCTGATTCCTCGGCCGGGCAGCCAAAGAGCTTGATTGTCCCCTTAAGGCGCTTTTCCTCGATCAACTCCTTCAAGACGACGGCCGTGAGCACTCCTGCCGTTCCCAGCAGCTGATGGCTGTCGCCATGGCCCGGCGCGCCCTCGATGAGCGGCTCTTTTTGCGCCAGGCCCGCCTTTTGTGAAAGCCCGGGAAGTGCATCGAACTCGCAAGATACCCCGATCACTGGCCTTCCTTTTCCAAAGCTCGCCACAAACGCCGTAGGAATTTTGGAAACGCCGCGTTCCACGAGAAAGCCGTTTCGTTCGAGCGTATCGGCCAAGAGCTTGGATGAGCGGGTCTCTTGAAACCCAAGTTCGGCATAGCTCCAGATGGCATCGGCGATACGACCGAACTCCGAGGCCTTGGCATCGAGCCTTGAGGCGGCTTCTTGCTTAAGAGGAGGGAGGTCTAAGGCCGCGCTTGTCTCCCAAAAAAGGCCGGTCGTTGCCAGTACCAAGGCGATGCAACGGGTGAGGTATTTTCTCAATGTCCGCTCCCTTAGCAAGATGCATGCTTTTGTGCAATTTACTACGGCTCTCGTTTGCCACGCAACCTCTAACCTAATTGTAAGCCCCAATCGTTCGCCTTATGGATCCAGCC
>WOZJ01000015.1 GCA_011620345.1 Nitrospirota bacterium
GGCGATGCTGGAACGATAAACTTGCATGCAAGGATCATCACCATGGCGGCTCGGTGCGACATTTGCGGGAAAGAAAAGCTCTACGGCCAGAACGTCTCGCATGCCAACAACAAGACAAAGCGGGTGTTCCGCGTGAATCTCAAGCTCGTGCGCGGAAGGGTACAAGGAAGGGTGGCCAACTACAAGGTTTGCACACGCTGCATCAAGGCCTTCAAGATCGAAAAGCTGTAGCCCTTAAAAAACGACTACCTCCAAGGGGCGTCTCTGGGCTCCGAGGTATAAGAATCTTCGAGCAGTCGGCCGCCCAAGCTCTTGAGCATGCAGCCTGGACCACGCTTTAGCCTTGCGTCCCCGCCATTATCGAACAGAGTTATTGCCGACGGATGACACCCCCCTTGGCTCGATGTGGGGATGGCGTTGGACCAAGGGTCTTGAGCGATTGCGCGTAGTAATAATGGGCAATCGCAAGCATCCCGCTACAGCTACTAGGCTACAGCTATGAGATTAGCCCTAAAGCCCTGTTGGCCTTAAGGCCCCTTTCTTGACCTAATCAAGCGGCCCGCTGCCTTTTGCGCGGATGAAGGCGATCGCTTCTTGAAGCCGCTTAAGAGCTCTTGACTTGCCCATGGCCGCGATTACCTCGAAGATGCCAGGGGATACGGTGCCGCCTGTCAACGCCACGCGCGCAGGCTGAGCAAGCTCCCCTAAAGAAAGCCCGTAGGCCTCTAGCACCCCAGAAAACGCACGCTTGGCAGCCTCCTCATCGAGCTTTTCTATCTGCTGCAGATTTTCCTTCAGAGCTTCCAGGGCGGACAAGATTTCCGGCCTCAAGTAGCGCTCGGACGCCCTCGGCTCGTACTCCACGTTTTGCGCGTAGTAAAAGCCTATCCAGTCCGCCATCTCGACGAGCGTTTTGGAGCGTTCCCTGAGCGTGTCGATCCTCCCCCAGAGCTCAGGCCCGTTGTCGGCCTCGATCCCTCTTTCCTTCATGAAGGGCAACAGCCTACCCGCGATTTCTTGAACTGGGATGGACTTCATGTAGACATGGTTCAACCAAAGGAGCTTTTGCGGGTTGAACACAGCAGGGGATTTGCCCACGTCTTCGAGCCGGAACTTCTGGACAAGCTCTTCAAAGCTGAACACCTCCTGGTCGCCGTGCGACCATCCGAGCCTGGCCAGGTAATTGACGAGCGCCTGCGGAAAATACCCCGTCTCCTTGTAGGCCTGAACGCTTGTCGCCCCGTGGCGCTTGGACAGGCGCTGACGGTCGGCGCCAAGAATCATGGGCACATGGGCGAACTTTGGGGTTGCAAGCCCGAGCGCTCCGTAGAGTAAGACCTGCTTGGAGGTGTTGACGAAATGGTCGTCTCCCCGGACGACGTGGGTAATCCCCATCTCGTAATCGTCCACGACGACACAGAGGTTGTAGGTGGGACTTCCATCCGAGCGGAGCAAGACAAAATCTTCGAGCTCTTCGTTTGCAAACCTAGCAGGCCCCTTGACGATGTCCTCAAACGTCGTCTCGCCTTCCTTGGGCGTCTTGAACCTCAAGGCATAGGGTGCACCCCCAAGCTCTCTTTCTGAACGCCCATCCCTGCAGGTGCCAGGGTATTTTGGGGGCTTTCTAGCCTTCATCTGCGCCTTCCTGGCGGCTTCGAGCTCTTCTTGGCTACAATAACACCTATAGGCTTTGCCCTCCTCAAAGAGCCTTAGGGCATACTCTCGATATATTTCGATGCGCTTCGACTGGTGGGCGATTGTCTCTCCGTAGTAGTCTAGCCCGAGCCAGTTGAGCGCTTCCAGAATGTTCTGGGTATACACCTCGCTCGAGCGCTCGAGGTCGGTGTCCTCGATCCTTAAAAGGAACTCCCCTTTGTGTTGTAGCGTAAAAAGGACGTTGAACAACGCCGTCCTCGCCCCCCCGATGTGTAGGTAACCCGTGGGCGAAGGGGCAAAACGTGTCCGTACTGGGCTTTTCATGTTGGCCTATCGGGTCTTGATTTTAATACCCGAGGGGGTAATGCCTATATTCAGCCAATCCATCGGATGGGCCATGCCTTCGACCTTGATGATCCGCATTTCGCGCTTTTCTTCGATTTGACGGAAGGAGAGGACATTCTGTGCATATTTTTCGAGCGCTTGCCTGAATTTATCGAACTCCTGCGACCCTTCTTGGCCCGAGAGTAGGATTAGCACGTTCGTCCCGGCAAAAAACGCGAGGTTGTTCAGCCAGGCAAGCCACTCTCCAAGCTCACGCCCGGAAAATAGCCCCAGCGTGCTTGCACAAAGATCGCCCACAACGAGCCTTTTGGGCGCCTTTTCTGCAAAATACTCCCGAATCTCTTGGAGCTGGGCGTAGGGGAAGTACGCCACCCCTTTTAGCTTGGGGAACGGAAAAAAGTGAGGGAAGGATTGCAGCGCCCAAAGGTGGCCCTCTTCGATGGCCGCCTCGGCATCCAAGCCGAGAACTTCCAAGTAACGGACCAGCCAGGGGTAGGGGCGGTCAAAAAGATGGTACGCGCAAGGCTCCCCGCTATCCAGCCCGGCCTTCAGAAATTGCATCCCAAACAGGCTCTTACCGACTCCAGGCCCGCCGTACGCCAGCGTCAGCGTGCCTTCGGGGATTCCACCCCCAAGCGTACGGTCAAGCTCAACGATTCCAGTTTGCGTCAAATTCGGCATCATGTCTTCCTTAAAGTTTGCCTTGTGTATTCTCCGCCTCATTATAGCGCCTGGCCAACGCCCGCTCAACGCCGGACCTAGCCTACGAGAATGCGCCAAAACAACCCTTCGTCCTTCGCCCGGCTAAGCAAGAACGCCGCGGTAAGCCCAAAGGGCCGAAGAAAGCGCCTCCCTAGCCCGGCAAGCGGCACCTGGAGCGCAAGCAACCCGCGTTGGGCGCGCTTGAGCGAGACAAGCCATTTTACACTGTCCTCGGCCTCGGCGCGCGCACCAGCAATGGCCAAGGCGGCCGCCTCGCCCGAGATGACGGCGGGCCCGATCCCCTCCCCTGTGAAATCGAGCGCCAACCCAGCCGCTTCGCCGGCCAGGAAGATGTTTTCGAAGGCAAACCCTCTGTAGCACAAATTGATCCCGCTCGAGCGAAACATCAAGGGCGTCGATGTTCCGAACGCAAGCGAAAGCTTACGCTGAAGGGCTTTCACATCCGGCCAGAAACGACGGCCCATAAGCGGGACGAACCCAAACCCTACCTTAGCGTGAGCCTTTTGAGGGAAGAGGTAGGCATACCCAAAGGGAATCTCATCAAAGGCCCCGATCAACAATAGTGTACGGAATTCGCCCTGGACATCCGCCTGCCAAACGAGGCCCTCAAAGAACGGCATACCGAGGGATCGCCTAACCCTCGAGGTAAACCCGTCCGCTCCCACCAGGTACCGAAAACGAACCGCCTGGGGAGTGTTGCCAAGGTAGGCTACGCCTGTTTGCCTATCGACCCCCTTTAATGTGCAGCCCTCGTACAACCCGCCTCCCTTCTCCAAAAATTCCCTAAGCAACGCCTCGAGCCAGGCCCGCTTCGAAAAGGTCCGAACACTGGATGCCGGCAGGGGAAGCGTCTTTTCGAGCAACCGGCCATTTGAGGCTTGAACCCAAGCGATTCTAGACACCCGCCCATCGCCCGGCAGCGCCTCAAAAAGCGGATGATCCTGGAACCGGCGTGTAATTGCCTCCGCGCAGGGTTTGCATGCCAGCTCGACCGCTGTTTCCCTTTCCACGATAAGAGTTTTATAACCCTTTTTAATCAAAGTAAGCCCGCAGGCAAGGCCCGAAGGGCCAGCACCTACAATAACGGCATCCCACCGCTCCAAGGGACAAATACCCCTTTTAGGTTAAATATCGCGCTCCATCGATGATTTGACACCCCATAATCCGCCTTATTATAATGGTTCCCTGCTGAAAAAGCGACGGCCGGTGGGTAAGCGCCAGTAAAGCAGGTTACCATCAACGGCGGATGCAGGAAACCCTAGCGGAAAGTTAGGGTTCTACATGAGTTTTATATAATATTGTTATTATATACAGTATACCAAATCACCCCCCTGTAAACCAGCCGTGTTGGAAAAATCATGAATCAGCCCGATACATTGGATCACCTTTGGGAAGAAGTCCGCCAACATCTAGACCAAATCATCGGAGGGCCTAACGTCGAACGATGGTTCCAAGCGGTCCGCCTCTTGTCGGTCAAAGAGGGAGTTTATTTACTGGAGGCCTCGCACCCCTACGCAAGGGATTGGATTCAGGCCAATTACCTGGAAATCCTGGAAAAAACCCTTCGCTCCAGGCTCGGCCACGACATATCGATATCGATCACCGAGCCGTCCACGACACTCGAGGTGTTAGAATCCAGGAACGTTCAGGCCAAAGTAGCGAGCGGAAACCTGATCGACTGGTATCGGTTTGAGAGTTTTGTCGTCGGCCCTTCCAACCAACTCGCCCATGCCGCGGCCGTGGCCGTCTCGAACGCTCCAGGCAATCGGTACAACCCGCTGTTTTTCTATGGAGGAGTGGGCCTAGGAAAAACCCACCTAATCAACGCGATCGGCCATCGAATCCTTGAAAAATTCAGGAACTTCAAGGTGTATTTCATTTCTGCCGAACGGTTCATGAATGAGCTTGTGAACTCCATCCGAACTGACAGAATCGAGCAATTTCGTGAAAAATACCGCCAGGTTCACGTGCTCTTATTGGACGACGTCCAGTTTCTCGTCGGGAAGGAAAGAACCCAAGAAGAGCTATTCCATACGTTCAACACGCTTTATGAAACGAAACGTCAGATCGTGCTCACCTCAGATCGCTTCCCAAAGGATATTCAACAGCTCGACGAGCGCCTCCGTTCGAGGTTCGAATGGGGGCTTATCGCCGACATCAAGCTGCCGGACATGGAAACCCGCCTCGCCATCTTAAGGAAGAAGGCCCAAAGAGAGGGGATCGAGCTGCCGGACGATGTCGGGCTATACGTGGCAAAGCACATCAAGTCCAACATTCGAGAGCTCGAAGGCGCGCTCATCCGGGTGTATGCCCACAGCAACCTCACCGGAGAACGAATCACGCTCGAATCGGCAAGAGAAGCCTTGGCCGATACGAACGGTGGACTCCTGGAGTCCCAAGACATTTCCCTCGAGGCGGTGATCGATGCCGTGTGCCGCCACTTCGGCATCCGGGTATCGGAGATCAAGTCTAAAAAAAGGTCTTCAAGCATCCTGAAGCCCCGACAAGCGGCCATGTATCTCGCCAGGAAGGTTACCCAGGCAAGTTTACCCGAAATCGGCAAGATTTTTGGGGGCAAAGATCATACGACCGTCATGCACGCCGTACGGGTCGTAGAGAAGATGATCGAAAAAGACGAAAAGCTCAAAGGAGCGATCGAGGCGATCGAGCGTGAGGTCCTTTCTCTCTAACTCCCTGTGGAAAACATGTGGAAAACCTGTGCATATCCTGTGAATCTCGAGTGCCCCTTCTGTGGAAAAAAAGATATCCACAAGACACCGAAGAGTTTTCCATAGCCTTTCCCCAGGCTCGAAACACCCAAAAGGGGGTCTGTCGAGCCCGTTTATCGATTTTTTCCCACTTTTCCACAGGCCCTTATTCTTCTTAAATCTGTAATTATTTAAATACCTAAGAAGAAGAGAAGGGATCCGAAAAACGATAAAACAAGAAAAAATATTAGCCAAGGAACAAGCCATGCAATTCGACATTTCCCGCAAAGAGCTCCTAGACAGTCTCGTACTCATCCAGCTCTCCGGCAAGGCCCGTCAGCCGAGCCCAATATCTCAGTTTCTCAAGATCGAGGCCAGCACACCGGACTCCCTCACTCTATCTGCATGTGACCTTGAAATCTTCTTCAACGCCAGGGCAAACGCAGACATCGCCACAGAGGGAAGTTGCCTCTTGCCCGGGCGGAAGCTCTACGATCTCCTTCGGCACTTGCCCGAGGGACCAATTCGCTTTCTTCTCGAAGAGAACGCCTACGTCTCAATCCAATGCAAAAGCTGCCATATCCGCCTTGCCGGCTCCTCTACAGAGGAGTTTCCCTCGTTCCCAGAGCCGCACAAAGAGGCCCAAGCAAGCCTCTGTCTACCGCTTGAAGACCTCTCGGACATGCTCAAGACGGTTCTATTTTGCGTCAACGAAACGGACGCTAGAACTGCCCTCACGGGGGTTCTCGTACAAACCGTTGTCTCCAAAAAAGACCCGTCTATCTACTACCTTCGAGCCGTTTCTAGTGACGGCCATCGTCTAGCCCTGAGCCAGGTCCCGCTAAAAAACTCTCCAACGGGCCTATTCCCAGAAAAGGGGGTTCTCCTGCCAAAAAGGGCATGCCAAGAAATCGTAAGGCTTTCGCAAAACAAAGAAGACCGGCTGAGCCCTATTTCTGTCGAATTCCTACCGTCCCTTGTCCGAGTTTTCACGGATAGGCTAAGGTTCATATCGCGATATGTCGAGGCATCCTTTCCCCCCTACCAAGCCCTCCTAGATAGGCCATCGGCCACGACTCGTGTTAAACTGAAGCGTCAGGTACTTTTGGACTCGCTCAAGCGATTCCAGGCGTTCACCTCGCCGCTCTACCCAGACCTTTCCTTCCAGTTTTCCCCTGAATGCATCACTCTAAAAAGCTACAACCCGGAGGTGGGCGAGATGCGCGAAGAGATTCCCCTGAGCGAAAACCCTGGAGAGCCGCTTTTGATTTCCTTCAACGCACGTTCCATGCTAGAATGTTTAATGGCTTTCCCAGGACAAGAAGTATGGATTTCGCTTTGGGGAAGAGAAGAGCCCACAATCCTTCGCTCTTTGCCGTTGAAGGAGCGGGGCGAGTTGCTTACGTTGATTATGCCCATGCAGGGCCCTGAGTCTTAACATGCAAGGATGCGCCTTTTCTCGGGCGGTTAACTCAGTGGTAGAGTGCCACCCTCACAAGGTGGAAGTGACTGGTTCGAACCCAGTACCGCCCACCACGTCCTAAAAAAACCGGCTCACATGCCCTTGATTCTCCAAAACCGTACCCAGATCTTAATCCAGGGGGCCATAGCAAAGGCCTTCTTTACGGCAAAGCTTATCAAGGAGGCACCCGGAAAGGTCTACTTCATCGCCATCCAAAACGCCCAAAGCCTCCGAAACTTCCTTAACCTTCTGAAGGTCTTTTTAGGGCCAGGCACTCCCATTGCAGCTGAAGGTGCCTTTATGTGGTTTGAAGGGAAAAACGAAATTGCCCGTGCTTGGTTCTTAAACCGCCTAGCCACACCCTCCTTAGGCGTGCTCTTTCTTCCCGACGAGCTTTTGAAGCAAAAACTTCCCAGTCCAGCGGCCTACCGCAAGCTTGTCCTGTCGCTCGAAACCGGCGCCAAGATAGGCCAGGAGCACGTACTCGAACTGCTCAAGAGTTGGGGCTATGATATGGCCTTCCAAGCGGCCATGCCGGGGCAAATGGCCAAACGCGGGGGAATTCTGGATGTCTTTCCCCCGGGAGAGGAAGGACCCCTAAGGTTCGATTGGTTTGGGGGAACGCTCGATTCCATCAGGCAATTCGATGCCGAAACCCAAAGAACTGTGGCAAAGCTAGGGCGTGTAACCCTCAGGCCGGCCCTCGTCCCTGCGGAAGCACAGGGCAGTTTTTTGTCCCACCTTCCGGCAGAAAGTGTACTCGTTGTGGAAAATGTGGAAAACCTTGTGGATAATCGCGACGAACCCGCAAAAAACCCCCATCCATTTAATTGTTTTACTGGCCATGTGACAGCATTCGGTCCTGTCCACCGCCAAGAGGTGCTTGGAATATCCAGGACCATTCGACCGAGAACCAAACCTTTCGCATCATTGGTAATTACAGCGCCAAACCATACAGAAGGAAGCCTTAAAGGACGGCTTGTCGAGTGGGTTTCCGCACTCACCTCACAGGGTCTGCGTGCCGTTTTGCTTTTAAGAACCCAACCACAAGCCGAGCGGGCCTCTTACCTCCTAGGACAGGCCAAGATCTCTTGCCGCATTCAACCCGCTCTCTGTGATGGGGCAAGCTCTCTCCGTGTGGATCAAGAGAAAGTCATCGCTCTCGTATGTCCGGTAGAAGAAACGGGCGAGGTTATCGAAGATGAAGGGTTGGCTTTTTTAACCGAGCAGGAGCTATTCGGGAAAAAGCGTGTCCAGGCAGCCCCAAAACACCGGGCCGATGGGCTCTTCTCGTTCAAAAATCTAAATGTCGACGAGCCTTTGGTCCATATTGAACATGGCATCGGGCTTTACCGTGGGCTAAAGGCTCTTACGGTCCTAGGGGTCGAGAAAGAGTTTATAGAGCTTCTTTACGCCAAGGGAGACAAACTGTTCATCCCTGTCGAAAAATCCGGCGTTTTGATGCGCTATTTGGGAGGAAATGGCCAAACCCTAGAGCTCGCTACCTTGGGGAGCAAGGAGTTTGAGAGGGCGACAACCAAAGCCAAGAAGCGTATCCTCGAAATGGCCCAAGACCTCGTTAAGGTTCAGGCAGAGCGGGACCTTGCCAAAAAAGACCCCTACATCGTCGAAGAAGCGCTCCTTCGAGAGTTTGAATCGCTTTTTCCTTACGATGAAACCCCAGACCAATCCAAGGCCATCGAGGAGGTCTATAGAGATCTTGAGTCTGAACGTCTGATGGACCGGCTCATCTGCGGCGATGCAGGTTATGGAAAGACCGAAGTAGCCATGCGCGCCGCGTTCAAGACCGTTCTTGCGGGAAAACAGGTTGCCATGCTTGCCCCCACAACAGTGCTTGCTTACCAACATCTCCAGACGTTTAAAGACCGCTTTCGCTCGTTTCCTGTACACATCGAAGGCCTGAGCCGCTTTAGCTCTCCAAAGGCCATACGCTCGGCAATCCGTGGGATCTCCGATGGAAAAGTGGACATCGTTATCGGAACTCACCGCATGCTCGAAAAGGATGTTACCTTCAAAAACCTAGGTCTTTTGGTGATTGACGAGGAGCAGCGGTTTGGTGTAACCCACAAAGAACGCCTCAAGCAGTTAAAGACCGAGGTGAACATCCTTAGCCTCTCGGCCACTCCAATCCCTAGGACGTTATACATGAGCCTGTCGGGGCTCAAAGACCTCTCGATTCTTCAAACGGCCCCCTCCGAGCGTCAGCTTATAGAAACAAGGCTCTTACCCTTTTCGGAAGGAGTCATCAAGGAAGCGATCGACAAAGAACTCCAGAGAAAAGGCCAGGTGTTCTTTGTGTATAACAGGATCGATGAGCTCGAAAAATTCGCCAAGTTCCTTTCTCTACGTTTTCCGAGTGCAAAAATCGGAGTTGGGCATGCTCGGATGGACGAGGCAGAGCTTGAGGCAGTCATGGTAGATTTTTTCACAGGGAAGTTGGATATCCTCGTTTCAACCTCTATCGTAGAGTCCGGGCTGGACATCCCGACAGCAAACACGATGATCGTTCATAGGGCGGATCTTTTCGGCCTTTCGCAGCTCTATCAGCTCAAAGGGCGAGTTGGCAGGTCCAAGCAAAAAGGCTATTTCTACCTGCTCGTCCCCCAAGAGTCTGCGTTGACCAAACATGCCCAGGATAGGATGGACGCCATCTTGGCACACGATACAATGGGATCGAGCTTCGAGCTTGCCGTCCGAGACCTCGAGGTTCGCGGGGCGGGCAATATCCTTGGCCGGGAGCAGTCCGGGGTAATCCAAGAAATTGGGCTCGAGATGTATTTTAAACTCCTAAAGGATACGCTAGAGAATCTATCAAAAAAAGAAAGCGAGAAGCCCTTCTGTTCGTTTGAGCCAGAGCTTAAGCTCGAGGCCGAGGCGCTAATTCCTGCCCACTACATGCCAGAAGAAAGAGACAGGCTCTACCACTACAGGCAAATCGCCACGGCGCCAAGCGAGCAGACGCTCGAGCGTATCCTCGAAGAAATGAAAGACCTGTACGGAGACCCGCCTCCAAAAGTTTTAACCTTACTCGAGTTAAGACGTACCGGGCTTCTTGCGCAGCAATTGGGCGTCCAGAAGGTTTCTCAAACCAAGCATGAGCTTGTTTTTGAAGTCCATCCTGACTGCCAGAGCGCCTTCGGGGAGGCTTGCCTAGAGAGGCTTTCTATGGACAAGGATGTTCGTTTTTCTAAAGAAGGATGGATTTTTTTACGAAGGTATCCAGACGTTTCCGGGATTACTCAAGCTCGTCGAATGCTTGAACTCTGGATATCGTGGACAAACCACAAGGAGGCCTGTGTATCATGAAACGGACGTTGGCGCACCTAGTCGTGCTTTTTTTATTGATCCAAGGCGCATCGTTTGGTACAGAAGGAGTCCTTTACGACAGGATCGTTGCCAAGGTGGGTCCAGAAATAATTACCGAAGCAGAAATCAACAGAGTGCTCACCGAGGGGTTGCCCGACGAAAGAAGCGGTCTAAGCGACGAGGAGCTTCAAAAAAAGGCGCTTGAAAAGGCGATCGAGGAAAAGCTCATACTCTTGCGCGCTAGAGAGTTTGGGATCGAACCTACAGAAAAGGATATCGAGGCCAGCATCTCCTCGGTTATGGAGCGGACAGGGATGGACCAAAGAGAGTTCGAGGCCCTTTTGGCGAAGGAGGGCCTAACCCAAGAGGCTTATAGGCGTCAAATCAAGCTCCAAATCCTTCAAAACAGGATCCTGAACAGAGAGACGGCATCCGAGGGGACGCCAGATGACCATAGGCTTAAAGAGTACTACGAAACGCACAAAGAAGAGTTCCTGGAGCCTCCAAAAGTCCATTTGCGGCAGATCGTTCTTTTCACACCCAAAAGACTCTCGAAGGAAGATCTAGAGCAAAAGGCCGCTCTCATCCTGGAGATCAAAAAGAAGGTCCAGCAAGGGGAGGACTTTGCCGAGCTTGCGAAGCGTTATTCCGAGGACCCAACTGCTCAAAAAGGGGGGGATATCGGAGCATTCGGCTCAGGCGAGCTCATGCCAGAGCTTGAAAAAGAGGTCGAGAATAGGTCGGCCGGAGAGTTGGTCGGCCCGTTCCGATCGAACCTAGGGTTCCACCTCGTCAAGGTTGAAAAAAAACTTCCTTCCTCCGTTTTGCCGTTCGAAGAAGTGAAGGATGCCGTAAAAAACAAGCTGTTGGCCGATACTCAGCAAGAAAGGTTCGATGATTGGCTTGCGAAGGCCAAGCAAGAAATTTACATCGAGGTGCTCAAGTAGCGTACGAATGCGAAAGATCGTTGTACGTGGTGCAAGGGAACATAACCTAAAGAACCTCTACGTCGAGATCCCAAAAGACTGTTTCGTGGTTATTACAGGCCCCTCTGGGTCTGGAAAATCAAGCCTGGCATTCGATACGATCTACGCCGAAGGACAAAGGCGCTACGTCGAATCGCTCTCGGCCTATGCCCGCCAGTTTTTGGAGCTCATGGAAAAGCCCGATGTGGACTCGATAGACGGGCTCTCGCCCGCGATCGCGATCGAGCAGAAAACGATTAGCAAGAACCCTCGCTCGACCGTAGGCACGCAGACCGAGGTATACGATTATTTAAGGTTGCTGTTTGCACGCGTGGGCCAGCCCTATTGCTACGGCTGCGGCCGGGAAATCCGTTCTCAACCCGTCCAAGAGATTGCAGATTTGATATTTGAGATGCCGCATGGGACGCGCTTGATCGTGCTTGCTCCGATTGTCCGCGGGAGGAAGGGGGAGTACAAAAAAGAGCTTGAGGCGCTAAGAAGGGGGGGCTTTTCCAGAGTAAGGGTAGACGGCGAGCTCTACGAGCTGGACGAGCCGATCGAGCTCGATAAAAACAAGAAACACTCGATTGCGGTCGTCGTCGATCGGCTCGTCATCGGCGAGGTGGAAGGGCGTCGCTGCTTCGAGGCGGTCGAAACGGCCTTCAAGCTGACAAAGGGGCTTGTTGAACTAGAGATTCCCGGAGAGAAAAACCAGACCTTCTCCGAGTCCTATGCGTGCCCAGACTGCGGGATCAGTTACCCCGAAGTCTCTCCAAGGCTTTTCTCCTTCAACGACCCGTTTGGCGCCTGCCCGGAGTGCTCAGGGCTAGGCTCAAAGATGGCGCTCGACCCTGCACTCGTCACGCTGAACCCCGAGAGCTCGCTCGAAGACGGTGCGATCCCTGCGTTTTTTCGGATTCAGGAGGGAAAGCTCTGGCTTTCGTTTGCAGAGCTCTCGAAGAAATACCATATTCCGCTGGACAAGCCCTGGGTTAGCCTCTCGAAGGCCGAGCAGGATGCCGTTTTGTACGGAAAGGACGGTTTTGAGGGGGTTTTGGCCGTCCTAGAGCGTAGGATGGCATACTTCCCGCAGCTTGCCGAAGAGGAGGGCTTGACAGAGCTTGTCGCTTACGTGCCTTGCGGTGCATGCCATGGTAAGCGGCTCAAGAAAGAGGCCCTGTGGGTCCGTCTAGGCAAGGAGAACATCGCAGACGTGTGTGCCATGCCCATCCAGAAGGCGATGGACTGGCTCTTGACGCTCGATTTGACCCACCAGCAGGCCAAGATATCGGAAAGAATCTTAAAAGAGATCAAGCTCCGCCTTACCTGTTTGATTGAACTCGGGCTTGGCTATCTTACGCTGGATCGTGCCTCGAGGACGCTCTCCGGGGGGGAGGGGCAAAGGATTCGGCTTGCATCACAGCTTGGCTCCGGGCTCAGTGGCGTTTTGTACGTCCTCGATGAGCCAAGCATCGGGCTGCACCCAAGGGACAACGTAAGGCTCCTTAAAATTTTAAAGGGCCTGCGAGACCTGGGTAATACGGTGTTGGTCGTCGAACACGACAGGGATACGATCGAATCGGCCGATTATGTCCTCGATTTAGGGCCTGGGGCTGGTGAGCACGGAGGATGGCTTGTGTTTGCAGGCCGGCCGGGCGAGCTCAAGGCCTCCGGGAGTTCGATTACGGCCGACTACCTGACTTTAAGGAAGCGAATCCCAATCCCCCAATCAAGGCGCAAGGGTACGGGGAAACGGATCGTTTTAAGGGACGTTCGCAAGCATAATATCAAAGGAATCACGTTCGAAATCCAGCTAGGGACGTTGACGTGCATCGCGGGGGTTTCTGGATCGGGCAAGAGTACGCTCGTAGTAGATGTCCTGGTTCCAGCCCTCAAGAGCGCCCTCCTCCTCAAACGTACGCCTATATCCGATACCTTTGAAAAGCTTGAAGGCGTGGAGCACATCGATCGGCTGACGGTGATCGACCAGTCTCCGATCGGAAGAACCCCCCGTTCCAACCCTGCGACCTACACGGGCGTGTTCACGGTCATCCGAGAGCTGTTTGCCCAGCTTCCAGAATCTCGGAGCCGGGGATTTCGGCCGGGTAGGTTCAGCTTTAACGTGAAAGGTGGCCGGTGTGAGGCCTGTCACGGAGAGGGGCTCAAGCGGATCGAGATGCACTTTCTGCCAGACGTATACATTTCTTGTGAGGTTTGTTCCGGCTCCAGGTTTAACCGGGACACGCTGAACGTGCTCTATAGCGGCAAGAATATAGCCGAAGTGCTCGATATGACCATAGAGGAGGCCGTTGGGTTCTTCTCCTCCATACCTTCCCTCAAAAGGAAGTTGGAGACGCTCATGGAGGTGGGAATGGGCTACATTCGTTTGGGCCAAAGCGCGACGACGCTTTCGGGAGGTGAGGCTCAAAGGCTAAAGCTATCGAGGGAGCTAGGAAGAAAAGCGACGGGCAGGACGCTCTACGTGTTCGACGAGCCTACCACAGGACTCCACTTTGTGGACATTGCCAAGCTGCTTAAGGTGATCCAAAGGCTCGTTGATCAAGGGAACACGACTATTGTCATCGAACACAACCTCGAAGTCCTTAAGTGTGCCGATCTCATTGTCGATCTAGGGCCAGAAGGCGGCGAGGAGGGGGGCTTGATCGTGGCCCAGGGGACCCCTGAAGCTATCTCCCAAGCCCCCAACTCGGAAACGGGCAAGTTCTTAAGGCCGCTGCTGGAGCAGGAGGCCTGTAGCCTTTTCTAGATTTTTCCTTGCAGCATGAACGCGATGATCAACGCGTAAATCACGAGCGATTCGATCAAAGCCAGCGCGATGATCATGGGCACTTGAATACGTCCCGATGCCGAAGGGTTGCGAGCAATGCCGTCCAGCGCAGCCGTTGCGGCCCTGCCTTGGGCGATGGCACCCCCAAACGCGGCGATGGCGATCCCGAACCCGGATGCCAAAGCAAGCGCCATTTTTGTCTGGCTCCCTTCTGCTCCTGCTTCTTGGGCGAAGGCGGGGGCCGCCGAGAACACGAGAATCGTCAAACCGAGCATGACAAGAAAACGAGCCATAGCGACAACCTCCGGGTTGTTGTTGGTAGAGGACCTTTTAATGATCATGGGTCGTGGATAGGGCGATGTAGATCGTCGAAAGCAGCGTGAAAACGAGCGCCTGGATAACGGCCACGAACGCCCCGAGCGCTATGAAAATCACGGGAATGCCGATGGGGATCAACCCCGAGAAAATCGATAGCACCATGTGGTCGCCGAACATGTTCCCCATCAAACGGACGGCGAGAGAAACGGGACGAACGAGGTGAGATAGGACTTCGATCGGAAACATAAGCCAAGAAAGAACCAAGATAGGGCCCATGAAGTGTTTCAGGTACGAGACCCCATTCTCCTTGAACCCGTAGGCGTTGTACATGACGAATACCACGAGGCTCATGCCGAAGTTGGTTGAGATGTTCGATGTGGGCGGGATGAACCCTGGAATCAGCCCGATCAGGTTTGAAAAGAGGATGTATAAAAACAGCGTCCCTAAAAGCGGGAGGTAATGCCTTGTCCTTTCCCCGATTATCTGCTCGGCCAGGCCGTCTACGAGCCCGACAAGCGCATCGAACGTCTCTTCGAGACGAGGGGAACCTTTTGGTAAGGCGCGCGCTTCGAGGTTGCGCGTCCTTAGGTAATAGGCCAAGCTTAAGGACGAAAGAATAAGGAGCACGACCACCGAGCCGGCTACGTGCTCGGGTAGGGCGTTCAGCCCGGGGATCAAATGAACCCAAAGGATGCCGTGCTCTTCCATGAGGATTACTCCTTCTTAAGCCCTTCTAAGAGCCCGTAAAAAACCCCTCCTGCCACAGGAAGGCTGAAACCAACGAGAAACCCTGCCGGATTGAGCCCCAGCTTCAAAAGGGCAACCCCCACGCAGCCCATGACTCCTACCTCCTTGAGTAAGAAGCCAAAGGCGACAAACCTGCTGACCTGGGCTTCCCCCCTCATAAGCCTAACGACAAAGCCCCTAAGAAGGGCAAGGTTTAAAAGACTAAGAAGGCTTCCGCAAAAAGCGGCCAGGATCATCCGTTCCCGTTATCCTCTTTCTGGACGAGCTTTGCGAGCGCGACGAAATCTCGAACGGCTGCGATAAGCCCCGCAATCAAGCCCAAAATAAAAAAAAGAGGGGCTTTGCCCGTCTTCATATCCAAAAAAGCACCAAACAGAAGCCCTGCAATCAACTCCAAGGCCGCCTGTATGCTAAGCCCCCATGCAATCATAGCTTTCCTCGAAAGGAACGCCACGGCAGCCCCTTTGGAGGTGTATATTTATAAAAGCAACGCCGTCTTTACAAGGTGAGCCTATACCCCTAGCGTATTCACGTTACCATAGCCTCTCTTTTTGCGTCAACAGATGCCAACAATTAATTGCCCTTAGGCTTTACACGGGGATAAAATGGCTGCTGGAGATATAAAGGAACTGGGAAGGAAAGTGGGGATCCGAATTACGAAAGTGTACACCCGCTACGGGGATAAGGGTTGGACTAGGCTGGCGGGAGGAAAGAAGGTATTTAAAGACCACAAAAGGGTGGCCGCCTACGGGACGCTCGACGAGCTCAACGGAATTTTGGGCATCGTTCTGGCGGTTTGTTCTGGTCAGGATGAAGGCTCGCAGGCCGAGCTCGTCGAACTGGTGGTATGGCTTCAAAACGAGCTGTTCGACTTTGGCTCGGACATCGCAACTCCCCCCAAAGTGGCCGAAAATAGAGGCGTAAGGATCTTGGAGTTTCACGTTGAACGGCTCGAAGCCTCGATAGACAGGCTGAATGCCGAGCTAAAGCCCTTGGATTCGTTCGTGCTTCCTGGCGGGAGCCTGGCGGGAGCCTTTTTGCATCAGGCGAGGACGGTGGCGAGAAGGGCCGAAAGGATTCTAGTCGGGCTTTCAAAGGAGGAGCCCGTGAACGAGACGCACCTTAAATACATCAACCGGATGAGCGACCTTCTGTTTGTGATGGCTAGGTGGGCAAACAAAAGGCTTGGCGTTGCGGACGTTCTATGGCAACGAAAAGAAGGCCGTTCGTCTTTTTAATTAGACGATGCAGGTTTGCTTGTAGAGCCCGAAGTTCTCGAGGACGGCACCGGCGCCCAGGACAACGACAATAAGTGGCGATTTCACTCTTGCCACCTTCAGCCCTGTCGCTTTGTGGATGCGAAGATGCAGGTTCCTAAGGAGCGAACCTCCTCCAGCCAGGACGACGCCGTTCTCCATGATGTCGCCCGCTATCTCGGGCGAGGCGTAGGAGAGCCCCTTCAGCACCGATTCGACTATGGCGTTGACCGGGTCTTGGAGCGCCTCGAAAATATCCTTGTCCGTAATGCGGAACTCTCTAGGGACCCCCTCGATGACGTCTCTGCCGATGGTTGGCATCTCGACGGTATTAGGCAGCTGCACGGCAGAACCCAGCAGGATCTTGAGTTTCTCAGCCTCGAAAATGCCGATTTGAAGGCCGTAGCGCTTTCGGATGTAGCGGGCGATCGCTTCGTCCATCTCGTCACCCGCAACCCTGAGTGATTCACTGTAAACCGTTGAGAACATCGAAATGACGGCGATCTCTGTCGTTCCGCCCCCGATGTCGACGATCATATGGCCCTTGGGCGTATGGACCGGGAGTTTCGCTCCGATCGCTGCGGCCATTGGCTCCTCGATCAGGTGGACCTCTTTGGCGGAAGCCTGTATTGCGGCGTCGATGACGGCCTTCTTTTCGACCTGCGTCGTGCCGGAAGGCACGCCGATCACCAGCGTGGGGCGAGTCAAGTGAAACCCGTGATTGACCATTTTAATGAAAGTGCGGACCATGAGGTTGGTCTTGTTAAAGTCCGCGATGACGCCGTCTTTCATGGGCCGGGCCGTCTCGACGTTTGGATGGCTCTTTCCATAGAGCTTCTTGGCCTCGTTCCCTACGGCAAGAAGCCGAGGGGGTCTTACCTGAACGGCCACGATGGAAGGTTCGTTCAGCACGATCCCCGAACCTGGTGTGTAGATGAGGGTGTTCGCTGTCCCAAGGTCGATGGCATAGCCATGACGAAAGATTCTACGTAGAGAGCCTAGCATATTCCTTCTGTACGCTTTGATTAGCAATACTTTTTTTCATCATACACGACTTTGAACATGAGCGTGGGGGTGTTGGCCTCTCTTGGGCACTCAAATACTCTGCTTTGCCAAAAAATCTCAATCGCAAGCCTTTTTTCGAGCGTGTCTTTAAGTGAGGCCAAAAGGGGGAGGATCCGTTGACGGTAGAGCTTATCGAGATTGTCCCTTCCATTCCTAGAAACGAACGCGAGCTCTTCAAGGCCTAAGCTGAACACGGCCGTTTCTTTGGATTGCAAGGTTCGGACCGTCTGAAAGAAGGCCCTCGTGAACGCAATGACCCGATAGTAGCCGTAAACCCTTACCAATTCCTTAAGCCCGGTAAGTCGAAGAGTAAGGATTTCAAACGGCCAGCCTTTTTGGAACATGTGCGTTACAAAGGCCTCGAAGGCGAGGGTGTTCAATAGTTCCGTATAGGGATCTTTGAGGTGCAACGTTTGCACAAGGTGCATGTCGAGCAGCCTCCTTAAGAACTCCTTGCCTAAATGAACGGCAAGAAACATTTCTTTTGGCGGCAGAGGAGATGCCGAGAAAACACCGAGAATACCTTTCGTCTCCAAAGGGCCAGAAAGAGGAAGAAAGAGCGCATACCCGTTTGAGGGCGTGGAAACGTCCTCGGCAATGGCTGAGGTTTGGGATTGTGATAGGTTCACGTTGACGGGGCAGCCCTTTGAAAGTGCCATGCCTACAAGGGAATGCTCCATGTCAACCGATTCCGGCGGAAACGGGTTTAGCCCTCCAAACGTGTACACGTCCGAGTCTAACTCGGCCAAGGCTTTCGAAGGAAGCGTAAGGATGAATCCCATCCCATTAGGAAGGAAGCCGTCAAACCCGGCCTTGAGCGCGGCTAAGAGTGCAGCCTCGCCGGAGGCCTCTTCGAGCTTTTTTTGAATGTTCGCTAGCAGCTCCAAGTCTACGAGCGTGGATCCGTCCGGCTCGCTTGGCCCCTTGGCAGGTTTGGCCTGCAAGAGTTTTGGCAAAAACCGTGTCGCCTGGATGAGGAGCTTTTCTTTGGTCTTATGGATGTCGTACGCCTTGAGCGAGTCTAAGTAGAGTAACCAAAACGGCTCTTTGGCGTTGATGGGGGCAAGCAGGGCCGATTTAATCGTGGGCGCATACTTGTAGAGGCGGGTAAACCGCATCAACGTCTCGTCGCCGGCCGTAAAAAATACCGGCTTGCCCTGTTGCAAGGCAGCGAGGGAAGACGAAGGAAAGCCTTCAACAACGGCCTTCATGTTGAAATGCGGGGATAGGCTATGGGCGACAAACGGGGAGAAGCGCGACCCCTCAACCTTCAGGAGAGCAAGCGTATGTCCGTCCAGGGCGGAGTTAAAAAGCTCCAGGAAGGATTCGAGCGTCCTGGACAAGGTTATCCTCATCCGATGGTGTTCTTCCTTGCAACGAAGTTTTTCGTCTTTAATCGGCCTCAAAGAGGACTCCGTTCCCTTTTGCATTCCACAAGGCCGGTCGTATTGTTATAATAGCATGCGGTCGGGGAAGCCAACCTACCCGTCGGCATTCCTGGCTCGCTTTTGGGCGTAGCGGCCGCCCTTAAGCCAAGCAGCCCACTATCCTCACCCAGCGTTGTTTGGCGTTGAATCTCCAAGATGAAATTCAAACCGGTGTGGCGCAATGATCAAGACATGGGGAAGTTTGGCACTCAAGGGAGGCTTGCTCCCGTTCGTGGTTTTTACCCTCGCGTTTATTCTGTACTTTCCGTTCTTGGGACAAAGAGACCTATGGGCTCCAGACGAGCCTAGGTACGCAAGGGTTGCGGCCGAAATGCTCGAGCGTAAAGACTTCGTTCTTCCTCGTTGGAATGGCCAGGTATACACCCAAAAGCCCCCGTTGTTCTTTTGGAGCATCGCCTCGAGCGCGCGCGTCCTTGGCGGGCTGAACGAGTTTTCGGCAAGGGTACCCGTCGCTCTTTCGGCCTGCTTGCTTGCCGTAATCGTCTTCTTCCTGACGTTCGAGCTCGGCCAGCCCCCAAGAGTTGGGATTTTGGCCGCCGTTTGCTTTTTTAGTGTCCAAAAAATATTTTGGCAGGCACGGTTTGGCCAGATCGAGATGGTTTTGAACATGCTGATGTTTGGAGCCTTTTTGTGCCTTTTGAAGGGCTTGCGAACGAAAAACATGGCGCTTTGGGTTTCAGGAGGCGTGCTTTGCGGCCTAGCGACGCTCACCAAAGGCCCGATCGGGCTCGTGTTTCCAGGGATATTCACGCTATTTGCGCTGCTCATCCTCGAAGGTAGGGCGTTTCCACGCATTCATTGGTGGCTGATAGCGGCTGTCGCCTACCTTGTTCCTATGTTGCCATGGATGATTTCCGTGCTCGCCGTTGCAGGTCCGGATTACTTGAGCCTTGTATTCCTAAAGCAGAGCTTTGGGAGGTATTTGGATCCATGGCACCACTACAAGCCTTTTTATTACTACCTGCTCGTGTTTATCCCCGGGTTTTTCCCGGCGACAGTCCTGCTTATACCCGGGCTGTTTCGAGGGTTTTGGGGCTCGCTCAAGGAGCACAAAAGGGCGCTGTGGGCTTCTGGTGGGATTGCGCTGTTCGTCCTGCTCTTCTTTTCGTTGAGCAAGGGCAAAAGGGATATTTACATCCTCCCCGCCTACATCGCCCTATGCCCCTTCGTTGCGATCCTCATGGATCAGGCGGCCAAAGAAGCCGACCGTTTTCGGGGGTTCTGGAGGGTCGTCTTTTTCTTCCAAACGCTCATGGCATGGCTCCTCGGCCTTGCGGGGGTTGTATTGTTGGTCGATGGCCTCCTTGGGCGGATCCCAAAAAACCCGTACGGGTCTTTTGAGGGCATCGTGTTGCTTTTGGCGGGCGTCTTGTTTGGGCTAAGCTCGAGGCTCAAAACTAGCCCCCCTGTACGCTTTTTGGCCCCCTACATCGCCTTTTCTTTCCTGCTGCACGGCTTTCTCCTTCCGCCGATCGACCGCTACAAGTCTGCCAAGCCCTTCGTCTTCATGCTAAAAAACCGCTTTGGGGACGATGTGGAACTTGCAAGCTTTGGGCCTCCAAACGTAGGGCTATTGTTCTACTTTGGCAAGAACATCCCCGTCTTTCGTGATGTCGATGGCCTTGGGGCGGTGGCCAAAAAAGACGGGCCAACCCGTCACCTTGTAGTCTGTTATGCCTCGGACTTCGAGAAGTTGCCCAAGAAGGAAGCCTTTATCCCAATCCTGAAAGGACGTATCGGGTCAAAAACCCTCATTGTCGGCAGCTATAGCCTCGAGGACGGCGCAAACGACCTCGTCTACGCCGATCCCGGCCATCAGCGCGTTTTTCTGGGCGGAGGAAAGGTGCTTCATGCGGGAGCCCTTTAGGGCCTCGTGGATGGGCGGAACGAGTACCCTTCCCTTGCCCAAAGGGGCCCATTTTAGGGGAGAATGGGCCTTGAGCGGGGAGAAGAGCCCGACGGTTTTCACGCCGAGCAGGCTCGCTAGGTGAAGAACCCCCGTTGAGGGGGCGACAAGAACACGGAAGCGCTTCAATACCGCGGCAAACTCTGACAGCTCCAGGCCGACGACTTTTATTGTGCGCGTGTCGGACTCACGCAGAATCGTATCGAGCAGCCCCTCTTCAAGGGCCGAACCGGTCAGGACGGGCACGACCCTCCCTGTCGCCGTCAGGCGCTTCAGGAGCTTTACGTAGTTTGCAAGCGGCCAGTTGAGGGCGGACCCGCCAAAGCCCGGATGGATTCCGACCACGGGGCGGGAGGCCAAGATGGGGGCGAGTGTTTCAAAAAAGGAATCCGCGCCGTTCTTCTGAGATTCCGAGAAAGCTGCAGGAAGGGCATCGAACAGCTCTTTTGGGGAGGCTTCCTGGTGGCCCCCAAGCCTTTCTAAAAAGGCAAGAGCGAATCTGCTTTCGTGGACTGGCGGATGAGAGCGGCGAAGAGAAACCTTTTTGTTGAACAACAGCCCGCTTGGCTTGTAGGCATAGCCCACCCGTACGGGGATTTGAAGGAAGAACGAGGCAAGGGCGGCTTGAAAGGGCGCATAGACCGCCATGAGCGTATGCAGCCGCATTGACCGGAGGCCTTTGAGGGACTCCGAAAAGGGGCTGTTTCGCTCCATAGGAACCCACGAAACCCCTTCGATCGGTACAATCTTTGAAAGCCCTGCAACCTTCGGGTTTACGATCAAAATGACCCTACGGCTAGGAAAAGCGCGGCGGGTCGCTAAAACAAGAGGAAGCGTGAGGATCAAGTCTCCCAGCCCGTCGTTTCTAAGGATGCCTATCGCATTAGACATGTAGCAAGTCGGCGAGGGCATACCTTACCTTGAGGACGGGCCGAAGGGTCCGTATGCTCCAAAGAAGCCGCCTTTTTTGGGGAAACTCGTTTAAGTAGGCTTGGGAGAGCTTTGCAAAGAAAGACAAGGAGAACTCTTTTCCAAGGATCTTATTGGCCGACCTTTCCATCCGAATCAGCCCGTACGCTCTCTTGAGGCTGCGAATCGGCCTTTTGCGGGCTTTTGCCTTGTCGAAATCGACGACGATCAGAAAAACGACGCTCTTTTCCGTTTCCGTGCGAACGAGGAAATTGTTTAAGTTGAGGTCTTTGTGCTCTATGCCGGCATCATGGAGGCGAACGAGGGCGTTGGCAATTGCCCGCAAGATTGGGCCCTCTTGGATGGAGGCGTAGGCTTGGGGTAGGGGAACGAAGCCGTTGGCGTAGCGTGTAAGCAGCGCGCCCTTATATAGCGGGCCAAAAACGCGCTTTGTCGCCACTCCGAGGGGTTCAGGAACGCCAAACCCGAGACGCCTAAGGGTCTTGAGTACGTTGAATTCGTTGTGAAATCGGCTCTTGCCAAAGTAGAGGTCTTGAACGAGCCTCCCAAGTAGCCCTCCCCGTTTGTAAATCTTGATGAATACGGGTCCTTTTTGGCCCGATTCTTCCGCCAAAAAAAACCGCCCCTTTCCTTTTGTAGGGAAAGGGCGAATACCCGCCGGACAAGGCAATGAAGGCCGATCGAGCAATGCTTCCACCTTGGCGTAAAGCGAAGTCAGATTATTTCGCAATGGCGTCTTCTTGAAGGAGGGCACGTATCCTTTCGAACACCTCTTCCGGAGAAATGGATCGCATGCAGACGCGGGCAATGCATCCGCGATTCCTACAAGGAGCGCACGGCACTTTTTTGTATACTACCACCGAATCCTTGCCCATGGGGGCGTTGAGCAGAGGCTCGGATGGGCCAAACAGTGCTATAATGCGAACGGCCGTAAGACCAGCCAGGTGCATCGGCCCCGTGTCAGCCGTAACGAACACGTGGGCGAGCGAAAGCAGCGCCATAAGGCCCTTGAGCGATGTTTGGGGTGCGAGCACGGCCGAACCATTCGATGCTCTTTCGAGTTCGGCGGCCCCTTTAGCCTCCCCAGGCCCGTATACAATGCCGACGTACGCGCCTAGGTTCTTGTGCAGCATGGCCGCAAGCTTGGCGTAATACCCCAAAGGCCAAGCTTTGTAACGGCCTCGTTTTGAGACGAACGGGTTGAGGAGAATGACGGGGATATGCGCGGCCTTTCGATCGGCAAGCCCACGAAGAAAGGGCGCGAGGCGATTTCGCTCGCTTGCGTCCAAATCGAGCGAAATAGGCATAGCGGGGCGATCGAGATGTGGTAAGAAAGAAGGGGCGAGGCCTAAAGCTAAGTCCAGGTTCCTTTCGACCCTGGTCTGGCTGCTTGGAGAGGGGGCAATTTGGAGGTTCAAAAAAAGGTGGTTGAGTTCTCTTGTGAACTCCTTGGCGAACCCTGCCCTTAAAGGTGCCCCGGAGAGCCGTGCAATCAGCCCTGACTTAAGAATCCCGTGCATGTCGATGACAATCTCAAAGCGCTTTTTTCTTAGGTTTTTTATAAAAGCGAGCGTTTCCAAGAAGGTACGAACAGCCCAGAACGGACGTTTTGCAAGCGATGAAAGCCGCCTTCTCGGAAAGAGCAGCACTTCGTCCAAAATAGGACTTTTTTCGAGCAGCTTAAGCGAGTCCTCCTCGGTCATGTAGCAGAGCCTGGCTTCGGGCATGGAGGCTTTTAGAAGGGCTAGGGCTGGAAATGTCCGGACGACGTCTCCGACAGCGCCAAGCCGGATGACCAGAATGCCGCCCCCCGACGCCTTCTTGTCTCTCATAGCGAACGCCCCATGTTGCGGAGCTATTTTACTATCTGTTAAGATCCATTTAGGCGGGTTGTAGGTTTTTCCCCAATAGGCCTGCCTTTATTGTACGTTGATTCGTGCAGCATTTAAAAGGAGGAACCAATTAGTCAGGCTGTGCCCCAAGATTCGGATTACCTATGGGTCAACGTAGCCAAGGAGCACGATGTCTACAGAGCAAGGTTCAAGGCGAAGCAGGCCTGCGAAAGCCTTGGGATGGGGTCGTACGAGGTTGCCATTGTCGAAACCAGCGTTTCGGAGCTTGGCTGGAACCTCGTGGTGCATGCTAAAGGCGGTATGCTCGGGTTCCGCTCCTTCAAAGATAGTTACCGTGTGGGGGGTATCAAAGATCGGGATTTTATTCGCACGCTTCGTTACAAGAACCGAAGCTTGATTCTCCATGAAGACAGCGAGATTCAAATCGAGGGGGTCGAGATTGTCAGCGTCGATAATGGCCCTGGAATCCTGGATATCGAGGTTGTTTTTTCAGAATCCTACGTCTCCAAAACCGGGCTTGGCCGTGGACTAAAAAGCGTCAAGGGCATGATGGACGAGTTCGCCATCCTATCGTCCCAGGGCAAAGGGGCGCTCATTTGGTGCAGAAAATGGGCCCGGATAAATCAGGTCTCTCCTTAACGTCGTGGCGCAAGAATCGGTACATACGAGAGATATCGGGGTTGTCCACCGCGCAAAGAAAGGAGAGCTCAAGAGTGGGGATGACTACCTCATCCATGACTTGGGCGAGAAACTCTTCGTTGCCGTCATAGACGGCTTGGGCCATGGCCCCAAGGCCAACGAGGCTGCCGTGACGATAAAATCCGTCTTTAAAGAACAAATCGAGAAGGGCAACCTAGCCCTACCTATGCTGTTCGATCTTGCCCACAAGCGGGCCGCGGCGACACGCGGGGGAGTGGTGGGAGCGGCGCTCGTCGATTATGCGAGGAAGCGCATTTCGTTTTTGGGGGTGGGCAATATCGCGATGAAATGCGTCGGAAAGAATGGCAACGAAAGCCCTTTAAGCGTGGATGGGATTGTCGGCTACACGATGGACCGGAAAAAACTTCAAGACCTCCCGTTCGAAGAGGGACAAGTTCTTATCATGCATTCGGACGGCGTCTCGGAACGCTACGGAACGGCGTTTGTCCGAGAGAACTCCAGCCTTCCCATGCAGGAACTGGTCGAAAAAGTTGTGGATGGCTTCGGCAGGGCCGATAGGGACGACGTGACGTTCCTCGCCATCAAACTCTAGCGCTCGATCACCTCTGCCCCTTTGGGCGGCCGAAAACGAAACAGGCCGGCGGAAAGTTTTTCGTTCCATTTTAGGTTTGAGAAGCGAAGGGCCGTTTGATTCCCAAAATAATCCAGCATGACGATGCCTTGAATCGTATCCCCGCTGGAGGAGAGGTACAAGGTCAGCTTCTTTAGTGGCATGTCCGTAGCGCGTTTTGGGGCAAGCCCAAGCTTGAGCTCGTTTGGCCCCTCATCGAGCGATACGACCTCGAAAGAGTTTCTTAGGCTCCCAGCGCCTAAAAGCAATGCGAGGGGGGTTTTGTAAAGCGTATCCTCGCTTAGGCTAGTTTTAAGCACCTGCGTTCCGGATTCGGCGGGCTCGAGCATCCATAGCGTGGCTCCATCGCTGACGATGACCTTTTTGGGGTCCGAGTCATACTCCCATCGCATCTTTCCGGGCAGGTAGAAGAAGAATCTTCCATTCTCTCGGAAATCCCTTTTGCCTTGACTTACTCTTTTCGTGACCTGCAAAAAGTTTCCTTGAATTGTCCGTATGGTCTTATAGCGCTGTTCCAGCCGTCCGAGCGCACTCTCGAGGCGGTCGATGTCCACTTCCGCCCTTGAAGGGGCATGCAACCCGGGCATAAGTAGGATCAGGAACGATGCAACGACAAAAAAGAAAGCCTTACCCCGTTTCATGGTCTACCCCGGCCTTTGCAATCAGAACTTCTCTAGGTTTTCCAGGTTCGGATTCTTTGGAGACGATCCCGTCCAACTCCATCCGCTCGAGCATTCTTGCCGCGCGGTTGTACCCGACACGCAAATGCCGCTGAATGAGCGACACCGAGGCTTTTCTGAGCCTTGTCACCAGCTCGAGGGCCTCGTCGTAGCGTTCCTCGTGAAGGCCGTTCGTGGACGTGTCCGAATCGTCTGGCCCTT
Source organism: Nitrospirota bacterium (assembly GCA_011620345.1). Lineage (GTDB taxonomy): Bacteria > UBA2233 > UBA2233 > UBA2233 > UBA2233 > UBA2233. Next base: position 25,670 of record WOZJ01000015.1, read on the forward strand.
CTAGGAGGGTTCTCCGCTTGATTCGATCAAACAGGTGAAAATCGCAAGGGAGCTGATCTTTCCAGTGAACTACCACCCGTTCGATGTCGTTTTCTGGAATATAGCAGCCATGGAGCCGAAAGAGGCTCGAGGCATCCGGCGGAAGGAAGAGCATATCGCCTTTGCCCAAGAGCGCTTCTGCGCCGATCTGATCGAGAATCGTGCGGGAATCGGGCCTACTCGCCACCTGCAGCGCTACCCTGCAAGGAAAATTGGCCTTGATGAGTCCCGTGATGATGTCCACGCTCGGCCTCTGCGTAGCGACGATCAAGTGGATCCCGGAGGCCCGGGCCATTTGAGCGAGCCGGATAAGTGGTTCTTCAACGTGTTTGCCCTCGGACATGATCAGGTCGGCAAGCTCATCGATCACGACGACGAGTCTTGGCAAGGGTGCGAATTCGCGCTCTTGCCGGGAAAACTCCCGGGCGATGTCGGAATCAGGAGCGGCACTGCCAAGCCTAAGGACAGACTGGTTGAACGCATGCAGGTGTTTTGCCTTAAGCAGCTTCAGGAGCTGGTAGCGCTCATCCATTTCCATCAACAATGCCTTGAGCATGAACACGGCTTCTTTGGGCTCGATAACGACCGGGCTGAACAGGTGCGGCAGCTCCTCGAAATGGGAAAACTCTAGGCGCTTCGGGTCGATCAGGACGAGCCTCAGCTCGGCCGGGGAAAGGCGAATCATGAGGCTCACGATCATCGTGTTGAGCGCGACAGACTTGCCGGAGCCGGTAGCCCCGGCTACGAGCAGGTGTGGTGCCTTGGCCAAATCTACGACTACGGGGCGGCCCTGGACGTCTTGGCCGAGTGCCAAGGCTAGGTCGCAGGATGCGTTCAGGAAGGCTTTCGTCATGGCAACGGCCCCGAAATACACGGTTTGCCTTTCGGGGTTTGGGACTTCGATCCCGATCGTCGCCTTTCCCGCCTCCGGCCCTCGGACACGGATCGACCCAACTCTTAGGATTCTCGCGATGTCTGGAGCAAGCCCGGTGATTCTGCTGATTTTCACCCCGGAGGGGATTTCCAGCTCGAACACCGTAATGACGGGGCCGACCGTAAAGCCGGACACCCTTGCAGAGATTCCGAAACTCTCGAGCGCGTCTTCGGTAGCGCGGGCGAAGATTTCCATCGTTTCTCGATCCTGGGCCGTCTGCCTCTCTTCTGCGTCTCCAGACGTGAGCAGAAAAGGCGAGGGAGGTTTGGCCTTGGAGGGCGCCGGGGTTTTCGGGGCCGAACCTTCCTCATGGTTCGAAGCCTTATCGAGGTCTGGTTCCTTGGAGGATTTGACGAGCTTGAGCTTGGGCGATGGGGCAGGTTCTTGATCTTCCTTAAGCTTAAGCTTCTGGTCGAGGAGTCTTGCCTCAACAAGGCTTGCATTGGGTTGGCCTTGCGCAAGCACGATTTTCTCCTGCTCCATGGGCGCAGATGGGAGGTCTTCGGGTTCTTTCGGGGCTGCCTTTTTGAGCGCCACGGCAAGGAATGCGTATCCCCAGGCCAGGCAAGAGAAAAACGCGGCGGCCCCGACAAAGGATCTTGGCGCCAACGAGCCAAGAAACTCTCCAAGGGTAAGGCCGAGCCGGCCGACCGCCGGCTCCTTAAGCCCTATCGTGCTTAAGGCAATCAGCAGGCTGATCGATGTCGAAAGGGCGGAAAGCAAGAGGGTTGGGGACGCAAACGGCAACCCAAGCGCCAGGACAAGCAGGGCGATCGGGCCGCCCATCCATCCGAACATTTCCTTCCAAAGCCCGCTCAAGGGCAAAGAAAGGCCGGGGAAGGCCCAGCCAAGGAACGCATAGGCCCCGATCGAGAGGGCGACCGCTTTGATGTGGCGCATTTCAAATCAACCGTTCAGGATAACGGGAAGGATGAGAGGCCTCTTGTTGAGCGTTTTTTGGAAGAAGCGCTTAAGCTTCTTTCGTACGCTTTCCTTTAAGGCGTCGGGGTCTTTGAAGGCTTGAGGGCCGAGAGATTCTACGGTTTCTTCGAGGATTTTTCTGGCCTTGAAGAGGTGGTCACCGCTGCTTCCGTTCAGAAAACCGCTGGAAACGAGCTCGAAGAGCGTCTCCACTTCCCTCGTTTTGTCGTTGAGGTTGATCAAGACGACCACAATCCCTTCGTTCGAGAGAATCCGCCTTTCTTTGAGCGTCTGCGGGTCGATGTCGGCAAGAAGCTTGCCTACGGCCGGAATCCTGCCTACCGGTACGGTGCCCAGCTGCTCGGTTCCTTCTTTGCTGACCGCGAAGCGCTCGCCGTCGAGCGCATAGATCAACCGTTCCTTGGGGACTCCCGTCTCGAGCGCAAGTTCCAAGTGCTGCTTGAGGTGGCGGATCTCGCCGTGGATAGGCATAAAGTACCGCGGCTTAACGAGTTCGAGCATCAGCCGTTGATCTTCCCTGGCTCCATGTCCGGAGGCGTGAACTTTTGCGTCGCGTCCGTAGACCGCGTTTGCACCCTGAGCGTAAAGGCCGTTGATGACCTCGTACACCTGGCGCTCGTTGCCGGGGATGATCCTGGAGGAGAATACAACCGTATCGCCTTCCTCGATAACGATCGAGCGGTGGGCCTTGTTTGTGATGGCCCTTAGCACGGCCTGAAACTCCCCTTGAGAACCAGTCACGAGGGCGACTACCTCTTGGGGCTTGAGGGATCGAATCGCGCTTTCATGGACCCATAGGCCTACCGGGAGGCGCAAATATCCAAGCTCTACGGCCGTTTGCAGGTTGTTCAGCATGCTTCTTCCGCAAACGGCCACTTTTCTGCCGAAACGCTCTGCAAGCTCGAACACCTGTTGAATTCTCGGAATGTGCGAGGAGAACGTCGTAAAGACGATCTTGCCCGTTGCCTTTTCGAAAATCGGCTCGAGGGCGGGCAAAACCTCCGCTTCGGACGGAGTGAACCCCTCTACTTCTATGTTTGTCGAGTCGCTGAGCATCAAAAGCACCCCTTCCTCACCAAGCGCTGCAAACCGCTCCTTGTCGAAAGGGGGCCCTTGTGTTTTAAAGTCAGACGTATGAACGACCATGCCGGCCGGGGTTTTGATGGCCAGCGCAAGCGAACCAACGATCGAGTGGGCGACAGAGACAAACTCGATATCGAACGGGCCGACTTGGACCTTGTCTCCGGCGTTCACTCTTTTTAAGAGCCCTTGAGGACTCGCGTTATGCTCTTTGAGCCTGCTTGTGATCAAGGCCAGCGTGAAGTCCGTCCCGTAGACAGGGACGCCAAGCTCCCTGAAAAAATAAGGGATTGCCCCTATATGGTCTTCGTGCCCGTGCGTGGCCACGATCGCCAACAGCTTCGGGCCGTCTTCGAACAGGTATTGCGGGTCTGGCAAGTAGGCATCGATCCCGTAGCAGGGTTCGCTCGAGAACATCTGGCCGAAATCGATCAGCACGGCCTCCCCTTTGTACTCGAGTACCAAGGCGTTGATTCCGATCTCGCCCAACCCCCCCAACGGGGTAACGATGACACGTTCCATAATGCGCTAGGGCGGTTCTCCTACGGAAGTTCTAATATAGGTTTTATAGTACCAACGAACACGGGTGCTAGGCAACAACGGCGTTGTCCGTCCCGCGACCGGACGGCAATGTCGACCGCTTTGCTGTAGGCAATGGGACAATTTCCTGGCATTTGTCTTGATGGTATAATCAGGTTCCCCTGCATGTTTTAATGATTAAGCCGACTTGTCAAAAGGGAGTACGCATGCAAAAGAAAAAACACGCGCAGACAAGCTTTCTTCTGGCCGCACTGGCCGGGCTCCTTTTTGGCTACGATACGGGCGTGATTTCCGGGGCGCTGTTGTTCATCAAGCGGGAGTTCGTTGTAAGTCCGCTCCTTGAAGGGGTGATCGTTGCCGCGGTTTTACTCGGCTGCCTTATAGGCGTCTCCGTTGGAATGCCGTTGGCGCAGAGGTTCGGCAGGAGGGCCACGCTGTTTCTTAGCGCCGTCGTCTTCATCGTGGGGACGATTGCTTGCACGTTTGCCCTGGATATTGCCTGGCTGATTGCCGCTCGCTTGATTTTAGGGCTTGCAATCGGGATATCTTCAATGTGTGCCCCCGTTTACCTGGCCGAGCTTGCGCCTGCGGGTGTCAGGGGAAGGCTCGTCACGCTCTTTCAGCTTTGCATTACCTTGGGAATCCTTACTGCGTACCTCGTCGACTTGCTGCTAGCACCCCATTGGCGGGGCATGTTCTTTGTGGGCGTTGTTCCCGCCATGATCTTGCTGATTGGCATTTTGCCCAGCCCAGAAAGCCCTAGATGGCTTCTGTCCAAAGGGAGGGAGGACAAGGCTTGGGAGGTGTTGCTGCGCGTCCGGAGCACAAAGAAAGAGGCGAAAAGGGAGCTGGTCGACATCAAAGAAAGCCTGGCGCACCAGCAAGGGGGGCTTGGAACGCTCCTTAAGACCCATCTTCGGGTGGCGCTGGCGATCGGCGTCCTTTTGGCCTTTTTCCAGCAAGTGACCGGGATTAACGCCGTGATTTACTTTGCACCATCGATTTTCAAGGCCGCCGGGTTTGGATCGGACCTTGGCGCGCTTCTTGCGACCGTCGGGGTGGGGGTAATCAACGTCCTGGCCACGATCGCCGCGCTTTACGCCATCGACCGGCTGGGTCGGCGTTACCTTTTGCTACTCGGTCTTTCTGGGATGATCGTTACGTTGAGCGCGCTTGCCGTAGGGTTTTGGATAGGCCAGGGAGGGTTTCTCGCCCCGCTGACGGTTGCAAGCGTTCTTATGTACATCATGTTCTTCGCGATTGGCCTAGGGCCGGGCTTTTGGCTTCTGGCCGCAGAAATATTCCCTTTGGAAGTGCGCTCGCTAGGCATGGGCTTAGCTACGCTGGCCAACTGGGGCTCGAACCTCGTGGTGTCGCTTACCTTCCCGATGCTGCTCCATTCCTTAGGCGGAGCGGGTGTCTTTTCTCTCTACGCGTTTTTCTCTGTCATTGCCTGGGTGTTCATTAAGGGCTACGTTCCGGAGACGAAAGGAAAGACGCTCGAAGAAATCGAGGCTTACTGGCTGGGGTTCAATCGACAGACGAAGCTTTAGGATGAAGGGACGGTTTAGACCCCTCTTGGAGCGATACCGGCGCGAGGTTCGTCGTTGAGGGCTGGCAAGGCTTAGGCGCGGCAGTGTCCCGTCTAAGCGCCCTGCTCTCTGTAAGTGCCGAATACGGCCCTTAGGGTATCCGAAATCTCGCCCACGGAGGCATAGGCCTCTACCGCCTCGAGGATCGAAGGCATAATGTTTTCGCCCGCCCTAGCCGTCTTGGAGAGCCTCTCTAGGGCCTCCAAAGCCTTACTGTCCCCTCTTGATGCCTTGATTTGTGAAAGTCTTTCGATTTGTCCGCGTTCGAGCTCGGGGTCTACCCGAAAGACGGCGATTTTGAGGTCTTCCTCTTCCTCAAAGGCGTTCATGCCCACGACGATCTCGCGTTTTTCTTCGAGGGCCCTTTGGTAGGCATACGCGCTTTCCTCGATTTTTCGCTTGATGAACCCGGATTCGATGCACTCGAGGACCGAGCCCCTATCTTCGACCTCCCTCATCAACTTCCTTGTCTTGCGCTCGAGCGCATCCGTGAGCGCTTCGATGGCGAAGCTTCCGCCAAAGGGGTCGATCGTGTCCGTCAGGTGGGTTTCGTTCGCGATCACCTGCTGGGTACGTAGCGCAAGCTTGACGGAAGCTTCGCTTGGCAGCCCTAGCGCTTCGTCCATGGAGTTCGTATGGAGCGACTGACACCCCCCCAATACGGCCGCGAGCGCCTGGATCGTGATGCGGACGACGTTGTTCTCGATCTGCTTGGCCGTAAGCGTGGAACCCGCCGTCTGCACATGGAAGCGCATCATGAGCGAACGGGGGTCTTTGGGGGCGTAGCGCTCCTTTATGAGCCTCGCCCATAGACGCCTTGCAGCCCGGAACTTGGCAATTTCCTCCAAGAGGGCGTTGTGCGCGTTGAAGAAGAACGAAAGCCTCGGGGCGAACGAGTCGATCGTAAGGCCCGCCTGGATCGCCGCCTCGACGTAGGCCAGGCCGTTTAAGAGCGTGTAGGCGATTTCCTGCGCGGCCGTGGAACCGGCCTCCCTGATGTGGTAACCGGAAATGGAGATCGTGTTGAATTTTGGGCAGGTGTCTCTGGCGAACGCGAAGATGTCCGTGATGATTTTAAGCGAGGGCTTGGGCGGGAAGATGTAGGTCCCGCGCGCGATATACTCCTTGAGGATGTCGTTTTGAATCGTGCCCTGAAGGCGCTCGGTCGCAATCCCCTGCTTCTTGCCGACGGCGATGTACATGGCGAGCAGGATGGCCGCCGTGGCGTTGATCGTCATGGAAGTCGAGACCTCCCCCAAGGGGATGCCATCGAAGAGTACCTCCATGTCAAAGAGCGTGTCGATCGCCACGCCGACCTTCCCGACCTCTCCTTTGGCGAGCGGATGGTCGGAATCGTAGCCCATCTGCGTGGGCAGGTCAAACGCCACGCTGAGCCCAGTCTGGCCCTTGGAGAGCAGGTAGCGGTAGCGAGCGTTCGTTTCCTTGGCCGTCCCGAACCCGGCGTACTGGCGCATTGTCCAGGGCCTTCCCCTGTACATCGTGGGGTATACCCCCCTAGAGAACGGGAACTCGCCCGGGAAGCCGATGTCTTCGAGGTAGGGCTTGTTCAGCGTATCGAGCGGAGTGTAGAGCGGCTCGATGGGCAAAGAGCTTGCCTCGAAGCGCGCCTGGCGCTCCTTGAGCGCCCTTGCGGTGGTTTCGTAACGATCCTTGGCCTCTTGGAGCTTACTTGGGTCTTCTTTCCAGTATCCTGCCATCGTGTTGCTGCCTTTTAGGGTAAGGCGGTTGCCTGGCCGATTGTGATGAGGGGGGCCTTGCCCTCGAGGGCCTGGCCTTCCTGGGCAAAAATCTTTAAAACTACCCCCTCGATCGGGCTCTTGAGCTCGTTTTCCATCTTCATCGCCTCGATGACGGCGAGCCCTTGGCCTTTTTCCACCTTCTCACCCTTGGCGACCAAGACGGCAACGACCTTTCCGGGCATGGGGGCCGTAACCGTAACCTCCCCCCCCTGTGCGGCCGCTCCTTCTTTGGCTTGCTGTAACAGCGCTTCTCGCTCGTCCAGGACGGAGACAATCAAGGGCTCATTCCCGAAATGCAGTTCAATATCGCCGTTTTGAATATCGCAGTCGAACTCGTAGACCCTCGTTCCCACGATCACGCTGAAGCAGTTGGGCTCTACTCTGTGGGCATCGAGCTCGATTGTTCGTCCGTCTTCGAACCGGACGAGAACCCTGGCCAGCCCCAACCCGGGCTTTTCGACCTCCAGGCGTTGTTTAAGCGCGTTGAGCCGAACGATGTACCCCATGGCTAGCGTAGAGCCTTCCAGGGGGTGTAGCGCCAAAACGAGGCCTGGGCGCCAGCGGCTCGGCGTTGTCCAAGCCCTCTTTGGATCTGTTCTTGACGAAACCTTACCGTGGCCGCCGTGGCCAGGATCACGTCCTCGGGAGGTAGCTCTTTCTCGGACTCCTCTTTGAGCTCAGGCCAGTGGGTATCCAGGAAGCGGGTATCGTAATCGCCCGTTTGAAAGGCTTTGGATTGGATGACGTCCAAAAGAAACGAGACGTTCGAGCGGATTCCACGGATTTTGAGTTCGCCAAGCGCGCGCACCATTCGTTTTATCGCTAGCGGCCGAGTTTCGTCCCAGACAATGAGCTTGGCGATGATTGGATCGTAATAGATGGGCACTTTGGCGCCCTCGAACACGCCGGAGTCCAGCCGGACGAACGGGCCTCCGGGTACACGGAACGAGCGGATGAGCCCGGGCGAGGGCAGAAAGCCGTTGTCCGGGTCCTCGGCGTAGATACGGCACTCGATCGCGTGGCCCTTGCCCTTGATATTAGGCTGGTCGAGGCTCAAGCGCTCCCCCCTGGCGATTGCGACCTGCATACGGACAAGGTCAACCCCGAGGATCGCTTCGGTGATGGGGTGCTCGACCTGAAGCCGGGTGTTCATCTCGAGGAAGTAGAAGTTGCGGTTTTCGTCCACGAGGCACTCGATCGTACCAGCGCCCTCGTAGCCCACGGCCTTGGCCGCGCGCACGGCCATCTCGCCCATCCTCTCGCGCATCGTATCATCGAGCACTACGCTCGGGGTTTCTTCGATGACCTTCTGGTGGCGGCGTTGCATCGAGCACTCTCTCTCGAGCAAGTGGAACGTGTTGCCGAACGTGTCTGCAATGACTTGGATTTCAATATGTCTCGGCTTGGAAACGAGCTTTTCAAGGTAGACATCGCCATCGCCGAAGGCCTGCAAGGCCTCCGAGGCGGCAGACCGAAACGCCGAGGCCAGGTCATTCATGCCTTCGGCGATGCGCATGCCTTTTCCGCCCCCGCCTGCCTTAGCCTTGATGAGCAGAGGGTATCCCGTCTTCTCTGCGAGGCGCTGAACCTCTTCAAGCGTCCGGACGGGCTCGAGCGTCCCGGGAATGACGGGTACCCCGGCCTCCGTCATTAACTGCCTGGCCGTCGTTTTATGGCCCATCTTGCGGATTGCCTCTGGCTTTGGGCCGATAAATACGATTCCTTCTTCTTCTAAGCGTTCCGCGAACTCCGGATTTTCTGCCAAGAACCCGTAGCCCGGGTGAATGGCCTGCGCTTTTGTTTTTCTGGCCGCCGCCAGTATCTTTTCGACGTCTAGGTAGGTTTCCCTAGAGGTCGTTCCTTCAAGCCCTACCGCCTCATCGGCCATGCGCACGTGCAGGCTGTGCCTGTCGGGCTCGGAGAAGACGGCTACGGAGGCGACTCCCATCTCTTTGAGCGTTCGGATGATTCGCGCGGCGACTTCGCCACGGTTGGCGATCAGGACTTTTTTTATGTTCATCGGCCTGTCCGGGTTACAAAGGGATGTTGCCGTGTTTTTTGGGCGGGTTGACGTCGCGTTTATTCTCCAGGTAGGAAAGCGCCGTGATCAGCTTTTGCCTTGTTTGCCTGGGGTAGATGATCTCGTCGACATAGCCTAACTCTGCCGCGTGGAATGGACTGGCGAACCTTGCCCTGTAGTTTTGGACGAGCTCCTTGCGCTTGACCTCCGGGTCTAAAGCCGATGCGATCTCTTTTCGGAAGATGATGTTGACGGCGCCCTCCGGGCCCATGACCGCGATCTCGGCCGTCGGGTAGGCGAAGTTGAAATCGCCCCGGATGTGTTTGGAGCTCATGACGTCGTAGGCCCCGCCGTAGGCTTTCCTCGTGATGACCGTCACCTTCGGAGCCGTGGCTTCGCAGTAGGCGTACAAAAGCTTTGCCCCGTGGCGGATGATCCCCCCGTACTCCTGCGTGGTTCCCGGCAGGAACCCGGGCACGTCCACGAACGTCACGATGGGGATGTTGAAGGCGTCCAGGAACCTTACGAACCTGGCCGCCTTGACCGAGGCGTTGATATCGAGACAACCGGCCAAAACGTCTGGCTGGTTGGCCACGATCCCGACGCTGTTGCCCCCCAAGCGCGCGAACCCGGTGAGGATATTTGGTGCGAAGGACTCGGCCACCTCGAAAAACCGGCCGTCGTCCACGACGGAGCGAATGAGCGTTTTGATGTCGTAGGGCTTGTTCGGGTTTTTTGGGATTAAGCTATCCAGGCCGGCATCCTCGCGGTCGACAGGGTCTGAGGTAGGGACGGGCGGCGGGCCTTCGGAGTTGTTGCCAGGTATGTAGCCAAGTAGCTCCCGGATCATCAGAAGGCAGGCCTCCTCGCTGTCGCAGGCGAACTGCGCGACGCCGGAGGTAGAGGCGTGCGTGTCGGCGCCACCAAGCTGCTCTTTGGTGACCTCTTCGTGCGTTACGGTCCGAAGGACGTCAGGGCCTGTCACGAACATATGGCTCGTTTGCCGGACCATGAAGATGAAATCCGTGATGGCCGGCGAGTAGACCGCCCCTCCGGCGCAAGGGCCCATGATGGCCGAGATTTGTGGGATTACGCCGCTTGCTAACGTGTTGCGAAGGAAGATCTCGGCGTATCCGGCCAGGCTTGCGATCCCCTCTTGGATCCTGGCCCCGCCCGAGTCGTTCAGCCCGATCACTGGCGCCCCTACTTTAAGGGCTAAGTCCATGATCTTGCAGATCTTTTGGGCATAGGTTTCCGACAGCGAGCCCCCGAACACCGTGAAGTCCTGGGAGAATGCGAATACCTTGCGCCCGTCGATCGTCCCGTAGCCAGTGATAACGCCGTCTCCGTAGACTTTTTGCTTGTCCATCCCAAACTCGGTGCACCGGTGCGTTACGAAACGGTCCACCTCCGTAAAGCTGCCCGCATCCAGCAAGAGCATAATGCGCTCCCGGGCCGTTTTCTTGCCCGCCTCGTGCTGCTTTTGGATTCGATCGCCCCCTCCGCCTACGTTCGAGAGCTCAAGCAGGCGTTGGAGCTTAAGCTCGTTGTCTTCGCTGGCAGCGGGCCGGGTTTCCATACGCGGGCACCTTTTGATTGATTTAGGGTCGATTTCTTCTTGAACTCATAATAAACGTTTTGTAAAGGCGTGTCAAAACGCCATACCATTTGATTGGGTTGCCGGCTTATGGAGCAAAAATACCAACGGCTCGGGCTCAAAGAGCTAGGCCTTTCTTGGCTGGGATAGAAAACGGAAATTCTTTCGAGATAGGCTTAGGTTGGCCAAAGCGGCGGGCTTCAAGCGTAACTTTTGGAATGGTATGATACGGATGCTGCATCGTCCTTCAAAAAAAGTGGGGTGCGTTTTATGGGCATACGCAGGTGGTGCGTGGCATTTTTGGCGTCGCTTACCTTTCTTTTGGGCATAGGCCCTGCAACCGCTCAGGACGTTGGGGTCTATGCGGCCGCAGATCTGCAGCTTGCCATGCGCTCGCTGATCCAAGCGTTCGAACAAGAAAACCCGCAAGCCCACGTCAAGGTAACTTTCGGTTCGTCTGGCAAGGGCTACGCCCAGCTTGCCTCTGGAGCGCCCCACGATTTGTTTTTCTCGGCCGACATGGATTACGCAGAAAGGCTCGCACAAAAAGGCCTTACGCTTACCAAACCGAAACCCTACGGCCTAGGAAGGCTCGTCGTTTGGAGCCTGAGCGGCTCACAGGTTGATGTTTCCAAGGGGCTCGACGTGCTCCTTGCGCCAACAATCAAAAAGATCGCGATCGCCAACCCCGAGCACGCCCCCTACGGAAGGGCGGCCAAGGAAGCGCTGGAGAAAGCCGGGATGTGGGAGAGGGTTAAAAATAAGCTGGTCATCGCCGAGAACATCTCCCAGGCCGCCCACTACGCGCTAAGCGGGGCGGCAGAGGTGGGCCTTATTGCCCTGCCGCTCGCCTTGGAGGGTGAGCTTGCCCAAAAGGGGCGCTACGCCTTGGTTCCAGAGGAGCTTCACCGGCCGCTTATCCAAGGGTTCGTCGTCATGAAACGGGCCGGAAACAACCCGGCGGCACTTCACTTTGCCGAGTTCATCGGATCGTCAAAGGCAAGGGAAGTTTTTTCTCGCTATGGGTTTGTGCTGCCCCCACTGGTTCCATGAACCGAGTCCAAGGCCGCATCCTTGGGATCGAAGCGAGCGATGGCGTGTCGCTCGTGGACATCGAAACGGGCGGTGGAGCGATTTCTGCCGTTATTTTGGAAACGCCGGAAAGCTCGGAGTATATGAGACTTGGCGCCGAGGTGTACGTTTTGTTTAAAGAGACAGAGGTGGCGCTAGGCCTGGATGCGGGCAAGATGAGCTACCTGAACGTGTTCGACGGGAAGGTCTCTGGCATGAGGTGTGGGCGGGTTCTTGCAGAAGTTGTCGTTTGGACGGCGGCGGGAGAAATCGTTTCCATCATTACGAAGCGCTCGTTCGAGAGGCTTGGCTTGAAAGAAGGGGCCAGGGTGAAGGCGGTCATCAAATCGACCGAGGTCGCGCTGCAGGGCCTTGGGGTACCATCATGAACCTTACCCCGTTTTTTTTGACGTTCAAGCTGGCACTTTGTGCGACCGTCATTTTGACCGCAATAGGAATACCTGCCGCCCTTTGGCTGGCAAACAGGCGCTCGTTGCTCGCAAGCGGGCTCGAGGCCTCCGTTGCCCTGCCGCTCGTTTTGCCCCCTAGCGTGCTAGGGTTCTACCTCTTGCTCATGTTCCGCGCCGACGGGCCTTTCGGTGCAGTCTGGGAACGGTTTTTCGGGCATCCGCTCGTGTTTAACTTTGAAGGGCTTGTCCTTGCCTCGGTCGTGTTCGGGCTTCCTTTTATGGTCCAGCCGCTGGTTGCCGGCGTTCGCTCCATCCCGAAAGAGCTTATCGAGGCGAGCACCACGCTTGGCAAGCCTTGGTGGACGACGCTCGTCCGTGTCGTGTTGCCCAACATGAAGGCTTCGATCCTGACGGGCTGCGTGCTGGCGTTTGCCCATGCCGTAGGCGAGTTCGGCGTCGTCCTTATGGTCGGCGGGAACATCGAGGGAGAGACCCGCGTGGTGTCGCTTGCCATCTACGACGCCGTCGAAGCGCTCGATTACCGATCGGCCCATGTCTACGCCTCGGTGTTGTTCGCATTTTCGTTCTTGACGCTGCTTGCCGTGTACCGGGTCAACAGGAGGTTTTTTTCGGCATGATCGAAGCCCACCTCGAAAAAGACCTGTTCGGGGCTTCCGGCCCATTCCGTCTGAGTGTGAATTTTCGCGTTGATGACGGCCAATGTGTCACGTTCTACGGGCCGTCTGGTGCTGGCAAAACGACCATTCTTCGGATGCTCGCAGGCCTGGAGACGCCGCAGGAAGGCTTTATTAGCGTAAACGGCGAATTATGGTTCGATGCAAGAAAGCGAGTCCTCCTTCCTTCCCGCAAGCGAAGAGTCGGGTTTGTGTTTCAATCTTACGCCCTGTTCCCGAACATGACGGTTGGTGAGAACGTCGCTTATGCGATGCAGAAAACGTCAGCAGTAAAACTTGAGGACTTGTTGGATTTGGCAGGCATCCTCGAGCTAAAAGACCGTTACCCGAGCACGCTCTCCGGAGGCCAGCAGCAGCGCGTCGCGCTTATTCGGGCGATCTCCAGGGAGCCCATGATTCTTTTGCTGGACGAGCCGCTCAGCGCGCTAGATGTCTCAACGCGACTCGAGCTTCAAGACGAAATTCTTAGAATCCACAGGCTTCTTGGTGCCGCAACGATTCTCGTAAGCCACGACAAGCAAGAGGTGTTCCGGATGGCGGACATGGTCCTTAGCATCAAAGAGGGCCGCATTCATGCGGAGGGCAGTCCAAGGGAGGTCTTCTTCAAGCGGCGCTTCTCCCCCAAGTTTGCCGTAACAGGCAGGGTGCTGGCGATCGAAAGGGCCGATATTGTCTTCCGTGCGTTTGTGTCGACCGGTACGGAAATGTTGCAGGTCATCCTTGGAGAACGCGATGCCAAACGTTTCAAACCGGGCGATGAGGTGCTCGTCGCCTCGAAGGCGTTCAACCCGATGCTTTTACCGCTCTTTGAACCTTTCGAGACGAAAGAGCTCCGGCAGGTATGCCAGGCTGGGGTTGGGTACATAGATTAAATGGGCTACTTGAAAAGAATCGCGCTTATACCCGTCAAAAACTTCCGTACTGCCAAAAGCAGGCTTGCTGGCGTGCTTTCGCTTGGAGAGCGCCAAACGCTCGCTAACTGGATGTTTTGGAGGGTCCTTGGCCAGATTCGGCGCTCCGGGCTGTTCTCGGAAGCCGTGGTCCTCTCTAAGGGTTCCTTGCTTCAGGACTCCAAAGAGGGCTTTCCCGTGCACGTCGTCGAGCAAGACCCAAAGCTAGGGCTCGAAGAGGCGCTGAATGCCTACTTTTTAGAGAGCCCTTGGGCGGGGTTCGAGCATTTCCTTTTGCCCGCCGATTTGCCACTTCTCTCCCAAAGAGATTTTTGGGGTTTGATGCTTTGCCTTAAGAAAGAAGGCGCCGAGGGGCTCTTGGTCCCCTCGATGGACGGCAGGGGGACGAACGGGGTTTATCTAAAGAACCCCTCCGGCCAAAGGTTGGCCTTTGGCACGGACAACAGCCTTTCTGTTAACCGGGCAAGGCTCGAGCGTTCCGGGGTTCATCCTGGAACTTACTACAGCCTTGGGTTTGCCCTCGATGTGGATACAGAAGAAGACCTCCTGTGGGCCTTACACAACGGCCTTCCTTTCAGGGGGCTGGTGTAGGGACGTATGGAAGTCCGTTTTATCGGCATTCCCCATCCATCCGATATCGAGGCTGGCGTTTCGTTGGTCAAGGAAGCCCTCGAGGCCTCGAGGCAGCAAGGGTATGAACCCAAAAAAGGGGCGATCATTGTCGTCAAGCTCAAGGCAATCTCCAAGGCGTTGGGCCTTTGGCTGGACACAAGCTCACTCGTGCCCTCGGCGTTTGCCCTTGCCCTTGCTGACCTCACGGGCAAAGACCCGGGGCTTACCGAGGCGATCCTAATGCACGCAAAGCGCCTCGTTCGCGCCAAGGAAGGGGTTCTCCTAGTGGAGACAAAATCGGGCATTGTTTGCGCCAACGCCATGCTTGACCGCTCAAACACGGGCCGGGGGCCAGAGTGGGTCCTGTGCCCGCCAGAAGACATCGATGCCGAGGCCAAGCGCTTTGGGGTCGCGCTTTCAGGGCTATTGGGCTTCCATATTCCAGTGATTGTTTCGGATACGCTTGGCAGGCCCTTTCGGCTCGGCCAAACGGACGTTGCCGTGGGCCTTTGGGGGCTTGATCCTTTCTTTGATATGCGCGGGCGAAAGGACGACTACGGCTACCTCCTTAAAGACACCTGTATCGCGCTCGCCGATGAGCTCGCCGCAGGCGCGGAGCTGGCCTGCGGAAAGACAAAGGGAGTGCCTTTTGTTTGGGTAGAAGGGGTAACGTACGAAGAAAACCAGGAGGGTTCGGCAAGGCAGCTTGAACGTCCCTCCCATAAAAATCTTTTCCCATGACGGCAGTGAACACTGAAGCGCTCCCTTGGCCGCCCGAGAAACTTTTCAAAGAGCTAGAGCCTACCTTTGATGTTTCTTTGAAGCGGCTACAAAGCGGGCTTACGCTCGCCCATATCCACGACAACAAGAACGTTCGCGCCTGGGTGCGCGTCCAGTTTGCCCACGGCTCGTGTTCGGAGACGCCCGAGAACAACGGCGTGACACACCTGCTCGAGCACATGCTGTTTCGGGGCTGCGAACGTTACAAGGAGCCCTCCGACCTCGAAGCCGCATTCGAGGCGATCGGCGGGATGGCGAACGCCTTCGTGGACGCGGAGCGTACGTGCTTCCATGCCCACTGCCATCCAAAGTTCCTCTTGGAGGCCCTCGGCATCTTCCAGGCCATGTTCGAAGCTCCGCTCTTTAAGGGCCTCGAGACCGAAAAACGGGTTATTCTCCAGGAGATTCTCGAGGACAAGAACGAGCAGGGCGAAGAGATTGACCCCGAGAATCTCCTGTACGGGTTGATGTTTCCGGGTTCAAGCCTTGCCCTTCCGATTGCAGGAAGCCAGGCCAACATTGAACGGTTTACCAAAAAAGATTTGACTGCCAGGCTTAAAGAGCTCCTCGTCCCGGAAGGCACGCTCGTGACGGTGAGCGGAGACATAGGCTTCGAGGCGCTCGAGGCGTTCCTAAGCGATGGCTTCCCATTGCCCACTGCCAGGGCACGAGGCCCGTATGTCCTTGGCGACATGCCCACATCCGAGGGCTCGAAGCTCCTTATCCGCCACAACCCCCAAAGCCAGTTCGAGGTATGCATGGGCTTTCAAGCTCCTGGCCCAAAATGTCAGGACGTGCTCAAGCTCCCGATCGTGCAACGCCTGCTCGCGGGTATGGGCAAGTCTATCCTCACAAGGCGGCTTAGGGAGGAAAAGGGGCTTGTCTACAGCTTGGATGCTTCCTTCAGCCTCCACAAAGGCGTAGGCGTCTTTCTCATCGAGTTTGCTACCTCGAAAGAGACGCTCTTGGAAGCTATAGATACGCTGCTTTGCGAGCTGGCCCAATTCAAGGCGCAAGAAGTTCCCTGCGAGCTCTCGGATATGGCCAAGTTAAGCTGCCTCTATGACCTTTACTTCGAGCAGGACAGCCCGGAGAACGTGCTTGAGCACGTTTCCAGGGCCGTTCTGTTTGGAGTCCCGTGGCAGCCAAATACGTTTTATCGTGCACTGCTCGAAACGACCCGTATGGATATCCAATCGCTTGCCAAGCGCCTTTTTTCCAAAAAAAACCTTCATCTCGTCATGGTCGGCCCATCGCTTACTGGCTCGGACGACCTCAAAAGGGCTATACTAGAAAAAATTGACCAAGCCTTCCAGAATGAGTAGCGTATGATCGCCGTTGGTGTCAGTCTTTTGGCCTACGTGGCCTTCGTTGTTTTGCTGCATGCCGTACTGGGCTGGGGGACCGTCGTTAGCCTGCTTGCTTCGCTTCTTCCTGCGCTTGCAGCCTTTGCGCTTATCGGCCGCGTCGCTTCAAAGAGGCTCAAAACGCTGATCGATGCCGCCACAAACCAGGTCAAGAAAGGCAGCCTCGACAGGGCCGTGCAAACGCTAAAAGCGGACCAGGGGCTCAAAAGGCTTCACCCGCTCGTTGCAGGCCAAATCAACGCCTACCTAGGCATGCTGCTCTACATGCGAAGGGACTACGACGAGGCTGCACAATACCTCAAGAAGGTACGGGTAGCCCACTGGAGCCCGAAGGTCATGCTGGCGATGGTCTACTTCAGAAGGCGTCAGACGGCCAAGATGGAGCAATCGCTCAAACGTACGCTTCGGTTCTACCGAAAAGAGCCGTTCATCTACGCCATCTATGCCTGGGCGCTCCAGAAGGCGGGCCAACGCGAGAAGGCCGTCTTGGTGCTCGAAAGGGGAATAAAGGCGCTTGGGAAGGACGAGCGGCTTTCAAGGGCTCTCGAGAACGTCAAGCAAGGAAAGCCAATCAAGATGTCTCGTTACGGTGAGCTTTGGTACCAGTTCGGGTTTGAGAGGCCCCCGGCCCAGCCTCATCATTCCTTCCGAAGAAAACCGAACGCCTGAGGGTTATCCATTGTTTCCAACGCCCGGCATTTCCCTGGCCAGGCTTTTTCTCTGGGCACGCCTCACGCTCGTCGCGCTCGGGATCGTCGGCTTCCTGGTGCTTGGCGTTCGGCTCGTTCGGACCATTTTGGCCCCCATTCCCAGGGTTGATGTTCGGGCCTCTGGGCTCTCCGGCGCAACCCCGCTGCCTTCCTTGCCCAACGCTCCGCTCCTGGGTGCTAGAA
Organism: Nitrospirota bacterium; assembly: GCA_011620345.1. GTDB lineage: Bacteria > UBA2233 > UBA2233 > UBA2233 > UBA2233 > UBA2233. The sequence goes on from WOZJ01000015.1 coordinate 42,913, forward strand.
AGCCCGTAGAAGACCTTGCCAAAGTCTTTTTGGTATCCAAGAGCCTGGATGTAGCCCTTGAAACGAGGGGACATTCCCCAGGGCAGGGTTTAAGCACATCGTCTGAGCCCGGAGGGATCGGCGAAAAGCTGGGAATCAAGCTGTCGGGGACGGTTTCAGGGCCTCAAGCGCTTTCCTATGCCGTCATCCTGGATGAGTCTAAGGCCGAAGAAGCGCCTTACAGGGTAGGGGATACAATCAAGGGGGCCAAAGTCGTAGCGATCGAACCGCTCCAGGTCATCTTAGAGCACGAAGGGAGAAGGCAGGCGCTAAAAATGGAGTTCGATTTCGAGCAGTCGTGGGTTTTCAAAGAAGCGCCCCCGAAAATGCAGGATGAAAGGAAGCAGGAAGGTTCCGGCAGCGCGCTTACGATTCCACGGCAGGAAATCGAGAAGGAACTGGCCAGCCCGGATCGTGTCGCTCGTGAGGCAACCATGTTGCCAGCGTTCAAATCCGGAAGGCCGAACGGCTTCATGATCCTTAACGTTTCCAGGGGCTCCGTTTTTTCTAAGCTTGGGCTTTTAGACGGCGATATCCTTCAATCGGTCAACGGCCAGCCCGTAAATGAGGGCTTTACGCTTGCATCCTTGCTAGCGGACCTCAACCAGAAGGGTGAGGCTATGCTTGCGATTGAGCGGAACCTTTCTCCCCTGCGGTTGAACGTGAAGCTCCGCTAGGGTTGGAGTTTGAATAGAACAGCCACTTCAAGAAGGCCCGTGCCTGCTTAAGCGTTACAGGAACCTCTGGCCATGAAAGGCCCTTTTGCCGCTTGAGGCTTGAAAACGGCTTGCCCACATAAGGAAGCCTGAGGTTGGCCTTCTTTAGCAGGCCTTCATCCCGAAGCAGGCTATCCGACGGGCCCTCTGCCAGCACTTGTCCCTTGTCCAAAAGATAAACCCTATCGAGGAAGGACGCGGCAAGGTCCAAGTTGTGGGTCGTAACGACTACGGCAATATTGGAGCTCTTGGCAAGCTTTTTCAAAATTCTCATGACAGCTACTTCGCCCGCCGGGTCGAGCCCCTGGGTCGGCTCGTCTAGGATCAGCACGCTCGGGTCCATGACAAGGAGTCCCGCGATGGAGAGCCGCTTCATCTCTCCAAAGCTTAGCGTGCGAACAAGCCTTTCTTCGAAACCTTCGAGCCCTACACGCTTGAGCGCGTTGAGCGCGCGCCCTTTGGCTTTTAGGGGGTCTACCCCAAGGTTTTTGGGGCCAAACAGTACGTCCTCTAGCACGCGGAACTCGACGACCTGATCGTTGGGGTTCTGGAAAACGAGACCCAACGTCCTGTAGAGCTCGCTATTTTTGTAGTTTTGGAGCGGCCTATCTTTGAGCCAAACCTCCCCTTGGTTTGGAGTCAAAAGACCCGAAAGGGCCCGAATGAGCGTCGTCTTTCCAGCGCCGTTCTTTCCGAGAATGCCTACGGCCTCCCCCGCACGAACGAAAAAATTGACTCCGCGAAGGGCGAAGCCCTTGGAAGTGTAGGCGTAGCCTAGATTGATGGCCGACAGCACGGGGCCTGGCGTTTCCTCTACAAGAGCCACGAAAGCGTCCACATTCCGAAGAACATGAAAAAAGCTACGGCCGCTGCGCCTATTGAAGGTGCGGGCGGCTCTTGGGGGTACAATTTGCCGCCTACGCAACGGACCTTCATGGTATCCTCGAGGGCGAGTGCTCTGTCGAACGCGTAGGATAAAACCTGCCCTCCAAGCGCCCCCAAGGAATGAGCCCATCCTGAAAGCCCCCGGTAGCCGAGCCGGACACGTTGCGCTTGTCCAACTTCATGGCCCTTGGTTCTCAAATCGTGAGCAAAGCGTGAGGCAAGCAGTAGCGTATCGAGCAAAAAAACGGGCAACCGAAAGGGGGCGAGCGCCTGCAAAGTCTCTTGAAGCTGGCCATTAGCCATAAGGGGCATTGCCCAAGTGCAGATCGCAAGCACACGGCCTGCAAGGACGGTCCCATCGGCGATGCCGCCGTTTCCAGGAGAAAGCCAAACCCGGACCGCGACAAGGCCGAGGGCAACGAATGCAGGGCCGGCAAGCCTTATGCCGATATGTCGAACGTTCATGCCAGAAACCAAACAAAGCCCTAGCCCTATCACGAAGGCGACCCCCAAAAACGCGGGATTCGAGCTCAAAAGGAACAGGCATGCGAGCGCAAAGAACAACAGCACCCGAAACCTCCCCCCTTTGTCAAGGAAGAAAAAGGGCATCATTAAGGCGGGTTCCATCCTTTCCGTATCGCTTTTATAATGTGTCCATATTTTGGGGGGAAGCATAGCGTTGGCCCGGGATCGAATCGTTCTAGAGCGGAGATCAAAGGGATCCTTCCCCTTTGGGAAAAGAGCGGTCAAGGCCTATTGAGCTCCGAAGCCTGGCAAGTCTGTCCGCCGCTTCGCCGAACGTTGGGTCGAGCATGACAACCTTCTCTAGCTCGGCGATGGCTTGGTCTGTTTCAGAGAGCGCCTCATGAGCGAGGGCAAGCTCGTAGTGAGTGCCTATGAATTGACTTATCGTCAAGCTGGAAAGCGCGGCAAGCGCAGAAAGAACCCCTTTCGACTTGTCGTAGTCTTCCTTAGCCTTGTATACCATGGCCTTCAGATAAAGCATCTCGAAGCGGTTTTGGGCGTTGTCTTCGCAGCGCTCGAGCGTTGCGAGCGCTGCATCAAAAAGTCCCATGTCATGGTAGGCCGTAGCGAGCGCGTAGGCGGCGCTTTGGTCTTGGGCGATTCGTGGTGAGGTATATTGTTTGAATTGCTCGAAAATCTGCTCAAAGCTGACCGGCTGACCGCACGCTAAGCCCTCAAAACCCGGCTTTCCTTGAAGGGCTTGGATGAAAGATTGGCAATCCGGATGGTCGGAGGACGCAATCGCCTCAAAAGCCCTGCCCTTTAGCGTTTCGTCCAGCGAGAAATCCGTTCCGAGCCCTCTGAGTAAATGAGCGATCCAGTCCGGTTTGTTCTTGAGCAGCGCCTGAGCAATGAATAGGCCTGCGTAGTGCTCCGCCTTTCCATGATCTCCAAGCTCAAGGCACAGGCGAACGAGCTGAAAGGCCGCCTGTCCTGGCTTGTCTGCCAAGAAGGTCATTTTCCAGAGGACTTCGGGCATATGCCTTCGTTCCGAGGCCGCATCTAAAAGCTCCAACGCTCGGCGGAAGTAGGGCTGGGCTTCGAAGCCAAACCCTTTCTCTTGAAGGTAGGTTCCGGCCATCGAAAGATAACGCCATTCGTTAGGGGCAAGCCTTGCCGCCTTCTTGATGTAGGCGATGGCCTCGGAAAGGAACCCCCTGCCGTGGTGAATGTCCGCGATCTGAGCGAATAGGCTGGCGGCCGAGTTGAACTTTTTCCGCTCTTCGTAAAGCTCGGCCAATTCTTTGAGCACGGCTATGTTCTTGGGGTCTTCATGAAGACGCCTGTTGAGCGTCTTTTCTTTGGAGCCCGAGCCAGCGTACCCTATCAGCCTAAAAATCATCGCTCAATCGCACTCCAGAGACGGTGGAATTCTTTGAAGAAGCCTGTATGATAAGAGCCTTCGGCAAAAGCTTCCCCATTGAGGATCGCCTGGCATAGCTCTTTGTTAGTGCAAATGCCCTGGATATCGAGCTCTTCGAGCGCCACAAGGAGTTTGATGCGTGCATCCTCACGGGTGGGTCCGTGCACGATCAGCTTGCCGATCATGCTGTCGTAATAGGATGGCACATCTAGCCCGGCCCGAAGGTAGGTATCGAAACGAACGCCGATCCCTCCCGGTACGAAGAGCCCCGCAATCTTACCCGGCGAAGGGGTTAGCTTTTTAGGGTCGACGGCGTTGATGCGCGCCTCGATGGCATGGCCGCTTAGGGATACGGAATGCTGGTTGATGGAAAGGGGCATGCCCATCGCCACGCGGACCTGCTCCTTGACCAAGTCGAGACCCGTGACCATTTCGGTCACTGGGTGCTCCACCTGGATGCGCGTGTTCATCTCCATAAAATAAAAGCGGTCTTGCTTGTCTACAAGGAACTCGACCGTGCCGAGGCTTGCATACCGAAGCGCTTCCCCAGCCCGTATGGCCGTTTTGCACAGGGCTTTTCGCGTCTTGTCGGACAATCCGGGGGAGGGTGCCTCTTCGAGCAATTTCTGATAGTTGTTTTGAATAGAGCAGTTCCGCTCGAAGAGATGGACGAGGTTCCCGAAATGATCTCCTACGATTTGAACCTCGACATGCCTTGCGTCCTCGATCAAACGCTCTACGTAAAGCTCGTTGTCGCCGAAGGCGGCCTTTACCTCGGCCTGGGCGCTCAAGAAGGCGTTGGTGAACGCAAGCGGGTCCTCGACCCGCTTCATTCCTTTTCCCCCCCCGCCTAGCGCCGCCTTCAAGATGACAGGAAACCCTATCCGGCTGGCCTCTTCGAAGGCTTGCCTTGGGTCCTTGATGCCCCTTTCGCTGCCTTCGACCACAGGGATGCCCCTTCGTTTCATGATGGCCCGCGCGCGAATCTTGTTCCCCATCAATCGGATGGCCCTCAAGGAAGGCCCGATAAAATGGATTCCGGCGCTTTGGCAGATCTCTCGAAAATGCGCGTTTTCCGCGAAGAACCCGTAGCCAGGATGAATTGCGTCGGCATGCGTGATCTCTGCCGCCGCTATGATGGCCTTTTCGTTTAGGTAGCTGTCCTTGGCGGGCCCGGGGCCGATGCACACGGCCTCGTCGGCTAAGCGTACATGGGGGGCGTCCTTGTCGGGCTCGGAGAACACGGCCACGCTTTGGAGTCCCATCTCCTTGAGTGTACGGATGATTCTGAGCGCAATCTCGCCACGGTTTGCAACGAGGACTTTTTGGAACACGCCTTTCTTCCCGGGTTTTTATGCTGGGATCGGCTCTAGCTCGAACAACGGCGTACCAAAACCCACGGGCTTTCTGTCATCTACGAGCACCTTGAATACCCTTCCTGTCACGTCCGATTCGATCTCGTTCATGATTTTCATCGCCTCGATAATGCACACAACCTGCCCTTTATGGATGATCTCGCCTACTTCTACGTAAGGCTTTGCCTCCGGGGCGGGAGAGCGGTAAAACGTCCCTACCATCGGCGAGGTGATCGTAAGCGCCTTAGGTTTTTCCTGGGCGGGAAGTTGCCCGGCTTGCGCCTCGGACGAGGGCGTTTCCGGCCGGATTCGCTCGATTCGTCTTTCCGGATGGGGCAATGCCTCAAAACCGGATCGCTTCAAGGATACCTTTTCCCCTTCCCGTTCGAGCGAAAACTCGACGATGTCCGTAGACAGAACCCATTCTAGAAGCTCCCGGAGGCGATCAAAGGGGCAGGGTGTCGTCGGCGTCGGCGTATCCATAGCGATCCCTACTTTGCCCGTTCGATGTACATGCCGGTTCTCGTGTCCACCCGAAGCACTTCGCCCTGCTCGATGAACAAAGGAACCTGGACGACGAGCCCCCCTTCGAGCGTTGCGGGCTTTGTGCCGCCCTGGGCCGTGTCTCCCCGAACGCCCGGCTCGGCCTCTACCACCTTAAGCTCGACGAAGGTGGGAATCTCGATCGTCAACGGGTCTGTCCCCAAGAATAACGCGCGGACTTCCATGCCTTCTTTCAGGTAGAAGCGCTTATTCCCCAGCACGGAAAAAGGGATACTGAACTGCTCGTAGGTCTCCATATCCATGAACATTGCGCTTTCGCCCTCTAAATACAAGCATTGTAGTGGCTTCTCGGAGAAATCCCCCCCCTCGAAACGCTCACCAGAACGGAATGTTTTGTCCAGAACATTATCGCTTTTTAAGCCTCTTAATTTTGTTCGGACGAACGCGCCTCCCTTGCCGGGTTTGACGTGCTGGAAGTCGATTATTTCGAAGGGCTGCCCCTCGATCAGGAGCTTCAGCCCCTTCCGGAAGTCGCTGGTCGCTAGGCTCATGACATGTCCTCTTTCTTTTTCTTGTTTTGAATCTTGCACGCTATGTACTCGAGCGCAAGGATGTATCCCCAAACGCCAAGTCCCATGATCCGTCCCTTGACGACATCGGAGATCGTAGAGACATGCCGGAAAGACTCCCTGGCGTAGGGGTTGCTTAAATGGACCTCGATAGCTGGGGTTTGGGCGGCCAACAGGGCATCCCGGATCGCGATGGAGGTATGCGTGTAGGCGCCGGGGTTAATGACCAACCATGCCACCCCTTCCGCGGGAAGGGCTTGGATACGCGCTATGATCTCTCCTTCATGGTTGGACTGAGCGTGCGAAAGCTCCAGTCCCAAGCTTTTGGCCCTTTCTTGCAGCTCGGCCTTCATTTGTGCGTAAGTTTGGGTGCCATACACCCGAACCTCCCGGTTGCCGAGGAGGTTCAAGTTCGGGCCGTCGATTACGGCAATCCTTCGGTCCGCAGCGTTTTCCATAGGTCAACAAGCTCCTCGATGGCGATAGGTTCAATCCGGACGGACCCGATACGGTCGAGCAGGACGAACCGGACCTTCGCGCCTTGCTTTTTCTTGTCGAGCGAAAGCAGCCTTTTCATCCGGTCGGGGTGAATGCTTGGCGGTTTCGTAGGCAAGCCAAGCGCCTTGAGCGATTCTTTGACCCTAGCGTACGCATCTTTCGTTGTACTGCCTATCCGGTAGGCCACCGCGGCTTCTACGAGCATTCCAAGACCAACGGCCTCCCCATGCAGAAAGGTCTTGTAGTGCGCATGTGCCTCGAAGGCATGGCCGAAGGTGTGGCCGAAGTTTAGTACGGCACGCAGGTTCGCCTCTCTTTCGTCTTGCTCCACGATGGCCTTTTTATGCAGGATGCTGGCCTGGATTACCTTTGCCATCGCATCAGGGTCCATCCTGAGCAAGGCTTGTGCGTTCGAGACGATGAACTCAAAGAACGGCTCGTCTTGAATCATACCGTATTTTAGGACCTCTGCAAGCCCTGCGATGTACTCTCTTTTAGGGAGAGTGGAAAGATACTCCGTATCGATCAGTACGCCGCTCGGCTGCCAGAAGGCCCCTAGGGCGTTTTTCGCCTGCTTGAGGTCTATCGCCACCTTTCCCCCGATGCTTGCATCTACCCCGGCCAAGAGGGTCGTAGGAATCATGACAAACGGAACCCCCCTTTGGTAGGTGGCCGCGACGAACCCGGCCAAGTCTCCCACAACTCCGCCCCCGAACGCGACGAGCGCCCAGCCGCGGTCTGCACCGAAATAGAGCAGCTTTTGGGCCACGCTTGCGTACACATCGAGCGTCTTGGCCCTTTCTCCTGCGGGGACGACGATGAGCTTTGGTTTCTTGGATAAATCTTTGATTAATTGGGCGTATAAGGGCTCTAACCATAGCTTGGCCAGGTGGCGGTCGGTCACGATGGCCAAGGGCCTTTGCTCGAGGCATTCCTCGAGGAACGCGGCAATTTTGTCCCTCACCCCTTGCCCTAAGACAATAGGATAGGTGCCGCCCTTTGTGGTTACGTCAATGCGCGTGATTTCCATTTTTTCTCGTCAGGCCGATGATGTTAAGGATTTCCAAGGCCACCTCACGGGGAACTCGCCCGTCCGTGGTTACCCGGTACTTCGCGAGTGCTTCGTAAAGGGGCGTTCTTTGTAGGTACAGCTCGTTTGCACGCGCATGGCTTCTCCAAAGTGGACGTTTCGTGTCGTTTAAGAGCCGAGCCTTGATCGTGTCGAACGAAGCCTCCAGGTATACGGTGTAGGGCAAGGGTTCGATCAGCGCGCGGGCTTCTTCGCTCGTAACCACCCCACCGCCGGAGGCGATCACAACGCCGTCTTCTTGAAGCGCGGCTTGAAGCGCCCTGACCTCTTTTTTCCGAAAGTAAGGCTCGCCGTGTTCTTGAAAGATCGCTTGGATATTAAGCCCCTCTTTGGCCTCGATTCGCGCATCCAGGTCGACAAACCTGAACCCCGACAGCCTGGCAAGGATTCGGCCGACGGAGCTCTTTCCGGCCCCCATGAACCCGAGGAGAAGGATGCGCATACCTTGCCCTGGTTTTTGACCTATCAGTTTACCATACACCGAAAGAAGAAACCGGCGCTATCCCTGAAGGGCAAGAACCTAGGCTTTCTTGGGTAGGCTTAAGGAAACAAAAAAAAGTGATTCTTTTGGCATGGCATGCCAAGACCTTAGTCAGTGCAGCTTCTTCGTCCCTGGCTTACTCTTTGGCGGGTGTATCGAAAAAACAGCAGGTTCTTCGTACCGAACTAAGGAAGGGGCTTGAGCGTCAGAAGGGGACGGCGGACCTGCGCCGTCCCCTCGGATCGAAAAGGGCTAGAAAGGCTGAACCATAGGCTGCGACGGGCTCTTGCCGCCGGCCGGGCAAGCTTGGCCGGTACCCATGGTAGAAACAATCCCAAGGAAACCCAGGGCTAAGGCTACAAGCGTTTTCTTCATGGCTCTCTCCTTGAAGGGGGCGTTTAAGGACAATTTATACCTACTTAAGTTCTATCCCTCTACACCCCAACGTGTCAAGAGAGCCAGTATGCCGCTTTTTTTACAAGCCGAAAGGCCCCTGTGGCCCGCCCTTTTTTTGTCCTGGCGGGATACCTTGCCCCGGCGGAATGCCCTGTCCGGGCGGAATGCCTTGGCCTGGCGGGCCGAAAGCGACGCTAGGACCTTTCTTCGTAAGCTTAAGCATGGCGTGCCTCCTTTTGTTTTTGGGTGAAACCCATTAAGGCTAACTTAACTTCTCAAGCGCCTTCAAAAAGGACCCATGGTGCTCTTTTTCGTCCGATAAGATGTCTTCAAAAATCTCCTGGATCTTGGAAAGCCCCTCTTTCCCGGCTGTCTCTGCGATCCGGGGGTAGAGCTCCAAGGCGCCTTCCTCGGCTTTGACATCCAGCTCGATCATTTCTTTGATTGTCTTGCCCACGATGACGGGCGGGTCCGGCTGTGTGGGTAACTCGCCTCCAAGCTTGCGGAACGCCTCGGCGATCTCCTCGGCATGCTCCATCTCTGCCATGGCAATCTTTCGGAACAGCTTGCGGGCCTCTGGCCCCTCTTCCTTTGGGGTGGCAATGTGGTGCCACATGTACTGGATAGAGCCCTGAAGCTCGCTTGCCAGGGCTTGATAAACCATGTCCATTAGTTCTTTCGAGGCTTGTTGCGTCATGGCTTCCCCTTTTTGTTCAACGACCGGCACAATCTAAGTTTATCCCAAAAAAAGAGATGAAGTCCAAGCCGAACCCTCTTAGCCCCGGAGGGGCGGCGGCCTCGTTGGAATGCCTCATAGAAAATCGGACGCGATGGCGTCTTGCTCTTTGAGGAGCCTTTGTTTTTCCGAATCAGGAAGGAAGGCGGCAAGGATAGAGTTTTTAGCGAGCGTGGACACGTCCCATGCGCTCATGTCTAAAGCCTCGGCGCTTTGGAGGTAGTTTTCCAGCAAATAGCCGCCAAAATAGGCCGGGTCGTCCGAGTTGACCGTGACCAAGATCCCAAAATCCAAAAGCCGCTTTAGGTTGTGCTCCGTAAGCGACGGGAACACCCTTAACCTTACGTTGGAAAGCGGACAGACGCTCAAAGGGATCCGGCGGGCCTTGATCTCTTCCATTAGCTCCGGGTCTTCTTCCGAGCGCACGCCGTGGTCAACCCTAAGCACCTTGAGCTCGCTTAGCGCCTCTCTGACGTAGCCCGCCGGCCCTTCCTCGCCCGCGTGCGCGACAGGCAGAAACCCTTCTTCCCTGGCCTTGGCAAACACCCGGCGGAACTTGGACGGCGGGTTGCCCGCCTCGCTCGAATCGAGGCCAACGCCAAGAATTGCCTTTTTGTAGGGAAGGGCCTGTTTTAGCGCTTCAAAGGCCTCCTGCTCGCTCAAATGGCGCAAAAAGCAAAGGATGAGCGCAACCGAGAGGCCAAGCTTGTTCTCGGCATCTTTGGCCGCCTCGAGAAGCCCTTCGATTACGGACGCGAAGGGAACCCCGCGGGAGGTATGCGCCTGGGGGTCGAAGAAGACCTCGGCCCGGACAATGTTCTCTTCGCTGGCCTTTTGAAAGTAGGCCATAGCCAGCTCGTAGAAGTCTTGCTTGGTCTTCAGGACCGCAAGCCCTTGGTAGTAAAGCTTAAGGAAGTCCTCCAGGTTGGAGAAGTTGTACGCCTCCTTCAGGGCCTCTGGCGTTTTGTAGCCAAGCGCTACGGCGTTCTTTTTGGCCAACCTAAAGACCATCTCTGGCTCGAGCGTTCCTTCGATGTGCAGGTGGATCTCGGCCTTGGGCATGGCCTTAAGGAAGTTTTGCATGACATCGCGGTCCATCCGCTTGGAAAGGGGGCTTTCTTTTGGTGTCGCCTTGGGTTCCATGGTTTCCTTTGGTGTGTTGTGGGTGTTCCTGCTTACAAGAAAAGCTCAAGCGTCCCTGCTTGAGCGGGAATCTCCAGATCGCTCGATCCCTCTGACCTCGAAACCGGGACGGGCCTACCTTGAAAATGTGCGGACGAAAGCGCTTTGCCGTATACTTTCAGGTGGAAGCGCTTTGGCAGGGCATACGACCCAGATTGTGTAATCGCTACCGAAAGCCCGCCTGGTGTCCGCGCGAGCTGAAAATCGAACGCGTTGTAGGGGCTTTTCGTTGTCTGGCCATCGTCTATGTAAAAAAAAGAGTGCCCATCGGAGGCCTCGACGGGGGGATAAACCTCAAGCGTTGCCGTCTCGCCCGCGATTACCGAGACGTGCTGACCCTCTTGCATCGTGGGGATGACGCTTCCTTCCTTGATGAACAAGGGTAGTGTCCCAAGCGGCGCGCTCACGTAGTGCAGCGCCTGCCCCGAGAAGGTTCCCTTGGTTGCATGATCGTACCACACGCCCTTGGGCAGGTACACGTAGCGGCCCTGGGCTCCCGGTTCGAGCACGGGCGCCACGAGCAGCGAATCGCCTACAAGGAATGCATCGTCCATGCTGTACGTGGCGGGGTCGTCCTGGTAGGCGTACACGAGAGGGCGAAGGATAGGCTCGCCCGTCGTGGAAGCCTTAAAAAAGGCGCTGTAGAGGTAGGGCAGAAGCCTGTAGCGCAACCCGATCGCTTTGCGGATGAGTTCGGTATAGGGCTCGCCGAATACCCAAGGCTCTTGATCGTAGCTGCCCCGGTTCGTGTGGTTACGCATGAGCGGGATGAGTGCGCTCGCTTCGTACCAGCGAACGAGCAGCTCGGGGGTAGGCGATCCCTCGAACCCCCCGATGTCCGACCCGACAAAAGGAACTCCAGACAGACCCATATTGAGGAACATTGGGTTTTGAAGCCTCAGATGAGGAAAGCTGGAGGTGTTGTCCCCTGTCCAAACGGCCGCGTAGCGTTGCACACCGCTGAAGCCGGCCCTAGAGAGTAAAAAGGGCCTTTTGGGGGACTGAAGAGCTTGAACGCCCTCGTAGCTCGCCTTTACCATAAGCAGCCCAAAAACGTTGTGCATCTTCTTGTGGCTGGAAATCAGCCCGGAATCGTCGAACATCACCCCGTCGTCCATCGTCTTGCCTGGGACGTCGAACACGGCGGGCTCGTTCATGTCGTTCCAGAACCCGTCAATGCCGGCATCCACAAGCCCTCGATAAAGCCCGCCCCACCATTCGCGCACGTCCTTTCGCGAAAAATCAGGGAAAACGCAGTTGCCAGGCCAGACCTTGCCGATGTAGAGCCCCCCATCCGGGTACTTAAGGAACGCATCCCGCTCGATCCCTTCCTTGAACACGCTGTATCCTGGGTCCACTTTCACTCCCGGGTCGATCATGCTTACCGCTTTCATGTCCATGGCATGAAGCGATTGTGTAAGCCCGGGAAGGTCTGAAAAGCGGGATTTGTCCCAGGTAAAAACCCGGTAGCCGTCCATGTAGTGGATGTCGAGCCAAACGACGTCCGTCGGAATGCGTTCTTGCCTTGCCCTTTTGGCGATGTCCAATACCTCGTTGTCGGGGTAGTAGCTGTAGCGGCACAACATGTGCCCCAGGGCCCAGGAGGGCGGCATGGGCATCGTGCCCGTCAGTGTCGCGTACCTACGGGCCACGTCGGGCACCTTTGGGCCTGCAAGGAGGTACAAGTCTAGCTCGCCCCCTTCGGTCTGCACCCTATAGCGGTCTTCGAACTCCTTTCCAAGGTCGAAGTGGGTACGGTAGGAGTTGTCCAAAAACATTCCGAACGCAACGCCTTTTTTGAGTCCGATCAGGAATGGATGGGATTGGTAGAGTGGGTCATCGCCCGGTCCATAGCCAAACGCGTCCGTGTTCCACATTTGGGTGTAGGTATGGCGCAAGTCGAGCCCGAGCGCCTTCTCGCCCAGCCCGTAAAAATGCTCGTCGTAGCCTAGCTTGAGCGTCAAAAGCACCGAATGGCCTTCCTCGGGTTCCAAAGGGGGCAAGGCTTCGGTGGAGGGCGCGTTTGGTAACGAGGCTTGTTTTTGCACGACGCTGCCAATAGGCTTTAGGACGGCGTCTTCCCAGCTCAAGGGGGCAAACTCTTCGATCAGGACGTTGCCTTTTTGGTCTTCCACCCTAAGGCCCGGCTTGTGCCTTGTGAAGACAACGGCGAGGCTTTCGACGGCTAGCCGGACCTCCGAGGCGTTCTGCTCGATTCGGTAAGGGGCGCCTTTTGGCTTGAACCCCTCCTTTAGCGAGTAGGATGTATTTTTCAAAAAATTTCCACCTACGCCTAGCCGGACCCTGAGAATGCCCGGCTCGATCGCCTCCACCCAAACCGTTGCGTTGCTTAATGCCACCTCCATCCCCACGCCCGTGTCCCGAACGCCCGTTACAGGTCCAAGCTCGTAGGCGTTCAGGTCAAAAGGCAAGAAGGCGCAGCAGACAGCCAACGCAAGCGTCAGAGCGGCGGATTTTTGCAACCAAGGCACCCGGTTTTGCTCCTATTGTATGGTAACGTGGTTTTTACTCAATTCTACCGAACAATGCAGACATCCCGTCAAGGAGCTTCTCTATGGAAGTGTTCCACGGCCTCGTCGAGCGCTTCGATATCAGGGCGCTGAACACGCTTTTTGGTTATTTCTGCATCTTGAGCGTTTTGCTGCTCCTTGGCAAGCTCTTGCGGGGAAGCTCCAAACTTCTTCAGGCCGGGCTCATTCCGGCCAGCATGATCGGGGGGTTCCTCGGGCTCGCGCTCGGGCCCTACGGCCTTGGCAAGGCGCTAGGGGCGGTTTGGCCAGGCATCGAAGGGGGGCTTGCCCAAGTCACTCTAGGGATCTCCAAGCTGCCCGTTCGGCTGATCGACGTGGTATTCGCCACGATGTTTTTAGGGGTTGCGATTCCGAGCCCTAGGGCCATCGTGAGGGCTTCGGCAGGGCAGCTCGCGTTTGCCATGCTGATCGGCGGGCCGATGCAGTACGTGGTCGGCGCGCTCATCACGGCGGGTATCTTGATCCCCTTGTTTCACGTAGACCCGACGTTTGCCGTGTTCATCGAGGTGGGCTTCTGCGGGGGGCCTGGAACGGCCGCCGGAATGGCGCAGGCATTCAAGGAAGGCTACGGGGAGCTTGGATGGGCATTCCCCGACGGCGCCGATTTGTTGTTCGCCACGGCAACGATCGGAATTTTGACGGCTACAATTGTCGGGATGGCGCTGGTTCGCCTAGCCATAAAAAGGGGCTTCGTCAAGAACCCCGCAGGCGGCCTTGATGGAGAGACAGACCCTTTGGCGCACCCATGGATTCTCCCAAAGGAATCCAGGTACTCGATCGCTAGCGCAACCGTCTCGCCCGTTTCGATCGAGCCGCTCGCGCTGCACATGGCGCTCGTGTTCGTGGCGATGCTTTTTGGCTACGCGCTCGATGCCGGGCTTTCGTTGGTTGGGAGCGGCCTTGCTTTACTTACAGGAAAGACGCTCGTTGGCGTCGCGTTCGATGCCGTCCCCACGTTTCCTTTGACGATGCTTGGCGGGCTCTTCTTGCAGCTTGGGCTGACGAAAGCGGGTATGGCCGAAATCGTGGACAAGGACACGCTAGAGCGCATCCAGGGCGCTTCGCTCGAGTTTCTGGTCGTCGCGGCGATCGCGAGCATCAACCTGCCCGTTCTCGCCAAGTATTTTTTGCCGCTTTTGGTGCTCATTACGCTGAGTGTAGCGTTCATTACCCTCGGAACGCTTTATTTTGGCCCTAGGATTTTTAAACAGGCCTGGTTTGAGCGTTCGATCGTGGAGTTCGGGATGCAAACGGGCGTAGCGGCAATGGGGTTGATGCTGCTTCGTGTCGTCGACCCCAGGTTCAAATCGGGAGCCATCGAGAGCTTCGGCTTGAAGCAGATAATCTACGAGCCGTTCTTCGGCGGCGGGTTTGTTACTGCCATGGCCCCGCTGTTGGTCCTCGTTTTGGGCCTTCCTTGCTTTGCGGCCGTGATGTTTGGCCTAAGCGCCCTCGTCGTCGGCCTATGGTGGCTTTTTGAAGGGCGAAAGCTCGCTAGGTGAGCTTTCGTACCCTGTCCGCGATCACTGTCATGACGATCTTCTCACGGTTGGGTTCACCCTTGATGATCGAAGAGGCAAACTTGCGTGCCTGCTCGAACGTGATTTTTGGCGGCATTGGGGGCTCGAAGGGGTCTATCTTGGCCTCCAAGAGGGCGGGGCCAGGGCATCCTAGGAACTCATCGAGCGTGCTCTCGAGCTTTTCCGAGGCCTCGAGCTTCATCCCTACGGCACCGCAGGCGATGGCGAACATCGAGAAATCCATCGTCTCTAATTCGCAGCCATACTCTGGGTTGCCCAAAAAGGCCATTTGCTCCCACTTGATCATCCCGAGCGTGTCGTTTTTAAACACCACCACCTTGATGGGCAGCTTGTATTTCACGGCCGTGACGAACTCCCCCATGAGCATACTGAACCCCCCATCCCCGACGATCGCCAAAGAGAGCCGGTCCGGATGGGCGATTTGTGCCGCAAGCGCGTAGGGCAGCGCGTTGGCCATGGATGCGAGCGTCCCCGAGACAGAGTGCATCTGGCCTTGCTTGACAGGCATATGCCTGGCCCACCATGTCGTGATCGTTCCCGAATCGCATGAGACGATGGAGGTTTCAGGCAAGCGTTTGGCAAGCTCGTGCGCAAGGGCCTGGGGTTTGACCGGGTTGACCCGCCACTTTCCCTCGTCTTCGATGGACTTTCTCCAGTGCGCCATCTTCTTTTGCGCCTCTTTTAGAAACTTTCCGTCCGTATCGGGCTCGGCTAGCTCCGTAAGCGCGGCAAGAATGGGCTTCGAGTCCCCTACAAGGCCCACCTCGATGGGGTAGCGAAGCCCGATCCTTGCGGGGTCTCGGTCGATTTGGATTGCCTTGGCCTGTCCTGGCCTGGGCAAGAACTCCATGTAGGGAAACGAAGAGCCGACGATCAAAAGCGTATCGCACGCTTCCATGATTTCTTGAGACGGCCTCGTCCCTAATAGCCCTAGCTGGCCTGTCGTATATGGGCTATCGTCCGGCAACACGGCCTTGCCCAAAAGCGCCTTGGCCACGGGGGCTTGCCGCTTCCTAGCGAACGCCTCCAGCTCGTAAGCTGCGTGCAACGCCCCCTGTCCAGCCAAAATGGCCGTTTTCTTGCCGGCATTGATAATGGCGGCGGCATCCTTGAGCGCCTCCGCTTGGGGCATGGTCGCCGCATGCCCAAGCCCTGGAAGCGAATGGTTCGGGACATTCCGGAAAGAACGCAGAAGCTTTACGTTTGCTTCCTGGATATCTACCGGAATGGTGATATGGGCCGGCCCCTTTCGGCTGAGCGCCGTCCGGATTGCTAAATCCAGGACGTTCTCGAGGTGTGCAGGCCCCATGACTCGTTCGTTGTACACGCACGCATCCTCGAACACCCGGTCAAGGGCAACGTCTTGCTGGACGCGCATGCTGATCAAGTCGTGGAACTGAAGGCCCGTGATGGCGAGTACAGGCTGGGAATCAAGCCTGGCATCGTAGACGCCGTTGAGCAAATGGATACCGCCTGGTCCCGAAGTAGCCAAACAAACCCCGATCCGCCCGGTATACTTTGCGTAAGCGCACGCCATGAACCCGGCCGATTCCTCGTGGCGGACCTGGATGAAGCGAATCTTATCTTTCCTGCCCCTCAAGGCCTCCATGATCGGGTTAATTCCGTCTCCTGGAAGCCCGAAGAGCGTATCCACGCCCCAGGCAATCAGGCCTTCTACAAGGACATCCGCCGTGTTCATAGGCTTTTGTTTTCCTCCGAAGTTTTTTATGGCCTTACGTAGGCGTATCCCTCGCTTTGTTTCCGGATCACCTCGACGACCCCAGCCGGCACGACCTGGATAAACCCAGGCAGCGACGCCTGCTCCACATGGAAGGCATTCAGCGCGTTTCGGCAGGCCACGAACCGGACACCGCGGGAGTTGAGAGCCTCCATCCTTGATGTCAGCGATGGATCAAGAAAGCCCTTGACCGCTTCTGCGTTGCCGACGATCTCCAGCTTGGCTTTTTCCTCGCCTACCTCGTACAGGATATTCTCAAGGTTGGTGAGCGCAAGGCTCCATTTTGCCGCCTCGTCGACGTGGAACACCGCCATGAGGCCTTCTTGCTGCTTCAAAGCCCCTTCCTCGGCATTTCCCTTTGAGGACTTAGGGCCGTACAGCAGGCAAAAGGTTGCCACAATGCCCAGCACGCGGGCCAGCCTTCTTATGACCCGGGCACCTTGCCCGACTCGCCTAAACATCGTAGTACAGAGCGAATTCGTAAGGGTGCGGGCGTAGCCTGATTTGGTCCACTTCAATCTTGCGCTTGTAGTCAAGCCAGGTTTCGATCACGTCCTGGGTGAAGACGTTACCTTTCAAAAGGAACGCATGATCGGCCTCGAGCGCGTCGAGGGCCTCTTCGAGCGAGGCGGGCATTTTAGGAACGCCTTCGAGCTCCTCAGGGGAAAGGGCGTAGATGTCCTTGTCTAAAGGGCTACCGGGCTCGATCCGGCTCTGGATGCCGTCAAGTCCCGCCATGAGCAGTGCGGCGAAGGCGAGGTAGCCGTTGCACGACGGGTCCGGGAATCGCACCTCAATCCGCTTGCTCTTGGGGGAGGTGGAATACATCGGGATGCGGATCGAGGCCGAGCGGTTGCGTGAGGAATACGCCAAATTGACGGGCGCCTCGAACCCCGGGACGAGCCGCTTAAAGCTGTTGGTGGTCGGGTTGGTGAGCGCAGCCAGCGCGGCCGCGTGCTTTAATATTCCGCCGATGTAGAACATGGCGATTTCGGAGAGCCCTCCGTACCCATCGCCCGAGAACAAGTTCTTTCCTCCCGCCCAGATGCTCTGGTGACAGTGCATTCCAGAGCCGTTATCGCCGAACAGCGGCTTTGGCATGAACGTTACGGTTTTGTTGTGCCTCGCGGCCACGTTCTTAATGACATACTTAAACCACATGAGCATGTCGCCCATCTCTACGATGGGGGAAAAGCGCATGTCGATCTCGCATTGCCCGCCGGTGGCCACCTCGTGGTGCTGCGCTTCGATCCGGATGCCGACCTGCTCCATAATCCTGCACATTTCGGTCCGTATGTCCTGGGTCTTGTCGGACGGCGGGACGGGAAAGTATCCCTCTTTGTAGCGGGGCTTGTAGCCAAGGTTGGGGCGCTCTTCACGGCCCGTGTTCCATCGACCCTCAATAGAATCCAGGGAGTAGAAGCCGAAGTTCGGCCCCTGGTCGAAGCGGACGTCATCAAAGAGGAAAAATTCCGGCTCCGGACCGAAGTAGGCCGTATCGCCGATCCCGATCGACTTTAAGTAGGCCGCCGCCTTCTTGGCGATGTTCCTTGGGTCGCGGCTGTAGGGCTCGTGGGTAATTGGATCGACGATGTCGCAGATCAGGCTCAAGGCAGGGCCCGCCAGGAAAGGGTCCATGACGGCCGTGTTGGGGTCGGGGATGACGAGCATGTCGGAGGCATGGATGGGCTGCCAGCCGCGGATAGAAGAGCCGTCAAACCCGAACCCTTCTTCAAAGGTACTCTCTTCGAGCTCGTAGATGGGGACGCTGAAATGTTGCCACATTCCGACGAAATCGAGGAATTTGAGGTCCACCATCATGGCGGAATGCTTTTTTGCGTACTCGAGTACCTCTTTTGGCTCCATGCGGACTCCTTTCTGGGGATCTTATCTGGGGATTTTAGGCTATGGTTACAACCTCCAAAGAAACGACCTTGTAGGGCTAAAGGGCGTCTTCGCCCCGTTCTCCTGTCCGGATGCGTACGATGTCCTCGACCGGGATTACGAAGACTTTCCCGTCCCCGATCCTGCCCGTTCTCGCGGCCCCCACGATGGCCTGGACAACCTCTTCGGCCTGGGCCTCGGGAACGACGACCTCGATCTTGACTTTAGGAAGGAAATCCACGACGTACTCTGAGCCGCGGTAAAGCTCGGTATGGCCCCTTTGCCTGCCGAATCCCCGGACTTCGGTAATCGTGAGCCCTTTAATGCCCACCGCGTTCAGGGCCTCTTTGACGTCGTCGAGCTTGAACGGTTTGATGATGGCCTCTACCTTTTTAAGCATCTTTGTTCATCCCGTTTTTAGGGCGTTTCTGTTAATGCGAAAGGCGCTTTTTGGCAATATATATTGCCACAAACACGCTTATTCCACAAACGGATAAAAAAAGCAAGAATGCAGCCACAGGGAAGCCTAAGCGTTGTCCCATGGCGAACCTAGCCACTTCGATCGCCTGGAACAACGGGGAGAGAAAAACGACACGTCTAAACCGCTCGCCGAACGCGTCCGCAGGGAAGAATACGCCCGAGAACAAAAAAAGCGGGGCGACGATCAGGCTGAAGAAGTACGAAAAGAAATCGTAGCTCTTGGCCATCATGGACGTAAGGAACGACAGCGAGGCGATGAACAACCCGAAGAGAAAATTTACGGAGAGCTGCAAAACCAAGCTTTTGAGCGATGGAACGAGCCCGATCACGAAGAACACACCGAGCATGCATCCGGCCGCGAGTAGCCCCTTGAATGCCCCCCAAAAGATTTCTCCAAGCGCAAGCTCCCAGGCAAGAACGGGCGTGTATAGGATGGCATCGAAGGTTCCTTGCCTAGCCAGCCTGGTGTAGGTCGAGAAGGTGCACTCGTATGCGCTCGTGTACAAGCAGGCCGATAAGGCCAACCCCGGCGCCACGAATTCAAGGTAGGAGAGCTCGCCGATCTTAGGCATGAATCGTCCCAGCCCATAGCCGAAGGCAAAGATGTACAGCACTGGCTCGCCGACGTTTCCTACGAGCGAGGCGAACCAATACCTTTTCCAAACCCTGAAATGACGAAGAAAAACCTTTAGGAACCCCAACGGCACTACATTACCCTCTCTTGGCCGTTTCCAAGCAACTTGAAGTAGACATCTTCAAGCGTGGGCTCACGCTTAAAGATGCGGACAGATTTTAACCCCTCGAGCCACCCCTTTAGCCCGTCCTTGAGGCCTTCCTTGAGGTAAAGTCTTACGGTGTCTGCGACGATCTCTTTTTGTCCTTTAGGAAGTGGGACGCCATCGAACAACTCTTTGATTCGTCCTTTTGGGGCGACCAGTTCGATCACCAGCTCGCCAGTATAGTGCATCACGAGCGTTTCAGGGGAGCCTTCGGCGATCTTTAGGCCCTTGTCCAGGATGATCGCCCGGTCGGCCAGGATGTTCGCCTCTTCCAGATAATGGGTCGTAAGAAGGATGCACACGCCCAGGGCCTTGATTCGCGATATGGCCTCCCAGATGTCCCTCCTCGAAAACGGGTCGAGCCCCGTGGTCGGCTCGTCCAAGATGAGCACCTTGGGGTTGTGAACGAGCGCCCGCGCGATTAAAAGCCGCCTTCGCATTCCCCCCGAAAGCGCATCGATGGGCTCTTTGGCGTAGGCCTTAAGCCCTAGAAACTCGAGCCATTCAAGGGCGCTTGAGAGCGCCTCTTTCCTGGGAATGCCGTAATAAGAGGCGTAAGTGATGAGGTTTTCCAAAACGCCCAGCTCGGTATCGAGAGAATCCGCTTGGGGGGCGACACCTAGGCTAGCCTTGGCAAGCCTAGGATTCCGTTGAAGGTCCATTCCAAGGATGGAAACATTCCCTTCGGTGGGCCTTACGAACCCGCAGAGCACATGAAGGGCAGTCGTCTTGCCCGCCCCGTTCGGGCCAAGCAGGGCGACACACTCTGAAGCCTCGATAAGAAGGTGAAAATTTTCGAGCGCAAGCCTCGCGCCGTAAACCTTTGTTATGCGCTCCATCCGGACGATTGGAGCCTTGGAGTGGGAAGCTCTCTCGGAATACATAAAATACGCAAGGTCTGCCAGTGGATGATTTCTACCTTAACACAAACCAAAGACGCTTGGAAACGCACGGGGCTTTCCTGCCGGATAGCGCGCACCGGCAAGCTTCTCATTTTCCCGTCTTGCAAAATGGTATGCGAGGCATGCCTTGTCCAAGGGGGGATTGTTGGTATCGGCCAAGGGTGTTGCGCAAGCGTTCAAGCGTATAAACGTTGGATTGATACAACGCGATGATGCTAAGCTAGTTTTCGTCCAAACGACAGAAATCAAGCCGATTCTGCAAAAACGGCATCCACGACCAAAGAGGAACGGGATGGCTCAAGAAAAGAACGTGGGCTTGGGCTTACACGGCTCAGAAAAGGCTCAAGGGCCAGATGGGGTCCTGACAGAACAGAAGGTTGAGGGCATGAGTTTTCTTGCAGGGCGATGGCCCCTTGAGCCTGCCAAGCCTACCTTGATCTTCCTACACGGCGCGGCCTTGAGCGGCGGCATATGGGAAGGCCAGCTCGTGGCGCTTACGGATATCGCCAACACGTTGGCCCTCGACCTTCCTGGCCACGGGAAGAGTGCAGGACCTGGCAAGGAAACGATCGAAGACTACTCCCGTTCGGTCGTGGGGTTTCTTGATCGCTTGCAAGTGCCAAGGCCCGTACCTTGCGGCTTGAGCATGGGCGGCGCTATCGTTCAGCATCTTCTTTTGAGCCACCCCGGCCGCTTCCTTGCGGGCATCCTCGTCAACACGGGAGCGAAGCTCAAGGTGGCACCCTTGGTCTTCGAGGCGATCCAGAAAGACTTTGCTCGGTTCCCCTTGATGATCTGCAAAACTGGCCTGTCCCAAAAAAGCGGCCCGGAGGTATTTAAGAGGGTTCGGGCTTGCGTGCAATGCGTCCCCGAGGTAGCGCTTGGCGACTTCCTGGCGTGTGATCGCTTCGATGTCCGGCATGAGCTGCCGACAATCGAAGCTCCCGTTTTGGTGTTAAGCGCCTCCGAAGACGTGCTCACCCCTTTCAAGTACGCCTCGTTCTTGGCCGAGCGCCTCAAGCATGCCAAGCTTACCCGCATTGAAGGCGCGGGCCACCTCTCTCCCGTCGAGAAGCCGGAAGTCCTGAACGCCGCAATAAGAGAATTTATATATACGGCCTGTTTGGAATCGAGGGTTTCTTGAAGCGCGCGCCGTTGCTTTGGTGTCCGCCTTTTTTGAAACTTGCGTTCGCTAGATTGCTCGATGGAGCGTTTCGTCTCACAACGTGAAGGAAAGGTTCGCGGGGCAAACCAAACCAAGGGAGGGTAACCCATGCCCGGGTACGTGATCGCCAACTGGAAGATGTACAAGACCAAAAAAGAGGTGCTGGAGTTTGCCGATGGCCTTAAGGCCGGACTCTCTCAAGATGGAATCGTTGTGGGCGTGAGCCCGGCATTCCCCTACTTGGAGACGCTCTCGAGCGCTTTTCGCGGCGTGGACAGGGTCTGTGTGTTTGCCCAGAACGTCGCGTTTGCCGAGGCTGGCGCCTTCACGGGCGAGGTGAGCGCGTCGATGATCGAGGATGCCGGGGCCAAGGGCGTGATTATCGGACATTCCGAGAGACGGCACGTATTCAAGGAAGACCCGTCTTGGATGGTCAAGAAAATCCAGCTTGCGCTTTACCGAGAGCTTATCGTTGTATACTGCGTGGGCGAGACGCTTGAAGAAAGAGACCGCGGGGTTGGAGCGGATGTCGTAAGCCGTCAGCTTGCAGAGGGCTTAGGGGGGCTAGAAGAAGGGAGCAAGACATCTATCCGGTCCAAAGAAAGCCTCGTGATCGCCTACGAGCCCGTCTGGGCGATCGGCACGGGGCGCAACATGGAGCCGATCGAGGCCAAAGAGGCATCCAGCTTGATCAAGCAAAAGGTATCCGAGCTCATTGAGGGGTACGTGCCCCCCGTCCTGTACGGAGGCAGCGTAAACCCTACGAATATCCAGGGGTTTGCCAGCCATTTAGAGATAGACGGGGTGCTCGTCGGAGGGGCGAGCTTGGACTTAGAAAAGTTTCTTCCGTTGATCAAGGCCTTTGAGCGGGCCTAACACAAGAAGGGGGTTCGGATGAAACGGACGCTGGGCCTTGCGCTTGTCACGATTGTCGCGTGCCTTGCCCTAAGCCCTATGAGCGGCGAAGGGGCTCGGTTTATCGTTTATAAAACCTACATCACGATCGATTCGCTCGCAAAGGACGGTACGCGGGCGGCCGGAGAGATGGCGAACCTCGACGTGCGCGTCGTCTCGTTCGAGAACTACGAGCTCTCTGCGAGGGCCATGGACGCCGCGGGCATGGAGTGGACCTTGCGGCTGAGGGCGCCCAGGCTTACGACTTCCCAGGCCGACCTGCTGAAAAATACGGACCAGGCCCACGTGACGTTCCTTGTCTCGAACATTCTGCCTATGCAGCATTTGATCGAGGGGACGCTCTACAACGTCACAGCGGCCCATCATGCCTAGGAGAAGGTGGTTAATGGCTTGTTGCCACCCGGCTTACCATCCCTACTTGCCGAGTTGCAATGCATGACGAGCGCTTAGGGCAATCGAATCTTGCGTTTTGTGCAAAATTCGGCTGGCCGTTCCGCGTAAGTAGGACAAGGCGATGCTACGTGGCAAGCAAGGCGGCGACACTATAGGCATACAACCAAACCAAGGAGAAACAATGAGCCCCGAGAGCCATGGGCGCTTTTTCGAAGATTTTGAAGCCGGCGAGGTGATACAGCACACATTGGGAAGGACCGTTACGCAAACAGACAATATCTGGTTCACGCTTTTGACGAACAACCCAAACCCGATTCATTTCGACTCGGAATACGCCAAGAAAACCGAGTTCAAGCAGCCCCTCGTCAACTCTTGCTTTACGCTCGCGCTTATCATGGGCTTAAGCGTCGAGGACATCTCGCGCAACGCGGTCAACTTAGGTTGGGAAGGAGTCGAGCTCCCAGCCCCCGTGTTTGAGGGCGAGACGCTCTATGCCCAAACGGAGGTGCTCGAAAAGCGCGAGTCCAAATCCAGGCCGCACATGGGAATCATCCG
>WOZJ01000020.1 GCA_011620345.1 Nitrospirota bacterium
TATCACGCTGATCGATACGGGCCCAAGGACCCCTCAAGCCTACCGAGCCCTTCTTGAGGGCCTAAAGGAGATAAGGCTTAGGCCTAGTGACATCCAAAGACTTGTCATCACGCATCCGCACGTCGACCATTTCGGCCTTGCCGGAGGCTTGAAACGGCATTTCCCTAAGATGGAAGTAGCTTATCATAAGAATGTCCAGCCTCTGCTTGCATCGTTCGGAGAGATGAGACGTTCTGAAACCGAGAGGGTAGAATACCTCTTTGCGGCTTCGGGGATGCCACCCAATTTAATGGCTTCCCTATTAAAAAAAAGAACCCTGTTGGAACAATACGCCGAAGAAATTCGGGCCGATCGAATGCTTGAGGAGGGCAAACCTATTGCTTTCGATGCCTTCGAGCTGGAGGTCGTCCCGACGCCTGGTCATACACCTTGGTGTTTGTCGTTTTACTGGAAAGACGAAAGGGTCTTGTTTTCCGGAGATTTCATCCTCGAGGCCATCACACCGAACCCTTTGTTTTACGGTGAAGACCAAAAGCCCCTGATAGCCTACCGAAGCTCACTCGAGCGGACATCCAAGCTGGAGCTTCGCTGGATCCTTGGCGGCCATGGAGCCCCGATCGACAAGCCGTCTTTCCGGATCAAAAGACTCCTTGAGCTCAACGAACGCCGCTCCGAGCGGGTAAAAAGGGCCCTTACGGATAAGCCGAAGATGCTCTTCGAGCTTGCGACGGAGCTGTTCCCGGGCGTCGTGCTCAAACAACCCTTTTTGGTGCTCTCCGAGGTCTATGCCCACCTGCAGGGACTTCTCGAACGGAACGAGGCCATTCAGGCCAGACAAAACGGCTCTTTGGTTTTCCACGCAATAAGCTAAAACCACAAAAGGAGGAATGCAGTGGATTTTGCGCTCACGCCCGAGCAACGAGAGATGAAGCAGGCGTTCGATGCCTTTTTTGAGCAAGAGATGAAAGACGCGCCCAAGGGCTGGACGGGGACGCTCGAGGAGGTCTACTCGAGCGAGGAAGGCTGGGCTTTTCATAGGCACATGGCCAAAAAGCTCGCCCAAAAAGGCTGGCTTGCCCGTGCTTGGCCAAAGGAGTACGGCGGCGAGTCAGCCCCGATCCTTGAGCAACTCTTGTTCAGCGAGTCGGCCGGGTACCACTTGGCCCCGGGGATAGACATCTTCGGAATCGGTATGATCGGCCCCACGCTCCTCGTTTACGGCAACGAAGACCAAAAGCGTGAGCACCTCTCCCCCATCGCCAGGGGCGAGCAGATGTGGTGCCAGCTCTGGAGCGAGCCCAACGCGGGCTCGGATTTGGCCGCCCTAAAAACCACAGCGCGGCGCGACGGGAATGTCTACATCTTGAACGGCCAAAAGATCTGGACATCCGGAGCCCACCGGGCCGACTGGGGGTTTGGAGTCTTCCGTACGGACCCCACACAGAAAGGCTCCAAGGGAATCTCGTTTTTACTCCTAGACATGAAAACCCCGGGCATCACGGTGAACCCCCTGCTTGGAATGAACAGGGCTCATTTGTTCAACGAGGTCTTTTTTGACGATGTCAGGGTTCCCGTCGAAAACCGCTTGGGCGAGGAAAACCAAGGCTGGACCGTCACCCGGACCGTCATGAACTTCGAGCGCTCCAACATCGGCGGCATCGCCACGGCAAAGCGCATCTTGGACGAGCTTGTCGCCTTTTTGAAAACCTGCAAGCGGAACTCTAGACCGCTTACGGAAGACCCGATCGTCAAGGACGAGCTTGCCAAGATGGCCGTCGAGATCGAAGTCGGCAGGGCGCTCTCCTACAAAGTGGCCTGGATCCAGGAAAAGGGCGACATCTTCCAGGCAGTCCCGTTGGCAAGCGCGGCCAAGGCGTTCGGGACGGAGACCATGCAGCGCGTCATTTACCGGGCGCTCGAAATCTTGGGACAGGCCGGCGTCACCAAGAAGGAATCCTCGCTCTCTGTCATGCTCGGCCGGTTCGAGACGTTCTTCCAGGTCATCCTGGGCATGAACATCGCGGGCGGCTCGAGCGAGGTCCAGCGCAACCTGATTGCATGGACGGCGTTAGGACTTCCTAGGAGCTGGGACGAAGTGTTTAAAAAACCCACGAAGAGCTAAAGAGACAAAGGAGGACGAAGGCATGAATTTGGACCTTACAGAAGACCAAGAGATGCTAAAGAACGCCGCGAGGAGCTTTCTGACGGACAAGATGCCGAAGACAAAAGTCCGGGAGATTGAAGAAAGCGCATGCGGGTTCGACAAGGAACTCTGGCGAGGGATGGCCGAGCTTGGCTGGTTCGGGATCATCCTGCCCGAGCGCTACGGCGGGTTTGAGGGCTCGCTTACCGACTTGGCCATTCTCTTGATCGAGGCAGGGCGGAACCTCCTGCCGCTTCCGTTGTTCCCGACGCTCGTCTTGGGTGAGCTGCCCATCTTAAAGTACGGCTCAGAGGCGCTCAAGGAACGCGTACTCAAGCCCGCGGCCGAGGGCAAGCTTGTCCTTGGCATGGCCTACCAAGAAGGCCCCTACACGCCCGCGGCCGAATCGGACATTCAGGCTCTAGCCCGCGAGGTCGACGGGGGGTTTGTGCTAACAGGGGAAAAGCTCTACGTCCTTTTTGGCCAGCAAGCGAACCTGCTTCTCGTACCCGCGAAGGTTGGCAAACAAACGAGCATGCTGGCCGTAGAGGCCAGCTCTGGCGGCGTTGTCATCGAGCCGATCCCCACCGCCAGCATCGAGAGGTTCTCAAGCGTCACCTTAAACGAGGCCTATGTCCCCAAGGAAAACCTGATTGGAGAAATCGGCCAAGGTTTCGAGATTTTACAAAATACCCTGATGCATGCCGCCTTGCTCAAATCGGCCGAGCTCGTCGGGCACATGGAAGCGGCGCTCGAGATGACGAACGAGTACGCCAAAACAAGGGTCGTCTACGGAAGAGACCTTGCCGACTTCCAGGTGATCCAACACTACCTGGTGAACATGTGGCTCATGCTCGAAACTTCGCGCAACGTCCTGTTCATGGCCGTTTCCTCGCTTTCAAGTAACGAACGGTCGCCCCTCGAGCCCCATTGCGCGGCGGCCTGGATCAAGGAGGCGGCCAAGCTTGTGACCGAGCGCGCCATCCAGATCCACGGGGCGATCGGCATCACACGTGAACACGATGCCGGGCTTTATTATCGGCAGGCCTTCAGCCACGAGCCGCTCTTTGGAAGCGCACGCGACCACAGGGCAAAAATCGCCGACATGCTCGTTTC
>WOZJ01000054.1 GCA_011620345.1 Nitrospirota bacterium
GATCCCCGCACCCCAGGTCAACCCGGCGCCAAAGGCGACAAGCATGACCAAATCTCCCTCGGCAAACTTGCCCTCGTCCCTGGCCTCTTTGAGCGCGATCGGGATGGAGGCGGCCGTCGTGTTGCCGTAACGCTGGATGTTCTGGAAAAACTTTTCTTCGGGCAGGTCGAGCGAGGCGGCGACGAACTGGTTGATTCGTAAGTTGGCCTGGTGGGGGATGAAGAGCTTGATGTCGCCTAAATCAAACCCGGCAGATTGCAGGGCTTCTCGGATGACCTCTGGCATGCGGGTAACGGCGACCTTAAATACCTCGCGGCCGACCATTTTGGGGAACTGCCTCCCCTCGTCAAGCGATTTATGGGTGATGTAGGGCTTTTTGGAGATGTTAAAGATCTCGAGCATCAAGATGTCGGCATACTTGCCGTCGGCGTGCAGGTGCATCGTGAGCAGGCCGCGGTTTTGGTCGTCGGAAGCGCCGATGATGGCCGCGCCGGCCCCGTCGCCGAACAAAACGGCGACGTCCCGGCCTTCGTTCGTAAAATTGAGCGCGCTCGAATGAACCTCGGCGCCCACGAGCAGGATGCGCTTGTACATGCCCGCTTTGATAAAGGCGTCCGCTATCTGAAGCCCGTAGAGAAACCCCGTGCACTGCTGCCTTATGTCTAGGCATGGAATGCCGGGAATCCCGAGTTTTTTTTGTAGGTAGCAGGCGGTCCCGGGGAAGTGGACATCGGGAGAAAGCGTGGCCAGAATGATGAAATCAATCTCGTCAAGGCTTACGTTGGCGTCATTGAGGGCGTCTTTTGTAGCTTCAAGGGCCAAATCCGAGCAAAAAACGCCCTCTTCGGCGAACCGGCGCTCACGGATGCCCGTGCGCTGGTTAATCCATTCGTCGGAGGTGTCGAACATCTTGGCCAAATCGTCGTTTGTCACCCGCCTTGGTGGAAGATAGGCCCCAAGGCCGAGGATTCGTGAACGTTGCATGGCATGTCCCCCCAAGTTGTCGTTCGATCATAAGGTGTTCCCAAGCTAACCCCTTTTCAGCCCGCTGTCAAGGTCTTGTACAGGGCCAAAGCTTTACATACAGGCAAATATTCTCTAACATAATTTCTATTCGTAGGTTTGTCCGAAGAATAACCCAACCCGAGGGAGCCTGAGGCATGGGGCGTAAAGGTTTGCAGGTTACGCGGAACATTGCGTTGATTGGCCATGAAGGATCCGGAGAAACGACGCTTACGGAAGCCATATTGTATACGGCAGGAGTTACGGCAAGGGTAGGGCGCGTTTCGGAAAAGACGACACTGAGCGACTTTGAACCCGAAGAAAAAGAGAGCGGAAAATCTCTCAGGGCATCGGTTTTGTCGTTCGAATACGAAAAGATGGCCATGACCCTTTTGGATACGCCTGGTTCTCAGGACTTCCTTACGGATGCCCTTTTTGCCGTCAGGGGGGCCGATGCAGCCGTCCTTTGCGTGGATGCCAGGGGCGGCATCAAGGTCAACGCACGCAGGATGTGGGCGGAGGCAAGCAAGCTTGGCCTACCCATAGCCGTTGCCGTAACGCATGTGGACGAGCTTGATACGGATTTCTTCCGTACCCTCAAAGATCTCCAGAACGCCTTCGGTCCAGGCGTTCTTCCTTTGGCCGTTCCCCTTGGGGACAATGGCCGGCCAGAGATTGCAACACTCTTCGAGCCCAAAGGCGAAGAACCCCTCGCCCCATATTTCGAGGCGATTACCGAGCGGGTTGTCGAGGTGGACGACGAGGCGCTAGAAGCCTACCTAGAATCGGGCAAGCTCGAGCCGGAGCGTTTCAAGGCCCTCCTTAGGGAGGCGTTTCTTAAGCGTCACATTTTCCCCGTGTTCGCCCTTGCCACCCCAAAGCGGGCGGGGGTCAAGGAGCTACTGGAGTTTTTAAGGGACTTTGGCCCATCCCAAGAAGAGATGATCCGAAGAGAGTTTCTTCAAGCCCTTGGCGACACCCAGGCGTTCGTTGGGTATGTCATTAAGAGTGTGGCCGACGAGTTCTTGGCTCGAATAAGCTACGTACGCGTGTTTTCAGGGGCACTTTCTCAGGGGATGCAGATGATCAACCAAAGGAGCGGCAAGGTCGAGAAGGTGGGTGCCGTATACCGGGTGCTTGGGCCCGATTTAAAGCCCGTCGAAGAGGCCGAGGCGGGCGACATCGTCGCCGTGACGAAGATCGAGGATATTAGGCCCGGCGATACGCTTACCGATCCAAAGGCCGAGGTTGTTCTTCCGGAGCCCGAGTTTCCCAAGCCCATGGTTTCGATCGCCGTACGTGCCAGGACTCACGGGGACGAGCAAAAGCTCGTTGCCGCCATGCGCGAGCTTGAGCACGACGACCGGGCCTTCTCGTTCCGTATGGATGCTCAGACGGGCGATTTCGTCATACAGGGGGTAACCGACCTTCACCTGCAGCATGCTCTTCAAGTTTTAAAACGTCGTCGTAAGATAGAACTCGAGACGTTCCCGCCAAAAATTCCTTACAAAGAGACGGTCACGAAGCCTGTGATCGGGGTAGAGTACACCCACAAGAAGCAAACCGGCGGGGCGGGCCAGTATGGCAAGGTCGTCATTAATTTGGAGCCGTTGGAACGCGGCAAGGGCTACGAGTTCGTGGATAAAATCGTGGGCGGGGCGATCGACCAGTCGTTTCGTCCGAGCGTGGACAAGGGCGTCCAGGCGAAGATGCAAGAGGGCGTAATCGCTGGTTATCCCGTCGTGGACGTCCGGGTGACGCTCGTGGATGGAAAGACTCATCCGGTGGATTCGAAAGACGTCGCCTTCCAAATAGCGGGCCGAGAGGCCTTCAAGAGGGCGTTTTTAATGGCCGATCCTGTTCTTCTGGAGCCAATCGCAAAGCTGGATATCGTCGTGCCGGAGACGGCCATCGGGGCCGTGATTGGCGACCTGAATACCAGGAGGGGAAGGGTCATCTCGAGCGAAAGCGCGGACGGCATGGCCGTCGTTCATGCGCTTGCACCGCTTGCCGAGATATCTCGCTACCAAGCCGAGCTCACCGCGTTGACGGGCGGGGAGGGGAGCTTCACGATGGGTTTCGATCACTACGAGGTTGTTCCGGCAAGCCTTCAGAAGGCCATTGCCTCGGAGCACGCGAACCATCCGCAGGCGGCAGCTCATTAAGGAGGGGCCATCTAGGCGTGCACGGTTCTGCTGCTGCTTAGATAGCCGGGGCT
>WOZJ01000033.1 GCA_011620345.1 Nitrospirota bacterium
CCCCCGCTCTGCCTGACGATGTTCAAGGCCAAAGACGGCGTGAAGGTCGAGTACGGCAGCATGGCCGCGGCCGTCTGCGCAAGGATAGACTGCGAGTCGAGCTTGCGCTTGGCCTGGGCCATGTCGAGGTTCTCCGTGCGCTCCAGGGCCTGCTGGTCTACGGCGAGCATGTTCTTTAGGTTGTCCTGCGTCATCCTGACGCCGCGGTCAATCGAGCCCAGCTCGGCCCTGTTGGTCAAGACCTGCTCGATAAGACCGGGACCATTGACGCCAGGGGCTCCCCCCAAGCCGCCGATCGGTACGTTTTGCGTGCGGCCCTGGGGCGTCTTGATGCCTTCTAACAGGTAGTAAACCCTGCGCGCCTCGGTAGGCGTGTAGATGCTGGCACTCTGGGCCGAGTTCTGTGCCTGCGAGTTCAGCACCAGTCCGCCCTGGCCGTACTGAGGAGGAGCATCCGGAAGGCCCTGCATGTTTTGTGTGTTAACGAGCCCGGCTTGCTGCAAAAGGCCAAGCGTGTTTCGGATGTTCACGACCGTGCGGTCGGCGATCTCGGTCCCGTAAGCGGACCTGCCTGGAATTTGCGATGTCGGGTCGTTGGCTAGCTTGCCCAGATAAAAAGTCGGGCCAAGGCCGATTTGGTAGTTGGGGCCAAGCTGCTTGGCAAATCTTCCGCCAGGACCTGGCATTAGCGAGCCGTTCTGGGCGGTTCCGTAAAATTGCATGTCACGAAGTATCTTGACGCCATTGTACTCGGTGTCGTTGACGAGCTTTGTCAACGACTGCTTGAGCGTGCGGAACTCCTGGTCAACCGAGCGGCGCTCGGCCTCGGTGAGCTTTTCGGTGGCGGACCGGCGCGATAAGTCGCTCATCTGGTGCAAGACGTCCGCGATGCCCTTTAGACCCTGGTCGGCCACGGCGATCGTGTCGAGCATATTGTTTGTGTTTTTTAGGGATTGATTAATGCCCGAGATTTCCGTTTTAATGCGGTCTGCCACGAGCGTGTCCACCGGGTCGTCGGAGGCCTTCATGAGCCGCTTGCCCGTGGACATCTTCTGGGTGACGTCCGTTACCTGGCTCGTGGCGTTGTCCAGGTAGTTTGTAAGGAGCTGTCCGACAGCTTCGGACTGGATGGTAACTGCCATTCTGTTATCCTCCTTGCCGTTTGTTTATGGGTTTAAACCGAATCCTGCCAAGCATACCTTTGCCTCCTTATTGTTTATAATAGATTAAAACCCAAAATGCTGAACCTGTGTGCTCGCCGGGGCTGGAAAGCCCCGGCTATCATAGCGGGGCATGGCCGAACCCGCCGGGACAAGAATGTCCCGGCTATCCATTCCCGGAAGGGTACGGATATCCGAAACGATCATACGCTGGTTCGGGGTCTTCACGCCGTCTCTCCAGCCGAAGAGATGTTCGCGATATCCGAGGCGATGTCTTGCGTTCCGCCTTGAGGACCGGCCTGGTTCCCGCCCGGTACGGGGGTAGATTTGTTGATGTAGTAACGCTCTAGAGTTCTATCCAGGTCCGAATAAGAGCTTGGGGGAAGCCAGCTTGCCGGCTGGGCAGTGCTTTGTGAAGGCTGGAGCCTTTGAGGCTGCGAGCTTTTGGCCTGGGGAGTTTTGTTAGAGGCCTGGGCCTGCGAAGGCTTAAGTGCAGCGTTTTGCTCTGAAGAAGAAGCCCCCGGGTACCGTGCGCTGTATTTTGCGTCGAGGTCATCGTAACGGCTGGGCGGCAGCCCTTCGGCGCCGATTGTCACGCGGTCTTCGGGGGGGCCGGATCCGGCGTTGGGTGATACGGCTGCTTGCGCGCTGCCTGTTTGATCCACTCGGATGGTGATGGTCGTCCCCGGCTGGAGGTTAAAGCTAAGCGGTGAGATCGAACCCTGGGCTTGGCCGTTGTATACGGGCTGAATGGCCATGGGCTATGCGCCTCCCAGGTCATTCAACGCCATCACCGACATCTTTTGGCCTGCTTGGCCGTTTGCCGCGGTAGATAGCGACACGCGATCACTTGGAGCCAACGAAGACGTTTGCCCCAAGCCGGGTACGGGGATGGCCATGCTTTGCCCGCTTAATGCCATGTAGTAGGAAGCCTTGCCTTGGAACAACACCGCTACCGCGTTGCCAAGCAGCCTATTTTTTCCCCGCTGGGGGGCCAATGCAGGACTGACTTTAAAAATATCCATCGTGTTTTTCTCGATCTCCTTTACCGTTGCGACGATCTGCTGGATCGCCGTGTAGCGGTAAATAATCTGGCCGGGCAGGTAAATAAGCTGATGAACGCTACCAATCGCCATACCAGCCCCTAGAAGAGATCATTGCCAGGATGCTCAGCGTAACCCGGTCGTTGGGGTTTTGCTGCTGAACGGGGGCCTGAGGGGCTCCCATCGGGGCCACTGGGGCGGCCATAATCCTCCTCGACGTCCGCATCACCCGGGAAAGGCCATCCATGATCTGCTGAACCATCCTCTGCCTGACCTGAACCGGACTTCGCGCTATCTGCAGAACATCGGGATAGCCGCTCAGCTTCATTACCCTTCCGCCTTGTCCATTCTATATAAGGGATCGTCTAGGACATGAAAAACTTTAGCGGATCGCCTGGCTTACGGCCTTGAAGAGGGGGTGATCTTTGTGTCCGAGAGTCTGGAAAAGAAGGGTTTCGTGAGGAATGACAGAAACATCGGCCTTTTGGAGCGCCCCAAAGGCAAGTTGACAGTCCGCGGACTTGCGGGAGGCCACGGCACCGGAAAGCACGGTCACGGGAAAGCCAAGGTTTTTTAGGCTCATGGCCGTAAGGTACACGCAAATATGCGCTTCGATGCCAACGAGCACGAAGGGTGTGTTCAGGGTGAGCGTACGCAGCCTTTTGGCAACGGCAGGGTTCAGACAGGCATCGAACTCGGTCTTTTCGAAAAAAAGCGCTTGGAGGGACAGGGCATTCTGGATTTCTGGAACTGTCGCCCCTAGCCCTTTGGGGTACTGCTCGGTGACCCAGACGCTCCAGCCTTCGTGGCCTGCGAGCATGATAAGCGCAGGGATCGCCTTGAGAAGGCTCGAGCGGTCGTCTTCGGGCATAACCTGGAAGAGCCTTTCTTGGACGTCGATCAC
>WOZJ01000067.1 GCA_011620345.1 Nitrospirota bacterium
TAGGCGCTCTTAGGAGAATTGATTCTCGATACGACGAGGCGCATGAGAGCCTCTTTATCTTCAAAGGTATGGCGCTCGCATGGGAAAACGACGAACTCCTTGGGGTCGCTTGCGGCACGGAAGAGATCGAGAGCCCTCGGCAGCGTAACGCTTGCATCGAGCGCACCGTGGACCAATAAGATAGGGGTTGGCGAGAGCAGGCCGATGGAGTCCTTCATCCGTACTCTGTTGCCGTCGATGACGAACTCTTCGAAGGACGTCTGATCGAATAAGATCCCTCCTACCGGCCTAGGGGAACGAAGGAACAGCTCAAGAACGGGGAAGCCCCCGTTTTCCACCCTAAGGTTCAGCATATCGAGCAACGGCTGCATGCGATACAAGTCGCCTAGCTTTGAGGGCGAGGCAACCGACACGACGAGCTCAACAAGGTCCTTGGCGCGGGTCGTTCCGAGCATGCAGCCCAGCGAAGCCCCCAGCGAATGGCCATACACAACAAGACGCTTCTTGGGGTATGCCTCCTTCAGCCAAACGATCAGCGTTTCCAGGTCGGAAAGGCTGCCTAGAAACGAAAAGGGAACCTTGGAATCCCCGTGTCCACGCTGATCGAACCCTACCCAGCCGATTCCATCGGCCTCCAACATGGACTTTTCTTTAAGGAAGCCCCCTTTCGTGCCGCCCATCCCGTGAAGGAACACGACCAAGGCGTCGGCGCCTTCTTTAAGGTTTGCCAAGCAAGGAATGTGCACTCCGTCGGCTGGGTTTGTAAAGATGAACTCTTTGGGTTCACTCCATGGAACCTCCTGCGCGCAGTGAGCAAGCCCGGCCTCAAATACCCAGCCCCCCGCTACGGCAAACCCGCAAAGTGTCACAACGAAGGCCAGCAGCAGGCGTAAGCCTAAACTATGCACGGCTAAGATAGCGCGCTGAGCTTTGGAGTAGGGCTTTTTTCTGCCACGATTCTGTTTTTTTCGTCTACATACACAAGCCTCGGGCGATGATGCGCTACTTCTTCGTTCGTAAGCGTATCGAACGCGGCGATAATGACAATATCGCCCTTCTTGGCCAGGTGTGCGGCCGCCCCGTTGATGACGACCTCGCCAGTATCCCTTCCCCCAAGCATCGCGTAGGTCTCAAAGCGCGTTCCGCTGGTTACGTTCCATACATGGACCTGCTCGAAGGGGACTATCCCCGAGGACTCCAGAAGCCTTACGTCTATCGTGATCGAGCCCTCGTAGTCCAGGTTGGCATCGGTCACCCTCGCCCGGTGAATTTTTGCCTTCAGCATTGTCTTCATGCTCACTCCTTTTCTTTAAAGACGAACGTTATCGATCAGCCTAGCCCTTCCTACTCTCGCTGCAACCATCATTCTGCATCCCGGGTAAGCTTGGATGGGGGTTTCGAGTGTTTCCGGTTCGATCAGGGTCACATAGTCCAACGTCTCGATACCGGATTCTAAAAGAGTCTTCCTTACGAGCGCAACGAGCACATCCGGGTCTTTTGTCCCGTGCTCAAAGCATGCCCTGCCCGCTTGAAGCGCAAGCAATATCCCCGTTGCCAGGTGGCGCTCTTGAGGAGTGAGGTAAGCGTTCCTGGAAGAAAGCGCAAGGCCGTCTTTCTCGCGCACCGTTTCGAGAGCCTCTAGGGTCACTGGAAGGTTTAAATCCTTGACCATTCTTTGAAGGATGACGAACTGCTGGAAGTCTTTTTCGCCAAAAAGCGCGAAGTCAGGCGATACAATCTCGAATAGCTTCAGGACAACCGTGGCCACCCCGTCAAAATGCCCTGGCCTAAACGCCCCGCAAAGCTTTTCAGAGAGCCCTTCCACCCGAACGCGTGTTGCAAACCCCTTGGGGTACATTTCTTGAGCTTCTGGTGCAAACACAAGGTCTACCCCTTCTGCCCGACATAGCTCCAAGTCTTTCTCGAGCGCTCTGGGGTAGCGTGCGTAGTCCTCGCTCGGACCGAACTGGGTTGGGTTCACAAAAATGCTCACGACCGCCACGTCGCTTTTTTGCCTGCACGCTCGAATGAGTGCCCTGTGACCTTCATGGAGCGCGCCCATCGTGGGGACGAGGCCGACACGCCGACCGGCCCGTTTTTCGGGCTCTAGCAGCTCCCTGATACGGCAGATTTTCGAGAGGGTTTCCACGGCTTCCTACCCGTACGTTTCGTCGGGCCCGGGAAAGGATCCTTCCCGAACGGCTAAGGCGTAGGCCGTTAGCGCGCTCTGCGCCTCTTGACCGGTTTTCCCGAACGCGCGAGCAAGCTTAGGCGGAGAGGGGCTGATCCCAGCTACGTCGTGGAACACCAAGATTTGCCCGTCTGTATAAGGCCCGGCCCCGATCCCGATCGTAGGAATGGAAAGCCGCATCGTAAGGCTCCTAGCCACTTCGGAGCGCGTGCCCTCGATCACGACAGAAAAGGCCCCGGCCGCCTCGATGCTTAGGGCGTCCTCGAGCAGCCTGCTTGCCGATTCTTCGGTTTTGCCCTGGATGCGGTAGCCTGCCATGGCCCGAACATGCTGGGGCATGAGGCCGATATGGCCCATTACTGGGATGCCTGCTTCGACCATGGCGCGGACCGTGGGGACGACCTCTTTCCCGCCTTCGAGCTTGACGGCAACGGCGCGGGTTTCCTTGAGCACCCTTCCTGCGGCCTTAAGCGCGGCTGGAACGCCAGTTTGATAGCTCATAAACGGCAGGTCCACGACAATGGGGAGAGCCCTGGCTCCCCTCGAAACAGCCTTAGCGTGGTGAAGCACCTCGCCTAGCGTCACGGGCAGGGTCGTTTCGTAGCCGAGCTCGACCATACCCAACGAATCGCCGACCAAAATCGCATCTACCCCCGCCTCTTCGGCAAGACGTGCCTGCCAGGCGGTATAGGCCGTGACCATCGCCAGGGTTCGTTCTGGTTTGGAGCGGGACAAAAGTGCCCCTTCAAACACGCGCGGCATCGCTACGCCTTCCCCTTAAGTTCCTTAAGAAGATTTGACCACAACGACGTTGGAATCAGGCAGGACCGGAGTAAGCCATAGACGGGCGGAATGACAGGCTCCCTTACCCGTATAGAAGGGATGACACGCTTAAATTCCCTCGGTCCCGGTCCTTGCAAGATCCAGGCCTCATTTTTATTTAAGCATTAAGAGAAAAAAAGAGCAAGATATCAAAGCCTTGCACGGCCCGGCGAATCTATGTTTGGATGAAAATCAGGAGGTTAGGAGCGTGAAACTTGGAGTTCTCAAGGAAACCTGCGAGGGCGAAAGGCGCGTTTCCCTCGTGCCCGAGCTCGTCTCTTCCTACGCGAAGCTCGGAGTCGAAGTCTTGTTCGAGCCCGGCGCGGGGGAAGACGCAAACTTCGGCGACGAGGCCTACCTTGGAAAAGGAGCAAAGTCTACATCCAAGAATCAACTTCTTCACGATTCCGACATCTTACTTTGTGTGCGCGCCCTTGGCGCCAACCCGAAGAGTTACCGGGACGACCTGGAAAAAATGCACCCCGGGCAGCTCTTGGTAGGCTTTTTGGACCCACTAGATGCTCCCTCGGCCATCCAAGATGCGGCCAAAAAAGGCATCACGGCATTTGCCATCGAACTACTGCCCAGGATAACGCGTGCCCAGAGTATGGACGCGCTTTCTTCGATGGCCACTATCACGGGCTATAAGGCGGCCGTCATCGCTGCCGAGGTCCTGCCCAAGATCTTTCCAATGCTGATGACGGCCGCCGGCACGCTCTTACCGGCCAGAGTGTTCGTGATCGGTGCCGGGGTGGCCGGACTCATGGCCATCGCAACGGCCAAACGACTAGGCGCCAAGGTTCGAGCCTACGACGTCCGGCCGTCCGTCAAGGAGCAGATCCAGAGTTTGGGAGCAAGCTTTGTCGAGCTAGGCCTCGAGCAAAAAATGGCCGAGGACAAATCTGGGTACGCCAGGGCGATGGACGAGTCTTTTTACCAAAAACAGCGGGAGCTTTTAGGCGAGGTTCTTTCGGAATCAGACGTGGTTATCTCTACCGCGCTTGTTCCCGGCAAACTCGCGCCCGTCTTGATTACGGAGGCAATGGTCCAGGCCATGCCCAAAGGTTCTGTCATCGTGGACGTCGCCGCAGAACGGGGTGGAAACTGCGAATTGACCAAACCCGGCAGCGTGGCCGTAAAGCACGGCGTGACGATTTTAGGGCCTACAAACCTTCCTTCCAGCGTGCCGCAGCATGCCAGTACGATGTTTGCCAGGAATATGTTCAACTTTCTCAAGCCGATATTCATCGAAGGCAGGCTCGAGATCGACCTTGAGGACCAGGTCTTGCGAGAGTCACTCGTCGCCAAGGACGGCAATGTCGTTCACCCAAGGGTTATTGATCTGCTTCGAGGGGGATAGAAAGCATGGACGTATTCATCGGGCTGCTGACCGTGTTTGTCCTCGCCATGTTCGTTGGGTTCGAGGTGATCACCAAGATCCCTCCCATCTTGCACACGCCTTTGATGTCCGGCTCGAACGCAATCTCCGGCATTACGATCATCGGGGCTATCCTCTCGGCGGGCACAAAGCTTACCATGCTAACCACAGTGCTTAGCCTCCTTGCCGTCATGCTCGCCATGGCGAACGTCGTGGGCGGGTTTTTGATCACCCACAGGATGCTTCGCATGTTCCGGACGAAGGGGCGCGCATGAACCCAGCCGTGATCCAGCTTGCCTACCTCTTCTCTTGCGTCCTGTTCATCGCAGGGTTCATGCAGCTTTCACGCCCCAAGACCGCTAAGCGGGGGAATCTTTTGGGGGCATCCGGGATGCTCTTGGCCATCGTGGTCACGCTGCTCGATAAGCAGATCGTGAGCTTCGAGATTATCTTTGTAGGGCTTTTGGTGGGTACGGCGCTTGGCATATTCATGGCGCTTACCACCCCCATGACGGCCATGCCGCAGATGGTCGGGCTGTTGAACGGGTTCGGCGGCGCGGCCTCCGCCCTTGTTACGGGAGCCGTACTGATCGAAATGCTGAGCCTTGGTAACCCTTTGACGCTGCAGTTTCGGATCGCCACGGCAGCCTCCAGCCTCATCGGTACCCTCACGCTCTTTGGCAGCCTCGTCGCGGCGGGAAAGCTCCAGGGCTTCATCGAAGAGCGCCCGATCCGATACAAAGGAGAGCAAGGTATCAAGCTGCTTGTTTTGTTCGTGTGTCTTTTCTTGGGTTCCATGCTTACCGCCCGGCCTGATACGCTCTGGACCTACTGGGCGCTACTTGGCGTCTCCGCGCTGCTCGGGGTTCTCCTCACCGCCCCTATAGGCGGTGCGGACATGCCCGTCGTCATCTGCTTGATGAACTCCTACTCTGGGCTTGCCGGAGCGGCCACAGGGTTCGTCTTGAGCAACACCGCACTCATCATCGCAGGCTCGCTGGTCGGTGCCTCGGGCATCATCCTCACCCAAATCATGTGCAAGGCGATGAACCGCTCACTCGCAAACGTCCTACTTGGAGGGTTTGGCGAGCTCAAAGAGGATACGTCTCTAGCGGGCACCATCTACGCGGGCAGAGTTAAGTCGGCAGACCCAGAAGAGGTGGCCATGCTGCTCGAGGCGGCTTCGAGAGTCGTGCTGGTCCCTGGATACGGGCTTGCCGTCGCTCAGGCGCAGTATGCCGTCCGCGATTTGTACAACTACCTGACATCGCTCGGGATCGAGGTTGATTTTGCTATCCACCCCGTTGCAGGAAGGATGCCGGGCCACATGAGCGTCCTTCTGGCCGAGGTGGACATCCCCTACGAAAAGCTCAAGGAAATAGGCGAGATCAACCCAGAGTTCGAGCAGGTTGACGTCGCGATTGTCGTCGGAGCCAACGACGTCGTTAACCCACTGGCCAACACCGATCCAAACAGCCCGATCGCTGGTATGCCGATCCTTGAAGTCTACAAGGCAAAGACCGTCGTGGTGATCAAACGCAGCCTCTCGCCAGGGTTTGCCGGTGTCCCAAACCCTTTGTTTGCCTACGACAACACGCTAATGCTGTTTGCCGACGCCAAGCAAGCCCTTCAAGCCGTTCTTGCCTCCCTTAAGGAACTTAAAGCGTAAAAGCTAGCCAACTATGCAAACAAGCGTCCCGCTCGCCGAGCGTATCCGGCCGATGGAGCTTGGAGCGTTCGTCGGCCAGAGACATCTATTGTTCCAAGGACACCCCTTAAGGGAGGCGCTCGAGCGGCAAAAGCCCTTTTCTATGCTCCTTGTCGGCCCACCTGGGTCGGGCAAAACGAGCCTTTTTGTCCTCATGGCCGGCCGCTTCCCTGGGGCTATTCTGACCAAAGGCCAAGACATTACGGCCGCATGGGTTCGAAGCCTCAAAGAAAAGGGCTCCCCGGTTGTCCTGCTCGTCGACGAGGCGCACAGGCTTAGCCGGATCGAGCAGGACAGGCTTCTGCCTATGATCGAGAAAGGAGAAGCCGTCTTTATCGGGGCAACGACAGAAAACCCGAACTTCTACCTAGGCAGGGCGATTCTTTCGAGGCTTAGCGTCTTCCGGTTCGAGGCGCTAAAGCCCGAAGAGATCGTTGCCATACTCAAGCGGGGAGTCCTATCCCTCCAAGACGGCGAAAAACCAGCCGTAACCCCCTTTCCAAGGGCATGGCTCGAAGAGATAGCTCGGGCTGCGAACGGAGATGCAAGGGTTGCACTGGGAATGCTCGAGAGGGTGTACGCCCAGTTTCTTGCCAAGGGGTCGCTTCCAGAACCAGGCCAGGGGCGCCTTATGGAACTTGCAGGCCAAGCCCCGCTGTCCTACGACAGGGCGGGCGATGAGCACTACGACGAAATTAGCGCCTTCATCAAGAGCATGCGCGGCTCCGACCCGGATGCAGCGCTCTACTGGCTCGTTAGGATGATTGAAGGTGGAGAAGACCCGCTGTTCCTCGTAAGGCGCATGCTGATCCTGGCGGCCGAGGACATCGGCAACGCCGACCCGAACGCATTGGTTCTAGCCTCGGCCTTAAAGCAAACAATCGAGCTCGTCGGCCTTCCCGAAGGGCTGATCCCGATGGCACAGGTATGCATCTACCTATCGCTCGCCCCCAAATCCAACGCGGCCTACACCGCGCTAAACCAGGCCAAACGCGCGCTTAAAACGCTTGGCGCGAGGCCCGTCCCAGATTTCCTCAGGAACCCCGTGAGCGCGCTCGACAGAAAGCTCGGAAAAGGCGTGGGCTATATTTACCCGCACGACGATCCCGAGAGGATCGGAAATGCAAGCTTTCTCCCTAAAGGGATGGAGAGCCTCTCTTTCTATCATCCAGGCGATTTGGGCTTCGAGAAGGTCCTTAAAGACAGGCTCGAAGCCCTCAAGGCGAAGAAACGCCACACGAAGTCGGCGAAGCAAAGGCCAGAAAGTTCATAACGAGGCTCGGTACGGCGGCGTTCAGGAGCGTGACGGGGGAAACAGTTCGCGCCGGACGATAGTTTGGTGCCGTTGCGGCCCCGTCGAAAGGATTGCCACGGGTACGCCCGTCGCCTCTTCGATGCGGCCGGTATAGTCCTTGAGTGCTTGGGGCAACCCTTCGAACGTCTGGATCCCCTCCAGCGAAGATCCCCAGCCGGGGAGCTCTTCGATTACGGGCTCACAGGCCTGCAAAAACTTAACATCTGGGTCGAACGTCTTGGTCAGCGCCCCTTCGTAGCGGTATGCCGTAACAAGGCCGATAGTTTCGAACTCGTTCAACACATCGAGCTTCATGATGGCCAAGCCAGTCAAGGAATTGACCTCGCAGGCATACTTGAGCGCTACAAGATCAAGGTGTCCGCAACGCCTCGGCCTTCCCGTCGTAGCGCCGTACTCTCCACCGCGCTCACGGAGCCTGTCCCCTTCTTCCCCAAAAAGTTCACTAGGAAACGGCCCTTCGCCCACGCGCGTCGTATAGGCCTTGGAAACGCCGAGAACGTCCGTAATCTTGGTCGGGCCTATGCCGCTACCCGCGCAAGCATGTCCGGCAAGCGTATGCGATGAGGTGACGTAGGGGTAGGTTCCGAGCTCCACATCGAGAAGCGTTCCCTGAGCCCCCTCGAACAGGACATGTCTTCCCTCCTCAATGGCTTTGAAAAGCAGGTGCGGAACGTGCGTTTCGATAAACGGGGCGAGCCTATCGCGCTGTTCAAGCAGGCCTTCCAAAATTTCCTGTGCATCCAGCTCGCTGGGTTCGTAGGCGCCCTTGCCGAAATGCTTGAACAAAATCCGCTTCTCTTCGATCAAATCGAGGAGCTTTTCTTTGAGTTGAGCAGGATACTGAAGGTCCTCCACGAGCACGGCCTTCCTTGCAGCCCTGTCCTCGTAGGCAGGCCCTATACCCCGCCCTGTCGTGCCGATCTTCTTGGCGCCTTTATGCTGCTCGCGGATAACGTCTAGGCGCTTGTGAAACGGAAGGATCAGCGCGGCCCTGGATGAAACCCTTAAATCTTGCGGCCCGACGGCGATGCCGAGCTTTGAGAGCGTATCAATCTCCTCGAACAGCACCTTCAAGTCCACCACAACGCCGCTCGCGATCACAGACACCTTGCCCGGGTGGAGGATGCCGGACGGGAGTAAGTGGCAAACCACCCGCTTGCCTTCCACGACGATCGTATGGCCCGCGTTGTTCCCACCTTGGAATCGAACGATACAATCGGCTCTAGAAGCGAGCATGTCGACGATCTTGCCCTTCCCTTCGTCTCCCCATTGAGCGCCTACCACAACCAGGTTGGCCATCACATTCTCCTTAAAAGTTGACAGGTTCACGCCGAACTTTCATGATGGCGCTGAGCTTGAACCCAGCACCAACCGCCGGCACGTTTGTTTCAAAAACGGAAAAAAGCTGGTCATAGCGGCCGCCCAAGGCAATCAGTTGGGGGAAGCCCTCCGCATAGACCTCGAAAAACAGTCCGGTATAGTAGGCATGCTTTGGAGCGGCCCCAAGGTCTAGCTCGATGCATTTCTCAGCTTCCGGAAGGACGTCTTCCAAGGCCTCAAAGAGCCCTTCTACCCCCTGGAGGCTCTTTTGAAGCGGCCTCCACGATGAGGAAGAAACCCTTCCTTTGAGCGCATCCCTGGAGCCTACAAGAAAAGGCAGGTTAACAAGGATACCCTTCGTTTGCTGGTCAATAGGAAGCTTCTCGACGATCACATCAAGAGCCTCAAGATTCCTTTGGCGCCACGCAGAACAGAACGCATGGCGGGTTGCGTTATCTTGAAAAGGAAGCGCAAGAAGGGATTTGACGAAGACGGCATCCCCTATGTACACCTTGAAACGCTCAAAACCCATGGCTTTTAAGGCAAGACAAACCGTTCCTAGAACCTCGGCATCAGCCTTGATCCCTGCCTCACCGATCAGCTCGGCCCCGCCTTGGTGCTCCTCGAGCCTCGAGCCGTCCCCATCCTGGCCAAACGTGGGGCCCAAATAAAGCAAACGCATAGGAAGCTGGACGAATTTCAGGCGAGAGGCTACAAGCCTCGCGATTTGCGGGGTAAAGTCCTGCCTTAATGCAAGCAGCCTTCCCGTAAATGGCTCCAAGAAGCCAAAAATTCCCGCGGGCAACTCGTCTTTTTGAGTATCGGCCAGGAAAGTGTCCAGGTATTCAATTGTTGGAAGAACGACCTCTTGGTATCCTAACCTGCCAAAATTCTGCCTGATCGCGCCTTCCAATTCCCGCAACCTCTTCGCTCCTTCGGGCAAGAGATCGCAAACCCCACCGGGCAGCAAAGGAACAAGCCTGGCAGGTTGAGACCCGCTCATTTGAAGCGGACAACCTTGGCCCGGATGATGTCAGGCATCTGCCGGATCCTTTCCAGCAAATGAGCTGGAATATCGTTGTCGACGTGGTAGAGCGCGTATGCCCGGCCGCCGCTTTCCTCCCTTCCCAGCATAAGGCCTGCGATGTTAATACCTTCCTTCCCGAGCTCCGACCCGATTCTACCGACAACGCCCGGCACGTCGCGGTTTTCTAGGAATAGGATGAACCCGGCCGGGGAAAATTCCAGCTGAAACTCTCCCATGCGCACAACCCGGGGGTTGTTTTTGCCGAACACGGTCCCCTCGGCGCGGAATTCCCGGGAACCGTCCCGGACATTCACGGCGATCAGGCTCGTGTATTCCGTACTCTGCGAGTTGCTCGCTTCAACGACCTCTATGCCGCGTTCTTTGGCGAGGTAAGGCGCGCTCACCTCGTTGACCTTCTCGCCAAGCATGAACCCAAGGAACGTCTTAAGGAACGCGGAAGTTAGGATGGCTACGGGCATGGAGGCAAGCTCGCCCCTATATTCGAGCCTAACGCTTTGGACAGGCCCTTCCCACAATTGGCCCATGAGCTCGCCAAGCTTGACGGAAAGCCCCTGAAAAGGTTCGATGCGCAGGGCGACCTCCGGAGGAACGGCGGGGAAGTTCACGGCGTTGCGCAAAATCCCCTTCTCGAGGTAATCGGCGATCTGCTGGGCGATCCCCAACGCAACGTTACGCTGGGCCTCCTTCGTCGCAGCCCCGATGTGGGGGGTCATGACCACGTTTTCCATCGACCGGAAAGGGTGCTCCTTAGGCAGTGGCTCTTGCTCGAACACATCCATTCCGGCTCCGGCGACGATCCCCTCTTCAAGCGCCCATAGAAGGTCCTTTTCGACGACGATCCCGCCGCGGGCCGCGTTGATCAGAAGGACCCCGCGCTTCATGCGTTCAAAAGCGCTCCTGGCGATGAGCCCGCGCGTTGCATCCGTCATGGGCGTATGAATCGTGATCACATCGGACCTGGAAAGAAGCGTGTCTAGGTCTACGAGCGTTGCCTTGTATGGTCTAGCTAGGTCTTGGGTAAGATAAGGGTCGAAGGCGATCACCTCCATCC
Source organism: Nitrospirota bacterium (assembly GCA_011620345.1). Taxonomy (GTDB): domain Bacteria; phylum UBA2233; class UBA2233; order UBA2233; family UBA2233; genus UBA2233. Next base: position 10,834 of record WOZJ01000067.1, read on the forward strand.
CAAACCCGGAAGCCTTCGTGGCGACGATCTTTCCGATATTGCCCAACCCTACAATACCCAGCGTCTTTTGCTCGAGCTCGACGCCAAGAAAGCGGCCTTTGTCCCAAAGCCCGGAATGCATAGACATGTTGGCCTGAGGGATGTTCTTGGCCAGGGCAAGAAGGAGAGCGAGCGCATGCTCTGCAGTCGTGGTCGTGTTCTCGGAAGGGGTATTCATCACAAGGATGCCCCGCCTCGTAGCTTCGGCCATGTCGATGTTGTCTACTCCAATCCCTGCCCTTCCGATCAGCTTGAGCCTGGGCGCGTGTTCGAGAAGATCTTTGTCTACTTTCGTGGCGCTTCTTACGACGAGCGCGTCCACGTTGGCGATTTTCTCCTTAAGCTCCTCCCGAGAGAGCTTCTTGATCGCCTCGGTACAGAGCACATCCGAGCCCTTAAGGATCTCGATTCCGCTCTCTTCAAGCCCGTCCAAAACAAGAACGTTCCATGTTGGCATGCTGGCCACCTTGTTCGTATGTTTATTTCCCTACCTACGCCTCTTTCAGGAAGCCTGCCTCAAGAAAGGCCTGCTCTGCAATCCCTACGGCCTTTCCGGGCTCAATGCGCACACCGAAACGTGCAAGGCCAATCTCCAGGGCTGCAATGGCAAGGAGCGTATCCAGCTCTGAGAGGTAGCCTATGTGGGCCATTCGTACGACCTTGCCCTTGAACTTGTCCTGCCCTCCGGCAAACGTAATGCCCGCTTGGTCCCTAAGCGCCTTTACGAGTTTTTCGCCTGGCACGCCCTCAGGGAGAAGCACCCCTGTAAGCGCAGGGCTCGGCGCATCTTTGGCGAGCAACTCCAGACCAACCCCTTCAAAAGCAAGCCTTGTGGCCTTCGAAAGAAGGGCCGTGTGGGTAAACAGCGCTTCAAGCCCTTTTTGGCGGATATGCTCGAGAGCCACCCTAAGGCCGATAACGAGCGAGACGGCCGGCGTATAAGCGCTAGTATGGTCTTTCAGCGCCTTTCTTTCTTTGGCCAGGTTAAAATAGTAGCGGGGAAGGTCGGACCGCTTGTTCCTCGCCCACGCCTTTTCTGAAAGTGCGATAAAGGCAAGGCCCGGCGGAATCATGAATGCCTTCTGGGAGCCGGACAAAAGAACGTCGAGCTTGAGCGTATCGAAGGGAATGTCGAACACGCCCACGCCCGTGATGCCGTCGACTATCAGCAGCGTGTCCTCCTTTGGGGAGACGATTTTGGCCAGCTCCTCGATCGGGTGGCGGGCTGCGGTCGATGTTTCCGTCGCCTGAACGAGCACTCCTTTGATGTCCGGCTCAGCCCTAAGCGCCTCTTCGACCTGGCCGGGGTCTACAGCCTTCCCCCACTCGACGTCGATACAAACAACCTCCAGGCCATAGGCCTTGGCGATGTCCCTCCATCTTTCGCCGAACTTTCCACCGACAACGGCTAGAACTTTCTCCCCTTTGGCAAAAAGGTTGCTGATGGAGGCTTCCATCGCGCCCGTCCCCGAGCTTGACAGAATAAGGACGTCCTCTTTGGTTTGGAACAGGAATTTTAGCCCCTCTGCCGCTTCCTCAAAGATCTTGCTGAACTCCGGCGTCCTGTGGTGTACAAGGCTTTTTGCCATGGCAAGCATGGCGTCGTCCATCGTCTGCGTCGGCCCGGGGGAGAACAGGTAGTTCTTCTTGATAAACATGCACACGTCTCCTTTTTTGGGAGTTTTCTGGTTTTAGAAGCGCGTAGAAGAGGAAGCTGGAATGGCCCGATCATGCGCCCATTTCTTGATTGCCTTGATCTGCTCGAACATGGTAACGGAAAGCGGCACGAAGGAGCCGATCGAACGGTATATGTCGGCCTCGGAAACCTCCCTCGCCTCCGCAAGCCCCTCGATAAGGGCCTGTTTGACCACCTGCTCGATCTCCGCCCCACTGAACCCCTTTCCCGCCTCGGCAAGGTTCTCCGCATCAAATCCTGATGGGTTTATGCCAAACCGCTCGAGCTGGATGCGGAAAATCTCCTTTCGTTCTGCAAAATCCGGGAGATCGAGGAAAAAGACGTCATCAAACCGGCCCCGCCTCAGGATTTCCGCTGGCAACATCATGATCCGGTTTGCCGTTGCCACGACGAAAATCCGGGAGCGTCTTTCCTGCATCCACGTAAGAAAGCTCGCCGAAATACGAGATGAGGAAGACCCGCCCGCGTCAATCCCCGAGACGAACCCTTTTTCAATCTCATCCACCCATAGGACGCAGGGTTCGAGGTTCTCCAGCTCATCGATCGTCCTAAGAAACACCGTATCCGGGCTATCCTGACCGCTTTGTGCAAACAACGCCGACAACTCGAGCCTCAAGAGCGGAAGCTCGAAGATTTTTGCTGCAACCTTGGCGCAAAGACTCTTTCCCGTCCCTGCGATGCCCATGAGCAAAACCCCCTTTGGGACAAGAAGCTCCCCCGCCGCTTCGGAAGGATGAAAAAACAAGGGCTTTCTTTTCACGAGCCAGTCTTTAAAGCGGTCCAAACCGCCGACTTTCGAGAGGTCAACGTCCGGTTCGACATAACTGAGCGCACCCGACCTTTTGAACGCCCGAACTTTTTCTCTGGCCAACGTCTGGAGAAACGCCGCCTTTGTCTTCCCCGTTGAGAGCGCCAGCCGAAAGGCCAAAAGCGCCTCATGCTCCAATAGGCCTTTCAATACCAAGCAGGCCTGCCCTTTCACGTCTTCATCGAGCACTGCCATCAAAGGGTTGGCCGTATTCTCGCCCTTTAGGGCGTCTTCAAGAAGGCACAAAAGGTCTTGCACCCCGGGCGAGGGAAGAAGCGTCGGAACGGCAAACCGCTCCAACTCTCTGGGCGGATGCTCGAGATCAGAGACGACAACGAGCGCTTTTTTCTTGGAGAGCAACTCCGGGTATGCGGTTCGAACGCGCAGGGCCCAGCCAAGAAGGTCTTTCCTGTCCGGCCCAAGTACAACCAACACTCTGGCCTCGGGATGCTCAAGAAACCCCTCGAGCGCCTCCTCAAACCCGGACACGGAACCACAATCTTGTTGGGCACGTCTAAGCGTCCCGCCCAACGGCTCGTAGGTCCAGAAAGCGAAACTTGAACCGATGAGCCGCATGGCCCTCTGTTCTTCCAGCGTAAAGACCCACACTAACGGGTAGCCAGCCCCGAGAAGCTCCCCGAGCTTCTTAATAAATTCCTCACCGCCTTGAGCTAAGATTCCCACGGTTCCCTCTATTTATCCTAACACGCCCGCTTCGCCGTATAGGCAAAAAACCGGCACATGGACTGCGAAGATGCCGTCTTTCATGATACGATAAACGCCAGGTTGTTCATTTTGGATCGAAAAGCTATGGCCTATGCCTTCCTTCGAAGTGTTCGGTCTAGGCTGCTGATGGCACTCTTGCTGACCGCGGTAATCCCTCTTTTGTTGCTGAGCATCCTTTTTTACGCCGGCTTCAAAGAAGAGATGCAAGCCGTCCAAACCGACACCCGCAGGCAGGTTTGGGATAGCTTGACCGAACGCGCCCATGAAAGCGTTGGATCCGCCCAACGGCTCGCACAGACAAAGCTCCTTTATTGGCGGGAACGGCTGGAAGCGATCGCATCGCTCGCAAGCACCATCTGCCTCCACCCGGAAAACTACAAAAGAGGGCCTCTCTTGTGGAGCCCCCTTGGCTTTTTCTTCTCTAGTATGGAGGGCAAAGCCAACGTCGGCCTCATTTACTCCCCATCCTCCAAGAACATCCTTTCTCTCTCCCACTTCTCTAGATTCTCCTACGTTGCCCCCCTTTTGGCAAGCGTTTATGAAGGCGGAGATATTCAAAACGTCTGGATCGTGCTAAAAAACCGGGCATACATCATCTACCCCGGGGTAAACCACGAGCGGC
>WOZJ01000068.1 GCA_011620345.1 Nitrospirota bacterium
TCGCCCGTTTGTTTTCTTCTTGTTCTGCGCTATGATAATTTGCGGTTGAACCATTCAATCTTCAATATTACTGATATATCCTATTCCAAAGGGGAACAAATGAATATCGGCGCCGCCTTAAGGAAACAAGCAGCCACCCTCGGCCAGAAAACGGCCGTCACGGTAAACGACGCCTCTGTCAATTTTGCCACCTTGAATCGTCTGACCGATAGCCTTGCCTTGCAGTTGAAAGACTGCGGCATCGAGAAAGGCGATACCGTGGCCGTCATGCTGCCCAACTCCTTGGAGTTCGTCATAGCATACTTTGCCGTCTTAAGGCTTGGCGGCGTGTTCATGGGGCTTGACCCAAGGCAAACGCAAGAAGAACTCCGGGCAATCTTTATGGATGCCCATCCCAAGGCCTTGGTTGTAGACGACCGGACGAAAATGAAAAGCCTGGAAGAAGAGTTTGACGTTAATGTTCTCCCGCTAGCGGTGGGCTCGGCGTTCCTCTGGGCACTCAACGGTCATGCCTCCTTGCAGCTAGAAGACGTGGAGACAAGCGAGGAAGACCCGGCCGTGTTGCTCTACACCTCGGCCAGCACGGGCAAACCAAAGGGGGTGTTGCTGCCTAGTAGGTCGCTCGATGTCTTTCCAGAGTTCTGCGAAGCGCTCTTTGGAAACCATCTTTCCTCCCATGTGTTTGGGGTGAGCATCCCCATGTGCCATATCGGCGGGCCGATCTATTGCAACGCGCTGGCCGCACGCGGCGTTTCGCTCGTTATCGTAGAGCCCTTCCGTCCGGACCGCTTCCTTCTGGCCATTCAAAAGCACGGGGTTACAGGGTTTCATTCCGTCCCGCCCATCCTCATGGCGCTCCTGCAGGCTCAGTTAAAGATGCGACTGGACCTAAAGAGCCTTTTTTGGATCGCGCCTATGGGGATGAGCGTGCCAGTTTCACTCATGGAAACCCTCGGTCAGGCCTTCCCGGGTGCCCACATCTTTCAGGGCTACGGGCTCACGGAAACGGCCGGGGGAATTGTTGGCGTGCCCCCTGAGGAGGCCGAGTTCAGAAAAAATTCGATGGGCAAAATCATGGTCCCTGACTGCACCATCGAAGCCCAAGGTCCGGAGGGAGAGCCGCTTTCGGCTGGTGAAGTAGGCGAGATCGCCGTTGCGGGCAAATGTTTGATGCTCGGCTATTTCAATCGGCCAGAGCTCAATGCCAAGGTCTTCCGGAATGGCTTTTTTCTTACGGGCGATTTGGGCTACCGGGACGAGGAGGGGTTTTTTTACCATTTGGGCCGTAAGGACGACGTCATCAACGTGGGCGGCGAAAAGGTATACCCCTCGGAGATCGAGCAGGCGCTCTATTTGAACCCTTCAGTGAAAGAGGCTTGCGTGTTGGGCGTAGACGACCCCAAAAAAGGGAAATCCATCAAGGCGTTCGTTTGTCCCGCCCCAGGCCAACCCCTCGAAAAAAGAGAGCTTATGAGCTTCTTAAAAGACAGGCTCGCCAGCTACAAGATCCCCCAAGAATTCGTCTTCTTGGATGCCCTTCCCAAAACGCCCGTAGGCAAGGTAGCGAAGGATACACTGCGAAAATTCGTACTTGGCCAGACCCCTTAGCCGTCGGCCTGTCTTAAGGATACAAGGGGTCAAGAAAGCGAGCCTTGCAACCTCCAGCAGGTCCTACCCTTACGATAGGGCACAACTTTTTTTGAATGTACCCTTCTTAAAGCCCCCAAAAGCCTTGTCAATCGGCCTTAAAAGAACCCTGCGTTTACAGGCTTGCATATGTCGCCTACGATGAAAACTCGGGGTACGTGCTAGGTTAACCTACGGGCATGTACCGGAAAGCTCTCCAAGATATCGTGAACAAAGGGGAGGGGAAAATATGACCAAAACGTATTCCAGAAGAGAGTTGGGCCGCCTGGCCAAGAATGCGGGGCTCATGGGCGCCTTGCTCGCGCTTTCAAAGGCGCCGTTCCTTGGCTGGGCTACCCCCCTACAAGCCCGGGCCGAAGGCCAAGCGGCCGCTGGCCCTATGCAGGGCCTCGCCTGGAACACCGAGCTGCCCACCACGTTCCAAAAGACGATCCTGGGCGTTGCCCAAGAAGGGGTTCTCTACGGGCAAGGGGAGCTGCCCGTCCTAAGGAGCGAGCTCGCCCCCGGGTTTTCTGGTTTTCAAGACAAAGAACTCTCTTCGCTTGCGTTTTTCCTCCACATGACCGATACGCATTCCACCGACGAAGAATCCCCGGCCACGCTCCATTACAGGCGGTGTGCGGGCTATTCTCCCCAAATCCTCGATGCCCACGTGGCAATGGCCCGTAAGATCGCAGACCAAGCCGCCCTGGATTTCATCCTGCACACGGGCGATGCCACCGAAGACGCCCAGGAAAACGAGCTTGGATGGTTCCTTACCCTGATGGACGGCGGAGCGCTCAACCCGAACTCTGGTGCTGCCGTAGAGCCGGGCTCAAGGTTTGCCGGGCCTGAAAATCAGCCCTTTTTTACCAAGGGCCTGGGTGGAATTCCGTGGTACCTCACGATGGGCAACCATGACGAGCTTGTCATGGGAAGCCTAACCCCTACAGAGGCTTTTAACAATCTGGCCGTCGGCGGGTTCGCTCCGATAGGCTATGAAACCAACTTGCCTTTTAACGTCCCGTTGCTTGGGTCTTCTCTGCCCATAGAGCTTCGCGGCGCCGCGATCACCCCCGACCCGAACCGCCGCATCCTTACCCGCGAAGAGTTCCTTGCAAGGCTGCTCGCCTCGCCATCCTCACCGGTCGGCCATGGCTATACCGCCTCGAACACCGAAAAGACTGCAAGGTATTATGCCGCCGACCCTATCCCCGGAGTCCCGCTTAGAATCCTCGCACTCGATACGGCGAGCCCGATCGGGTACTCCTTGGGGTCCATAAGGCAAGAGCAGTTCGAGTGGCTACGCAACAGCCTTGAGGAAGCAGTAGGGCAAGGAATGCTGGTTTTGATCGCCACGCATCACCCTTCTGGCTCCATTACCGACCTGCCCCC
>WOZJ01000046.1 GCA_011620345.1 Nitrospirota bacterium
CCTTGGTCGCTCGATAACGCTTACTTACGCACTAAACCGCCTGAGCCGGAGCGCGTTGGTGATCACTGAAACCGAACTCAGGCTCATAGCGGCCGCCGCGATGACAGGGCTCAAAAGTAGCCCGAAGGACGGATAGAAAACCCCCGCCGCCACCGGGATGGCCAGCGCGTTGTAGCCGAAGGCGAACAGGAGGTTTTGTTTGATATTGCGTACCGTTGCCTTACTTAGCCGCCTTGCCCGTAAGATACCCTCCAAATCGGGCCTCATGAGCGTCACGCCCGCGCTTTCGATCGCCACGTCCGTCCCGGAGCCCATGGCGATTCCCACGTCGGCCTTGGCCAGCGCGGGAGCGTCGTTGATCCCGTCACCGGCCATTGCCACGACCCTGCCCTCTTTTTGCAGGCGCTCGACAATTGCTTGTTTTTGGTCCGGCAACGTCTCGGCGTAGACATCATCGATACCGAGCCTTCCCGCGATGGCCCTTGCTGTCGCAAGGCGATCTCCGGTGACCATAGAGACCCTGAGACCTTCTTTGTGGAGCGCTTCGATTGCGTCGCTTGCGCCCTCTCGAATGGGGTCCTCCACGCGAACCAACCCGGCCAGCCTGCCGTCGATCACGACAAAAACAAGCGTTTCCCCGCCCTTCTGGAATGTTTCCGTCCGCTCTATTATCCCGCCCGGGGCAATCCCGAATGCTTCGAGCATCGCTTGGTTGCCTACGAGGACATCGTGGCCCTTGATTTTGCCGTGCACCCCCTTCCCGGCTACGGCTTCGAACGTTTCAACGCTTAGGATCGCTGCCCCTAAGCGTTTGGCGGCTTGTACGAACGCATCCGCAAGGGGATGTTCGCTTGCCGCCTCCAAGCCAGCCGCAAACTCGAGAATCTGGTTTTCCTCGAACCCCTCTTCAGGCATGATGCCCTTAAGGACCGGCCGGCCCAGCGTAACCGTACCCGTCTTGTCGAGAACGAGCGTATCCACCCTGCAAAGCATCTCAATCGCCCGGGCATCCTTGAACAGAACGCCCATCTGTGCGCCTTTGCCGCTCGCGACCATGATCGACATCGGCGTAGCCAGGCCAAGGGCGCAAGGACAAGCAATCAAAAGGACGGCGATCGCGCTCAAGAGCGCGTACGTAAGCCTTGGGCTCGGCCCTAGCAAGGCCCACGCGGCAAACGCGGCCAATGCAATCAAAAGGACGGCGGGGACGAAAACGCCGGCCACCTTATCGGCCAAGCGCTGGATGGGGGCGCGAGACCTTTGGGCATGCGCCACCATCTGGACGATCCGGGCGAGCACCGTCTCCTCCCCCACCCTTTTTGCGGTCATAATCAGCGAACCGTTCTTATTGAGCGTTCCGCCGATAAGCGGATCTCCGAGACTTTTCTCTACAGGGATGGGCTCGCCCGTAACCATCGATTCATCCACGGCGCTCTTTCCTTCGAAGACCTCGCCGTCCACGGGGATGCGCTCTCCGGGACGAACGCGAAGCCTGTCTCCAACCTGTACCTGCTCGATGGGAATATCTTCTTCTACGCCGTCACCCCGGAGACGCCGCGCCGTCCTCGGGGCAAGCTCCAAAAGAGACGCGATGGCGGCTCCGGTACGGCTCCTGGCCTTGAGCTCAAGAACCTGACCGAGCAGCACGAGCGTCACGATCAGCGCGGCGGATTCGAAGTAAACGGGAATGGAGCCGTCGGAGAGCCTGAACGCGTCCGGGAACAGCCCCGGAGCAAGCGCAGCGAGCACGCTGTACAGGTAGGCCACGCCCGTACCGAGCGCGATCAAGGTGAACATGTTGAGGCTTCGGTTGACAACCGAGGTATAGCCCCTTTGGAAGAAAGTCCAGCCTCCCCAAATGACGACCGGAGTGGCCAGAAAAAGCTCGAGCCAAACACCCGCCTTATGCGGCACGGCAACACCAAGGATCCCCTCGAGCGCCATGCCACCCATAGAAATCAAAAGAATAAGAAACGACAAAACGGCGCTTACATAAAACCGCCTTGTCATCGCCTTGAGCTCGGGGTCTTCTTTGGGAAGGGGTTCGGGCTCTCTGGGCTCCAAAGCCATCCCGCAGATTGGGCAGCTTCCCGGGGCATCCTGGATGACCTCCGGGTGCATCGGGCATGTCCAGCGTGTTTTCAGGGTATGCACCGGGGTTTTGCGCTCCAAGGCCATGCCGCACTTGGGGCAGGCCCCTGGAGTCTCCGAACTGACCCCAGGACACATCGGACATACGTATGGGGCTTTTGAACCTTGATTATGCGCTTGACAATGCGCGTGCTTTGAGTGTTCGTCTATTTCAGCCATGATTTATCCCCTTTAGAATTGAAGAACTATGAAGCTTCTTTAATCATCTTACCGACCTTAGGCCTGTCGGAGCAAAGATGAACCCTAAGGACAGCCTATGGGCACTTTGAAAGAACAAAGAAAAACGTTATACTGGATAGAAGGCTAGAACATACGAAAAAACCTAGAGGCAGGAAAGCCCCTTGACATACAAAACGGATACACTGTGCGGCATGTTTCATAAACAGGCCAATCGCTACAAAAACCTTGAGATGCTGAGGGGCAAGTACGATAAAGAAGGAAGGCCTCAGAATGCTTGGGCGTCCCAATCGTGGAAAGACGTCCAGGACGAAGTCGTGGACTTGGGTAGAGGGCTTGTCGCCTTGGGTTTGAAGCCTGGCGATAGGGTGGCCGTTTTTTCTGAAAACAGGCCAAGGTGGGTTATCGCCGACCAAGCGATTCAAGCGTGCGGGGCCGTTGGTGTCCCCCTTTATTCCACGCTCACCCTCGAAGAGCTATCCTACATGCTAGGCGATAGCGGGGCAAGAATGGCTATTGTGTCGACTCAGCAAAAGCTTGAGATGGCTCTGAAGGCCAAAAGCCATGGGGTGCCTCTGGAAGCCGTGATTACGATGGGACCTATTGAAGGCCAAAAGCCAGAGTGTGTCTACACGTTTGCCGAAATAATCGGTATCGGTAAAAGCCAAGCCTCGTTCAACCACTTAGAAGACAGGATGAGCCGGGTCACTCCGGACGACATCGCCTCGATCGTTTATACCTCGGGAACCTCTGGCCGCCAAAAAGGCGCTGTTCTTACCCAAAAAAACCTCGTTTCTAACATATTCCAAAATACCAATTCGACGATTTTTAAGCGCCTCAAGAAGCTCGAGCCCCACCTGACGCACCTTTGTCATTTGCCCTTGTGTCACGCATACGGCAGGACCTGCGATTACCACGTCGGAGTCCTTCATTTAGGAAACGTTCTCGTCTTTGCCGAAAGTTTCGAAAAAATACAGGAAAATCTCCTGGAAACCAGGCCCAACGTCGTCATCACCATTCCAAGGTTCTTTGAAAAGTACCACCACAGCGTGCTATCCGTCCTTTCCCGTCAAAATAATAGAACCCAGGCCTTCTTTTCTTGGGCCATGCGTGTTGGAAAAAGATATACAGAGGCCATGGCGCATGCAAGGAGAATGCCGGGGCGTGACATTCTCCAATTCGCTCTGGCCAACGCGCTCGTGTTCAATAAGGTTAGAAAACTCTCAGGGATGGACCGGCTAGTTTTTGCCAGTTCTGGGGGAGGGAAGCTCTCTGAGGAAGTATGCGCATTCATCCGCGCCCTGGGAATCCAGCTAAGCGAGGGTTACGGGCTTACAGAAACCTCTCCAACGATCAACCTAAATGAGCCGGAGTTCAAGGGAATCCATTCAGAATCTGTCGGATGGTTTACGAGCAAAATGATCGACTGGACGATTGATCTTGTGGTGACAAACCTTGCTCAAGGCAAGTCACCCTACGCAAACCCCTTGCGTGCGCTCAAAATGGACATAGCCTATCGGGGCGTTGCGCACCGCTTGGAAATCAAGCCGGGGACGGTGGGCAGGCCCGTCATCTGGACGGAAGAACGCATTGCCGAGGACGGGGAAGTTCTCGTGAAAGGCCCCCAAGTCTTTCAAGGTTACTGGAAAATGCCCGAGGAAACTAAAGAGGCCTTCACGGATGATGGGTTCTTTAAGACGGGAGATATCGGCTCTTTCGACGAGGATGGCTTTTTAAGAATCACGGACAGGAAAAAGGAAATCCTTATCACTTCAGGCGGGAAAAATATCCCCCCTCACCCCATCGAACTCGCGCTCATGGCGAGGCCTTATATCGAGCAGGCATGCCTCATTGGTGATGCCAGGAAGTACATCACCGCTTTGATATGTCCAGACATCCAAGAAACCAAAAGATTGGCAAAAAAACTTGGCATCTTAGCGGCTTCTGACCAGGAGCTCCTTGAAATATCTCAAATTCGTCAGATCATTCAAAAGCAGGTGGACGAGGTAAACGCCACCCTCCCTAGGTATGCCCAAATCAAGTATTTTATGCTTTTAGACGAGCCTTTTTCCCTAGAAACGGGAGAATTGACGCCTACCTTCAAGTTCAAGCGCAGGGTCATTGAAGACAGGCGCAAAGAATTGATTGAAAAGATGTACCTCGAACACGACCCCGCCGCCTTGGCCCAAAAACAGCAAAATGGCAAACTAAAAGTACCCTCTTAACCGCTAGGAGCAACGATAAGCCTCTATCCTATCCTTCGATATCCTGGAAAAGCCAGGTTGAGAGGTAACGCTCGCCCGTATCGGGCAAAAGAGCAACAATGAGCTTTCCCGCACTCTCTTCGCGCGCGGCAATCTTCATCGCGGCAACCGCTGCAGCCCCCGAGGAGATGCCGGCCAGTATCCCCTCTTCGCGCATCAGGCGCCTGGCCATAACGCCCGCTTCCTCGTTCGTTACCTGGATAACCTCATCGACCATCCCGCGGTTCAAGATGTCGGGGATAAACCCCGCCCCGATCCCCTGGATCTTGTGAGGTCCTGGCTTCCCGCCGGAAAGAACGGGCGAGTCCACAGGCTCGACGGCAACGGCCTTGAAGTCTGGCTTCCTTGGCTTGATCACCTCGGCCACGCCCGTGATCGTCCCCCCTGTTCCCACGCCTGAAACGAAGACGTCCACCCTTCCTTCGGTATCCCTCCAGATCTCCTCGGCCGTCGTGAGCCTGTGGATTTCCGGGTTGGCCGGGTTCTTGAATTGCTGGGGCATGAAGGCGTTCGGGGTGTGCTTGAGAAGCTCTTCGGCCCTCCTGATCGCTCCGGACATACCCTGCTCGCCTGGCGTCAAAATAATCTCGGCCCCGAAGGCCTTGAGCAGCTTCCTTCGTTCTATGGACATCGTCTCGGGCATCGTGAGGATCAGCCTGTAACCTCGGGCCGCGCACACGAATGCCAAGGCAATCCCCGTGTTGCCCGAGGTGGGCTCGATGATCACGGTATCTTTCTTTATCCAACCCTTTTCCTCGGCGTCCAAGATCATGGCCACTCCGATCCTGTCTTTCACGCTCGATATCGGGTTGAACGACTCAAGCTTGGCCACGACCTCGGCCTTCAGCCCTGCCGTGACCCTCTTTAGCTTGACGAGCGGCGTGTTGCCGATGAGCTCGCTCGAGTCGTTGGCGATCCCCCTTGTGAGCCTTGGTATATGAATTCCCTTGAAGTCGAGCACTTCGGCCATTGCCCCCTCCATACAATTTACAATTTATCTATATAACCTTAGGGTTTTATAGTAAATCTTCTCGCTAGATGTGTCAATACGCGTTATTCATCGAGTTTAGGGGCTTCGTTTTCATGGTGCCGTTCGTGATGAGACTCTTGTCGTTGGGACGGCTTTTGCCCTGGCTTGCCGCGTTGAAGGGTTCTTCCGCACTCGGGGCATTTACCGGGCCCATCGTAGGGCTTTTCTGGGTGGTAGGGGCAGTAGAAGAGGTCTTGGGCGGCAAACAAAACATTTGGGGGACCCGTTTGTGCGGAGGAAGCAAGCACGCTGCCATCAAACTTAAGGTCAGTACCCAACGTCCAAAAGAACATTGAGGCAAACGATAAAAAAAATACCGCACGTTGCATGTGGTTGTCCTCCTTTCGTACCTTGGTCGCTAACCAAGTTTTCTACCTGAAGGTCGATCGACAGCCCGGCCTCCTTGACATCCTTCTCATTTTTTTGCAACTATTTCTACATGATGTAGAATTTGATTGCGACTTTAGAATAACTCAAGTGCTTATACGGATGCAAGACATGAAGGTTCATTTCTACCACGTCATCGTCCAGATCATTCTTGGCGTGCCCCTTTGTTGCTTCAGCGCGTCCCTCGGCACAAGGGCTTGGGCGGAGGAAAGCCGCATCGGTTTAGCAACGCTCATCGAGGAGGCCAAAATGGAAAACCCTGAGCTCAAGCGGGCCAAAAGCGCGCTAGAAGCGGCAAGAGCTATCCCAAAGCAGGTCAGCACGCTGCCAAACCCTGAGCTCACGTTTGGCCTGACCAACATCGGCTCGCGATACTCGGTAGGGAACGACACAATGAGCATGCTGGAAGTCGGCATCAGCCAGCCCTTGCCGTACCCTAAAAAGTTGCACCTTTTAGGCCGGGCGGCGGATGCCGAGGCAGATGCGGCGGACGAAGCCTACCGCAAGACCCTCTTTGAGGTCATATCAAGGCTTAAGTTGGCCTACTTCGATTATTGGCTCGAAGAAGAAACGAGGAGAATTTTTTTTGAAATGCTCGGCCTTTTTAAGGCCCTTCGTGGAAACGCGCTTGGCCGCTACGAGGTCGGAGAGGCGATACAACAGGACGTTCTCCTGGCGGACATCGAAATCGATAGGATCAAAGAGCGCCTCGAGTTGCTCAACCCAGAAAAGGAGCGCCTCCAGGCCGAGATCAACGCCCTTCTGAATAGGCCGCCTTCCCAACCTTTGGGAATACCGGAACGCTTGGAGCCGGCCAAGCTTGGTTCCTCGCTCGACGACCTCGTTCAAACGGCCAAGGTGAGCTCCCCGGTCATTCAAGAAATGCACCGCCTTACAGATCGCGACCGAATCCGCTTAAAATATGCCAAGGCGGCCTACATCCCCGACTTTAGGCTGAGCGCAGGCTACGGCGACAGGGAGGGCCTAAGCCCCCAGTGGAGCGTGGGCCTTGGCATCGAGCTGCCACTGTACTTTTGGAGGAAGGAGGTCTATGGCGTCAAGGAGGCCGCGGCCAACCTCGTTGCGAGCAAGCAGGCCCAGCAGGATACCCTCCAGGGTACGCTCGCCCAAATACGGACTGCCTACTCTCAAGCCCTCACGGCCAAGCGTCTGGCTTCTCTCTACAGTGAGCACATCCTCCCCAAGGCTAGGGCCGCGCTCGAATCCTCGCTGGCGAGCTACAGCGTGGGCAGGCTCGATTTCTTGGGCGTCATGACAAACGCCACGACACTCCTGGAATACGAGATCGCCCATGCCGCAAAGATCGCGGAAGCTAAGAAGGCGATTGCCAAGATCGAGGAGCTTACCGGTGTGCCGTTTACGGAAAACATAAACATAAACAAGAAGGAGTCTTGAACGTGGACCGCGAACAAAAACATCGTCGCGATAAGGGCTTACGCATAAAAATCACGGGAGCCACGGTTTTTCTTGGGCTCGTCCTTGCCTGTGGCGCCGGTATTGGCTATTTCATGGAAGTGGGTTCTACAAGGCTTGCTCGGGCGAAATCTAGAAGCGAACAACAAGCCCAAACCTACCACTGCCCGATGCATCCGAACTACACCTCGGACAAGCCGGGCAACTGCCCCATCTGCGGGATGAACCTCGTTCCCATCGAGGAAGAGACCGACACCAAGCACGAAGAAGACCAAGCTGAAACTGCCGTTCCTGGTAGGGCAAGCATCCGGATCAGTCCCAAGAAAAGACAGGCCTCAGGGGTGGAAACCGTTCAGGTAGCCCGCGGGCCGTTTATCAAAACAATCCGGACCGTGGGCAGGGTCGCTTACGCTGAGCCTATGATTTCGGAGGTTTATGCAAAGTTCGAAGGCTGGGTGGAGAAGCTCTACGTGAATAAAACAGGCGATTGGGTCGAGAGGGGAAGGCCTTTGTTTTCGGTTTACAGCCCAGAACTCGTCTCCACGCAGCAGGAATTCCTTCTGGCCTTGAACCTACAAAAAACCCAAGGGATCGGAGCAGATGCCCTCCTTAAGGCTGCGAGAAGAAGGCTTGCGTTCTTTGATATCGACGTAGACCAAACCCGCCACCTCGAAGCGACAGGCCAAACAAGCAAGACGCTTCTTTTGCGCGCCCCCCAAAGCGGTTTCATCATCCAAAAGAATGTATTCGAAGGCAAAAAAGTTTCCAAGGGCGAGAGCCTCTATACCATCGCCGACATTTCCACGGTATGGGTCTTGGCCGATGCCTACGAATCGGACCTGCCTTTCGTTTCGCTCGGGCAACAAGCGAAAATCAGCCTCTCTTACTACCCGAGTGCAGCGTTCTCGGGGCGCGTGGCCTATATTTACCCGTACCTCGAGCCAAACACCCGCACAAACAAAGTCCGGATCGAGGTCAAAAACGCCGATTTCAAGCTCAAGCCCGACATGTACGCCCATATAGAGCTCGCTGCGAACATGGGCGAGCGGCTCAGCGTTCCCAAATCGGCCGTCTTGGATTCTGGCACCCGGAAGGTGGCCTTCCTCGACATGGGCAAGGGCTACTTCGAACCCAGGGAGCTCAAAACTGGGCTCGAAAACGAAACATCCTACGCGGTGCTGGATGGTCTCAAGGAAAACGACAGGGTCGTTGATAAGGCTGCCTTCATGGTTGACTCTGAATCGAGCCTGAAGGCAGGGCTCGGCCAGATGGGCGCCCCTTCAGGACACGCGGGCCATACGGGGCACTAAATGATCGAGCGAATCATCGAGCTATCGGCTAAAAATAAGCTGCTCGTATTCCTTGTGTGCCTGTTCTTGGCCTTCTGGGGCGTTTATTGCTTCAACCGGGTTACACTGGACGCGCTGCCCGATCTCTCGGATACTCAGGTAATCGTCCTTGCACGTTGGGACAGACCTCCCAACATAATCGAAGACCAGCTCACCTACCCG
Source organism: Nitrospirota bacterium (assembly GCA_011620345.1). GTDB lineage: Bacteria > UBA2233 > UBA2233 > UBA2233 > UBA2233 > UBA2233. The sequence continues at coordinate 8,955 of WOZJ01000046.1, forward strand.
ATCGTCACCTCCCTTTTGGGGGCGCCCAAGGTAAAAACGATCCGCGGGATCTCGGACTACGGGTTTTCTTACGTCTACGTGATCTTCGAGGACGGAACGGACATCTACTGGGCCCGCTCGCGGGTTCTGGAGTACCTCTCAAAAGTGACGCCGAACCTCCCCAAGGACGCCCAGGTCGAGATAGGGCCGGATGCCACGGGCGTAGGCTGGGTCTACGAGTACGCGCTCGTGGACAGATCGGGCAAGCACACCCTTCAAGAGCTTAGGAGCTTTCAAGACTGGCAGCTCAAGTACGCCCTGCAGAGCGTACCGGGCGTGGCCGAGGTGGCGAGCCTCGGCGGTTTCGTCAAGCAATACCAGGTCATCCCCAACCCGGAAGCGCTTTTAGCATACGGAATTCCAATCGATGCGCTCGTCAGCGCCGTTCGCGCGTCAAACCAAGAGGTGGGCGCCAGGCTCCTTGAGCTTTCGGGAAGGGAGTACATGCTTACCGTTCGGGGTTATGTCCAAAACCTCGAAGACATCAAAACCGCCGTCCTTAAGGTAGACAAAAACGGAACTCCCGTAACCGTCGGCGACGTCGCCCAAGTTCGGCTTGGTCCCGAGATGCGAAGAGGCGTGGCCGAGCTAGACGGCAAGGGCGAGGTGACAGGCGGGATCGTCGTCATGCGCTACGGGGTCAACGCGCTGGAAGTGATCCGGGCGATCGAGCAAAAAATGAAAGAAGTGTCTTTCCCGGAAGGCATCGAACTTGTCCCCACGTACGACCGCTCCGGGTTAATTCTTGAGGCCACGCACACGCTTCGAAAAAAGCTGCTCGAAGAGATGGCCGTTGTTTCAGGAGTGATCCTCTTGTTTTTGGTTCACTTCCCTTCCGCGGTCATCCCCATCGCCACGCTGCCGTTTGCCGCGCTGTTGGCCTTCATCCCGATGTACTACCTTGGGATCGGCGCGAACATCATGAGCCTGGGCGGGATCGCCATCGCCATCGGGGCAATGGTGGATGCCTCGATCGTCGTCGTGGAGAACGTCTACAAGCGAATCGCCGAGCCCCACGAACAAGGGCAAGGCTCGCATGATGCCGGCATCCTCGAAGCGATCAAGGAGGTCGGGAGGCCAAGTTTTTACTCTCTTTTGGTCATCGCCGTCGCCTTTACCCCCATCTTCGCGCTGGAAGCCTACGAGGGCCGGATGTTTAAGCCCTTGGCCTATACCAAAAACCTTGCCATGCTCTTTAGCGCCTGCCTGGCCATCACGCTCGACCCGGCCCTTAGGATGCTGCTAACAAGGGAAAAACGCTTTACGTTTAAGCCTGCCTGGCTTTCTCGGCTCTCCTCGGGCATCTTCGTGGGGACCTACTACCCCGAGCACCGCCATCCCGTCTCCAGGGGGCTGTTTGCCCTCTACGAGCCTTTGATCCGGTTCGTACTAAAAAGGCCTCGGGTCGTAATCTTTGCGGCATTCATCTTGTTCGTCCTCTCGATGCCATTGTTCTTCAAAATCGGCAGCGAGTTTATGCCGCCCTTAAACGAGGGATCGATTTTGTACATGCCCACCACGCCGCCGGGCATTTCGATCACCGAGGCTTCAAAACTCCTGCAGGTTCAAGACCAAATCTTGAGCAGCTTTCCCGAAGTCGAGCGGGTCTTCGGCAAGGCGGGCCGCGCACTCACCTCGACAGACCCGGCGCCATTATCGATGATGGAGACGACGGTTCTTTTAAGGCCCCAAAACGAATGGAGAAAAAATCCCAGGTGGTACTCCGAGCACGTCCCCGAGTTTCTCCAGGGCCCTTTAAGGCTCATCTGGCCAGACCGAATAGGCTACGAAGAATTGATCGCCCAAATGGACGCCGCGCTTAAGCTGCCTGGCCAGATCAACTCCTGGACGATGCCCGTCAAGGGCAGAATCGACATGCTCACAACAGGCATTCGTACGCCCGTAGGCATCAAGATCTTAGGAGACGACCTCTCTAAAATTGAGCGGGTCGGGGCCGATATCGAGGCAATCCTAGGCGGCCTTAAAGGAACTCGAAGCGTCTACGCCGAACGGACGGCTGGCGGGTATTACTTGGACATCCAGCCCGACCGCACCGAGCTTGCAAGGTATGGCCTTACGATCCAAGGGCTCCAAGAGACGCTGATGTCCGCCATCGGCGGGGCCAACGTCTCGGAGACAATCGAGGGCAGGGAGCGCTACCCTATCAACGTTCGGTATCCAACAGGGCGGCGTGATGATGTCGAATCCCTAAAGAGGATTTACGTCTCCACGCCGGCCGGCGCTCAGGTTCCCCTAGGGCAGCTAGCCGAACTGCGCCTAAAGACAGGCCCGGGGATGATCCGGGACGAAAACGGCAGGCTCGCGGGCTACGTGTTCGTGGACACCCAAGGCGTGGACATAGGCAGCTACACGAGCCAGGCCAAGGCCCTCTTGAGGGATAAGCTAAAAACCCCGCCCGGCTACACGCTTACCTTCTCGGGCCAGTACGAATCGATGCAGCGGGTTGAAAAGCGAATGCGCTTCGTCGTGCCCTTGACGCTGTTTATGATTTTTTTGCTCATCCATTTAAACACCCGTTCGTACACCAAGACGCTCATCGTCATGCTGGCCGTCCCTTTTTCGCTCATCGGGGTGGCCTGGGCCTTGTGGCTCTTGGGCTATAATTTCAGCGTGGGCGTCATGGCTGGGATCATCGCGCTCTTGGGCGTGGATGCCGAAACGGGGATCTTTATGCTGGTTTATTTGGACCTGGCCTACGAGCGTCGGCTCCGTACGGGTAAAATGCAAAACCTAAAAGACCTCAAAACGGCCATCCACGAAGGGGCACTAGGCAGGGTAAGACCAAAGATGATGACGGTCATGACGACGATCGTCGGACTTCTGCCCATCATGTGGGCACAGACCTACGAGATCGGCGCGGACGTGATGAAGCGGATCGCCGCACCCATGGTGGGCGGAATCATGAGCTCGTTTTTCATGGAGCTCCTCGTGTACCCTGCGATCTATCTCCTCTGGAAACAGAGGGGACTCCATAAAACTTAACGCTCCCTAAATGCGTAAAGCGTTGAGGATGTTGGTTGTTTAGGATTATAATTGGACATAGATAGTCTTATTTAATCCCAAGGAGGGTTCAGCATGCCGTACGTTATCTCCAGCCTTTGCAGGGATTGTGTCGATACAGCCTGCGCGGCCGTCTGCCCAGTCGAGTGTATTTACGAGTACAAGGGCGAGGATAAGGAAACCTTTCCTAACCAGCTCTATATCCACCCGGATGAGTGCATCGACTGCGGCGCTTGCGAGCCGGAATGCCCTTGGCAGGCGATCTTTACGGACGAAAGCATCCCGGAAATCTTCAAGGACGACATCATACTCAACGCCAAAATTATGGACAGAAAAGACGAATTCGAGGTTGCCCAAACTCTCGAAAAGCCAAAACCTACGCCGGAAGAGGTCTTGGCCAACAAGCGCAAATGGGGGCTAGAGGCCTAAAGCGCCTCCGGCCCTCTTTAAAGGCGAGGATCATACCTAGGTTGAGTCAAGCCATCTGGCCGGTTTGCTGCGTCGATTTTGGCCCCTCTCCGAGCCTTCCCTCGCCCTTTTTTGCCATGAATCCGAAGTACGTGCTTCGGCTGGAATCCTCTGCGCTTACCCTTTACCGACGGGGCTGCGTCCCATCCACGATCTTTGAAGGCCTGAACCCTTTTGTCTTCCTGGATACGTTTCGCGCGCAGTATGCATCCGGCCTTTTAGGGGTCGGCTACTTAGGCTACCCGCTTAGGCGCTACACCGAGCGTGCCAGCCCCCTCGGCCCTTTCTCGGCCCCATTCTCAGAGTTATTCTTCGCGTTTTTTGACCACTTCTTCTGCCTTGAAGCCGAAGGCCCAAGACTTGAGCCCCTTTCGATCGAAGGCGAAAGGCTGGGTCAAAGCTCCTTACCTCGCCTCTTGGAGGCACTCGATTCGCTCAATGGTTCATCCGAACGGGCCGGCCTCAATCCGGAAAAGGTTTTCTCAGGAACCAAGAAAGCGTCCTACTTAAGAGGCGTACAGGAGATACTTAAGCGAATTCGAAAGGGCGACGTCTATCAGGTCAACTTAAGCCTCGAGCTCTTTGCCCAAAACGTGAATCCCGAAGCGCTCTTTGGCGCGATGACCCGTAGCTACCCGATGCCTTACCAGGCCTTCCTCCGGCTAGACCCACTAAAGAGCGTCCTGGTGAACTCCCCGGAGCTTTTTTTAGAAATCACCCCCGATAGGCAGATCCTCACCGCGCCCATCAAAGGCAGCATGCAAAGGTCTAAAGCGGCGCACCTAGACGCTTCTTTCGCGGATGCCCTTCAAGCCTCCCCGAAGGACAGAGCCGAACACCTGATGATTGTCGATTTGATGCGCAACGATTTAGGCCGCGTGTGCAGCATCGGAAGCATCCGGGTGCAAAACCTTTTTGGACATAGGCCGTTCCCAGGGATTCACCACTTGGAAACAAAGGTTTCAGGCGAGCTTCCAAAAAGACTTGGCCTTTTCGAGGCAATAGGAAAGGCCTTCCCTGGGGGCTCGATTACCGGCGCGCCCAAAATTATGGCCATGCGCATCATCGAAGAGCTCGAGCCAACCGAAAGGAGCGTCTACACCGGGGCTCTCGGGTGGGTTTTTAGGGACCATGTACGGCTTGCCATGGCTATCCGTACCACGCTCTGCTTTGAGGGCACGGCCATGTACCCCGTAGGCGGCGGGATTGTGGCCGACTCAGACCCGGAAGCGGAATGGGACGAGACGCAGACCAAGGCCAAGCCTTTTTTACAAGCGCTTGGATTTGGAGGCGACGTTGGGCTGGATCTGGCTTAATGGCCAATTCTATTACCAAGAGGCGTTCGGGTGGCCCTTTTTTAGGTCTCGAGGGTTCCAAGAAGGGGTCTACGAGACAATCCGGTTCGATCCGGCAGGCCCTTCGCTCCTTAAGGAGCATGTATGTCGGCTCTTACACTCCAGGACGCTTCCCGTTGCAGACCTAAAGAGCAGCCTTTCCTTGGGCTACCTCGAGAAAACCCTCGGTGTGCTTTCGGAGAAAAACGGCCTCATCGGCCAAACCTCCCAGGCGAACCTCTTTGCCTATCTTGACTCCAAGCGGCTTCATCTTGCGATCAGCGTGCGCGAGATGGGGCCTTGTAAGGGCGTTGGAACCGCGATCCTCATCCCTCAGCGCCGAGATGGCCTAGAGCGCTTCTTTCAAGAAAAGACGTTCTTTGCAAGGTTCTTTTTGGATGATAAGACGAAGTATCTGCCCCCATTCCCGGAGGCGGAGGCCATTTTTTTGACGCCAGAGGGGACGCTTCTTGAAGGTGCGCGGTCCGCCCTCTTGTTTTTAAAGGACGGAGTAGCCCATGCCCCGGGCCTTGGACTCCCTATTCTGCCTTCGATCGGGCGGGCAGCCATGCTTCGGGCACTCCGCACCCAGGGCATTCCGGTACTCGAGGGACATTTCCCCGCCTCCGACCTCTTGAAGGC
>WOZJ01000025.1 GCA_011620345.1 Nitrospirota bacterium
CCCTTGTGCCGTAACCTGCTTGTGGTCGGGCCTTAAGAGGTCCAGTTCTTCGGCCAGTTGCTTTAATAAGCCCACGAATGGATGGTTTGGCCGCTCTATTGCAAATATTCCCCCGCTTCTTTCCAATAAAAGCATCTCTTTTTCGACGGGCAGGACTCCGGCCAACTTCAGGCTTAGCCCAAGGCGGCTCTCGATAAGGTCCTTGAAGCGAACGTAGGCCTCCTTGCCGTCTGCCTCGCTGAAAGCATGGTTGATGACAACGCGAAGAGGGCCTTGTGGCAGGGATTCGGCCAGCCTTTTGAGCATCCCGTAGGTCTCGAACACGCATCCAGGTTGAGGCGTAAAAAGTAAGAATGGTAACCGGGAAACAAACGGATAGAGCGAGTCGTTGAGACAGGGAAACGCCGGCAAATCGACGATAAGGACATCAAAACGTGCCTTGAGAGATTTGAGCAGCTCGGTATTTTCGAGGTGATCCGGGTTTTCGAGCCATGCGAGCGGAAACCCGTGCGGCCCCGGATCAAAGGACTCGCCTGAAGCTTCCTCTAGGTTATCCAACCGGACGTTCGCAGGGGCCATACCAACCATGGGTGGCACGAGAAACTTCCTGCCCACGTCGACGAACAGGAGTTGTTTACCGGTTTTTACGATCATGGTAGCCAAGTTCATCAAGAGCGAGGTCGCCCCTACCCCACCCTTGGCACGAAGGCATCCTATGATCAGCGGGGCTTCGGTATCTTTTGCCTGAATTCTACGCCTGAGCTCTTCTGCCTGGTCCAAAGCCTTTCCTCTCGTTTACGGACGTATTTTTCCTTCGAGCAGAGCCCGTGTAAGCATTTCAGGGGTTGCCATCACGATATCGTCTGGAACTTTTTGTCCAAATGCAAGGTAGGAAACGGGAATTTTCTTCTCCGCCAAGAAGCGCCAAACGTCCCCAAAGCGCCGTGTTTCGTCCAGCTTGGTTACTATCACCCCATCTATGGGCAAGACAGAAAACGCCTCGTACCCCCGAATAAGTTCATCGTATGCCGTGGTAGCCGAAAGAACCATGACAACCTCTTGCCTTAAAGGCACGTTTGGGTTTAGCTTTAACGCACGAAGCTCGAGAATCCTAGGTTCATCGTAAGGGCTCCTGCCTGCAGTATCAACGAATACAAAGTCTGACCAGGGAAGCGAAGAAAGCTTGCCTTCGATCTCTTGAGGGTCGTTTACAACCTCGATCGGGGCCCCGATAATCTTTGCATAGATACGGAGCTGTTCGACAGCCGCGATTCTGTAGGTATCCATCGCAAGGAACGCCACCCTGGCATCGTGGTTCAGCGACTGGTCGGCCGCCAGCTTGGCCATCGTTGTGGTTTTGCCCACGCCCGTAGGGCCTATAAAAACGACAAGCTTGCGATGGCCCCTTTCTGCCTTCAAGGGACCTCTTGCACGAATGTGGCGTTTGAGCTCATATAAAAGCGCTTCTTTGAAGCGCTCAGTGTCCATGCCCGCGGCCGCATCGAAATCTTTAAGAACACTCCGAAAGGTATCAAGGAGGCTCGGGGTATGCATTCCCTGCCCAGCGAGCGCATGGAAAAGGTCCAAGAGCTCCGGTGTGTCGGCCAGGACATCTTTAGCTTCTCTATCCAGCGTTTGCTTTTCTAAGAGATGCTTCAGAGACGTTAAGTCTTCTTTCAGGACGCTGAATGTCTCCTGGCCGTTTAGCCTCCCATACGCTGCTTGAGGATGGTTTTGAGCTTCTTCTTCAAGGAGGGAACGGGAAACACCCTCTTTCAAGACGCCCACTTCGACCCATGAGAGGCCGAACTTCTCAAGAAGTTTCCAGCGTGTATTCGTGTAGAGAACGAGCGCATCTTCGCCGTACCTTGCCCTTGCCAGTGCAAGCGCCTCTTTGGCAGTCCTTGCCCTTACCGTCTTAATGAGGTCGTTTTTGCTAGGCATGGACAGGCACCTTAATTTGCCCAATGACCTGAAGTTTTACCTCTGGGGGAACCTCGTTGTATGAAATTACATGCAGGCGTCGAATAAAGCGCTCCAGAATTTTTCGGATATGCGGCCGGATTGCCGTGGAGGTCAATAGAACCGGCTCTCTTCGAAGGCTGGCGAACATGCCAAGGTTCTGATCGATTGCCTGAATAAAATCCTTGGCCAGCTGCGGGTCAAGCGCGAGATACTCCCCTTGTTCCGTTGTTCGGAGGTTTTGGGTCAGGAAATCATCGAACTCCGGGTCTATGGACAGCACATGGAGCGCTTTGTCCTGCTCGACGAGCCTTCCAACGAGACGCCTTCCAAGGGATTGTCTGACGGCCTCCGTGAGCTTTCCCACGTCTTTTGTCTCGCCCGCCCGCTCGCTGAGAGTCTCTAAAATTGTATGCATATCATAGATGCTAACACCTTCTCTTAAGAGCCCCTTTAGGACCATCTCGAGCTGCTTGTAGCTCAGGACTGTGGGCACGAGTTCCTCGACAAGCCTGGGGAACCTTGTTCTCAGCCCGTTTAAAAGCGCTTGCACTTGATCGATGTCGAGAATCTCATGGGCATATTGCTTAATGAGCTCGCTTAGGTGGGTAACCAACACGACATCCGGCTCAACGACGGTCATCCCAACATCTTTGGCCTTTGTGCGCAACCCTGGCCGGATCCATTTTGCCTGAAGCCCAAAAGCAGGATCGAGCGTTTCTATGCCTTCAAGTTCGATTGGGCCGCCCGAGGGGTTCATGGCCAACAACATGTTCGGCCAAGCTTCACCCTTGCCAATCTCGACCTCTTTCAGGAGAATCTTGTACTCCCTCGGCCCTAGCGCCAAGTTGTCTTTGATGTGAATGGAAGGAACGATAACGCCCAGCTCCTTTGCAAGCTCCTTTCGCATCGCACGGACCCTAGGAAGCAGCTGCCCGCCCTGTTGTACGTCCACGAGCGGGATTAAATCCAGGCCGACCTCTACAGAAAGGAGGTCGAAGGCCAGCATGCTCTCCGGGGTTTCCTCTTCCTTTGGGAGTTCCCTGTCTATGTCCGGTAGCCCGCTTCGTTCCCTTGAATATATCCGGAACGCCAAGTAGGCCATGGCCGCGGCAACGACAAGGAAAGGGAGCTTTGGAAGTCCTGGAATAAGCCCAAGCAGAGCGAGAATGAGCGCGCCTAGGCCAAGCGCCCGTGATGACGCCAAGAGCTGAGAGACCATTTGGCCTGCAAACCCTCCGGGCGTGGCCGAACGTGTGATCACCACGCCTGCGCCTACCGATACTATCAACGCTGGAATCTGCGCTAAAAGCCCCTCCCCTACGGACAGGAGCGTGTATGTCCTCAGCGCTGTTCCCAAGTCTAGCCCCTGCATCAGCACGCCGACGCTAATTCCGCCCAAGATCGCGATGGCGAGGATGATCAGGCTTGCAACGGCATCTCCCCGGATAAACTTGCTGGCACCATCCATCGCGCCGTAAAAGTCGGCCTCCTTGGAGATATCGGTCCGCCTCTTCCTGGCCTCCTCTTCGGTGATCAGCCCGGCGTTTAAGTCCGCATCGATGCTCATCTGTTTGCCCGGCATGGCGTCCAAAATGAACCGTGCCGCCACCTCGGCGATCCTTTGGGCGCCTTTTGTAATGACGACGAAATTGATCGTCACGATAATCCCAAAGATAATGACGCCCGTTACGTAATTCCCGCCTACGACGAATTCGCCGAATGCCCGGATCACCTCTCCTGCGGCGGAGGGTCCCGAGTTTCCAAAAAGCAGGATTCTTCGTGTTGCAGCAACGCTCAAAGAGAGCCGAAAGAGGGTAATGATGAGCAAGAGTGTTGGAAAGATGCTGAAATCAAGCGGTCTCAAGATGTAGAAAGACACCAGAAGAACAAGGACGGCGAGAGCGATGCTGAAGCAAAGAAATAAATCGATGAGTATGGGCGGAGCGGGAACGAACAGCAGTACCACGATCGCAAAAACGCACATAGCAAGGACGTTCTCGGCCTGGGAGATAGCCTGCCATAGGTTTTTTTTCGGGGCTTGCCCCTTTATGGCCATTCTTCTTACTCTCCTAGGGGGTTAACCAGACAACCCATCGGTTCTCTTCTGCCCTTTAGCATAGACAAACGCCAGAATCTCGGCAACAGCCTGGTAGAGCTTGGGCGGTATTTCCGCATCCAGGTTCACTTCCTTAAATAACGTGCGGGCAAGAGGGGGGTTTTGAACGACCTCAATGCGGTTCTCCCTTGCAGTATCTGCAATGCGGAGCGCAATGTAGCCTTTCCCCTTAGCAACGAGCTTTGGAGCCTTCATTCGGCCCTTGTCGTAAGCCAGTGCAACGGCGACGTGATCCGGGTTGGTAATGACGACATCGGCCGTTTTGACCTGCTCTATCATCCGGAAGCGGGCAAGCTCGCGCATCATTCTCCGAACGCGAGCCCGAACGAGCGGGTCCCCCTCGCGTTCTTTCATTTCCTCCTTGAGTTCTTGCCGGGTCATTCGAATGCTTCGGTCGTAATCCCAGAATTGGAACAAGGTATCAAGCACGGCCATGAAAAAAACGGCCGCAAGCAGCGGCAAAAGCATCCAATAAGAAAGTCCCCTAAGCAGTTCCAACCCATGGCCAAAGCCATACAATGGACTTGTAAGGATGTCATTAAGCTTGGCCTTCATGCACAAAAAGGCGATCGTCCCGATAATGACGAGCTTGATAAGCGCCTTGACGAGCTCGGCCAGCCCCTGAAAGGAGAATATCCTCGAGAACCCTTTGAGGGGGCTCAAGCGACTTAAGTCTGGTTCGATAGGGGTAGAGCTTAACACGATCGCCCCTTGAAGCGTATAGCCCAACAATCCGACTATTGGAAGCAGGATGAGAAACGGGGCCAGAGTCCAGCCAAAATAAAGCATGGCCTTCAGAAGGACGGACAAGGCCGAATCGATCGACAAGTCTCCCCGGAGCGCGTTCGATGCCGCCATCTCGAATGTGCCCCTGAACCCTGCCTGGATGCGGCCTGCAAACCCGAAGACCGCCCAAAATCCCACGGCCAAGATAAGAAACGAGACGATTTCCTTGCTTTTGGGAACCCGGCCTTTTTCGCGAAGTTCTTCCCGCCTTCTTGGGCTTGCCGGCTCTGTTCTTTCGAGCGTCGAGCGTTCCTGCATCTTAGGGCGCTCCCTGCAACAAGCGTACGAGGTCTTTGCCGAACGTTTTCATGCTATCGGCAATAACCAAGGCCATAGGAGGAAGCCCGAGCAGCAGCATCAAAAGACCTACCTGAATGGTCAAAGGAAAGCTCAACACAAAGATGTTTAGCTGAGGGGTGAGGCGCGCGATGATGCCCAGCGTCATGTTAACGGCCAGCAGCATGAACGTCGTTGGCAACGCAATCTCGATGGTTAGCCTGAAAAAGGTGCGGATCAGCTCGATGCACAATGTCTGGACGCCCGCTCCAAGATGAACTCCTTGGCTTACGGGGATAAGCTCAAAGCTTCGTTGGAGCATTCTTAAAAACAAATAGTGGGCATCAACGGCAAAAAAAAGAAGAATGCCAAGCATGTTAAAAAAAGCCGAAACAACAGAGCCTTGGAACTCAAAACCTGGATAGGCAACGTTGGCAATCCCGAACCCCATTTGGAACCCGATCAGCTGTCCTGCCGCCGCGAGCGTACCGAACAGCACACGAAAAACAAACCCTGCCATGATTCCGAGCAGAAGCTCCTTGAACGCAAACGCCACGAGGGCAAGCGGCTGAACAGGGAAAACGGCCGGGTCGACTGGAACAACGCCCAGCAGCAACAGCGTAAGAAACAGGGCCAGTCCGATCTTGACCTGGGCAGGAACGAGGCGGTCGCCCAAAATCGGCATCGTGAACACGATGCCGCCCACCCGTAACAAAATCAGAAGGAACTTACGGATCTCATCCGGGGCGAAGGCAAGCATGTCCATTTGTTAGAGCTTCCCCATGGAGGCCGGGATGCTCTGGTAGAGCATCCGGGTGTAATCCGTGAGCGTCGTAAGCATCCAAGGCATAAAGATTGCGATGACGATCACCATGACGAGCAGCTTCGGGATAAAGGCTATTGACATCTCCTGAATCTGGGTAATTGCCTGGAGAATGGCGACGATAAGCCCGACGACAAGGCCTACAGCCAAAACGGGAAACGCCACCAGCGTAGTGACCCAAAGAGCCTGCCTGGAGATATCGGTTACCATCTCCGGGGTCATGGGCCAAAGCTCCGAATCAATGTGTCGGCAACGATGTTCCAGCCATCCACCAAGACGAACAGCATGAGCTTGAACGGCAAAGAAATGATTACGGGCGGAAGCATAAGCATGCCCATTGCCAAAAGGACGCTTGCAACGATCATGTCAATCACTAGAAACGGGATGTAAAACATAAAGCCAATCTGGAATGCCGTCTTGAGCTCGCTGATGATAAAAGCGGGGATGAGCACCCTCGTGGGGACTTCTTTGCTGCTTTTTGGTTTGGGCTGCTTTGCAAGGTTCAGCATGAGGCCCAAGTCTTTTTTCCTTGTCTGAGAAAACATAAACCTTCGAACGGGATTGATCGCTAAGTCCGTCGCCTCCTTGGGGCCGATTTCTTCCCTTAAGTAAGGCTGAAGCGCTCGATCGTTGATCTGGCCCCAAACGGGGGCCATTAAAAAGAACGTCAAGAACAAGGCAATTCCAACAAGCACCTGGTTGGGCGGAGTTTGCTGGACCCCTATCGCCTGTCTTAAGATCGAAAGGACGACCACAATTCGGGTAAACGAAGTCAGCATGATGACGATCGATGGCCCAAGCGAAAGAACGGTCAAAAGGAACAAGATTTCGAGGGTCGTGGCCACCTGTTTAGGGCTCGAGGCTTGCCCGAACTCCAGCCGGACGCTTGGAAGCCCGAGAGCTTCCTGGGCAAACCCATGCGAAGCGCTCAAGGCAAGGCAAGCAAGGCTCAAGAAGAGAAGCAAGCAGTTCCGAGTGTTCATCGGAGACCAGGCACGTTTAGGATCCAGAGCGTGGTGAACCCCCATATTCCTTGGAAAGGGCCCAGGGGAAACGAAGGGTTTTCTTACTAGCAGCAGGGTCACGAATGCTCTCAGTTAGGTCTTGAGCTTGAAGCGTATCGATAAGGCTAATGGTCCTATCCGTGAGCCCTAAAACGTAGGCCTTTTCTCCAATGGCCACCAAAGCGATGGATTTTTTTGGCCCAAGGCTACGAATCGCCACAACACGCACGCCCTCCATCGCCTGACCGTAAGGGGTGAACGCCAAGACTCGCTTGAGCACATAGCCTAGGACAGCTATGACACAAACGAGCAGCGCGGTAGTCAGGTAGACCCCTAGAAGGCTCAAGCGCTCATTGCTCCCTTGATGCGTTCGGCCGGGTTCACTATTTCCACGATTCGTATCCCCATTTGACCGTCAAGCTCAATAAGCTCGCCTTTCGCGATCACCCTCCCGTTTACGACAAGCTCCAAGGGTTCTTGAATGCCCTTGTTGAGCTCTACCACGCTTCCGTGCGTAAGCGTCAATATTTCGCCGATCGTCATCCGCTTGGAGCCCAGCTCGGCATTTAACGCAACCGGAACATCCAATAAAAAAGATATATCCCGCATGCCCTTTGATTCCACGAAGAACCTCCCAAATGGTTATTCCATGATGCTTCTTTGAATATGCAGCGCCTTCATTCCCCGCTTTTTCCCCAAGGTGCCCTCAAACTTCTTTACGCCTTCAATCGTCAAGAAGGCTCGAAAGTCGTCCGAAGCCCTACCCAAAGGCAACAGGCTTCCTTCTGTAAGCTTAAGGAGATCATCTAGCGTCAACGAAAGCCTGGACAGCTCGGCCTTTAGTTCGACTTCCACCTTGTTTAGCTCTTTTTCGAGCATTTTTTCCACGTGGACATCCCTATCGCCGTGATAGGGAGACGCCAAAAGCTGGCGCACGCCCTCAAAAGGCCTCAGAGGCATAAGAAAGCGCAACTCGCACTTTTTTTCTTCTTCCTGAAGCTTGACCAAGATCGTGTAGCGAGCAACGGCCACGCTTTCTTTTGGGCCGGAGATATACAACGCCTGGGGACGCGTTTTGAATCCGGCCGCCTTTGGGGTTAAGGGAAGAAAGCCCTCAAACCCAGAAAGAAGGCTTTCTTCAAGCCGATCCTCGAGCGTCCGGTAGAGCATCTCCCCCTCGAGCTCGTTGATGGGCCTATCGACCTTCTCTGGAGGATCTCCTGCAAGGACCGCGTAGATCAAAAAAAAAGCAAACCATGGGTCGATGATCAAGGCCGACTTTCCGACGATGGGATCGAGCGAGAACAGGATGGAATAAAACCCCTCGGGCAAGGTAAAGGCGCTCTCTTCAAGGCTCGAGACGCTAAGCCCTCCAAATTGAACCCTGCAGTCTTTTCTAGAAAGTGCTACAAAGGCCCGCTCTAAGGAATCGCCAAGCTTTTTCAGAGCGACCTCAAGGCCGGAGAGTTGCCTCGTCGACCACTTTTGCACAACGTCTCGAACGAGCAATTGCAGGCCCTCTGGGCGCTCCTGCGCCGAGGATTGAGAGGCGCTATCCATCCTTATTTCATGCCGGACAACGGCGTTCTTCAACTCTTCTAACTCTTCGCTGGACGGCTCTCGCATGGGCGCTCCCTACTCGACGATATACTCGGTAATCAATATTTCATCAACAAGCTGACCGCCCAGGCTATGGTTGATGCGCTCCCGCAGTTCTTTTTTGAGGGTCGCCTTGATCTCCGGGGAAAGCGCCTCAGTATAGCTAAGTCGGCTAATCCGATCAAGGACGATGTCTTTTAAAATTGGAACCATGCTTTTGCCATAATCGTGGGCTTTCTTTTCCACAAAGACAACCTGCACCTGCACTCTTGCGTAGTGTCCGAGCGGAGCAGCATCATCCCCAAGCAGGTTGACTACGGCAGGCCCTAAATCTAGGGCCCTCTCTGTGATGGGCCCCCTAGCGAACGCTGGGAGGCTATCGGAACTCTCGGGTTCGCCCTTTAGAAGGAATGCCCCAAGAAAGACGCCTACAAACAAAGACACAATGCCTATGATGGCGTACAGGAAGCTCCTGGACTTCAACGCGATCCCCCGTATTTTTCTTTTCTCAATGTTTCCTGCAGGTGATGGAGGTGGGATTTGAATCATTAGAGCTTCGCACCGATAAGAACCATCTCGACGCGACGGTTGGACTGTTTCCCTTCTGGCGTTTCGTTCGAAGCCACTGGCTTGAACTCTCCGTACCCTACGGCCGAGAGCCTAACCGGAGGTATTTTCTTTACCTCTACGAGGTAGCGGACGACGCTTACCGCTCTTGTAGCAGAAAGTTCCCAGTTCGATGGGAACTGGGGCGTATGAATGGGTACGCTGTCCGTATGACCCTCTACCCGCAAATCAAAGGCGGTTGACGTTAAAATTTGCGCTACGCGGTCCAAAATGGGTAAGGCATCGGGTTTTAAGTCTGCCTGCCCCACGTCGTAGAGCAACTTGTCGGCAAGCGTCAGGTAAACGCCCTCTTTTTTCTGGCTTACCTGGACCCCGGGGATTTGCGAGAGCTTCTTGAGCTCCTCAAAGACAGGAGTAATCGAGGAGCGAGGAACGAGCCCGCCCGGCTGATCAATAGGCACTCTACCCGTTTGGGGCATGGTGCCCGCGGCTTTTGGTGCGGTCTTGCCAGTAAAATACTCCGAGAACATCTGAAGCCTTCCGACGTCAACGATCGAGAGCGAGAAAGCCATAATGAAGAAAATAAGGACGTTGGTCAGCAGGTCGATGTAAGCGATCCGCCATTCATCCCCTCCGTGTACGGCTGGCCTTTTTTTTATCGCCATGGGCTTTATCTCGCGCCTTTCGCTAAAGCCCGGCCGCGGCCCGGCCTTTGGGTTGTTCTGCTGCGAGTGCTGCACCTTTTCTTGTGGTCGGAGGCAGAAGGGCCTCCATCCTCTGCCGAACCAGCGGCGCCGGGTCTCCTGCCTGAAGGGCAAGGATCCCTTCCATCAGCAGGAGCTTTTCGTTTACCTCCTCATCCGAGCGCTTGGACAGCTTCTGGGCAATGGGGGCAAAGATCAGGTAGGCCAGCGTGATTCCGTAGAGCGTGGCGCACATAGCAATGGACATGCCCGCCGCCATTCTGGAGATCGTTTCCGGGCCCGCCTGGCCTTCGCCCAGCGCGCCAAGCATCTGAATGATGCCGATCACCGCGCCGATCAGCCCGAACGCGGGACCGGCCTGCACACCGAATCGGAACATCTCTTGGCCCACCTTGTGGCGTTCTTGCATGCCCTCGATATCCTTGCTTAAGATGTCCTCGATCTTGTCCGATGCGATGCCGTCAGCAACAAGCTGGCAGCCTTGCTTGTAGAACTCATCGTCAAAGCGCTCCATCGCGCGCTCCATGGCAATCGGGCCCTCTCTGCGGATGACGCGGGCATACTCTTCGAACGTGTCGATGAACCCGGGAAGGTCGTGCGCGTTCCTTACAAAAAAAACAGCCCTGACATACCTGAATGTCCGAAGGACATCTTTCAATGGGTAGGCGATAAAGAGCGAGGCCAACACGCCCCCGAAGGTGATCATAAACCCATGTATGCTCAAATACAGCCTGGCGTTCCCCTCCATGAATATCGCCCCAAAGATGAGGGCGACGCCCGCCACCATCCCGATCGCGCTCGATAAATCCATTTACCCCTCCTTGGTTGAGCTTGGGCCTAGCCTGGGGAAAGCCATTCGTTTGTACTCTAAAAATAGCTTTCGTACCTGTTCCGGCGTCTCCTTCGCGACGAGCTTCTTTTTTGTTGTGAGAGAGACAATGGCGTTTTTTTCCCCCTCGACAGTCTCGATCAGGTCCGGGTTCAGGTAAAACACCTCGTCGTTCAAACGGGTCAGCTTAATCATGAGCGCAGCAAACTACCTCCTTAACCCCGTCAAAACCTGAAACATCTGGTCTGCTGTCCGGATCGTCTCGGCGTTGGCCTGGTAGAAGCGCTGAACCTTTATCATGTCGACAAACTCTTTTGTGATGTCCACGTTTGACTGCTCGACGTTGCGGATGACCACGGAGCCCCTTTGGCCCGTATTCGGCTTGCCGATGAGCGCAATACCCGAAACGTTAGACTCGATGAAGTTGTTCTTGCCCACACGCTCCAGGCCTCCTTGGTTGGGGAACTCGGCCAGCGCCACTTGGGATACGTAGGTCGTGCTGCCGTCTGGGTTTAGCCCGAAGATTCGACCGTTTAAGTCCATGTCGATTGCCATATAGTGCTGGGCCGTTTGGCCGTTTTGCCAGATGGCGTTCACGTTCGAAGGCGCCGAGCGCTGGGTAGCGGGCCCAAGCTTGGGATCGAGGGGAATACCCTGGCCCCTTCTTGCCTGGTCTCGCTGGGGGCTTTCGATGCCGAGGTCAAAGCCGATGGCCTGAGGGTTCACAGAGCCGTCGTCAAAAACGTAAGAACCAGGCGCGTATGTCAGCTGCTGCCTGAGCTGGCCTGTTCTGTCGAAGGTAAGGCATTGCACGTTGCCGAGCGTCCGGACTTGCAGTCCGCCAGGCAGCTTCGCGTTGTAGGCCGTCCACATCATCCAGGTCGAGCCTGGGGAGGCCGGGTTGCTGCCGAGCATGGTTGAATCGGACAACTTCGTGAAGTATACATCTACAGCGTGTTCTTCACCCTGCGAATCGATTACCGATACCTGGGTCGTGTAATCGGCATAGGTGTTGGATAGATACCCAATCATGTCAGCGCTGAGCTGGCTTATGTTTCCTGTTGCCAAGTCCTGAGACAGGCGGCGTGCTAGGTCGGGGGGAAAGCGGTTTATGCTGCCCTGCAGGGCCGAAACGAGCTGTCCGACGTTGCCCGAAGCCGTGGCCTGTGCCAGTTGCGTGAGCAAGCCGAGCATGTCGTTCGGGTTTTGAACGTGCGCACGGGTGTTGCTATCCAAGTTCACGTTCATTTTGACGGCCGAGGTGGCCTTTGGGGTCTGCAGGTCGTTGCGGATATAAACATCCGTAAGCGCACCCGCGGCCGTACCGGTTACGGGATCGAGGCTGTAGCCCTGAAGTCGCTGGCCCCAGGAGTTGATGACGTAGCCATCAGCATTCGTCCCGAACTGACCGGCGCGGGAGTAGTATACGGCTCCATTAGGATCTTTCAAAACGAACAACCCATCGCCGTCTATCGCCATGTCCAGGGGGTTGCCCGTGTCCATGAGCGTACCTTGGGTAAAATTGGAGGTAATTCCAGCCATACGAACGCCAGCGCCCAAATCCGAGGGGAAATACGTGCCCGTCAAGCGTTGGTAGAGAAGGTCTTCGAAGCGGGCCTGGCCTGCCTTGAACCCTGCCGTGCTTGCGTTCGAGATGTTGTTTCCGGTCACGCTCATCGCGTTGTCGTTCGCGATGAGGCCAGTCGAGCCTGTATCGAGCGTTCTTACGATGGACATGGCTTTCCCCCTCGCCTTTGGTTATCGTTTCTAGTTCTTATGTCCCCACGAGCGGGGCTGGAAAGACCCGCCTTCTTAAATTCAGCCAAGCTCATGCCTGGCCATTGACCCGGGTAACGTCCGAGAGCGCAACCTCCTTGCCGTCGACGATCAGCCTTGGCGTTTCGCCCGATAGGTCAACCGAGGTGACAACGCCCTTGCGGCCTTGCTCAATCGTCACGGAGTTCCCGGCGGCGTCCTTGGCCTCGAAGCGCACGCTATACCGGCCATCGGACAGCGGCTTCCCATCAGGGCCGACCGGGATGATTTGAAGCGCCTGATCCCCTGCTTTTTGCGCCCCTAAAGGGTAGCGGGCCACTTCCTTTCCCTGGCCGTCAAGAAGAACGGCCTGGAGCGAGGCCGCATCCGAAGCAAGCCGTATTGGTACGGAAACTGGCTGGCCGCCGATCACGTCCAACGATCGGCCGCCTGCTTCGACCTCCTTGCCGATAAGCGAAACGGGGTCAAGGCCGGAACGCGAGCCGAGCGTTTGCGCCATCTGCTGCAAGATCTTATTCGTGTTTGTCGCCTGCTCTAACGCACTGAACTGGGCAAGCTGGGAGGTGAATTCAAGGTTGTCCATCGGCTGCAGAGGGTTTTGGTTTTGCATCTGAGCAACCAGTAGTTTTAAAAAATCCGACTGGATCGCTTGGGGATCGCTCTTAGAAGCTTGCGGGACGGCGCTGCTCGATGGGCTGATCGAGGCAAACGCGTTTGCAGACTTCGGCATGGAAAGGTCAACATTGCTAACGACTGCCATAGCTTTTCTCCTTTCGCTTGGCTAGACACGGATGCTCAACATTCCTTTGTGGTGAGGCAATACAGGCAGTATTGCGCTTGAGGATGCCGCCTCTTGCCCGTTGGATAAATTCACCGTATGGGTCATGAGAGGCTGCCCCGAAAAGCCTTCAAACTCCTTAGAGAATGAACCCGGATTTCCGATGGATAAGGAGAACTGCGTCAAGTCAAGCCCTTGTTCTCTAAGATTATCCTGTAATCCCGCCTGGCCTTGCTTAAGGGCTTGGCCTGCCTCATGCGAGTTTGCCACGATAAATACCCTTAGGTCGCTTCCTTTTAGGTCAAGCCGAACAGTAAGCTCCCCCAAATCTGGAGGCTCGAGCGCAAGCGTAACCGTATGCCTTTGCTGTATAGCAGGCCTATCCTGAGAAAGGGAGCCAAGGATGGCTTCCTGAAGTTGCCTTGTGACCTCTTGAGCTTCGACCTTGTTCGGCCCGAAAGAGCGGCTCGAAGCCATGGCTTCTTGAAAGGAGATATTGGCGTCTTGCTTGTCCTTGGACTGCAGTAACGGCATCGCTTTTTGGCGGCCCCCCCCATTGTTTTCTGCTTGGATTTTGGAGGCAAACTCCGGCGTCTCTTTAAGATTTAGCCAAGCGCGGTGTTCAGAAAATCGACTCTCTA
>WOZJ01000013.1 GCA_011620345.1 Nitrospirota bacterium
TGACTGGGCTAGGAGAGCTTCGGCGGACTCCTGCTGACGGGCCAGCTGTCCCCAGAGGTCCACTTCGTACCCCAGTACCCCGGACACGGAAAAGGGGTTTGAGGTGACCGCACCCCCGCCGCCCCGTAACGAATCCCCCCCCTCGAGGACCCCCCCAGTCTGGTTGCCGTAGATGTCGGGGTAGCGCTCCCTGCTGGCCTCGGCCTGGAGATCCAAGGTAGGGAGGCGGTTGGCCTTTGCCAGTCCGAGCCGGGCATGGGTTTCCCGGATGCGTGCGAGCTGTAGGCGGATATCGAGGTTGTCCTTGAGGGTTCGCCCAATGAGGTATGCCAAAGAGGGGTCGTCAAAGAGGGCCCACCATTCCCGCCAGTCTTCCCACCTCTTAAGCTCGTCCGGGGTCGCCGCGGCTTCCTTGGGCCATGAGTGGGGAAGCTCCATTTTGGGCTGCCGGTAATCGGGGCCCAGTTGGCACCCTAGGGAGATCATGAGGGAGCAGACCGCGAAGGCTAACGGGTAGCGTCTATTCATCAGGCTTCCCCTTACCCCTAATGTTTTTCAGCCAGTCGGCGAAGTCTTCGACAAGCCTGAAGGCTAGGGGCACGAACACCAAGGCCAGCGAGCTGGCCAGGATCATGCCGCCGACGATGACGGTCCCTAGCTCCCTACGGCTGTTGGCCCCCGCGCCGCTGGCGAACAGCAAGGGGAGGGTCCCGACGATGAACGTCAGGGCCGTCATCATGATGGCTCGAAACCGCTGGCGGGCGGCGGCGCTGGCGGCCTGGGAAGCCTTCATGCCCCCGGACTTGTTCTGAGCGGCGAACTCGACGATCAGGATGGCGTTCTTGCTCGAAAGACCGATGAGGACCAAAATGCCGACCTGAAAGTAAATATCGTTGGGAACGCCCCGAAGAAGGGAGAAAATCACCGCCCCAAGGGCACCGAAGGGGACGGCGGAGGCCACGGCAAGCGGGAGGAGCCAGCGCTCGTACTGTGCCGCTAGGATCAAAAACACCATGACCAGCCCCAGAGCGAACGCCATACTCCCCGTCCCGCTGGCCACCTCTATCTGGTAGGCTTCTCCTATCCAGTCGACGAGCGTAGTCTTGATATCGAGGCTCGAGGCCCAGGCCTCCTTGATCGCGTCCTTGACCTGCCCCGTCGTGTAGCCGGGGGCGGGATCGGCCATGATCTTCGAGGCCGCATAGACGTTGAAGCGTTCGATGATGTCCGCCTCGGGGATGCGCTCTAGGGTAACCAGAGAGCTGAGCGGGACAAGCCCTCCATCCTGAGAGCGGACAAAGATACGCCTGAGGTCGTCGTGCTGGTCGCGGAAGGCTCCTTCGGCCTGGATGTTGACCTGCCAGGTACGACCCGAGAGGGTGAAGTCGTTGATGTAGAGGCTCCCGAAGGCGCTCTGCATGGCCTCGAATACCCTGTTGACCGGGATATTCATGGCTCTGGCCTTCTCCCTGTCGAGAGTGGCCTTGAACTTGGGAATGTTCGTATCCAAAGTGGCGCGGGCGTTAGTGACTTCGGGCCTGTTTTCGAGGGCTTCCATCAGTCTGTCCGCCATGCGCCTGACGTTTTGAGGGGAGGGGTCGCCCCGAACCTGGAGGTAACCCTCTACGCCGCCCGTCAAGGAGAGCCCTCGGATGGGTGGAGGAAGGAAAGAGACGATCTGGGCCTCGAGGAAATCCTGGTCCATGCCCGTAATCCGCTTGGCGAGCGAAAGGGCATCCTTCCCCTTGCCCTGCCGCTCGCCCCAGTCGCTCAAGTCCGCAAACCCGACTCCAGAGTTGGTCCTTAGGGAGGAGGCGATGATGTCGAACCCGGCGAACGCGGTGAATTGATCGATTTCCTCCATCTGGATCAAGCGCTCAGCGATCCTGTCCCGGACTTCCTCCGTTCTTCCGAGCGCCGAAGCGGCCGGAAGCTTGTAGGTGACCATCAAGGAGCCTTGGTCCTCCTGGGGGACCAGTCCGGATGGTAACCTGTTGAACAAAAGAAAAATCCCCACAAGGACGACGGCGAACAAGGAAAGGCCCACGAAGGCATGAGCGATGAAGTAGTCTACACCCTTCATGAAAACCCTGGTGACGGCGTTCAAGCCCCGGTTAAAAAGCTGGAAGGGGCGGGCGATTTCGTGCCTCTGGCCGCCGAGCAACAGAGCGCACAGGGCCGGGGTCAGCGTCAGCGCCACGACGCTCGAGAAGCAGACGGCGACCACGATCGTCACGGCGAACTGTCTGTAGAGGACTCCGCTCAGCCCACCCAAGAAGGCGACGGGGGAGAAGACGGCGACGAGCACCATCGTGGTGGCGATGACCGCCCCGGCGACCTGGTTCATGGTCTCCACGGATGCGTCCCGGGCCCCGAAGCCCTGCTCACGCATCAGGCGGTCCACGTTCTCCATGACGAGAATGGCGTCGTCCACCACGATCCCGATGGCCAGGACGAGCCCGAAGAGGGTGAGCAGGTTGATGGAAAACCCGAGCGCGAGCATGCCGGCAAACGCCCCGATTAAGGATACCGGGATGGCGACGACAGGGATCAGCGTCGCTCGAACATGCTGAAGAAAGACAAAAGTGACGAGAACCACCAAGACGATGGCGATCAGGAGCGTAAGGAACACCTCGCGGATGGAGATTTTCACGAATTCGGTCGTGTCGTAGGGGATGGTGTATTTGAGCCCTTCGGGGAAGCGGCTTTCCATATCCTTAAGTGAGGCCATGACCGCATCGGCCGTGTTGAGGGCGTTCGCCCCGGGCTCGAGGTAGATACCCATGGGGACGGCAGACCTTGCGTTGTAGGTGGCCGAAAAGGCATAGCTCTTGGCGCCGAGCTCGGTGCGGGCCACATCGGACAGGCGCAGCGTCGCCCCTTTCCCGTCGGCCCTGAGGATGATGTCGTCGAACTCCTTAGGGGATTTGAGCTGGCCCCTTGTGGTGAGGGCGTAGGTAAAGGCCTGCCCCTCGGGTGCGGGTGCCGCCCCGATTTGCCCGGCGGCAAAATTGACGTTCTGCTCCCGAATGGCCGAGGCGATGTCCGATGGGGTCAGGCGGTACTGGGCCATTTTTTCGGGATCCATCCACACGCGCATCGAGTAGTCCTTGGAGCCGAACAAGGAAGCATCGCCCACGCCGGGCAGGCGCACGAGCTCGTCGACCACGTTCAAGAGGGCATAGTTGCTGATGTAAACCGAGTCGTGCTCCTTGCGCTCGGAATACAGGACGATAACCATCAAGATGTCCGTCGATAGCGCCTGAACCCTGATCCCTTGCTCCCTGGTGGCTGCGGGCAACCTGGGCAGGGCCGCCTGGACCCGGTTGTTGACGTTGATCGAGGCCTGGTCGGGATCCGTGCCGATCTCGAACGATACCCGAATGCGAAGGGAGCCGGCGTCCGTGCTGACGGATTCCATGTAGATCATGTCCTCGACCCCGTTGATTTCCTGCTCGAGGGGGGCGGCGACGGATTCGGCCATAACCTTGGCGCTTGCTCCGGGGTAGGTGGCCGTCACGACGACCTGGGGCGGGACGACATCGGGGTATTGCGCGACCGGCAGGGCAAAGAGTGCCACCAGTCCCGCGATGATGATGACGATGGAGATGACCGAGGAAAAGATGGGGCGGTCGATGAAGAACTGAAACATCAGGCCGCGCTTTCTTCGGGGGTTACGATGGCCACGGGAGTGCCGTCTTTGAGGTTCACATGCCCGTTGACCACGAGCCGGTTTCCTGGGGAAAGCCCCTCGAGAATCACCTGCCGGCCTTCGACGATGACTCCTAGACGCACGGGAGTCAAACGCGCCTTCCCGTCACTGTCGATCACGAAGACCGCGGGGCCCTTCGGGGTCTGGACGATGGCAGCCTCGGGAACCGCCACAACGTCCCTGAACGACTCGAGGGCGACATGGACACGGACGAACTGACCCGGGATGAGCCCGCTTTGGGGGTTGGGGAAGACGGCGCGGAGCGTGACGGTTCCGGTTTCGATATCGATCGTGCTTTCGGTGAAATCCACCGTACCCGTTACGGGATACGGCCGGCCGTCGGGAAGGGTGAGCCTGGCCTCGCGTAGGATGGGCTCTTTGCCCTCGGCTCTCCTTTTGGTGGGCGGGGCCTGCTCGAGGAAGGCGGCGTCGTCCTCGGGCAGGGCAAAGCGCACGTGGGCGGGGTCGTGCTGGACGATCGTCGTCAAAAGCGTTCCGTACTGTACGAGATTTCCCTCGGAAAAGGCCTCGAGACTCGTGATTCCGCTTACGGGAGCCTTGACGTGGGCGTATTCGAGGTTAAGCTCGGCCCTGTTGAGCTCGGCCCTGGCCATATCGAAGCGGGCCTGCCCCGCCTCGAGGGCCGAAAGGGCGTTGTCCCGTTCCCGCTCGCTCGCGGCCTTCTTGGCGAACATCCGCGAGACCCGGCGCCATTCCCTCTTGGCGTTGTTCAAGTTGGCCCTGGCGTCCTCGAGGTTGGCCTTCGCCTGGTTCAGGGCGATGACGAAGGGCCTTCGGTCGATGACGAAGAGGGGCTTGTCCTGCTCGACGACCTCACCCTCCGTGTACAGGCGCTTCTCGATGACCCCCTCGACACGGGCCCTGACCTCGACTTCCCGCACGCCATAGACCCGGCCAGGATAGTCCCGCTCGAGGACGAGGTCCTCTTTTTTGAGGACGCTGACCTCGACGGGTAAGCGCCTTGGTGGAGCTGGACTCTTATCGCCGCCGCAGCCAACGAGCGCCAAAAGGATGACGACGGCGGGCAAGGCTGCCCACATTCCGGGATACGGTTTCCGACCCCGAAGGGCTTCGAGCGTAAGCTTGAGCCGATTTTTATGCCTTGAAGGCTTTACTCGTCGGAAGATTTTTATCATTCCCATTCTTTCTTTTCGATGAATCGAGCGAATGCTAGACAGGAGTTTTCGAAAGGATGCCGTTCAGGACGATGGTCAGCTGATCCTCGAGCCGACTTTCCAAAGAAACCCGGCTGGCCGTGATGTGGCGGATGACAATGGCTCCGTAAAGCAGCTCGCCCAACGTCTCCAGGATGATTTCAGGAGAGAACGGCCTGAGTTTGCCCTGCTTCAACAAGGTTTCGATCAAAGAAAGCCATCTTTGGCTCCTTGTGTCCTTGTATAGGAAGTAGGTAGGCTTAGCGAGGTCGCGGAATTCCACCCTTTCTTGGAGGAAGAGCTCCACGATGTCCGGCTTGGCGTCGAAAAAGCGCAGGTAAGCCTTGATCGCCGCTTTGAGTTGTTCGAGAAGATCCTCGATCCCTTCCGTTTCACGGTCTACGGCATCTATCAGGCTTTCTACGGAATGTCTCACGGTGGAGAAGAAAAGGGCTTCTTTCGTGGGAAAAATCCGGTAAACCGTTCCCTTTCCGACGTGGGCTCGATCGGCGATATCCTGCACCCTTGTCCTGCGGTAGCCTAATTCGGCAAACACGGCCGTTGCCGCCTCTAGGATCTGGGCTTCCCGTTTGATCGAGGGCTTAAGCGTTGGATGTATTTGGGGCATGCGGGATAGGGTTAGAATAGGGCGTATAAAAAGGCACGGCTTCTTCTGTTTTTTTTAAGATGCGGACGGACCGGTCAGTCCATAGGGTACCCTACAGCGGCTCCTCATGCAAGCGATAACCGCAGCAAGCCGCCCGCAGGTCCGGGAATGGCGGGATGTTTGCCCCTGGAGCCTCGGAAAGATGCTCGTCATGGCCGGTTTCTTTTGCGCGGGTTCCGAATCAGGAAAAAGAACGGTGCGCTTACCAAAAACAGCGCGCTGAACAGCCAGAAAATGTCGGCGTAGGCCATCATCTGCGCGTTGGCGTTGAGCTGGGCGTTCATGACGGCCAAGGCCATATCTTGGAGGTGGTAAGGGTCGAGCGTGTAGAGAAGCTGGGAAGGGGGCATGCCGGTCGAACCCGCACCGTAGGGCAGAAGATGAGCGATCGTTCCCCATCGCTCCCGAAAGATCGGAGAGAATTGGCTTAGGTGCTCGATCAAGACGGAGCGGTGGAACTGCGTCCTGCGTTCAGAAAGCGTGCTCACGAGCGCGTAACCCGTCGAGCCTCCGAACTGTCGAATGAGGTTGTAGATTCCCGAGGCCTGGACAAGGTCCTTTGGGTTGACGGCAGAGAGCGTGAGTGTCGTAAGCGAGCTCCAGACGGCCGCGTTCCCCAACCCCCAGACGATGAGCGGCCAGAACACCTCGGAAATCCCCGAATCCAGGCTCAAGTTTTTGAGCATGAGCCCCGAGGCCGCCATAATAACAAACCCGACCGCGCTCGTAATCCTCGGATCGACCAGGTTGTAAAGCCTCCCTGTCGCCGGCAGCACAAGGAACATGATAAGCGCTCTAGGCAACACGGCCAGCCCGGCGTGCGTGGCGTCAAACCCCAAAAGCTCCTGGGTCCAGACTGGGATTACGAAGTTGTTGGCGTACAGGCATACCATCAGGACCGTGCCCATGGCCGTGCCCATGCTGAACGAGAAGTTTTTCATCACCCTAAGCTCGACGGCGGGCGATTTGGCCTTGAGCTCCCAGTAGATGAACCCAAAAAGGCTAAGGACCCCCAGGATCCCGAAGCGGTAGGTCAGGGCCGAGTTGAACCAATCCCAGCGCTGACCACGCTCGAGGACAAGATCGAGGCAAGACAGCGCCACGGCCAAGAGCCCGATTCCTAAAAAATCCGTCCTTGCCCGGACGCGCTTTTTAGGGTCGTCCGCGGGCAGGGTCATGGGGACCAAAAGAAGCGTGGCAATGCCGATCGGGATGTTGATCAGGTAGATCCAGGGCCATCCGTAATTGTCCGTGATCCAGCCGCCCAAAACCGGGCCGATCGCCGGTCCCGCCATGGCCGCCATTCCGAAAATGGCCATCGCGAAGCCTTGCTCTCCCGGGGGAAAGACCTCCATCATGAACGCCTGGGCCGTCGGGATCAACACGCCCCCGCCAAAGCCTTGGAGCGCTCGAAAGGCGATCATTTCGGGCAGTGTCCTCGCCATTCCGCACAGTCCAGAGGCTAGCGTGAACACCATTACGGCGCTGAAATAGAACCTGCGCCTGCCAAAGCGCTGCGAAAAAAAATAAATGAGAGGCATGACGATGACGTTGGCCACCATGTAGGAGATGGCGACCCAGGTGATCTCGTCGATCCCGACGCCCAGCCCGCCCGCCATGTGCGGCATGGCGACGTTTACGATGGAAGTATCGATGACGGCCATCAGGGCGCCCAAAAGGACGGTCATCGACACGAGCCATTTGGCCGGCATGGACTTCCTCCTTGGAGAGCCGATTCAGAAAACGCGGTCGGTAAGCCCTTGGCATAGGGCTAAGAAGAAAGGTCTCTATCTACGGTATAGCATATAGAATAAACTGGTAGGTTGGCAAACGGGGCCGCTAGAGTACCCCGTCGTCTTTCATGCCTAGTCCCGCCGGCTCTTTTGGCCCTGGAGAGCGCTTGGAAAACCTTTCTTTGAGGCGTCCGAGCTGCTGAAGGACCCTTTGGGAGAGCGGCACGACATCGTCGAAGTAGGTATAAATGGCGGGTACGACGTACAGCGTAAGGAACGTCGAGGTGATCATTCCGCCTAAGATAGCGATGGCCATGGGCCGCCTGGCCTCCGCGCCCGTCCCGATACCTATGGCCGTCGGGATGACGCCCGCGATCGTCGACAAGGCCGTCATCAAAATCGGCCGCAATCGAAGGGGACACGCCTGCAGAAGGGCTTCGTTGCGCCCCTTGCCCTGATCGCGCAGCTGGTTTGTAAAATCCACCATCAATATCGAATTCTTCTTGACGATCCCCAAAAGCAGGATCATCCCGATCATGCTCATGATGTTAAGCGTCTGGCCAAAAATAAGAAGGGCAACGAACGCCCCGATCGTCGAAAGCGGAAGGGCCGAGAGGATCGTCAAAGGGTGCAGGAAGTGGTCGTACTGGCCGGCTAGGATGATGTAGCTGATCGTTATGGCCATCCACAGCGCAAAGATCAAATACATGAAGCTTTCTTTCATCGTCTCGGCCTGGCCAGCCGGCGCCACCGAATAGCTGGGGTCGGGCAAGATCGAGCGGGCGTAGGCCATGCTCTTTTCGAGCGAGGTCTCGACAGAGGCCCCTTGCGCAACGTCGCCGTACACCGTAATGGCCTTCTCTCTGTCGCGGCGTGTTATCGTGTTCGGGCCTACGGTCTCTATGAGCTTGACGATGCTGGCCAGCCGGTAGCGCTCCCCTCGCCTATTGGCCACTAGAATGTGGTTGATGATGTCGGGGTTTAATCGGCTATTGTCGTCGAACCTCACGCGGATGTCGTAGCGGCGCCCGTTTTCAGGGTCTTCAAACTTGGAAGTGACGAGCCTCGCCCCGCCGATCAGGGCGTAGACGTTCTGCGTGATGGCGTCAATGTCGATGTCCAAGTCTGCCGCCTTGTCGCGGTCGATCTCCAAATGCAACTCCGGCTTTCTTAACTCCGCCGAGTCGTCCACGTCCACGACTCCAGGCAGCGTCTTCGTGTAATCGACCGTTCTTTGCGCCACTTGGGCCAGCTTGTAGATGTTGTCGCCTTTAATATCGAACTGGAGCGGGGTTTTCCGGTCTCCCGTCGAAGCTCCCGTCGGAATCGTCTCCGGGTCTTCCAAAAACGCCTGGATGCCAGGGATTTGGGCGAACTTTTTCCGTAGCCCGGTCATGATTGCCTGCTGGGAACGGTTTCTGTCGCCCTTTTCTTTGAGCGTGACGAAGATAAACCCTTTGGAGACGTCCCTCGCCCCCCGTACCTGCCCTAACCCCACAATCGAAATGTACTTGAGCGTCTCTGGCGTTTCCTGGACAATTTTTTCTAGAATCTTGTGCTTGGCGTCCATGTACTCGATCGAAGAGCCGAGCGGCCCTTTCGTCCGGATGATGAAGCGCGCCAAGTCCTGCTTGGGCGTAAATTCCTGGCCGATAAACTTGATCAGGAAAAAGCTCGAAACGCACGATACGACCGCAACCGTAACGACAAGGAAGCGGTGATTGAGCGAAAACGGAAGCGTTTTCCGGTAAAGATGCTCGAGCGTGCCGTTAACCCTCTCGAACCCTCGAAAGATGACGTTAGTCGAACGCCCCGTTTTCAAGTACCGAGAGCAGAGCATGGGAACGAGCGTCAATGCGACGAACAAAGACAGCAAGATAGCGCCCGCGACGATGATGCCGAATTGGTAGAAGAACTTGCCAATCAGCCCGCCCATGAAGGCCACGGGAAGGAACATGCCGGCGATGGCGAGCGTCGTGGCCGTGGCCGCTCCCGTGATCTCGGAGGCCCCTATGACCGAGGCGGTTTGCCTATCCTTGCCCTCCTCCATGTGCCGGTAAATGTTCTCCAGCACGATGATGGCGTCGTCGATCACGATGCCGGTAAGCACCGTCATGGCAAGCATCGTCATGTTGTTGAGCGTGAACCCCAAAAAGTACATCAGCGCAAACGCCCCGATGAACGAGGTGGGGATGGCAAGCGCCGTGATGACGCTCGGGTTTAAAGATTGCAAAAACAGCCACACGATCAAGGCGGCGAAGATGCTGCCAAAGAGGAGCTCTTCCTTGGCCGAATCGACGGTTTGCTTGATAAAATCGCTCCCGTCGTAGGCAATCGCCATTTTCATGCCCTTGGGCAGCGCGGGCTCGATCTGTTTGAGGCGCTCCTTTACGGCCTCGGCCACCTGAAAGGCGTTAGCCCCGGTTCTTTTGGCCACCCCGAAGGAGACACACGGCGTTCCGTCATAACGGGCACGCGTGCGGTCCAATTCCATCCAGTCTTTGGCGTACCCGATGTCTTTAAGGCGTATGGGCGCTCCGTTCCTGTAGACCACGATCAGGCTGTTGAAGGCCTCTTCGGTAAGCAGGTTGCCTTCTGTCAGCACGTTGAACTCGCGCTCTGTCCCTTCGAGGATGCCCGAGGGCGCCTCGATGTTCTTCTGACGAATGACGTCCATCACCTCGGCGGCTGTCAGGTTGTAGCCCTCGAGCTTCGCCGCGTTCAGGTACACGCGCATCTCGCGTCGTCTGAACCCGCCGTATTGTATGTTGCCCACGCCCGGCACGGTCTGGATCTTGGGTCTTAGAGTGTAGTCGAGGTACTCGGAAATGTCCTTGATGCTCATCGTGTCGGAGTAAAGCGAAACCCAAAGGATCGGGCGGGCGTTGATGTCTAGCTTGTTGATTACGGGCGGGTCGATGTCGGTCGGCAGGTCGCGCAGGGCTTCCGAAACCTTGTCGCGCACCTCGGCCGCGGCATCCTCAGGGTTGCGGTAAAGCTCGAACTCGACGATGATGCGCGAGCCGCCTTCCATCGAGATCGAGGTGATGTGCTTGACGCCCTCGATCTCGGTAAGGCGCTCCTCGACCTTGTCGGTGACGGAGCCGTCCACGCTGGAAGGGTCGGCACCTTCCCATGTCGTGTTGACCGTGACGGTAGGAATGTCTACTTCGGGAAAGATGTCGATGCCAAGCCGGTTGAGTGCCACGAGCCCGAAAAGCAGGATCGTGGCGATGAACATGCTCGCAAGGACGGGCTTTCTGATCGAAAGGTTAGAAAGGTTCATTCACTGCTCTCTTATGTGACGCTTTTAGGAGACCACCCGGATCTTCATTCCCTCTTCGAGGGCGTCGGAGCCGTCAGTAATAACCCTTTCGGCTTGCTTGAGCCCCGAGAGGATCTCGACGAGCCCCCTTTCTCGGACCCCAGTCGCCACGACCCGCTCCCTGGCCGTATCGCCCTCGAGCACGTACACGACAGGCTTGCCCCGCCTCGAGGTGAGCGCGCCCTCGGGGATGAAGATCGCGTTTGCCTTCTTGCCTACAACGACCTCTACGTCCGCAAAGAACCCTGGCTTCAAGAGCGCCTCGGGGTTTGGCACGTACGCCTTGAGCGTGACCATGCGCGAGCTCTGGTCGGCACCCGGGGCGATATAATAGACCCCGCCCGTGAACAGCTCGCCTGGGTAGGCTTGAGTGCGCATTCGCACCAGCTGGCCGATTTTCACCTTGTAGACTTCGGATTCCGGAATCGTGAAGGTGAGCTTGATCGGGTCTGTTTTTAAAAGCAGGAACAAATCGTCTGCTACCTTCATGTACTGCCCGGGAGATATGTAGCGTACTTGAATAAAGCCAGGCAGGGGGGCGCGGATACGGGTATCTTTAAGGCGCTCCTCGGCAAGCCCCAAGCTCGCCCGCATTTGATCCACCCTTGCTTCGGCAAGCTCCACCCTTGTCTTGGCGTCGTCGTAGTCTTGCTTGGAGACCATCTCTTTTTTGACGAGCGCTTCTTTTCTGGCGAGCGTAACCTTGGCGTTTGCTAAATCGGCGAGCGCTTCGGCCACGTCGGCCTTGGCCTTCAAAAGCTCTTGCTGGATCTTTTTGTCGTAGAAGATGCAAAGGAGCTTTCCTTGCTCGACATAGCTTCCTTCCTCGACGTAAAGCTCTTCAACCCTCTCTTCGACCCTGGCCTTGATCGGAACGGCCTCGTCGGCAAAAAGGCTGCCTATGGCCTTTACGGTAAGCTCAAGCTCCCTTGGTTTAACCATCGCTACCTTTACGGGAAAGCTATCGGCCGACTTTTGGCCGACCTCTTTGGCGTTCGAGTCTGGCTCTGTTCCCTTGCAGGCAGGGACAGAAAACGCAAGAAAAGCGAGCATTAGTCCCTGGAAGAAGCCAGTGCGATCAAATATTCGTACCATTTCCTGAAGAGTGCCTCGCTGTTTTTTGGGGGCTGCCATTCGGCTTTAAGCAGGTTGAGCCCCATCATACGCTTTAGGTTATAAACGGCAACCTCGTGATCGAACGTGTCGTTCGCCAGATTGATCTGGGCGTTTAGATAAGCGGCCTGAGCGTCGGTAACGTCTATCGCGTCGGCTAGGCCCACCTTGTACTGCCCGTTGATCAGCTCTAGGTTCGAGCTGGAGGCCTCGACCTCGGCCATTGAGGCCTCGAGCGTCTTTTCTAGGGTGACGATGCTCAGGTACGCCTCTTTCACCGCATAATCGATGTCGCGCTTCAACGCCAGGTAACGCTGGGTAGCCTGGATGAGCGAGGCGGTCGTATCGCGCAGGTCTACAAACCTCAGCCCCCCTTCCAGGATGGGCACGGTGACGACGCCGTACACGCTCCAGTTGTCGCGCTCATGGGGATAGGGCGTACTCCCGAACGTCGCCCAGTTCGCCTGCATGTCCATGTAGGGCAAAAAACGCGTAAAGACGAGCTGTTTGTCGTTGCGCGCCGAGTACAGGGCCTCTTCGTAGCTTTTCAGGTCGGGCCTTGTCAGGTAGGTCATCTGAAGGATCTTATCGAGAGGCAGCTGGGGCTTGAGAACCGTAAGGGGACGAACGGGCTGGATTCTTTCTTTGGGCAGGTGAAGGTACCTAGCGAGGCTCTCGAGCGCCAAATCGAGGTTGTTGCCCGCCTGGATCAGGTTCCGCTGGGCCGTGGCGTAATCCACCTCCGCCCTCAAGACGTCCGTTTTGATAACCTCGCCTACCTCGAGCCTCACCCTGGCGACGTCCAAGTGCTCTTTTGTCTGCCTTAAGAATTCCTCGTTGATCTCGACCATCCGTTGGGACTTGAGCACGTTGTAGTAGCCGCTCACGACCTGGAATAGGTACTCTTGCGAAACGTAGAAAAGATCGGCCAACGACCCTTTGATCGTATGCCTGGCACGCGCCAAAAGGACGGGTAGGCTGAAGTCGATCAAACGCTCGGTTAGCAGGATCTCGCCCTGCGAGGAGTGGTTGGACGCCCCTCCAATCTCTCCAAGCGTCTGGCCGCGCTCCGCGGCCGAACGGGCGGCCCCAACCCTGGAGTGGAGGTAATCGAGGTTATAATCGACCTTAGGAAGGACGGTCGTGAGCGCTCGGTAAGGGTCTAGCCTGGCGCGCTTCACCTCTTCGTGCGAGACGGTGACCTCTTCGGAGGTCTTTAGCGCCTGCACGAGGGATTCTTTCAGGGTAAGCGCGGACGAAACGCCAAGGAAGCCCAAGAACGAAAGAAGGCACCCGGCAAAACCCAAAAAATAGCTAAACTTTCGAAACATTCCCAAGGGCCTGGACGTGAATCAAGGGAAAAAGGCCATGCTTCGCTGGAAGGTCAGCCATACTTCACGAAGCGCTTGTCGCGACAAGATGGCCTAAGCACTCTTGCCTTGCACGGTAAATTTCATGGAGAGTAGTATAACACAACCCATGAAGCACAAGATGAGCCCTCAAGCACGAACTGCCAGGAACCACGATTGAGGGGGGTCCCCAATGCCAAGGCTCTCGAAGGCCTTCTTTGCGGCACTTATCGGACTTGCTTTCGGGGTTGGGTGCGCCAGTGTTCCCAAGCCACCCGATGCCCACATGAAGCTTTACAAGGCGATCAACACCTACCTCAAGGCTCCTTACAGATGGGGGGGCAACACGGCTAGTGGGATCGACTGCTCCGGGTTCGTCAAGCAAGCCTACGGCAGGGCGGGAATCGAGCTGCCGAGGACGGCCAAAGAGCAGCACGCGATCGGTAAGGGCATCAAAAGAATGAACGACCTTAAGTACGGGGACGTCGTCTTCTTCGCGATGAAAAAGCGCAAGGAGAAATTCCTGTTCTTTTTCACCCGCTACAAGAACGCCGATTTGCCGACGCACAACGGCATTTACCTTGGCGATTACGTGTTCGTGCATGCATCCAGCTCTCAAGGCGTTACGCTTAGCCTCTTGAACGACCCTTACTGGCAGTTCCACTTCATCGATGGAAGACGCTACCTGGATTAAGCCAGGCCCCGCCTGCGACGC
>WOZJ01000023.1 GCA_011620345.1 Nitrospirota bacterium
ATAGGTAACAAACGAGGAAGGGCGTAATGACACTGCGTTTCCGGTGTCTCTTGATGGACGTTGTGCTGCTCTGTGTGTTTCTGGTAGGGCTTTATGCGCTGACCAGGTTCATCGTCTTGGAAGGGATGCTCCGGGTTGAAGCCCAGCGCACGACCAGGGTTACCGAGCGCATCGTCCGCAGACTTGACTACGAACAGGACTTAATCACCCAGCATGCCGGCGACTGGGCAGTGTGGAAAGATGCGGCCAGGTTCGTACGCGGGCAGAACCCGACTTTTACGGAAACCCAGCTGACGAAAATCCCCTTCCGCGAGCTGAACCTCAGCTTTATGGCCTTTGTGGATTCAGGCGGTACGCTCGTCTGGGGCAAGGCCTTCAGGCAGGAAACGGACACCTTCGGCCCGCTGCCCCATGGCATGCTTGCACAGCTCCACCAAGGAACAAGGCTCAAAGAAGTTCTCTTAGGCAGGCCAGAAAAGGCCCAGGGGCTGCTTAGCCTTCCAGACGGGCTAGCGATGGTATCGCTCCGGGCCGTTCACGAGCCAGATGCAAAAGGGCTGCCCGACGGGGGGCTGATCATGGGCCGGTTTCTTAACGAAACCGAACAAAAACGCCTGAACGCCCTGGAAGACTTTCCCGCCCAAGTCCGCTCGCTTACCGGCCTGCCAGCTTTAGAGAGGGAAAACCTTCCGAAACCTCCGGCTACACTCCTTATTAGGCACGCCAGTGGGCGCTCTATCGCCCGCAAGCTGCTAGTCGACTTGGAAGGCAACCCCGTCGCCCTGATGATCCTTGGTGTGCCCCACATCGTCATGCCCGTCGGCTTGGACATTCTAAGGCTCTTCGGTATAGGGCTTTTTCTTCTTGGCCTGGCCTTCGGGGTTGCTCACCATATTTTTTTGAACCGCTCGGTGCTTTTGAGGCTAAAGAGGCTGCAAGTCGGGCTTGAAGAAATACGAACTAAGGCCGCAGGCCGATCGAGGCTGGCCATAGAGGGCCATGACGAAATAGCCATGCTGGCTTTCGACATCAACGGCACGCTCGAATCGCTCGAAGAGGCCGAGCTGATCAAGGCCATCCAGGCCAAGCTCGAAGAAGAGGCGGCCTACCGCCACGAGGTGTTCGAGAGCGCGCTTAACGGGATGGCCGTGGTAGACCCCCTGACGCTTCGGCACTTCGAGGTCAACGGCGCCCATGCCGAACTCTTGGGGTATGCCAAGGAAAGCCTGCTGGATCCCGAGTTTAATTTTCTTGACACGTTCGCGCCCGAAGAGATTCCCAAGGTCCTGAACGCGCTCCAGACGGTGCGGGCCACAAAGGCCCCCCTCCGCTTCGAGACCAAGCATCTTCGCAAAGACGGAGTACACCGGCACGTGCTTGCCCAGATCTCCTTTCTCGCCCGCCGTAAAGGCTGGGAATCCGATAGGTGCCTGATCGTCCTTTCGGACATCTCGGACATCAAGCACCAGGGCGCATTCCTCCAGGGGATGACTGACATCTCTCCTGTGGGGATTTTCACCTGCGACATCGAAACGGGCGCAATCCTCGATGCGAACCCGGCATTTCTTACGATGCTGGGCTACGGCCGAGAAGAGCTCCTTGGCAAAACCTGGTACGAAATCACCCCTCCCCAAGTCGTCCAGCGAGAGCTCGAAGAGAACGAAGCGCTCTTGAAGGGCGATATCTCGATGATCCGTAGGGAGAAAACATTCATCACAAAAGACGGGACGGAACTGCCCGTCATCTTGTACTTCGGCAAGCTCTTCGACCCGAGGGTGGGTAAAGAGGTCTACATCGACTTCGCAGCCGACGTCTCCGAGCTCAAAAAGGCCCAGAAAAGGTTGGACGAGGCCTACCACTACTTCTACGAGGTGTTCGACCAAACGAGCGAAATGCTCGTCGTCTTCGACGCAACTGGCAACATCCTGGAGGTCAACCAAGCGGTGGAGGCGCTCTTTGGCTACAGCAAAAAAGAGGTGCTTGCGCCAGAGTTCGACTGGTGGCGCTTGTTCCATCCAGAGGAGAACGCAAAGATCCTTGCCCATTTGAAGCTGCTCCTTGAAACCGGCCAGCCTCAACGGCTTGAAACAAAAGGGGTGCGCAAGGATGGCTCCGTGATCGAGCTGCTCGTCTCGTACAGCCTCTTTAAAGGCCTCCAAAGCGGGCCTCCCCAAATCCTCGGGGTGCATGTCGACATCTCTCCCATCAAAAGGCTCGAGGCCGAGCTTCGGTACTTGAGCTTCCACGACACGCTCACCGGGCTTTTTAATCGAGCCTATTTCGAGCAGGAGCTTAAGCGTCTATCAAAGGGCCGCACGGCGCCCGTGGGGGTCGTCGTCTTGGACGTGGACAACCTAAAGCCCGTCAACGACACGCTCGGCCATCAAGCGGGCGATGCGCTGCTAAGGCGCGCGGCGGAGGTGCTCAAGAAAGCGTTCCGGGCCGAGGACGTCATCGCCCGCGTAGGCGGGGACGAGTTCGCGGCACTGCTTGTGGGCACAAACGAAGAAACCCTTAAGGGGGTGCTTGCAAGGCTAGGGAAGGCCATAGCCCGTGACAACGAAACCCGGCCGGAGCCAAGGCTTTCCCTGTCGGCTGGGTTTGCAATCGCTCCCCAAGCCCCCTTCCAACACGAGGCGCTCTTTCAGGCGGCCGATAGGGCGATGTACCAGGATAAAATAGCCAGGAAACGCGCTCTAAGCAACGGAAAATCCTTGCCCAACGGCGATGCCGGCCCTGCAAGAGCGTACCGCGCTTCCGAGGCAACCGAAAAACGCATTCCCGAGGAGCCCGAACTATGAAGCCTTACGCAATCCAAGATTTGATCGATGTCCAGGAACTGGCTCAGATTCAAGACTG
>WOZJ01000062.1 GCA_011620345.1 Nitrospirota bacterium
CTTGGGCCTGGCTCCAACGTGATCTTCCCCCCATGCTCCTCGATGATCCGGGCAGACAACGGAAGCCCGAGACCAATCCCTTTCTCTTTGGTCGTGTAAAAAGGGATGAAGAGCTTTGGAATCTCCTTGGGGTCCACACCAGACCCCGTATCTTGGATATCCACCCGAAGGAACGCCTTCGACCAATGAACCCCGCAGGACACCTCTCCGCCGCCCTCGATCGCCTGGAGGGCGTTGAGGACGAGGTTCAAAAACACTTGCTTGAGCTTGTTGCCATCGACACGGAGCACTGCGGGCTCTTTCCCGTAGTTCTTAACGAGCGTGACTCCGCGAGATTTCGCCTCGTACGCCGTAAGGATCAGCACCTCTTCGAGGATCTCTTTGATATCGTGAGGGGCCTCGTGGAGGCCAGACGGCCTCGCGAAATCGAGAAACTGCTCGATAAGCAAGTTAATGCGCTTCACCTCGTTGTTGAGCACGGTGATGTCGTCCGTTACCTGACAAAATCGGCAAAACTCCGGCGCTTGGCGCTGGATGGCGTAAAGAAGCATGTTGATTACGTTTAAAGGGTTCCGGATCTCGTGCGCAAGCCCGGCAGATAGCTCGCCTAGGCTCACGAGCCGCTCTTTGTCGGCGATCTCCTTTTGGGCCTGAACCACCTGGCTATGCAACCTGGCGTTCTCGATAGCCATCGCGGAGTGAAGCGCCGAGAGGTTGGCAAGCTCGAGCTCTTCTTGGCTAAGCGCCTTGGCAAACGACCAGTAGATGTTCATTACACCGATCACGACACCCTGTACGCTCAAAGGAACGCTAAGCAGGCTCACGAGCCCCTCCTCTTGGAGAAGCGCCTTGTATACGAGCCTGTCCTCCCTGGAAATGTCCGGAATAAAGATGGGGGAGTTGGTTTTTACGACCTCTCCCACGAGCGAGCCGGCTACCTCCAGGGGGGGTTTTTTTGTATACCCTTCCGAGCCCAAGTAGTGCGCTTTGATATAAAGGATTTCTTCATCTTCGTCGAGGAGCAGGATTGACACAATCCTGGCATCCAGAAGGCTCGAAACGACCCGGGTGATGCCCTGGAGCGTATCCTCCAGGGATCCAGGGTTGGAATACATCGTAACGATCGCCCTGGATGCCTTGAGCAGCTTCGATTCTTCAACTCGTTCTAGCATGCCTGGCAAACACACCCGGTTCTTTTTTTGAGCTTGATCTTCTTGACTTCCAAAGGCATCACCCGGATTAGCCCTAGCATGCCGTAGTACTCTTTTGCGCCCATCCCCAAGAAAGAGACGGCCACGAGCGCTCCCAAGCATCCCATGAGCCCTGCATGGGCCCCGAGCACGCCAAAGCGCGGGTCCCAGGATGGAAAGCTGGGAAACAGGCAAAAAAGACACGGCGTTCTTGGCGGGTCCAAAAGAACGACCTGCCCCTCGAAGGCGTACATGGCAAGCTCCAAAAGCGGGGTTTGCGTTCGCATGGCAAACCGTCCAAGCGCTTCTCTGTCCTTGAAATTATGGCGGCAATCGACGACGAGGTCCGGCTTGGGCTGCAAAGCGTCAAGATCGAGGTCTCGAACAAACCCAGAGAGCGCATGAACGCGCGTCGTTTTACTGAAACGCTGAATCGCTTCTTTGGCAAGCTCTGCCCTTGGCCGCCCGAGGCCGTCTTCGGGCATCAAGATCTGACGGTTCAAGTCTTCAAGGGTAAGGACCCCTTCGTGCACGAGAGTAAGCTCGCCCACGCCAGCCGCCGCCAGCTCGAGCGCAAGAGGCCCACCTAGCCCCCCCACGCCGGCCACAAGCACGCTTGAAGACGCAAGCCTTCTTTGAGCCTCGATGCCAAACCCGGGCAGTGCGATCTGCCTTGCAAACCGCCGGTAGGACTCCTCCATGGGTCCCCTAAGAGAGCAGCTCCTTTTCGCCCGTCCTTACTGCGTAGGTCTCTTCAAGGGGCAAAACGAACACCCGACCATCGCCCGCGTTACCGGTTTGATTGACTTCGAGGATCGCTTTGAGAGTATCTTCGATCTTTTCGTCTTCCACGACGATCTCGATGAGCCTTTTTGGGACAAACTGCAAGGGCCGGTGAATCTGGTGTTCGAGCGCGTACCTAGCGGGGGTCATGTTCAGCCTGCCAGGCCCCTCAATGGCTTCCATCTCCGGGTCGATCTCGCTCATCACCCCGCCCTGCTTACCCCTGCCGAGCACCGCATGCAGCGTCATGCCCGTCACGCCGACCCTCTCGAGCGCTTTTTTCGTCTCGGGGACAAGCGCCCTCCGGATGATGGCCACAACCTCTTTCATAGCCCCCTTTCCCCCGTACGGATGGTGTAGGCATCGAGAACGTCCGTTACGAAGATCCGACCATCGCCGATATTTCCCGTCCGCGCGGCCTCCATGACCGTCTCGACGACCTTTGGCACGTCCTCATCCTCTAGAACCATCAAGAGCATGACCTTGGGCAGCTCGTCGTAATGAACAGACCCGACGACAACCCCTTTTTGCTTACCCCTCCCGAACACGTGCATCTTGGTGAGCGAAGGATACCCTTCGGCCTCGAGTTTCAAAACCACCTCGTACTCTTTCTCGGGCCGGATAATCGCCCGGACCATCTTCACGGCACCCTCCTAACGTTTAGTGTATCTCCAGTTGCCTTTGCTTCGTCGACTTCGTGCGACGAGCGAGTTCCGATTTGGGAGCTAGGAGCTGCTTGAGCCAAGGAGGAGGGTCTTTTTCGATCGCCCGGACGAGCTTTTGCAAAAACCCCTCGACGGTCTCTCCTGCTTTAACCTTGACGGGGCTGATCCCGATCCGCACCAGCGCAACCGTGACCTCCGGCCCGATCTCGCCGGCTACGATCACGTCGGTCCCCTTAAGGGCCTCGAGCTTGTCCATAATCCCGCTCGAACCTGACGCCTTGAGATGGTGGAACGACAAGACGCTTTCGATCCACGCCCCTGCCCCGTCGAGCCTGTACACGACGAAACGCTTGGCCCTGCCGAAGTGCTCTGTCAGGTGAAGGAGGTCGTCGGATGCGAACGCAACCTTAATACCAAGCCCGTCCTCGGGCTGCCTGGAAGTCAAACGAATGCTCGAGAAGGGAGCTTCCATCGTATCCCCCCTCCTATGCCAGCATCCGTTCGGCATGGGAAAAGCACTTCTTTGGGCAGGCACGCTGGCAGGACTGGCATCCGATGCATTCGTCAGGGCGTGCCAGCCCCATGACCATCCGCCCATCTTCGTCATCTTCTAGCTCCTTGAGCATGAGAACATCGCACCCACATATCTTATAACATCTTCCGCATCCAAGACACTTGTCCGTATCGATCGCCTGCACGAATTTAGGGGTCCAGGGCCTGCCAGAGGCGTTGAATGAAACGAGCAACCCCGAAGCTTCAGCCATGACTCTCTCCTTCATTTTAAGCTTATCGCTTGCCAAATAGGGCCTTTAAACCCGTCTCAACTCGAGCGTGACGGGAAGCTTGCCTTCGAGCGCCCCCGGCGGAACGAGCAGTCGAAAGCCGTTTGAAAGCGTGAGAACCTCCCCCAAATCCTCGAGCTTGCGCTCGAGAACCTCTTCTTCCAAGTCTTTCTTGGCGATGTAGACGGTCAGCTTCCCGCTTGGAGTCCTACGAATCGTCGCCTTCACCCTGTTTTCTCCTTCAATTCAAATCGATACGCCGCATTCGGCCTGGCACTCGACACATGGGTTTGCGAGCCCTTTCTTCCGAACCTCTTCCCGGATGACCTCGCCGTAGGCTTTAAGGAGCGAGAGCCGAAGAAACTTGATAGCCTCTTCCTCGTTAGGCTTTGGCTCTCTGGCCTCGATTCGGGCCTTGTAGGCCCGAAAGCGCCGAAGCAGGGGCACCCTGAACGCCTCGATTACCCCTTGGTCGTAAGCGACCCCGAAAAACTCGAAAAATTCCTCGGCCCGCTCGAGCCTATAGAACGCCTCCATCGTCTTCATGGGGTGCTAGCAACCTCTTTGAACCGGTCGAATAGCGCCTTGGCTTTGCAGGTCGCGTTGCGCGCGTCGCAAAGAAGCTTCTCCAACGAAGAAAACCCAAATGCCTGTGCATCCCTGAGGGTTTTATCGAGCACGACGAGCCTGCCCGCATAGATCACGACTCTGCCAAACCCCTCGGAGGAAACCTCCAGAACCATCTGGAAAAACCCTCCTGTGTCGCGCTCTAAGGTAACGGCTATCGACCTGTAAAACGCCCGGATTTTTTCGAGTGTTGCGGAATCGAGAGGGGAGCAAGACGACCCATCCCCCTTCTTGGGCTTTATGAGTCCGCCGAGCAGCTCTTCATCGCTTTTGGCATCCAGCGTGCCGTAAAGATCGTTCGCCCTAAGCTGGCTGGCCAAATCCTTCAGGAACGTCCCCTCGAAAGAGCCCGTAGGCTGGCCAGAGGGCTCTTCTGCCCTCATAGGGCCGCATCCCTTACGAGAATCTTGCGAATCCAGGGCGGCGGGTTCGTGCCCAGCATGGCAACGAGCCTTTTGAGGACATCTAAAATCTCGTCCGTTTCCTTGGCCTTGATCGGGTGGATTCGCTTGCCGACAAGCCTTGCCGCAGCGCTCGGGCCGATCTGTGCCATGTACACGATCGCGCAGCCATCCAACGCCTCGATCTTTCCATTCAGCTTGTCTTCACTCTCGGGCCCGCCTTGTCCCTCGAGGAACGCAAGCTCGGATACGAACCGGTAGCCCTCAGGGTCCACTTCGTAGAAGAACATCCTTTTGGACCTTCCAAAATGGGCGTCGATATGGACGCCGTCCTCGCTGGCAAACGCTACCTTCATCCAACTTCCTCCAATCCAAAGTGGCTTACTCCGTGATGCTCTCTTTCTTCGAGTTTTTGCTCTTCCAACTCCAAAAGGACGTTTGCGATGTCGGCAAGGAGCCGTGCCGAGCCTTTGTATCCCACCTTCGAGCGCATCGCCCCTCCAACACGGTCAAATACGGGCATTCCCATCCGAAAGAGGGGAATATCCAGCCTTTTGGCAAGACGCGCCGCCCTTGCGCTGGCTACGAGCAAGTCTGAGCCCGCCGCCATCCGCTCCAAATCGCCCAGGTCTCCGATCGTGACCTCTTCGGCTTCGATTGCGCCAAGCGCAGGCCCGTTGGCCGGGGCGATGAGCGCTTGAAGCTCCATGCCGGCCTCTTTGGCAAGCTGGGCGACGGCCAAAAGTTCGTCTGGTTCGAGCGCGGCACTGAGCTTCTTTCCTCCCGTAAAGAAATGCGCATCGAGCATGGTATCCAAAAGCCGCTCCCTGTCGCGCTGGATCTTTTGGGGCACCTTCCCGCCAGAAAGCTCGATTAGCGCGGATACAAACCTGTCCGTCGCTTGCAGCCCAGTTACCGAGTCAAAAACCCGGTAGGGAACGCCAAAGCCCTCTTGAAGCCTCCTTGCCGCCCCCTCGACGCTTTTCCCAAACGCGAGCGTCATACGGGCAAACGGCATCTTCCCCAACTCCTCGAGCCTGGTTCCGTCCATGACGACGGGCCGAAACCCCCTGCCGGACAGCCTTCCGTCCATCCCAAGCGATAGATCGGGAAGGACGATAGGGGTCAGCCCGAAGGCTTGGATTAGTCCCTTGATCTCGTCCACGTCCCCCGGGGCGAACCCTGCGCTAGGTAAGACATTGAGGAGGTTTCCCCCGGAAATCGGCTTCAAGGCGCTATCTTCCGGGATCAGCCCGCTTACGAGGGCTTCCAGCATCAAGGCGAACCCGTCTTCAAGGCTTCCTTGAAAATCAGGCGCGTTTGCAAAGACCAGCGGCGTTTTGAACTCTGGATGGTCACTCTTGAAGTTCTCGAGCATACCCCTTACGTCTTCCCCGCGCGTCTCTGAGAGCGCCGTGGCGATGACCCCGATCATGGAGGGGTGAAACTTTTGGGAGAGCTTAAGGAGCGCCCTTCGCAGGTTCTCCTCGCCCCCTAAGATAACGGGCATTTCGCTTAAAGCAGACGTTCCCATCGGGGCAGGTTCTCTGAAATGGCGGGTAAAAAACACCTTGGCGAACGAAGCACACCCCTGGGCCCCGTGAAGAAGCGGCATCGCGCCCGCTACACCCAAAAGCGCCATGGCCGCACCAAGCGGCCTCGAGAGCTTCAAGGGGTCAACAGAGACGTCTTTTTTGATAGAAACCGCCCTGGCCATCTTCTTACACCTCGGCCGCGAGCTCGCCCGGCACGGCGGCCTCCCACGGAGCGGGCTCCAAGACGAGCCGCCAAACAGGGTTGGCAAGCGCCCTGTCGACGTCTTTGGCTAGCCTGATAAGGCCCTTGTAGCCCGTGTAGCCGCGCATGCGCTCTTGGTTAATGTCTAAGAACGGAATCCTGGACTTGAGCGCGGCGTACTGGTTGCGGCCGCCAGCAATCAGCATGTCCGCCCCGCGCGTGCGGACAAGCTCTAAAAGCTCCTCTCCCGACGCTCGCGTAAGAAGAATGCCCTGATCGCCCAAAAGCTCTTTGGCCTTAGCAATGTCTTGCTCCGTGCTCTTTCTGGTGCTCGTGGCGATCACCTCCATGCCTAAATCTTTTAGGGCCGAGATGACCGACCAGCTCTTGACCCCTCCCGTGTAGAGCACGGCTCGCTTGCCTAATAGCCGTTTCCTGATAGGCTCGAGCGTTTGGAGGGTTTTCCTGGTCATGGCTTGGGTAAAAGCGCGCGTCTTTTCAATAAGCGCGGCATCTCCTAGACGCTCGACGATCCTTAAAAGCAGCCCGTTCGTTTCTTTGAGCCCAAAAAAAGACCCTTCCACGAACGGGATGCCGTAGCGCTCCTCAAGCCCGCCTGCCAAGTTGATCAGCGCGTTCGAGCAGATCAAAACGCTTAGCTTCGCCCTGTGGGCCGTGGCAACCTCTTCAAAGCGCCCGTCGCCCGTGATTTTGGAGAGCACCCGGATGCCCAACTCGGTGAAAACCGGCAGGATGTCCCAAAGCTCGCCCGAGACGTTGTACTCGCCGATGAGCGCGATGTCGAACGGGGTTGTTTCTTTGGGCTCCCTCGTTCCGATGACGTGCTTTAAGAGCGTATCGCCCGCCACGCGCGTGCCGAGCACCTTGGAGCCCACGAACCCAGGGGCCATCACGGGGATAACGGGCAGCCCTGTTTCTCGGGACGCCTTCTTGCACACGCTCTCGATGTCCTCGCCCGTAGATGCGGGCACGCAGGTAAGGTACACAAAAAGCGCCTTCGGGGAGTACCGCCCGGCAATTTCCAAGATCGCCCGAAAGAGCTTTTCCTCGCCCCCCATGACGATGTCGTTTTCGCTCAAATCTGTCGTGAAGGCCGTACGGTAAAGGCTGGGGCCCGAGCTTAGGCTGTTCCTCGAGCCCCAGGCGTTGCCCCAGCAGGCAATCGGCCCGTGCACGAGGTGCGCCGCGTCCGCGATCGGGACGAGCGCGATCGTAGCGCCGTCGAAAGCGCACCCGCCCGAAGACGACCCGGGCTCGGGGGCCTTCCTGCATGCCGCCTTGTCTTTTTGCTTGTGCTCGCAGGAAGGCTCGTTGATCAGCTCTTTTGCCCTTGGCACGGCCATGGCTTACTCCTAGCGGATGAGGTCAAAAGAGATGTCGGTTTTGCCCGGCACGTCCGTTTTCCTGTCGAGCTCGTCCAAAACCGTGTTCACGACCATCGTCAGGACGTTTAGCGCGCCCTGGTAGCCCAAGATCGGGTAGCGGTGCAGATGGTGCCTGTCGAAGATGGGGAACCCGATCCGTACCAGCGGCGTGCCCGTATCCCTTTGAAGGTACTTGCCGTGCGCGTTCCCGATGAAAAAGTCCACCGGCTCGGTAAACAGCAAAGAGCGCAAATGCCACAGGTCCTTGCCCGTGTAAACCTTTCCCGAAGCACCGAACGGGTTCGAAGAGAGCATCTCTTCGGCCTCTTTGGTAAACTCCTTGTCGCCGTTCGTGCACAAAAGGTGTGCGGGCTCGGCGCCAAGCTCCATCAAAAACGAGGTCAGCCCAAGGACCAAATCGGGGTCTCCGTAGATCGCAAAGCGCTTGCCGTGGATCCAAGCGCTGGAATCCGTCATCGCATCCAAGAGCCTCCCGCGCTCTTTTTCTAGCTCTTCGGGGATGGGCTTCCCTGTAATCTCCGAAATGGCCTCCATGAACGCGTCCGTACCCTTGACGCCAATCGGCCTGAGCGCGAGCGTCTTTTGCTGCGCCCAGTTTTGCGAGACCCACTCGAGCGTCTTCAAGGTTGAATACCGCTGGAGGGCCAGCGTGGCCGATGCGTTTTGGGCGTCCAGCGCCTCCTCGAGCGGCGTACCCGCAGGGTAGAGATGGTAATCGCCCGTGTTGGGCGAGTCCACGACGTCCGAGGTGTCGGCCAGAATGGTTGCCTCGATGCCGAAGGCCTTGAGCATCCGCTTGACTTCGCGGATGTTGGCCGGGTAGGTGTCGAACCCTGGGATAATGTTGACCTTCCCGTTCGGGCTTCCTTTGGCGCGCGCCTCGGAAAGCGCCTGCAGAATCCCCTTGAGTATGTTGTCGTAGCCCGTTAAGTGCGAGCCCACGAAGCTCGGCGTATGGGCGAACGGAACGGGCAGGTCTTCGGGGATGGCACCCTGCTCTTTGGCATTCTTGATGAAGGCGTTTAAGTCGTCCCCGATCACCTCGGCCATGCAGGTCGTCGAGACGGCGATCATTTTGGGCTTGTAGAGCGCGTAGGCGTTCCCAAGCCCCTCGATCATGTTGCTCAACCCACCGAACACGGCCGCGTCCTCGGTCATCGAAGAAGAGACCGCGGCGATGGGCTCTTTGAAGTGCCTGGCAAAGTAGGTCCTGAAGTAGGCGACGCATCCCTGCGAGCCG
Organism: Nitrospirota bacterium; assembly: GCA_011620345.1. GTDB lineage: Bacteria > UBA2233 > UBA2233 > UBA2233 > UBA2233 > UBA2233. The sequence goes on from WOZJ01000062.1 coordinate 8,832, forward strand.
TGGACGAACGGCAGCGTCCCTTCGAACCCCAGCGAGCACAAAACCGCACCCAGGGGCTGACAGGCCTTGGCCGGGTTGATGACGGCCGCCTCCCTGGCGAAGTTCTTTTCTTTGTACTCTTTGGTCTTCGTCCATTCGGAGACCTTAAGAACATCTTCTTCGCAGGGCATCTCGCTTGCGGCCCGCTTGGCCTCAAAGCTTTTTTGGTAGCGCTCCTCTTGAAAGAGCTCTACGTGGTCCTTGATGCCCAAAGGCGCGTTGGTCTTGCCGGTGTCCATGCCTTAAGCCCTCCTCCATGGCGCCTGAATAAGACTCCAGGCGGGGTTATTGATTGCCATATCCATGTCGCGGGCGAACACCTTGAACCCGTCGTAGCCGTGGTAAGGGCCCGAGTAGTCCCAGGAGTGCATCTGCCGAAAGGGGATTCCCATCTTTTGGAATAAGTACTTCTCCTTGATCCCCGAGGCGACCAAATCCGGCTTGAGCGCCTTGACGAGCGCTTCCATCTCGTAGGCCGTCACGTCGTCGTAAACGACCGTCCCTTCTTTGATGTGCTCCGTGGTCCTTTGGTAGTCGTCCTTATGGCCGAACTCGTAGCCCGTGCCCATCACCTCCATCCCCAAATCCTCGAAGGCGGGGATTGTGTGCCTTGGCCTAAGCCCGCCCACGTACAAAAGCACCCGCTTGTCCTTAAGCCTCGGCTTGTAGCGCTCGGTTATCGCGCCCATCTCGGGCTCGTAGCGCGCGATGAGCTTCTCGGCATTCTCCTGGATCGTTTCGTCAAAGTGCGAGGCGATCATCCTTAGCGACTTGGCGATCATCGTGGGCCCAAAGAAGTTGAACTCTATCCAGGGCACGCCGTAGGTCTCTTCGACAAAGCGGGTGATGTAGTTGATCGAGCGGTAGCAGTGGATGAGGTTGAGCTTAGAAAACGCCATTAGGGCAAGCTCTTTGAGCGTCGCGTCGCCCGTCCAGACGCTTACGACCCTGAGCCCCATCTCTTCTAATAGAATCCTCGAGGCCCATGCGTCCCCGCCGATGTTGTAATCGCCTACGATGGCGACGTCGTAGGGGCCGGGCTCGAAGCCCAAGTCTTTCTTGAACTGCTCGGCCTTGGGCATGATCCAGTCGCGGATCGAGTCGTTGGCGATGTGGTGGCCGAGCGATTGCGAAACGCCCCTGAAGCCTTCGCAGCGGACCGGCGTGACAGGCTTGCCCAGCTCGTTGCCCATCTTTCTAGACACCGCCTCGATGTCGTCGCCGATCAACCCGACCGGGCACTCGGATTGCACCGTAAACCCCTCGGCCAAAGGGAACAGTTCGCTTAGCTCCTTCAAGAGCGTTTCAAGCCGCTTGTCCCCCCCGAAGACGATGTCACGCTCCTGGAAGTCCGAGGTGAAATTGAGCGTTCCGAAGGTGTCCACGCCGGTCACGCCGACGTAATAGTTGCGCCTGCCTGACCATGAGTACACCCCACACCCCACTGGGCCGTGCGAAAGGTGAATCGCGTTCTTGACGGGCCCCCAGACGACGCCCTTCGAGCCCGCGTAGGCGCAGCCCCTGGCCGTCATGACGCCGGGCACGCTCTTGATGTTCGATTTGACGCCGCAGTCTTGGCTGCCCTCTTGGAACACGCCTAAGTGCTTTTGGCGCTTCTTCTTGGATTTATCCGGATACGCCTCTAGGATCTCCTCGACGAGCGCCTTGCGCTCCTTGAGAACCCCCGCCTTATCGTGCGCTCCCATATAACATGCCTCCTGTTGTTGTGTGGACAAAAAAGCCTAGCTGGCCACCGCCTTGAGCTTTTCTTGCTCTTCGGTCAAGCCAACGATCGATTCGTCGTCGTCCATCAAGCCGAAGTCCAGCAAGAGCTGCTCCAAATCGTCCATCGCAAGCGGCGTTGGAATCGTAAGCTTGGTGTTGTTCTCGATCTTTTTGGCGAGCTCGCGGTACACGTCGGCCTGCGGGTGGTTGGGCGAGTACTCGATCACGGTCATGCGCCTCAATTCCGCTTGCTGTACCTGCTTGGCCCTCGGAACAAAGTGAATCATCTGGGTGTTGAGCTTTTGGGCGAGCGCCTCGATCAGCTCGACCTCCCTGTGGACCTGCCTTTCGTTGCAGATCAGCCCTCCTAGGCGTACGCCTCCCGAGTTGGCATACTTCAAGACTCCCCTGGCGATGTTGTTGGCCGCGTACATGGCCATCATCTCGCCCGAGACCACGATGTAGATCTCTTGGGCCTTGCCCTCGCGAATCGGCATGGCAAACCCGCCGCAGACGACGTCTCCCAAGACGTCGTACATGACGATGTCAAGGTCTTCGTAGGCGCCGTTCTCCTCCAAGAAGTTAATCGCGGTGATCACGCCACGTCCGGCACAGCCTACGCCAGGCTCAGGCCCGCCCGACTCGACGCACTTGATGTCTTGAAACCCGACCCTCAGGACGTCTTCGAGCTCCAAGTCATCCACCGAGCCCGACTGGGCGGCCAGGCTCATGATCGTCTGCTGCATCTTGGTGTGCAAAATGAGGCGTGTCGAGTCCGCCTTGGGGTCGCACCCCACGATCATGACCCTTTGTCCCGCCTCGGCCATGGCCACGACGGTGTTCTGCGAGGTGGTGGATTTTCCGATTCCGCCCTTGCCGTAGAATGCAATCTGTCGCATGAGAAACCCTCCTTTTGGGTTTTTAGGTTACGAAACGGCCCGGTTGGCTTGCTCTTCAAGCGCCGGGATGCTGATTTTCTCCTTTGCCCAGGCCATGAAGGCCTCTTCAATCGGGCCAATTTGACGCACGACTTCGATGCCGGCCTCCAAGAGCGCTTGCTCGGGGGCGGGCCCGATCGCCATCACAAAGAGCGCCTGAACGCCCTCGAGCGCTTTGAGGGTTCGGCTCATTTTCGTTTGGGCGCCTTCTTCTTCTTGACAGTCCGAACCCGTGGCGCAGTAAAGCTCGACCTTTCGCGCACCCAATAGCTTGAGCGAACCGTCTTCTTGAACTTCGTACACCAAGAACTCCTTGGCATGGCCGAAGTGCTCGTTGACAAGCCCCATCCCCTTGGTGGCGACGGCAATCTTGGTACCTGAAAGCGCTTTCCCCACCCGGTAGGCCTCGTAGCTTTTGATAATCTGCTCGCGTTTCATCCGGTCGGTTTCGATGCGCTGCTCTAAATGGGCATGCATCCGCTCGATCACGCCCACGTCAAAACTCTGCTCGATTGTCTCTTCTTCAAGGCAGGTGCCTTTTTCCTGCGAGGTGTCCTTGCAGAGCAAACCGGACGCATCCGCCCTGCAAAGCCTGCAGTGGCGCATGAGGTTGACGTTGGCCTCGATCTTGCTTTGGAGCGCCTCGATGGCTTGAGGGCTTGGCGAAACGACCCCCATCTTGGAAAAGGCGCTCCCGTAGCCGGGCGAGATCGCAACCGGCATGAGGTTCACAAGGAACGCGCCTAAGTTTTTGAGCTCCTTGGCGAGCTTTGGGACGTGCGCGTCGTTGACGCCCGGAATGACGACCGTGTTGACCTTGACGAGCACGTTTTCTTTGGCCAGCAGCCTCAAGCCCTCGAGCTGGTTCTCGATGAGCACTGCCGCCGCATCCTTGCCCGTAAGGCGCTTGTGGCCGTGGAACGCCCAGGCGTAGATTTCTTTGCCAATGTCGGGGTCGAGCGCGTTGATCGTGACCGTCACATGGTCGATGCCCAATTCGAGAATCTCGGGAAGAAACTCTTTGAGCCGAAGCCCGTTGGTCGAGAGGCAAAGCTTGAGCATTGGGATTGCCTCTTTAATGAGCCTTAATGTCCCAAAGGTTTTTTCTGGGTTGGCCAAAGGATCTCCAGGCCCTGCAATGCCGACGACCGAGAGCTGCGGAAGGCGCATGGCCACGGACATCACTTTTTTGAGCCCGGCTTCGGGGCTTAACAGCGTGCTTGAAACGCCCGGCCTCGATTCGTTCGCGCAGTCGAATTTACGGTTGCAGTAGTTGCACTGGATGTTGCAGGCTGGCGCCACCGGCAAGTGAACCCTTGCGAAGTAGTGCTGAGCCTCGGGGCTGTAGCAAGGGTGGCTTTCCACCCGCTTATCGATTGGGGTCTTCTTGTATTGGCGGAGGCTCGTGGCCATCTTGACGCGCTCCCTGGTTTCTTCGTCTTGCTCTTAGTAATACAAGCAAAGGCCATGCCATCTTGCACCTCTTTCGATAACGCTTGATACAAGGCACTTTACGGGATGTTGTACGACCACGGCCCACGACTAAGGCCGCTCCCTCGTGGTGATAAAACACCAACAAGGGTTTTTTATGGTGCCTCAGCACCAAACGGGGCTGTTGGGAATATAAAAGCCCGGGG
>WOZJ01000060.1:0-8921 GCA_011620345.1 Nitrospirota bacterium
TGCACGGCGGGGGCGGACTCGAGGGTGTCCGTTTCGATTTGAGCGAGAACACCGGCCCGCTTGGCCCCCCTGCCAAGGCGCTGCGCGTTTTGGAGCGCGCAAGGGATTTGATCGGGAGGTATCCAAGCCCTTACCCGGGCCGGCTTGCACAAGCGCTTGCGGGCGCCTACGGCGTCCATTCGGAGTGCATTGTCGTCGGCCCTGGCTCGTCAGATTTAATCTATCGGCTGTTTGCCTTCCTTGCGCCCAAAAAAACGCTCGTCGTCTCGCCAAACTTCGGCGAGTACCCATACGTGGCGGAACGCTTCGGTAAAGAGCCCCCTTTGGCCTTTCCGCTCCTTGCCGAGCAGGGGTTTGCACTTGATTTTCAAAGGCTCCTGGGCGAGGCGAGCGGCGTGGAATGCGTGGTCCTTACGCACCCCAACAACCCTACGGGCGCGCTTGTGGACGTAGAAGGGCTCGAGCGTTTCTTAGAGGCCGTGGCTAAGTCGGCCTTGCCCCCTTGGGTCGTCGTAGACGAGGCGTTCGTGGATTTTTGCCCGGAGGCTAGCGTAACGGGGCTTTTGGGGCGGTTTTCAAACCTGGTCATCCTTCGATCGTTCACGAAATTCTACGCCGTGCCCGGTCTTCGCGTGGGCGCGCTTTTGGGTAGCGAACGGCTTGTTCGTGAGCTAAAGGCCCTCATGGCCCCCTGGCCGATGAACGCTATCGCGATCGAGGCCGCGCTGGCCGCGCTCGAAGACTTCGATTATCCCTTTCGGGTGAGGGTGTTCACGGAATGGACGCGAGGGCTCTACCAAGGCGTGCTAGGAGCCATCGAAGGGGTCTTTGTAACCCCCAGCCGCGCAAATTACTTACTTTTGGAGATCCCGGCCGTTCAAGGAAGGCTGGATGTTTTCGAAGCGGCGCTTAGAACCGAAGGGGTCCGGGCTCGCACCCGGCTTTGGGGGTTGGACGAGCGCTTCGTTCGCGTGGCGATCAAAGGAACAGACGCGCTAGGGGCGCTTGCCGCTGGTCTAGAAGGGTTCCTAAAGGCCTAAGGACTCGACAACGGAACCCGCCCTAGAGCCTCGGGGCTCCCGAGGTATGGTCATAATCGCCGAAGGAGGCCTTGCCCACGCTTTCGGCCAAGCTTTTGAGGCTTTCGAAGGAAAGCCTGTCCCCTAGGGATTTTGAGAGCCGCTCTTTTTGGATAGAAAGCCTATTAAAGGCCCTCTTCGAGCAAAAAGCGAGCCCAGAGAGGTCCACGACGATTTTTTCCTGCGATTGCCTGGCCATTCGCGTAAGCCTTCTCATCAGGGCCTTTATGGCCCTTGTATCGAGCGCCCCGGACAGGCGCACGGTGAGGGTGCTTAAGGATTCCTCCCTAAAGGCATGGATGCGGAGGTAGCTTTTTGCCTCTTCGAGCGCCTTGGTACCCCTTGACTTGAGCAGCTGGAATTCTTGGCTCAAGACGGGCAAAAGGCCGTCTTTCTCCTTAATTCGAACCGTGGATTCGAGCTGTCCCAAGAGCTTGCCGGCCTGGCTGATACGGCCCTCCGGGCCTTTTTGGGCGACGTGATGAAACCCCCAGTTGACCGTATAGGCCCAGAGCGCACCGAGCGCGCTCTGGACGTTCGGCCTCCAGACGACGCGTCTTAGGATCGAGGGGTAGCTGTAGGTCTGGCGGTAGGCCCAGTGGAAGCCCTCCTCGAGCGTTTCGGGGGTTAAGATCTTGGGCCTGTAGACGACCTCGTAGCCGTTGTAGCGCTCCCAGTCTTGGTGCAGAAGCCGGCCTTCGGACTTCAGCCTCTCAAAGAGCTTCGTGCCCGGCAGGGGCGTAAGTATGTTGTAGTAGGCGATGTCGATACGGTTCTTCTTGACGAAGGAAACGGTCCGTTCGAACACGCCCTCGTCGTCGGAATCGAACCCGAAAATGAAGCTTCCGATCATGCGGAGCCCAGAGTCGTGGATCTTTTTGAACTCGTCTTCGTAGCTCATCGCGTGGTTGAACGACTTGTTCGCCGATTGGAGCGTTTCTTGGGAGAGCGATTCGATGCCCAAAAAGAGAGAAAAGCATCCGCTTTTGCGGGCCAGCTCGAGCAATTCTTTGTTGCGGGCGATCGTTGTCGAGGCTTGCCCCCCCCAGTGGATCTTGAGCGGGATGAGCGCCTCGAACAGCTCTTTGGCGTAACGGGGGTTGCCCACGATGTTGTCGTCGATGAAGACGATGTTTTTTGCCTGCATGCGTTCGATTTCCTCGATGACCTCCCTTACGGGCCGCATGCGGAAGGTTCCGCCCGCAAAGGCCGTAACCGAGCAGAACTCGCAATCGAACGGACAGCCTCGGCTTGTCTCCACGCAGTTGACTGTCGCGTAAGCCTTGGAGTTCAGAAGGTCGCGCCTTGGGTGAGGGAGCCCTTCGAGCACGGGCTTTCTTTCGGCCCTGTAGAAAGGCTTTAGCGAGTCGGCGGCGACATCTCTAAGGAGCTCTTCCCAAACCCCTTCGGCCTCGCCGACGACGACCGCGTCCACGTGCCGCTTTGCCTCTTCGGGCAGCATCGTGGCGTGTACGCCGCCCATGACGACGGGGATGCCACGAGCGCGAAAGTGCTTGGCGAGCTGGTAGGCCCTCGGGGCGTGCTGGGTCATCGCGGTAAGGCCGATGAGGTCCGCGTCCACGTTGAGGTCTAGCGTGTCGACGTTCTCGTCCGTGATGGTCACATCAAACTCGGGCGGTGTGAGCGCGGCGACCTGGGCGAGCGTGAGCCGACTAAACCAGAGGAGTCTTGTATCGATCTTCGAGGGTTTGAAGTAATGGCCTGGGTTGGCGGGGTCGATTAGGAGAATTTTGAGCCTTTTGGGCATGATGGCCTATCCTTTGGATAGAAAAGAACTTCATTATTTTATAGCACGGAAGAATGCACGAAGTCAACCGGCAGGCGCTCGAAAGGGCCGACAAAAGGCGACAAATTCGCCTTTGTGCTATGATGAAGGAAAAAGAAAAAACATCCCGAGGAAAGCCTTCGATGCCCGTTCGCGTGATCACCCTAGGCTGCAAAGCCAACGCGTACGACAGCGTATGGATTGGGCGTGTGCTGGAGGATGCGGCGGCGGACGCGAAAGAAGTCGTCGTCTTGAACACCTGCAGCGTGACCAACCGCGCCGATTCCGACGCTAAAAAAACGCTCAGGCGCTTAAGGCGCGAAAACCCGATGGCCGTGCTCGTCGTTACGGGATGCATGGCCCAGTTGGCGCCTCAAGCTCTCCAAGCCGAAGGTCTCGCCGATTACATCGTGACTCCCCACGAGCTTAAGGGGTTCGTCGCTCAAGCTGGGATGCTCTCGCGCCGGCAAAAGCCAGAGGTGCACGTGGGCAACCCCTTCAAGCGTCCCTCTGGCATTGCCGAGGTATTCCTGCCGGAGCCCCGTCCGGGGCGATCGAGGCCTTTTTTGAAGGTGCAAGACGGGTGCGACGGGTTTTGCAGCTTTTGCGTCATCCCTTTTGCGAGGGGAAAGAGCCGCTCCAAGCCCTTAGAGCGCGTGCTCGAAGAGCTTAAAGCGCTAGCCTCGCTTGGCTACGAAGAGGTCGTCCTTACAGGAATCCGCCTGTCCGCCTACGGTAAGGATTTGGGGCTCGAAGACGGGCTTTTAACGCTCCTTCGTGCGATCGAAGAGCGCCCCGGCGGCGTTTCCCGCCTTCGGGTTTCCTCGCTCGAGCCGCACGACTTGACGGCGGGGTTTTTGAAGCATGTTCAGGAATCCAAGCTTCTTTGTCCGCATTATCCCATCGCGCTGCAAAGCGGCGACGATCACGTGCTCGAGGCCATGAGGCGCGGCTACGGCGTCGCGGCGTTCGAGCGGGTGGCCTCGTGGCTTTTTGAGCATATCCCGGACGTGCATCTTGGGCTGGATGTCATCGTCGGCTTTCCACAAGAGAGCCAGGAGGCGTTCCAAAGAACCTACGCATTGATCGAGCGCTACCCTTTTGCGCGCCTGCACGTGTTCCCGTTCTCGGCCAAGGAGGGAACGCCGGCCGCTAAGATGCCGGGTCAAATTCCGAGCGCCGTGGCAAGCGAGCGCGCGAGCGCGCTTCGTGAGCTCGATAGGCGAAAGCGCCTGGCCTTCGCCGATTCGCAGGTCGGCAAAGTGCGCGCGGCTATCTTGGAGCGCGCCGTTCCAAAAAACGGGAGAATCAAGCTCAAAACGGACAACTACCTGGATGTTTGGGCAAAGCCCGTTGCGGGGCTAGAGCTTCGGCCTGGTAGGCTTTTGAGGGTTAAATTGGGGCCGCGCGATGGGCAGACGCTCTATGCGGAGCTTCACACTGAAAGCGGTCGATGAACGATGGAAAACCCGCAGCCTGGCCCAATAGAGGCGTTTCAAGGGCAGGTTCGAGCGTTGATGCAAAAAGAGTGTTTGGTCCAGCGCTCGTTCGTACACCCATCGTATGCGAACGAGCGCAACCTGGAGCCCCAGGAGAGCTACGAAAGGCTCGAGTACTTGGGCGATGCGCTCCTTACGGCGGTGGTGTCGGAGTATTTGTTCTTGCACTTCGGGCGGTTGAACGAGGGCGCGCTTACGATGATCCGGGCCGGGCTCGTGAACGAGGGGTCGCTGGCAGGGCTTGCCAGGGCTCTTGGGCTCGACCGCCTGGTGCTTCTTGGAAGGGGCGAAGAGCGCTCGGGAGGGCGTCAGAAGCCCTCCATCCTCTGCGACGTGTTCGAAGCGCTCGTGGGGGCGTTGTTTTTAGAGCTTGGCTACGATAAGCTAAAAGATCTGCTTTTACCATTGTTCGATGCGAAGGCCCAAGCGCTCGTTTCTTTGGCCGAGGCCAAGGACGAAAAGTCCCAGCTTCAAGAGCTTACCCATGCCCTTTGCAAGGAAGCCCCCGTCTATAAAGAGGCGGAAGAGAGCGGAGAGTTCCTTGTCCGGGTGTTCTTGAGGGGGAGGCTTTTGGGGGAAGGGAGGGCGGCAAACAAAAAGGAGGCCTCGCGGCGTGCCGCGAGGGTGGCGCTCTCCAAGCTCAAGGAAGGTGCCGATGCCTACTAAATCCGGGTTCGTTGCGGTGCTTGGAAGGCCGAACGTCGGGAAGTCAACGCTCGTGAACGCGCTTATCCATGCCAAGGTGGCGGTCGTTTCGGAAAAGCCCCAGACGACATGGTTCAACGTCCGGGGCATCTTGACCGAGGACGACGTGCAAATCGTGCTGATCGACACCCCGGGCTTGCACGAGAGCGAAAAGCTCCTCAACCGGTGCATGACCAGTCAATCGCTCGAGGCGCTCAAAGAGGCCGACGCCTACATATACGTCATGGAGCCGGACGCCGCCAAAATCGTGCAAGACTATCCTTGGTTCGAGCGTCTTCGCAAGGCCTCCAAGCCTGGCGTTGGCGTGGTGAACAAGATCGAGAGGCTCGGAGCGAACGAGCGTAACGCAGTACTCGGGGGTGTCCAAGGCGTAGCGCCTTTTTTAAGGGTTCTTGGAGTGAGCGCTCTGACGGCCGAGGGGTTGGCCGCACTCGTTTTGGAGCTTAAAGGGCTTCTCCGAGAAGGCGAGTGGCTCTACGATGCCGAGTTGATTTCGGACAGCCCCGTACGGTTCCTGGCCAAGGAGTTCATCAAGGAAAAACTTTTTAAAGAGCTAAAAGACGAGCTTCCGTACGAAACGGCGGTCGTCGTGGCCCACTGGGTCGAGGGGCCGGAGGATCCCGTGGAAATATCGGCGGAGATCTGGGTGAACCGGGAGTCGCAAAAGCCCATCGTCATCGGCAAGGGCGGGGAGATGATCAAACGCATCGGGACAAAGGCGAGGCTCGAAATCGAGGAGCTAATCGGCAGGCACGTCTACCTTTCTTTGCACGTGAAGGTCAAACCGCACTGGATGAAGGCCGAGGGGTTGCTTAAACAGGCAGGATTTCCCCACGTTCCCGCCCAAGACAGAAAGGAGGGCCGATGATGGAGGCCCCGCTCGTTGTCCTGGCAGGAAGGACGAACGTCGGAAAATCGACGCTGTTCAACCGGATCGTCGGCAGGCGTGAGGCGCTCGTGTTGAACGCACCGCACCTGACCCGGGATACCCTCGTTAAGCGGCTCAATTTTGAAGGCCGGCCGTTTCTTCTGGCCGACACGCCGGGGTTTGCCCCGAAGACCGAAGGCACGCTCGAGGAGGCCGTTCAAAAAGGCGTCAAAAGGCTGTTCCAGCAGGCGGAGCGCATCGTGCTCGTCCTAGACGGCAGGGCGCCTTTGGACGCCGAAGACTTAGAGCTCGTTCGGTTCTTGAGGGGCCTGGGCAAAAGGGTTGTCGTGTTTGTCAACAAGATAGATTTTGGCATGCCCGGACAGCTCGATACGGCGGGCTACGAGCTCGGGTTTCCGGAGGTGATGTACGGAAGCGCCGAGCACAACGTTGGAATCTACGACCTGCTCGAGGCGGTGTGTCTGGGCTTTCCCAAAGACGAGGCCGCGCCCGCGCCTACCAAGGCCCTTCCCCGCGTTGCAATCTTGGGGCCGCAGAACGCAGGAAAATCGACGCTGTTCAACGCGCTCGTCGGGGCGGAACGGGCCGTGGTGAGCGACGTTCCGGGGACGACCCGGGATGCGATCGAAGAGCTCGAACCCTCGGGCGCGTTTCGAGCCGTGGACACGGCAGGGCTCAAGCGCAAGGCGAAATCGGACGTCTTCGAGAAGCTTTCCGGGATCAAGGCCATAGGGACCCTCGAGCATGCGGACGTCGCACTGCTCGTGGCCGATGCCACGACTCCGCCGACGCGCCAAGAGTTAAGGGTCGCCAGATACGTGTTCGCGCACAAAAAACCGCTCGTCGTCGCGCTGAACAAAAGCGACCTGCTTACGCTTTCTTTGGAGGAAAAAGCCGATTTAGTCCGTTCATGGCAGGGCATATTCAACCTGTTTCCCGGCGCTTACGTGCTTCTTGTTTCCGCGCTCGAGAAAAAGAACCTGGCCGCGCTGAGATCGGCCCTGATCAAGGCACACGAGGCGGCCTCGAAGCGCATCTCGACGGGCGTGTTGAACAGGGAGGTTCAAAAGATGCTCAGGGGCGGGCTGGAAGCCTTCAATGCCAAAAAAGGAAACCCTATGTACATTACCCAGGTTTCTACAAACCCGCCACGGTTTACGGTATTCTTGGGGCGCGGCGCGAATCGGGAGACGTTTCCCCTCAAGCACTTCGTCTCGCTATTGAGCGCTACGTTCGATATGCCTGGGGTTCCGATCGAGATAGATCTTCGCATAAAATCTTGAGGGCGCAAAAAAAGCGCTACGGGCTGTAAACTACGCTGGAGGCCGACTTGACCCTTTTTGCTGCACCGATCGAGGCGACGCGGGCGTTTTTTGTCAAAAACATCTATATTCACGCGGCAGCGCTCTCTTTTTTCAGCGTGCTCGCGTTTGTCCCGACGCTCGTTTTGGTCACGTTGCTCGGCGGGTTTTTCTTGAAGGGGAACGAGGAGGTCTACGGGGTCATCCAGGCCCAGCTAAGCCAGCTCTTCCCTTCTCTCCCGGATGATTTCCTCAAGATTTCCGAGGGGTTTATCCAGCACCCGGGCTCGATCGGAGTCTCTGGGCTCATCTTTTTCTTCCTTGGGTTCGACATGCTCCTCCAGACGCTAAGAGTCTCCGTACGTGAGATTTTCGGCGAAAAGGTCGAGGGCGGATTCTTTGCCTCTAGGCTGCTTTCGCTCCTGGTGATCGCCGGCCTCGGGATGACGTTTGCGTTGTCGGCGTCGGCCGCGACGATCACGGAGTTTATCCGGGCGTTCGTCCAAGAAAGGCCCTACGTTCCAGGCTGGTTGCAGCAAATCCTGGCGTTCAGCCCGACCCAGCGGGCCATCTCGATGGGGGGCGTGATGTTCTTCCTCACCGCTTTGCTTTGGATCCTGCCCGAAAGCCGGCTTTCGTTGGGCGTTTCACTCCTTTGCGGGGCGCTCGGGTCTATCCTTTGGGAAATCGCGAAGTGGGGGTTTACGTTCTACGTGTTCAAAGTTGCCAGGACGAGCTATTTCTACGGCTCGCTAAGCGCGATGATGATCTTTTTGCTCTGGATATACTACTCGACGATTTTGATGCTATGGATTTTCGAACTGGCCCACGCGCTCTCGGGGGGGTCAAAACACGCTACAGCTACAGACAAGGAGGGACCTTGAGTCCTCCTTGTCTGTAGCTCATCTGCATCTCACTCAAAAGGCAGGTCCAAAAAAGCCTTCTTGGGCCTTTATTCTGAACCTCCGACGAACTTGAGATCCTTTTCGCCCTTCAGGTGGCTCGGCAGGACGAAGTAGTCGCCCTTGACGGCGTTATCGAAAATTCTCCTTGAGGTCTGCTTGTTGCCGCCCGTAAGGATGTAGGCCGCTCCCCCGACGGCGTGGCCGCCAATAGAGTAAATTGTCTTAACGGGGCAGTACACTACGCTCGATAGGACAGCGCCCGTCGTGTACATAACTTTTTCAGCCGCGGTTTCCTCGCCTTTGGCCTTTGCATGCGCCGGACCAACGGCACCGAGGCTTAGAAGGAAGCCTGCAAAAACGGCGAAAGCGACAGATTGCCTCATAGATCGCATCAACTGACCCTCCATGGTTATGGTTGTTACAGAGAATACCTAAATAAAGATATAAGGATTCTTCTGGGTTTGTCAAACGGACTTTGCTGATTTTTCGCCGTTTTTTAGCGTGTTAGCATAACTAAAACGTTATTTGTAAGGTGTTGACCCGTTTTGTGTGGCCCGGTATGGTATGCAAAAACCTGGCCGGAAGTCATGTCCAGCGTAGCGGGACAAGAATGTCCAGCCTATCGAAATTGGGGTATGGCCCTGCAAATGCGGGACGTGTTTGTTTGCCCCGCCTATCATGAGGGGGGTGGTTCTGGCCGGTTGCCCGCAAACATGGGGCGAGGCCCATGTCGATAGCCCAAGCCTTTCCAGGCCCG
>WOZJ01000060.1:9021-15943 GCA_011620345.1 Nitrospirota bacterium
GCGGGACAGGAATGTCCCGCCTATCTTATCGAACGTTGGTGGGTGGTTGCGGCCCATAACGTATGGCTTGAAGGATACGGCGTTTTTATTGACTCTGCATGCTGGCGCCTGCTACAGTGGCTAAAAATCTAGCGAGCGGGCTTGAATGGGAATGCTGTATTTCTTCATGTGGACGCTTAGCGTCCTGGCGCTTGTCTTCCCTTTGAGTGCGGCTGCGCAAGGCCAAGGCGTAACACTAGGCGATGCCGTAGCGCGCGCTCTAAAGCAAAACCCCCAGCTTTTGAGCCTCAAAGAGGAACTCGGAGTATCCTCGGGAAGGATCGGAGAAGCCCTTTCGTACGCTTATCCCCAGCTCGATTTCGCGTTCACGTACGCCTATATTCCAGACCCGCCGACCTACAGCGTATCCCCGGAATCGATCCTGCAGGGTTCGAACGTTTCGAGAAAGGCTGGTTTGGCCGGCCCTATTGGCTCCTCCGTGGGCTCCTTAGCCCCCGGCGCCTTTGGGCTTCCTACGCTTGGGACCAGCCGGGTCAGTATAGGAGATTCCCATAACCTCATCGGGAACGTGGCGCTTACCCAGACGCTTTACGCGGGCGGAAGGGTCTTGAAGGGCATCCGGCTTGCCAAGCGGGTAATGTCCGCGACGGACGCCGCGTTTGCCGAGGGGGAGCGCCGTGTTGTTGAGGCCGTAAAGAACGCGTTTCTTGGGTCTATCGCCCTAGAGGAGGTAATTGCCGTCAGGCAAGAGGCTATCCGGGTGATCTCGGCGCACGTTGAGGACGCAGGGAATCTCTACAAGGAAGGCGCCGTCCCATACTACGACTACCTGAGGGCCAGGGTCCGCTTGGCAAACGAAAAGCCGCCCTTAATCGAGGCTCAAAACGAGCTTGCTCAGACGGTCGACCTGCTTAAGCGGCTCATGGGGGAGAACCCGGATGCTCCCGGCCTCGAGCCCCTAGGGGAGCTCAGCTATGCCCCGGTTCGTATGGGGCTTGAGGAAGCTTACGCGCTGGCCCTCGAGGGCGAGCAAAGGCTCAAGCGTGAACGTATCCTTGTCGAGGTAAGAAAACTGGCCGTAGGTATCGCACGGGGAGAGGCCCTGCCTACGGTTGGAGCCTTTGGCTCCTTGTTTTTCAACAGGCCGGATTACTGGGAGATGGATTCCGCAAACCACTACCGGGATGACTTTGGCCAAAACGCCGTCGTGGGCGTGAACATCTCCGTCCCCCTATTCGAGGGCTTCCGGGTTAAAAGCCGCGTCAAGCAGGCGGCCCATCAGGCGATCCAGCAAAGGCTCAGCGTCCGGGATTACGAGATGGAGTTGCACCACGAGCTGGTGACGACGCTGGGCAACATCAAGGAGGCCGACGAACGAATCCTCGCTTCCGGCTCTTCGATTTGGGAGGCGAAAGAGGCTTTGAGGCTTGCCCAGTTGCGCTACCGCGAAGGCGCTGGGACGCATTTGGACGTGATGGACGCCCAGGTTAACCTGCTCGCGGCCCAGCTCAACCTCATCCAGGCCGTCTTGAACCACGAGCTTGCGAAGGCGGGCCTCGAGCGGATGATCGGTGCGGACGCGGTGCGGGCAAGGGAAGGGTTGTCTAAGAGCTTAAGCGTGCTCACCCAGGAGATGGGCAAGGCCTACCGCCACCCGACCGCAAAAGAGCAGCAGGATATGAACAAAGAACGCAACGGGCGGGGAATGCCGTGAGAAGGTGGCTCATAAGGGGAGGAATCGTCATTTTGGTCGCATTGGCGATCACGGGTACGGTCCTTGGGTTCCGTTATCTCGCAAAACCGCCCGAAGTGCCCGAAGGCTTTATCGATACGAACGGCCAGATGGATGCCGACGAGGTCTTTATTGCTCCGGAGGTACCGGGAAGAGTGATCGGCGTGTACACCAAAGAAGGAGAGACTATCGAGCCCGGCCAGCTCGTCGCCGTGATCGACAAGGAAAAAATCCAGGCCCGCTACGACCAGGCCTCGGCCATGGTGCTCGCGGCCACAAGTCAGGTTGTTCGAGCACAGAACGAAATCCTGGCAATCGAGGCCCAGAAGACGAGGATTCTAAGGGATTACGAGAGGGCCGAGAATCTTTTTAAAGAAGGGGCGATCGCCGAGCGCAACTACGACGAGGCGCTGGCCGCGAAGCGCATGGTTTTGGCCAGGCTCGACGCGACAAAGGCCATGCTAGACGGTGCCAAAGAGCAGCTAAGGCGTGCTGAAGCGGGCAAGGCGGAGGCCACTTCTTACCTTGGCGATACGCGGGTTATTTCCCCTACGACGGGTTTTGTCCTGGCCAAACTCGTCGAACAAGGCGAGGTGGTGCAGGCTGGGACGCCTTTGTTCGTGGCGATCGATTTGAACCAAACATACCTCAAGGTGTTTCTTCCCCAAGCCGAAGTTAACCTTATAAAGGTGGGCGATGAGGCGCGTATCTACGTGGATGCCATGCCTCAAGAGCCATTCCCGGCCTACGTCTCTTACATCTCCCAAAGGGCGGAATTCACCCCGAAGTTCGTCGAAACCAAAGAGCAGCGGGAAAGCCTCGTTTTTGAGGTGCGCTTGAGGCCCAGAAAGCCCACGGCGCAGCTCAAGCCCGGCATGCCAGCAGAGGCGAGGATTCAGTGGAAGGAAGGGATTCCCTTCATCGAGAAGCATCCCAAGAGCCAGTCCTAAGGGCCAAGGGCCTCAAAAAAGCCTACGGCAAGACGCTCGCCGTTGATGGCGTGGATCTGGAGGTATACCCTGGCGAGGCGTTTGGGCTTGTCGGTCCGGACGGGGCTGGCAAGACGACGACGATCAAGATGCTCGTAGGCTTGATCAAGCCAGATTCAGGAAGCGTGACCATTCAAGGGCAAGGCCTTCACAAAAACCTGAAGGCGATCAAGCCGGTTTTGGGCTACATGTCCCAGGAATTCACGCTCTACCCGACTTTGAGCGTTGCCGAAAACCTTAGGTTCTTTGCAAGGGCCTACCGGGTGCCGGATGCCGAAGAAAGGGAGCGTACCAATGAGCTCCTAGCCTTCTCCAGGCTTGGGCCTTTTCGGTCCCGCTACGCAGGAAGGCTCTCTGGCGGCATGAAAAAAAAGCTTGCTTTGTCGTGCGCGTTGATCCACACGCCAAAAGTCCTTTTTTTGGACGAGCCAACGACGGGCGTAGACCCGGTCTCCAGACAAGATTTTTGGCTTTTGCTCTACGAGCTGCTCGCTCAGGGCGTCGCGATCCTCGTTTCTACCCCCTACATGGACGAAGCGGAGCGCTGCAACCGCGTGGCCTTGATGCACCAAGGCAGGCTCCTTACGACGGACACGCCAAGGGCGCTGTGCAAGGCCTCGACAAGCAAAATCATCGAGCTTCGAGGCGAGAGGGCGAGGGAGGCGTTCTTTTTGCTTCATCAAGCCCAAACATCCGAGCGTGCCGAGCTATACGGCCAAAAGCTCAGCGTTCGGGTCGAGGATGGGCAGCAGGATTTGAAAGAAGAGCTCGAGCGAATTGCCGAAGAAAAACAGCTGGAGGTGCTGCAGGCCCCGTTGCTCTTGGAGGATCGCTTTGTCGAGATCTTGGAGACAAAAGGCCACAAAAAACGCCCGATGCCCCCTGGTGGTCTGCCGTTTCGGCAAAGGGAAAAAGGTAAGCCCTGTATCGAAGTCGAGGGTCTTTACAAGTATTTCGGCGATTTTGCGGCGGTAGACGGGATAAGCTTCAAGGTGGCCCAAGGCGAAGTGTTCGGGTTTTTGGGGCCGAACGGCGCGGGCAAGTCGACGACGATCTCCATGCTTATCGGCCTCCTCCACGCTTCAAAGGGGCATATGAACGTCTCCGGGGTTGACATGCTCAAAACCCCCGAGACGGTTAAAAGCCGCATAGGGTACATGTCCCAGATTTTTAGTCTTTACGGCGACCTGACGGTCATGGAGAACATCGAGCTCTACGCCGGCATTTACGGCGTAACGGGCGGGATGTTTCAAGAAAGAAAACGTTGGGTGCTCGGCATGACGGGTCTCGAGCGCTTCGAGGGCCAAATGACCAGGTCGCTGTCCATGGGCTACAAGCAACGTCTCGCCTTGGGATGCGCGCTGATGCACGACCCTGAGATTGTGTTTTTGGACGAGCCGACGGCCGGGGTAGACCCTGTTTCTAGGCGGGAGTTCTTCGATTTGATCGCTGCGATGGCCGAAAAGGGCATCACCGTGTTCGTCACGACCCATTACATGGACGAAGCCGAGCGCTGCGAGCGCATCGCGCTGATGTACTCGGGCAAGATCATTGCCATGGGGACGCCGGATACGCTCAAGGCCGCAAAGGAGGTCCCAAATATTGTCGAAGTTCACCCCGAAGACCCTATCGATGCCTACAACAAGCTCTCCAAAGACGGCTGGGAGGGCGGTATTCATCTTTTCGGGGAAAGGCTCCACGTTTCGCTCGATGAGACAAAAGGCCGGGACGAGGAGAGCCTTCGGAGGGACTTGGAAAGGTTTCGCATTCGCATGCTCGAGATGAACGCGGTGAAGCCGACGATGGAGGACGTGTTCGTCGCCTTTATTCTCCAGCACGAACGCATGAAGAATCGAGGCTCTTCGGAGACTTCGCCGTGAGGATCGGTCCGTTCGAACTGGAGCACATCCTGGCCGTTGCCAACAAGGAATTCCGGGAAATCTACCGTGACCCTCGCTACATCGCGTTTGCCTTGGCGTGCCCGATCGTGCTCCTGCTCCTTTATGGCTACGCCATAACAATGGACGTCCAGAACCTGCTTACGGCCTACGTCGATTTTAACAAGACGACGCTGTCTGCCCGCTACATCGACCGCTTCGCCAGCTCGCGGTACTTTCAAGTTGTCAAAGAAGCGCGCTCGAGGAAAGAGCTGGAAGAGCTGATGGAACGCTCTGAGATCCGGCTCGGGATCGTAATTCCGGCCGATTTTTCCAGGAAGCTTTATAACCGAAAGAAGGCTGAAGTCGAGTTCATCGTAGACGGCACGTGGCCCAACATGGCCAATCTCGCGATCGGCTACGTTCAAGCCGTAAACGGGGCGTTCAACCAAGGGATGCTTCAGAGCCTGTTCCAGAGGTCGGGGCTTGTGGCGCCCAAAAGCCCCGAGCCCATCGTTGTCGAGCCGAGGGTATGGTTCAACGAGGATCTAGACAGCCTCAACTTCATCATCCCCGGCCTTTATGCCGCCATTTTCATGTCCTTCCCGCCCGTTTTGTGCGCGCTCGCCATCGTCCGGGAAAAAGAGGCGGGCTCGATCGAGCAGATCTACATGTCTCCGATAAGCTCGGAATCGTTCATCCTGGGCAAGCTTATCCCCCAGCTCACGATCGCGTTCACCGGCCTCGTTTTGCTGGCCCTGATAGGGACGTTTTGGTTTGGGGTTCCGTTCAAGGGTGACCCTCTCTTGTTTTTCGGGCTAGGCGCGCTGTATCTTGCAACCACCTGCGGGTTCGGGCTTTTGGCTTCTTCGGTAACCAGGACGCAGGTGGCCGCGATGATCGGCACGATGATCCTGACGATGATCCCGGCGTTTTTGTTCAGCGGGTTTTTCTTTCCGATCTCCAACCTGGCCAAACAGTTCATCTTGTATTCCTACCTCTTTTCTGGACGGTTTTTTGTCGTCATCTCAAGAGGGATCGTGATCAAGGGGGTTCATCTGGATACGCTCTACCCGCAGGTTTTTGGGCTTTTGATCTATGCGGCCGTAATCTACGGTATTTCCTTCTTTGTGCTGCGAAAGCGGCTATGAAAAGGCGGCTCGTTCTTTTTTCTGCGCAGGTCTACGTGCTCCTTAAAAAGGAGATGCTGCAGTTCTTGCGCGACAAGGTTTTGTTGTTCATCGTGCTGTTCACGTTCACGGCAAACATCGTCATCCTGGGCAAGGCCTTCACGCTCGAGGTGAAGAACGTGCCGACGGCTCTGTACGACATGTCGAAAAGTTACGAATCGAGGCTGCTCATCGAAGGGTTCCGCGCAAGCGGCCGATTCCGGTTCGTCAAAGAGATCGATTCACTTCAAGAGGGCGATCGGCTCTTATCCAAAGGGGACATAAGCCTTATCATCGCCATCCCCGCGGATTTCGCGAGGAACCTACGCAAGGGGGCAAGTGCAAAGGTGCTGCTCTCTACCGACGGGACGGACTCCAACCAAGCGCTGATCGCGCTGAGCTATGCGGCCAGCATCACGGGGACGTTTTTTACCGAGACGCTCGAAGAAAGGCTTTCGCTGCTCGTCCCCGCCATGGCCAGGGGGCTGGTCCCTCAGATCGAGGAAAAGATCCGGGTTCGCTACAACGCAAACCGCATCGAAGAACGCCAGCTTTCGCTCATGGAGATGTGCCGGGCTGCGTTTGCCATCTGTGTGATCCTGACGGCCGCCTCCATCGTGCGGGAGAAGGAGGTTGGCACGGCGGCCCAACTCTACGTCACGCCCATCTCCAAAACTACGCTCCTGATCGGCAAGATTGTGCCCGTCATAATAATCGTCATGGTCGCGCTATTGATTGGAACGTTGTTCAACATCGTATTTTTGGATACTCCCCTTAGGGGAAATTATATGGTTTTCTGGGTGCTCTCGATCCCGTTCCTTCTGTTTAGCGTGGCGATAGGTCTTTTGTTGGCGGATTTTTCGAGGACCTTTCAGCAGGTGCTTTTGGGGGCGTTTTTGCTCCTCATGCCTATCATGTTCATCTCTGGCAGCCTCGTTCCGATCGAGACGATGCCCAAAGCGCTCCAGCAGCTTACGTACTTTTTCCCTTTGCGCTACTACTTGAACATCACAATGGGCGTGTTCTTCAGGGGGGTGGGTATCGGCTCGTTCTGGGCCGATGCGCTCATCATGACGGGGCTGGGGCTGCTGGCCTTCAGCGTGTCGGTCTGGTTTTTCCGCAAGTCACTCGATTAGGGCGAATTCAAAATTCAAG
>WOZJ01000060.1:16043-26362 GCA_011620345.1 Nitrospirota bacterium
GTGTCGGTCTGGTTTTTCCGCAAGTCACTCGATTAGGGCGAATTCAAAATTCAAGTCTAGAAACGCGGGGCTGGAAAGCCCCGCCTATCGAGATGGGTCTTCGTTATGGGGCATTTGTTCGCTCAGCTCCAAAAGCACGCCACAAAGCGCATTAGGGTGGACAAAGGCCACGCGCTTGCCATGCGCGCCCTTTCTGGGCGTCTCGTCGATCAGGCGGACACCAGCCGATTTAAGGGCTTGCAAGAGCCCTTCCAAGTTGCTGACGCTCAAGCAGACATGGTGGGTTCCGGACCCGCGTTTTTGCAGGAACTTTGCAATCGGGCTATCTAGAGAAGTAGGCTCGAGCAGCTCGAGGTTCGTCTCCCCCACGCCGAAGAAGGCCGTTTTGACGTCATATTCCTTCACCTCTTCGATTGATTCCGGAGGGCCGCCCAAAAGTTTTTGAAAACGTTCGATCGCCTCGCTTAGGTTGTCTACGGCGATCCCGATGTGGTCAACACTCAGGAACGCTCCTTGCATACCAGGCATATACCCCTCCTTCGTGAAACACGTTTTTTGTTTGTTTGTATCGTAGCATGGCAAGCGCGATGATATCTACCGCCAGGAGATGCCCCTTTGCTCTCGTTGAAAAACATGGTATGAATAGTCATTCAGCTTGCGGGACTGCGTAGTGCCCGTGATGTTCATGTTTGCCAAAATCGAGGAGGGCCTAGGATGTCGAGAGGGTGTTTTCAAGAAGAGCACGGGATTTTTCGGCGTAATTTCCGGCAGTTTATCGAAAAAGAGGTGGCGCCTTACACGCTCGACTGGGAAGAAAAAGGCGAGTGGCCCAAATCGGTCCTTCGGCGCATGGGAGAGCTCGGGTTCTTGGGGCTAAGGCACAAAGAAGAGCATGGCGGGGCGGGGGCTGACTATCTCTACACCGTCGTTATGGCAGAAGAGCTACCGAGGTGCGGTGTCTCCGGTTTCCCGATGGGCATCATGGTTCACACCGACATGGCCACCCCGATCATCGGCAAGCTTGGCAGTCCAGAGCAGGTCGAGAGGTTCTTGAAGCCGGCCATCCGGGGCGAGAAGCTGGCCGCGCTGGCCATCACCGAGCCTCAAGCCGGCTCGGACGTGGGCGCGATCAAGACGAGCGCCAAAAAAGACGGCGGGGAGTACGTGATCAACGGCTCCAAGCTCTTCATCACCAACGGCGCCAACGCCGATTTCTTGACGCTCGCCGTCAAGACCGCCCCCGAGCAAGGCCTGCACGGGATCAGCTTCTTTTTGTTCCCTACGGACACGCCCGGGTTCCAGGTGACCAAAAAACTCAAGAAAATGGGCAATCACTCTTCGGATACGGCTGAATTGGTGTTTGAGGATGCCAGGGTACCGAAAGAGTACCTCTTGGGCGAGGAGAACATGGGTTTTTACTACATCATGCAGAATTTCCAGGGTGAGAGGTTAATCGCCGCCGTAGCGGCCGTTGCCGGCTCGCAGCTGTTGCTCGATTTAACCATTCAGTACGCCAAAGACCGACAGGCCTTCGGCCGTCCGATCATCAAGTTCCAGGTGAACCGGCACAAGATCGTGGACATGGCAACACGGATCGCCGTGGCACGTTCGTTCGTCTACGACGTGTGCGGGGCGTTTAACGAATTCGACAGCGCCCAGAGCGCCGACCCGGCGCACGCTGTCCCTTTCGAGCTTGTCAAAGAGATATCGATGGCAAAGCTGTTTGCAACCGAGGCGGCCAAGCTCGTGGCCGACGAGTGTGTCCAGCTTCACGGAGGCTATGGTTACATCGAAGAGTTCCCCGTGGCCAGGGCCTACAGGGACACAAGGCTCCTATCGATCGGGGGAGGTACATCGGAGATCATGAAGGAGATTATCGGCAAGATTATGGATTTATAAGCCCCTCATAAGCCTTTAAGCCCCCCATGAGCCCTTGCGGATGAGGTGTTTTGCTGTGTTAAGATAAACGCAAGGTTTTAAGGGAGCAAGAAGAAGGCAAAAGGAGGAGAAGGCATGGCGGTACGCGTGGCCATCAACGGGTTTGGCAGGATCGGCAGGAACGTGCTTCGGGCGAGCTTGGGACATCCCGAGATTGAGTTTGTATTGATCAATGACGTGACCGATTCGAAGACGCTTGCGCACCTTTTGACATACGATTCGGTCCACGGCCGCATCAAGGCCGAGGTAGGCCACACCGAGAATGCGTTGATCATTGACGGCAAAACGATCCCTGTAACTGCCCAGCTCGACCCGGCCAAGCTCTCCCACAAGGACTACGGCGTAGACGTCGCGTTTGAATGCGTGGGGAAATTTACGGATAGGCCGGGTGCCTCCAAGCACCTGGAGGCGGGCGCCAAAAAGGTGCTCATTTCGGCCCCCGCCAAAAATCCTGACATTACGGTTGTTTACGGCGTAAACCACGGGGCGTACGACCCAAAGGCCCACCAAATTCTCTCGAACGCCTCCTGCACGACGAACTGCCTTGCTCCCGTCGTGAAGGTGCTTAACGATCGTTTCGGGATCGAATCTGGGCTGATGACAACCGTGCATAGCTACACGAACGACCAGCGCATCCTTGATTTACCCCACAAAGACTTCCGGCGGGCGAGGGCGGCGGCGCTCTCCCAGATCCCTACGACTACCGGCGCGGCCAAGGCGATCGGGGAGGTGATACCTGACCTTAAAGGCAAGCTGGACGGAATGGCGATCCGTGTACCGACGCCCAACGTGAGCCTCGTGGATTTAACGGTCATTCTAAAAGCGGACGCTAGCGAGGAGGCGATCAACCAGGCGATGAAAGAGGCCTCCGAGGGCGAGCTCAAGGGCGTACTAGGGTACTCTGAAGAGCCTTTGGTCTCGATCGATTTCAACGGCGATGAACGCTCGAGCATCTTCGATGCGCTGTCTACGAAGATGATCGGCAAGCGGTTTGCCAAGGTGCTCGCCTGGTACGACAACGAATGGGGTTTTTCCTGCAGGATGCGAGACGTTGCCATCTACCTCTCCAAAACCCTTTCCTAAGGGAGGGTTCCCATGCGCTCGATCGAAAAGCTTGAGCTAACAAATAAGCGTGTCCTCATCCGGGCCGACTTGAACGTCCCCGTGAAAAACGGCAAAGTTTCCGACGATTTTCGCATTCGTGCAAGCCTGCCGACGATCAGGCTATGCCTTGAGAATGGCGCCAAAGTGGCCGTTATGTCGCACCTAGGCAGGCCCAAGGGGAAAGACTCGGCTTACTCTCTCAAGCCGGTTGCCGAGCGGCTAGGAGAGCTGCTCGGTGTGCCCGTTCGGTTTGTCCCCGAGACGGTGGGCGAGGCTGTAGCGCGCGAGATCGGCTCGTTAGAACCCGGCAAGGAAGTGCTCGTTTTAGAAAACGTTCGGTTCGAGCCGGGCGAGGAGAAGAACGACGAGCATCTAGCAAAGGCCTACGCCCAGCTTTGCGACGTGTTTGTCAACGACGCCTTCGCCTCGAGCCACAGGGCGCACGCTTCGGTTGCCGGGGTGGCCAGGTTTGCCAAAGAAAAGGCCGCCGGACTTTTACTCATGCGCGAGGTCATGAGTCTCAAGGGGGTGCTAGAAGACCCAAAACGGCCCTTGAGCGTCGTTTTGGGCGGAGCGAAGGTTTCGACGAAGATCGGCGTGATCGAGAATCTCATCAAAAAGACCGACCGGCTTTTGATCGGTGGGGCGATGGCCAACACCTTCCTTAAGGCGCTCGGCCATAACCTGGGCAAGAGCCTTGTCGAAGACGAGATGCTAAAGAAGGCGCTCGAAGTCCTGGAGGCGGTCAAAGGCTCGGGCTGTACGCTTCTTTTGCCATGCGATGCGGGCGTGGGAGAGGGCCCGGATGTTCCGCGCGCGACCTACGTTCCTGTAGGCATGATCCCAAAGGAGGCGCAGGCGCTCGACATCGGCCCTGCCAGCGTCCAGCTGTTCAAGGAAGGGCTCGAGGGCTCCATGACGGTGCTTTGGAACGGGCCGATGGGGATGTTCGAGGTTCCTTCGTTTGCCCTAGGAACCTACGGGGTGGCGTTTGCCGTGTCCCAGGCCGGCGCGTTCCGCGTGGCTGGCGGGGGCGAGACAGACGAGGCGATAGAGAGGCTCGGGCTTGCCAGCACCTTTTCGTTCATCTCGACGGCAGGCGGGGCGTTCCTTGAGTTTTTGGAGGGCAAGGCGCTGCCAGGGATCGCCGCGCTAGGGGAGTAGGCAAAAAGAGCGCGGGCGTCTGCCATTTTTGTCGTCCGATGGCAGCTCAATTTTTCTTTCTTATGCCTGTCCGATGGGTGCGAGCGTGAAGATCACGGCCGTGAACAGCGCGTGCGATACGATCAGCGGCGCGAGGTTGCGGCCGAATGCGTAAAGAAGCCCCCAGAACCCGCCCGCGACTAGCGCCGAGAGGATCAGCATCGAGTTGCCAGAAAATACGTGCACGGCCCCGTAAAGGGCCGTAGCGGCAAGAAACCCTGGCAGGACGCCATAGGTGCGCATGAGCCGTTCCTGCAAAAACCCTCGCCAAAAGATTTCTTCCCCTGGAGAGGTGACGAACACCAGCAATAAACAGACCCAAACCCTCGAGCTGCCCTCACCGAGCGCGTAGATCGTGCCTACATGCGCATGGGCGTTGGGGACGAGCACCGGAGCCAAAACGTAGCCTGCATAAAAGATCCCGTAGAGCGCCGCGGCTGAGATTGCGCCAAAAAGGAGGGATGTCGCCCGGAAACGCAAGCGCGGCCTTTCGACGATAAGCGCGTACACGCAGACGCATGCCACGGAAATACCAATTTTTACCCAAAAGTTTCCCGCCTCGATTCCGAACGTCGCAAACCACGCTGCAGCGGCAAGAAGTATACCAAAAAGTGTCATCGAGGGGTGATCCTTTCAAGAAAGAGTGCAAGGCAAAGCAACAAGCCGAAAGCGAGGTTCAGCCTGGCTGTCAGCGCATCGGCCGCGTCTGGGAAGCCCTCAAGAAACCCTCGGGCTAGCTTGATGGCCGCCGGGACAGAGAAAAAAACCAAGAGCCCAAAAGGGCTTAGGACGCCTAAGAGTACCATGGCCACGACCAAGAGGTAGGCCAGGACAATCAAGGCGATGAACGCTCGCAGGCTTTTTTGATTCCCCAAAAGGCTCGCCGTGGTTTGGACGTTCCTGGAGGCGTCGTAGGCGATGTCGCGCGCGTTGTTGGCGAACAAAACGAGCGCGACAAGAAGCCCTATGGGCAACGACACCCAAAAGGCCTTGGCTGAAAGGCCGTCGCGCTGGACGGCGTAGGCGCCATTGACCATCAAAGGGCCCCATGCAAGGAACACGCTAATCTCCCCCAAGGCCCTGTATTTTGCCGCCACGGGCCTTGCCGTGTACAAAAAGCTTACTAAAAACCCGGCAAGCCCGATCCAAAAGACCCACAGAGAATACCGTAGCATGAGGGCCAGGCCGATTGCGCCGGCGAGCCCGTACAACACGAACGCCTCCCAAAGAAGCGCTCGTGGGCTTAGAAGGCCCGTGAAGATGGGGTGGGGCCTGTATCTTGCCGTCGGGGCCTGAGATGTGTCCACGCCATAGCGGGTGTCAAAAAAATCGTTGACCGCGTTCGTGGCGCCATGCACGAGCGTCGCGCCAAGCGCCGTAAGCAGCAGCGCCCCCAAGGAAACCTTGCCGTCTTGCCAGGCGATCAGGCCGCCTAGGGCAACCGATACCAAGGACATCGTGAACGACCACGGCCTTGTGGCGATAAAAAACCCCTTTAGGGAAGCCATTGCAAACGTGCGCCGCCGATTGGTTTTCGAATCGATTCTGCAAAGGGGATTGGTGGAGCTGAGGGGAGTCGAACCCCCGACCTCCGCAATGCGAATGCGGCGCTCTCCCAACTGAGCTACAGCCCCTTTCTTAGGTATGAGCTTCTTAAAAAGAGTATTCTACACGCTAGGGTGGGGTTTCGCCACTGTTTACGTTTGTTTCGCCGGCCCTCAAGTCCTGGCTTAGAGCCATCGGGCAGAAGCCAGGCCCGCACATCGAGCAGAAGCGGGCCTTCTTGTACTCCTCGTCGGCCAGCGTTTCGTCGTGGTAGGCACGGGCGGTTTCCGGGTCGAGTGCGAGCGAAAACTGCTCCTCCCAGTCAAAGCGAAAGCGCGCGCGGGCCATCGCTTCGTCCCTCTTGTGCGCCCCTTTGCGTTTCTTGGCGACGTTTACGCTGTGGGCGGCGATCTTGAACGCAACCAGCCCTTGCTTGACGTCTTCCAAAAAAGGAAGCCCAAGGTGTTCCTTCGGTGTGACGTAGCAAAGCAAGCTCGCTCCGTAAAGGCCGGCCATAGCCGCCCCGATCGCTCCAGAGATGTGATCGTACCCGGCCGCGATGTCCGTCGTCAAAGGTCCGAGCACGTAGAACGGGGCATCGTGGCAAAGCTCCCTCTCGATTTCCATGTTGAACCGGATTTGGTCCAATGGAACGTGTCCTGGGCCCTCGATCATCACCTGGACGTCTTGACCTTTGGCGACCGTGGCCAGCTCGCCCAACGTCTTCAGCTCGGCTAACTGGGCCTTGTCGGTGGCATCGTGGATTGAGCCCGGCCTTAAGGCGTCCCCCAAAGATATGCTGACGTCGAACCTTCGCATTACCTCGAGGATCCTGCCGAAATGCTCGTAGAGAAAGCTCTGCTTTCTTTGGGCGGACATCCAGGCGGCCATGATTCCCCCCCCGCGAGAGACGATCCCCGTGATACGGCTGGCCGTAAGCGGCAGGTGCTCTCGAAGAAGCCCCGCATGGATCGTGAAGTAATCAACCCCTTCTTCGGCCTGCTCGGCGATGACGTCCAAAAAGAGCTCGATCGAGAGGTTCTCGGGCCTTCCATGAGCCCGGATGAGCGCTTCGTAGATGGGGACGGTGCCGACGGGCAGGGGCGAACATTCGAGGATGGCCTTACGGATTTCCCGCGCCCTGCGGGCGTCTTTGTCCGTCGTCAAGTCCATGACCGTGTCCGCGCCAAATCGCCTGCAGGCTTCCAGTTTTTTAAGCTCGTCTTCTAGTTCCGAGCAAACGCCAGACGCCCCGATGTTGGCGTTCACCTTGCAAGCGAGCGCGATGCCGACGCCTATCGGGTCTAGCGAACGGTGACGGATGTTGGCCGGAATGATCAGCCTTCCATTTGCAAGCTCCTGGAGTATGAACTCGGGCGTTACGCCCTCTATTTCGGCAACGCGGCGCATTTCAGGCGTGGCATGGCCCGCCTTGGCAAAGGCAAGCTGCGTAGAAAACTCTTGTTGACTCCGTTTGCCGTTCGCTTGCATTCAACCCTCGATTGTTCGTAACCGTCTCTATGTAGATTACCAGCCTTCAGGCCAAAAAAAAACCCGGGCCGAAAGGCCCGGGTATAGGAGAAAGGGTGGCGGCGTTATTCAGAGCCTCCGCCCTTGATCACCCCCATCGAGGGCTTTTTCCCCGCTTCTGCCTTGCTTTTGACTTCTCTTGCCAGGTCCCTTAGCATGTCGACCGTGAGGGATTTCGGCCGCTCGATCGGGAATCCGACGGCACGGTCGTAGACGAGTTCCGCTGTCACGCCGATTGCCCTGGAGACGGCGAACAGGACGGTGTAGAAGCTGAACTCCCTCACGTCGAAATGGTACTGGAGGCAGCCTGAGTGGGCATCCACGTTTGGCCATGGGTTCTTGGCCTTGCCATGCTTTTGAAGGACCTGAGGGACGACATCGAGCATCGTGCTTACCGTCTTGAATACAGGGTCGTCTGGAAGGTGGTTAAGGGCGAACTCCCTTTGGGCCGTGTAGCGGGGGTCGACGACCCTCAAGACGGCATGACCGAAGCCGGGGACCACCTGGCCGGAGTTTAGCGTTTCCCAGGCGTACTCCTCGATCTGCTCGCGGGTGGGAGTACCACCGAAGTGATCCATCATCTTAAGAATCCATTTCAGACACTCTTCATTGGCCAACCCGTGCAAAGGACCAGCCAACCCGCAAACCATGGCACCGATGCTATAGTAGACATCCGATAGGGCCGAACCGACAAGGTGGCCTGTATGGGCGGAAACGTTGCCTGATTCGTGGTCGGAATGGAGGATCAAGAACAATCGCATGAGTTCTTTGTATGCAGGGCTGTCCACCCCCATTAAATGGGCGAACTGGCCGGCCCAGTCTTCTTTGGGGTCCGGGTCGGGATAGGTGTCGCCTTTGTAGCACCTTCTGTAGATGTTCGCCGCGATGGCCGGGAGCTTGGCCATGAGGTTCATCGAATCCTCGAAGTAATAATCCCACTGCTTTTCTCTGGGAAGCCCCTTTTCGTATTCTTTGGCAAAAACCGAATCCCTTTGGAGCGAAAGGATGGCCGCCGCAAGCTGAGCCATCGGATGAACATCGATCGGAATGGCGCGGAGCGTGTGGTAGACGTAACGGGGTAGGGGCTCACGCTTACGAAACTCCGCCTCGAGCTCCTCAACCTCGGCCAGCGTCGGTACCTCTCCCGTCAGCAAAAGGTGCCACAATCCCAAGGGAGAGGCGTACTCGTTGCCTGGCCTCTTTGGAAGGCGTGCCAGAGTCTCTTGGATGGTCAAACCCCGGAAACGGATTCCGGACATGGGGTCTAGGTAGGAAGTCTCGCAGACGAGGCTTTTAATGCCCCGCATTCCCCCCAAAACCTGCTCGACCGTCACCTCTTGGATGGGTGTATCGCCGTACTCTTTTCTGAGCTCGGCGGTTTCTTTACGCCAGCGCTCTACCTTTTGGGCCAGGATTTCCTTGAGCTTCATGGCGGACTCCTTTTGGGTTTGGGTGAATAGGTTTGCATACTGCATTTATGAATTTAGCATACAAAAAGAACCTTTGTCAAGCTGAACGCAAGGTTTAAGGGGCTTGAAAAAGAGTCAAACGTTATTGTAAATAAGAGTCTATTGGGAGAATAAACGGGGAAAGAGTAAGCCTTACTGGTTCATCGAATCCAGAAAGTCCCTGTTGGAGCTCGTTCCAGACATTTTGTCTAGCAGGAACTCCATCGCGTCGATGCTCGAGAGCGGGCTCACGATTTTTCTCAAAAGCCAGACCCGATGAAGAACGTCCGGCTCCAAGAGGAGCTCTTCGTGCCGCGTACCCGATTTGTTCAAATCGATCGCCGGGAAGACCCGCCTGTCGGAAAGCTTCCTGTCGAGGACGATCTCTAGGTTGCCAGTGCCCTTGAATTCCTCGAAAATGACGTCGTCCATGCGTGATCCTGTATCGATCAGCGCCGTGGCGATGATCGTCAAGGAGCCCCCGCCTTCGATCTTCCTTGCCGCCCCGAAGAAACGCTTGGGCTTATGCAGCGCGTTCGAATCCACGCCGCCTGAAAGTACCTTGCCGGACGGCGGGACGACGGTGTTGTAGGCGCGGGCAAGCCGGGTGATGGAATCCAGCAGAATGACGACGTCGTGGTTGTGCTCGACCAAGCGTTTTGCCTTTTCGAGGACGATCTCGGATACCTGGACGTGGCGTGTCGCCGGCTCGTCGAACGTCGAGGAGATTACCTCGCCCCGGACCGTTCGTTGCATGTCCGTCACCTCTTCGGGCCGCTCGTCGATCAAAAGCACGATCAGGATGGCCTCGGGGTGGTTAACGTTGATGGCGCTAGCGATGTTTTGAAGCAGCACGGTTTTGCCCGTTCTGGGGGCTGCTACGATGAGGGCCCTTTGGCCTTTCCCTATGGGGGTGAACAGGTCCATGATGCGAGTGCAGGAGTTGTTTGGGGCGGTTACGAGCTCAAACTTTTCTATCGGATAGATGGGGGTCAGGTTATCGAACAGAACCTTGTCCCTCGCGGCGTCGGGGTGTTCGAAGTTGATCGTTTCGACCTTCAGGAGGGCAAAATAGCGCTCGCCTTCTTTTGGAGGCCGGATTTGACCGGCAACCGTGTCGCCCGTCTTCAAGTTGAAGCGCCGGATTTGAGAGGGGGAAACATAGATGTCGTCGGGCCCTGGGAGATAGTTGTAATCCGGCGCCCTTAGAAAGCCGAACCCGTCAGAAAGAATCTCGAGGACGCCCTCCCCGTAGATCGAGCCGTTTTGCTCTGCGATTGCCTGAAGGATTGAAAAGATGAGCTCTTGGCGCCTTAGCGAGGCAATCCCCTCGATGCTGAGCTCGCGCCCCATCTTGGTAAGATCGGCTATGGATTTGGTTTTTAGTTCTTTGAGGTTCATAGTCCTCCTGCCTTGGTGTTTGGTTGAAAAAATAGGATTTCTTGCGTGATTGTGGGGCCTTTGGGTTCAAGGCCGGCGGCGATCGCTTGGCGTGCCGGTAAAGCGCGTTCCTTCCGGGTGCAGTTAAGGGGAAAAAGTCGCCGATGAAAT
>WOZJ01000060.1:26462-31251 GCA_011620345.1 Nitrospirota bacterium
CGGTAAAGCGCGTTCCTTCCGGGTGCAGTTAAGGGGAAAAAGTCGCCGATGAAATGCTGCTAGGGCATGACAGCGCGTTTTATACAAGATAGTCGCTTTAAGCGATCTATCTGTAGCATACCCTACGCTTGGCTTTTGTCAAGATCTTCCAAAGATGGGCGTGGCTCCTTTTTTTTGTTTGTTGTCGCGCTGCGTAGCTCGGCATGCCATTGCTCGTTTTCGTAGGCGAGGATCGCATAGTGGCCGGACTGGAAAGGGCCCGGGTTCACGATAAGGGTAGGGCCTAGGCGTGCGGCTCCAAGCGCCTCGTGAATGTGCCCGCATACGCAGACATCCGGGCCCCGCTCCAAAAGGAACTCCTTGAGCGCCTTGCTCCCCGCATTAAGGCCAAAAAACGTTTTATCCAAGCCTGAGTCGAACGGGGGCGGATGGGAGACGACAACCCACGGCCTTGCCCCTCTGAGTTTTTGCGCCCCCTTAAGAAGCGCTGCTTGGATTTCATCTTCTTTGCGCTCGTAAGGAGTGAAGAAGGGGGTGGGGTTAGAGCCGCCGACCCCGCTGAACGCGATTCCACGCACAAGCCTGCCAGAAGCTTCCAGGTTGAAGATCCCGAGCGTTTCCAATTCCTTTGCAAGCAAGGGCAGGTCAAGGTTGCCAAGCACGCCCACAATTTCGAGCCCAGGCCTGCGTAGGCCGTCTGCAAGCTCGGCAATAGCGGCTCCCTTGCCCTTTTGGGTCAGGTCGCCTGCCAGGATGACGCCGTCCGAGCGGCGGACCTCCTCCTCGATGTCTCTTAGGTATTCCAGCCTGCCGTGGATGTCGCTCAACACCAAAAAACGCA
The DNA here is from genome assembly GCA_011620345.1 of Nitrospirota bacterium. Taxonomy (GTDB): domain Bacteria; phylum UBA2233; class UBA2233; order UBA2233; family UBA2233; genus UBA2233. The sequence continues at coordinate 27,304 of WOZJ01000060.1, forward strand.
CGGCCTTCCCTTTTATAGCTTGAGGTATGGCTTTAGCTTTTCTGCGATGTCTTCTGGGTACACCACGCTGAAGGGCTCGTCGTACAAGAAGCGCAACGCAGAGACGTCCGGCGCCAAAAACCTGGGCTCTATGAAGAGCCTTGGGGTGAGCAGCGCAAAGCTCGTAAAGCCTTCATCCTTCGGCGCCCCTGAAAACAAGGCGAGGTTGAAACTGAGCAGGTTCAAGTCGGCGAAAAACTTGAGCGTGCGGGAAACGAGCGTAGCCAGGTACCCGAGTTGGGAGACGCCATCCTCGAACCAGTCGCGGACATCCTCGGCAACAAACAAAATATCGCCCAAGAGGCCAAAAGAAGCGAAGCTCGTGAGCGCGTGGACCTTGGAGAGTTGGCCCATGTAGCGCGCGCCGTTTTGCCGCTCGGCCTCGATCAGGTCCTTAAAGGCGTTCTTTTGGCCATCGCGGGCGTACTCGCTGGTCTTTTCGAGGTAGAGCCTGTGGAGGTTCCCCGGGAAGCGGGTGGCGAAGGTTTGCAGGTGCGGGTGGATGAGGCTTCCTCCCGAGGGGGGCATGAAGTTCATGTGCAGCGTGCCGTAGAGCGGCTCTTGGGTTGGCGGTGCATTCCGAACGGCCTTAAGATAGCGTTGGCAGAGCAAAAACCCGGATTTCATCGTGGAAGAAAGAAGCTCTTCGATCGGCACCACGTGGGCCTTCGTCAGGACGCAGACGGCGGAATGTTCGTCGTAGGGCATTAAATTTGGCATGAGCGTCGCCTCGCCTTCGAAGAGCCTCCCTTCGGGAATGACGTCGGGGGGGAACTTCGGGGTTACGCTTTCGATCGTGTCGGGGCAGAACGGGCAGAAGCCCTTCTTTGCTGGATCCTTGAGGCTCTCCCAGTCGAACGGCGGAATGCCCGGCAGGCTAAAATGGCAGATCCGCGAAGTCCTTTGGGTTATCGGGTCAACCCTGATTTCGCTGGGGACTTCGCTCTGCTCGAAGTTTCTTCGCGGGTCGAGAAACCTTGAATGGGATTTGAACGAAGAAAATTCCATAGGGATTCTCCAAATCTGGTCAGTTGGCTTTAAAAGCAGCGCCTAAATGAAACTCGCGCCCCGTCGCTAAGGAAGCCACAAACGCCTCGAGGGCAAGCAGCGCCCGAGGCGTTGTGTACGTTTGGTCGCCCCCCATGCGCTGATGGACGCAAAGAAGGATGCGTTTTCTTAGCGTGAGTACCTCTCCGTTTGGGCCGATGGGTGTCCTGGTCTTGGCGAAGGCAAGGTCTTTTGACCGGTAAGCCCGCCAAAATGGCCGAAGCGGATCGGATGGATGGCAAGCGGCACAGCTTGTTTCGCTCTTGGGGCTCTTTCTATGGAACAGGCGTTCCCCTACTCCCAAGGTCGCCGCCATCGCCTTCTCCGCGCGTGGAATGTTGAGGCCGGGGTTCGTCGCGATGGCAAACCCCAAAGAGGTCAGCCCGCCCAGCTTCCATGGGTGGAGGTGGCAGGCTTGGCAGTTTTTTGGCCTTTGGCTGACCCAGCGCTTGGGCATGGCATGAAGCGTCGAGCGCGGCTTGTACCCTGGCTTCAAAGGGGCGGCGTGCTTTGGGCTATGGCAGCCCAAGCATGCAAGCTTGCCGCCTTCGGTCGCGATCCTTTGGCCCGAAGAGAGCGCCTGGATGAAGTACAGAAGCGGTTCCATGGCCTGCGGCTTTCCAGGCGCAGCGTAGGACGGTTGGCGTTTCAGGCAGGCTCGAACGGCCATTTCCAGGTTCATGGGCTTATTGTAAACATACCCTGGAAGGTGCGCATAGGCGCTGTAGAGGGTTGGAACCAGCAGTGGCGGAAGCGTTCGGTCCCTTGGCATTACCCGGAAGTATTCCCCGCCTGCGAGTGAATGGCAACGGATGCACCCTAGCCCGCCCGATTGGAGAGGGCTGGCGAAAGCCTCATAGCCGGCTTGCAAGAGCGATCGTTCGGGCTCTTTGGCGGATTGGACGAGCGATTGGATCCATGGATTCGCATAGGCCAAGGGGCTCGGTTTTTTTTGGGCAGAGGCGCATCCTCCGGACAAGAGGACAAAAAACGTGAGGGCTAGGAAAAAAAATGGCACGCTATGCAGCCTTCCTCGAGTGTTTTCGCGGGATAGGCAAGGCCGCCTTCGAACTGGGGTTCCTCCTTGGTATGGTCGGCATGGCAGGTGGTGCAGCCGATTTTGGGGCCGGCTTCAAGCCTGGGAGCGCTGTTCGTGGCCTTCGTGAACGCAAGGTAGCGGCCGAGCCTCTCTTTGTTGACGGTAGCAGCCGGATGGTGGGGCGGGCCCGCCGCCGCGGCGTGGCATCTCAAGCAGTCCGAGCGTACGTGCTGGGTCAAAATCAGGCCGGACAATAGAAGGCAAAGAAACGCCCTTGCTGCTGCTTTTTGGCATTGCATCGGGTTATAATAACACAAAAAGGTTTGTTGATGATTTTATCTATGGTGTCCTAACTATGCCAGGTTTTCCTTTAAGCTGCAAGGCCCCGTTTTTGGTGGCCAACGTGCCTTTTCAAATCGAGCAAAGGGCGATCCTGAGGGAGCTTCGTATTCCAAAGGCAAAGAGCTTTGGCGAGCTGAACGACCCAAAGCTGGAGGCCGAGCTCAGGAGGGCCGTGGACATCGCCTGTACGCTGATCGCAGGGAAGGGGGTCTACCGGACGTTCCCGATCGAGGCGAAGGACCAAGGGCGCGTTCGGGTGCTGGGCCTGGAGGATGCCTTGGAGAGCCGATCGCTGGCCAAGGTGCTAGAGCATGCGGAGTTCGTGAGCGTGCTCGTCGCCACGATCGGCCCCAGTCTAGACCAAAGGGTTGAGGAGCTTACCCAGGCCGAGCCGACGCTCGCCTACCTGCTCGATAGGATCGGAGGCTGGATGGCCGATTACATGGCCGGAAAGATCGACGAGCGCATCGAGGCGGAGGCCAAAAGGGCCGGTTTTGGCCGAACGATGCGCTATTCACCCGGCTACGGCGATTTATCGCTCTCCTACCAGCCCCTTTTGCTCGAAAAGGTCGAAGGCTGGCGAGTAGGGGTGGAGTTGACAGAAGGCTTTATGCTCGTCCCTCAGAAATCCGTGACAGCGCTGATTGGTTGGGAGGTGGCCCATGCCTAGGTTAAGGTCGCTATGCCTTCTTTTTGCCCTTTTTGCAGCTTTTTCGGGCTGTCAGACCGTGCCCTACACAAACAGGTCTCAGTTGATGCTTATCTCGGAGCCTGAAGAAATCCAGCTTGGCCATCAAGCCTTTGCGGAGGTTCTAAAGCAAGATAAGGTCTCTAGCAACCCCTCCTACAACGCTCGCGTTCGGAGGGTTGGAAAACGAATTGCCCAGGCGGCCCAGAAGCCCGAGTACAATTGGGAATTTACCGTGCTAGAATCCAAGCAAGTCAACGCGTTTTGCTTGCCCGGCGGCAAGGTTGCCGTCTACACGGGCCTTTTGAAGATCGTGCCGTCGGATGCCTTGCTGGCCACGGTAATGTCCCACGAGGTAGCGCATGCGCTTGCAAGGCATGCGGGCGAACGGATGAGCCAGGATTTCCTCGTTCAGCTTACCGGTGCCGGCTTGAGCGCGGGGCTTGGAGGCCAGAGCAAGGCTATGCGCGAGGGGGTCATGCAGGCCTTTGGGCTCGGCTCGCAGGTAGGCGTGCTCCTACCATACTCGCGCAAGCAAGAAGAGGAGGCGGACCATATCGGGCTTATTTTGATGGCCAAGGCGGGGTACGACCCGAGGGCTGCGCTCGATTTCTGGCGCAAGATGATGGAGGCCACCAAGGATCAGGGCAAGCCCCCAGAGCTCCTCTCGACCCACCCCTCTGACGAGCGCAGGCTTGCAAAGATAGAAAAAGACTTTCTCCCGGAGGCGCTCCAGTACTACAAGCGCTGATTCCGGCGTAACGGGAGGGTAGACTGAACGAGGAATAAAGCC
>WOZJ01000060.1:31351-57121 GCA_011620345.1 Nitrospirota bacterium
CTACAAGCGCTGATTCCGGCGTAACGGGAGGGTAGACTGAACGAGGAATAAAGCCTCCGCGGGTTAAGACTTAAGCAGCATGATCTCTGTAGATTTAATAACGGCGCTTATCTCGTCTCCCACCTTAACGCCCATCTCTTCGATCGCATCGCGGGTAATGACGGACGTAATCTTCTGACCGCCGATGTCCAAGACGACCTCGCCCACGATCTGGCCGAGCTTTACTTCCGTGACCTTGCCCTTGAGCGTGTTCCTGGCGGAAAGCTTCATGATTCCTCCACTTTTTCTTTGAATGAATGGCCAAACTCCAAAAGAGCCTTTTTAGCATACAGGAGACCACTTTGCGGGTCAAACGCCCTTTGTTCGCCTACGAGAGATTTTAAAACCAAGCAAGGCCGAGGCCAACGATAGCCCGGCTGCCAGCGCAACCTTGGCCTGAGAAATCGGGTGGGGAGTAGGCCTTCCTTTCTGGAGCAGCTCCAGCCGGTCTGCGTGGATGTCGAGCTCCCCCCCGTGTTTAGGGCAGCCCGCATGGAACACCCCCGTTACCCTGAAGGCGTCCCCTTTGAGTTCGTAGCCTCCAAGGAGGCGTATATCCTTTGCGAGGCTTGTCGGAAAAAAACAGCCGATGGCTGCCGTCGTATCCAAAAAATTCACCCAGGTGCCATGCTTGGCATGGAGCCTGTCTCCGATCGCCTCCGCTTCGATTGAGACCTCTTGGCCGTCGTAGCGAGCCGGATCCGCAAGGAGGGAGGCTACGTTTACCGAGACAGGCTGACCTAAAATTGGAACGGGCAGGCCAAGGAGGAAAAGGGCGAATAGGACGCGTTTCATGGCCTGCCGAACGAAAATATGCTGGATTTAAGCGCTCCTAAAAGGTAGCCCACGAGCACGAGCACGGAGAGGAATTCCATCCTGGCAACGAAGAAGATCAAGATGAACGCGACCTTCAAGATCCAAGGCTCGGAGGCCTGCGTGATGCCTACCGAAAGCCCCGTATTGCCCGTTGCCGAGGCAACCTCGAATATCGACAGCGAGATCGGATTGCCAAGGGCCGTAGTCAAGATAACGCCCCCTAAGAACGTTAGAATGTACAGAAGCACGATAAGCGCGCTTGAGCGGACAATGGCATCGTCCAAAACAACGTCCCGGTAAAAGTGAATTTTCTCGATCACGACAGCCCTTTCGGGCCTTAGCAGACGCTTGAGTTCCTGGGACAGCGCCTTGAAGAGGGTGCCTACCCGGATGCCCTTGAACCCGCCAGCCGTCGAGCTGGCCGAGGCCCCAAAGAGCATCGCAAGGGAAGCGCCAAACAACGCCGTGTCTCCCCAGGTTTTCGCCATGGCCGGCGCGTAGACGGGCTGGAGCCCTGTCGTCGTCTGGGCAGAGATGAACGTGTAGGCCACTCGCCGGAATACGCCGAGCGGGCCGGCCAGCCCTCCTTCCAGCGGAATGGCCGCGATGCCGATCAGGAAGGTTAGGACAAGAACGGTCACGAACACGACGGTCTCGATATTCTTGAAAATTTCCTTTCGGTTGCCCGTCCAGGCGGCGTAGTGCAGGCCGAAGTTCATCGAGCCTGCGATCATGATGGGAATGGTCACGGCCTCGTACAGGAGGCTGTGGTAGTACACGATATTTTGAGAGTTCGGTGCAAACCCCCCCGTGCTCCAGGCGGACATGAAGATCCAGACGCCATGTAGCAGCGCGGGAACGGGACGGAGGCCGATCCAGAGGCCGACCAGGAACATGGCGAGCGTTCCCAAGAGCAGGTATACGAGGCTGATCTCCCAGATGGCCAACGCCGTGCCGCCGACGCTTGGAAGGAGCCTTTGATCCTTGGCCTCTCCCGCGTAGAGCTTGAAGGCGCCGGGGTTGCTCCTGGCTAGCAGCGTAAGCGCGAGCACGACCATCCCCTGGCCGCCCAGGAACGTAAGCAGGTGCCGCCACATGTTGAGCGCGTTGCTGGCATGATCGAGATCCTGGATTAACACGAGGCCCGTCGTCGTGAACCCGCTCATGACGTCGAAGCAGGCATCCAGGTACGACCCAAAATGACCGCTCAAGTAGTAGGGAAAGGCCGCAAGGAACATGCAAACGACCCAGGAAAGCGCGCTCGCGGCGAAGCCTTCCATCCAAGAAAGCTCCCTTTGGGCGGGCCGAGTCAAAAGGATCATCGCAAGGCCGACAAAGAGCGCAAGCGCCGTTCCCGCCCAGAAGTTCACAAAGTCCGGCCATTCCTGAAAGGTTAGGGCCGTCAAGAGGGGAATGGTCATAATTAGGCCAAGCCAGAGCGTGACCCAGCCCGCATAGTAGACAACGGCGCTACTTTTTGCTTGACCTACAGGCCCGTTGGCCATACCCCCCTCAGCATGATCACGACGCTTCCCAATAAGAAGAGCAGCAAAGCGAGCAGTAGCGAAAAAAGAACCTCCGAGAGGATGCCAAGCGCGATTTTCGCCCCTCCGACGCCTTGCCAGCGGCCTCGGAAGGTCCTTTGAAGCCAGCCCCTAGCGGGCTTTCTTGCCGAAGGCATCTTCGAGCTTTCCTTTGGCCTCTGGCTTGGCAAGAAGTAGGAGCGTATCCGAGGGCTCCAGCTTAGTGTCCCCCCTCGGCAGGATGGCTTGGCCGCCCCTCAAGACCATGGCGACAATGCTGGCCTTGGGCAGGTGCTTGGAGAGAGTTTCGATGGTTTTGCCAGCCAGCGAGGAGTCCGGTTCGAGCTCGACCTCGATCATCTCCATCCCAACTTCTTCCAAGCGAAGGAGGCTTTTGAGGCGGCTAAAGCCGATCTCGCGCTCAATTAGGCTTGCGATGATCGAGGTCGAAGAGACCGCCTCGTCCAGCCCCAAGAGCTTGAATATTTTTTCGTTTTCTGGGTTGTTGACCCGCGCGATCACTTTTTTGATGCCGAACTTGAGCTTGGCTATCTGACAGACCAGAAGGTTCTCCTCGTCCAGGCCGGTGACTGCGGCCAGCACGTCGGCCTCGTCCGCCCTGGCATCCGCAAGCGTATGAGGGTGGGCGCTGTCCCCAAGGATAACTTCGATGTCGAGCTTTTCCGCGACCCGGCGCGCGTGTGCCTCGTCGCGCTCGATTACGATCACCTCGTGCCCCGCGCGCTTGAGTTCGCGGGCCAAATAGTAGCCGACCTTTCCACCGCCGACGACGATCGAGCGCATTTAGAACTCCTCCTGGGCGATCCCAAAGATTTCCGGGATGGCGTCCTTTAGGTCGACACGTACGAGGCAGTAGAGCGTGTCGCCTTCTTGGAGCGCGTCGGAGGCGCGGGCAAGAATCGCCCTTCCTTGACGAAGGAGGGCGGCGATATGGAACTTGCCCTTGAGCTCGAACTCCTCGATACGCCTGCCAGAAAGGCTCTTGGGAGCGTTCAGGCTGATGAGCTCGATTTCTCCCGCGCCAAGCGAGAGCAGCCGAAGCACGCCGCCTAGCCTTAGGGCATAGCGGGCCTGCACCACGCCGATGTCCGTCAGGCAAAGCGCCTCTATGCCCTTTGCCTGGGCGATCTCGATACGCGAGTGGTCGTAAAGCCTGGCCATCACACGCTCGACGCCGAACACGGACTTGGCGATCTGGGCGGCCATCAGGTTGACCGAGTCCGAAGAGGTGAGTGCAAGGAGCGCATCGGCCCGTTCGATTCCGGCCTCTCGCAGTATCTCTTCGTCGATCCCGTTGCCCCTTTGGGTCATGCCGTTGAACCCGGCTGGTAGCAGCCGAAAGCTCAGCTCGTTGCGGTCGATCACGACCACGTCGTGGCCGTCCTGGGAGAGCGTATCGGCCATCTCGCTCCCAAAAGCCCCGCAGCCGACGATCAGGATGTACACCGGCTATTTCCTCTAGGCGTTTTCTGACGGCTCACTCTCGAGCTTGAAGTCATGGCCTCTTCTGGCCCGTTCGAGCGTCCGGTTAAGGTTAAACTGTGCGGGCTCGTAGGATTCATCCAAGGCAAGCGCTGCCTCGTACATCCGCTGGGCCTCGGCAATATCGCCTGCAAGCTCGAACACGACGCCCAAAAGGTTGAACGGCTCGGCCCGCGTAGGATCGAGCGCACAGGCTCGTTTCAAGTATTCTGGGGCCTTTGTCCAGTCGTGCTGCGTGATGGCATTCTTGGCCATTCCCAGGGACTCTTCGAAGGTGTCCACCTTTTCAGCGGGCTTTGCAACGAGCCTGCTCCTGGTCAGCACGGATTTTACGATAGCGCGGATCTCCTCCGGCGTAAAGGGCTTTTGTAGGTAATCGACCGCGCCCAGTCGCACCGCCGAGGCTGCCGTCTCGACCGTGGCGAAGGCCGTCATGACGATGACGGGTTGGCCAGGCTTGCGCTTTTTGACCCTTCTTAGCGCCTCCATCCCGTCGAGGCCGGGCATCTTGAGGTCCAAAAGGACAAGATCGAATACCCCATCGGAAAACTTCTTTAGCGCGTGCTCGCCGTCCACGGCGGTCACGACTTCGTAGCCCTCCACCCCAAGCGCCTGGTCGACCAGCAGGCGGATGTTGGGCTCATCGTCCGCCACGAGAATCCTGGGCTTGCGCGGGTCTAAACTGGCCATGGCATTCCTCCTTCAGCCGGTGTTCAGCGTTGCATTGACCGCATCGAGGAGTTCCTTGGGCTCGAAAGGCTTTATGAGCACGTGCTCGGCCCCCTCGAGTCCTTCAATGTTCGGGTTGGCTGAAATCATGATGATCTTGACCTGGCAGGTCCTGGGGTCTTCCTTGAGCGCCTTGGCGACCAGGGTTCCGCTGACCTTTGGGATGACCATGTCGAGAAGAACGAGGTCCGGCCTTAGCTTGTGAGCCAAAAGGAGCGCTTCGAGCCCGTCGTGTGCGGTGTTGACCAGAAAGCCTTGCTTTTTCAGACACAACGAAATGGCAAGCGCCGTGTTTTGGTCGTCCTCGACGACGAGAACGGTTGTAGGCTTTTTCATTATCGCCCCTCAAGTGGAGCACTTTTTGGGACGGTGAAGAAAAACGTGGAGCCTGAACCGGATACGCTCTCGACCCAGATTCTGCCGCCGTGGGCCTCGACCACATCTCGCGCGATCGCAAGCCCGATCCCAAGCGCCCCCGATGGCCCTGAGCCCTCAATCTGGCTGAAGCGGTGGAAGATGGCCTCCTGCTGCTCTTTTGGGATACCGACCCCTGTATCCTGCACCCAAAACGCTACAAAGGCGCCCTGGTCTTTCAACCCAATCCGGATTGTCCCTCCTTCTTGCGTGTAGCGCAGCGCGTTCCCTATAAGGTTGGAGAACACCCACAAGATTTTTGGGTCAGCCCATACCCATAAGGGGCTGGGGGGAGGCTCCAAGACAAGGCTTACCCCCCTTTCCTTGGCCTGGGCCGCGAACAAGCGCTCTGCTTGCTGAAGCAAAGAAGCGGCGTTCTCGCTTGCGAAGCGCATCGGGATCTTGCCCACCTCGATCCTGGAGAGGTCGATCAGGTCTGCAACGATACGCCTCAATCTTAAGGCATCCTCGCGAACGGCCACAACGAGGCGCTTTTCCGTGGAACCCTCCGGGATGAGCTCGCTTTCAGCCAGAAGTCCGGCGCCCATCAAGATGGATGTCAACGGGGTCCTTAACTCGTGCGAGGCGCTTTGGAAGAACTCTGTCTTGAGCTGGTCGAGCTCTTTGAGTTTTGTGATGTCGCTGAAGATCAAAACGGCCTTGCTCGGTTCGTTAGGCTCCTGCTGGAGCCGACTGATTCTTAGCAAAAAATGCTTGGACGTGCCCATAGGGCAGCTAAGGCGCATCGTCCTTTCAAAATGGGGTTCGTTGGCCGCGTAAGGGCTTTGCTCGTTGCCGAGCGCTTCTTTAAGCAAGGCGTAAGGCTCTTCGGCCTTCAGCTCGAGCAGGTGCTTTCCTTGGATGGCATGCACTGTAAGCCCCCAGATGTCTGCCGCCGCCTTGTTGGCGAGCGTGATGGTGCCCGAAGCGTCCGCAACCAAGATGCCGTCCCGGATACCCTCGAGCACCTGCTCCAAGCGTTTTTGCCCCAGAAGGAGGCGCTCGGTGTTCTTGTGCTCCCGGCTCTCGAGGGCCTCTATGAGCCCGTTGAAGGCGCATGCAAGCTGCCCGACCTCATCGGCCGATTTGACCGGGATCTTTCCGGTATGGCCGCCGTCCGCCAGGTCTTTCAAGGAACGCTCCAGCCTTTGAAGGCTTGAAAAAACCCTGCGACCCCAGGCCATCATGAGCCCTAAAGATGCCGCATTACCGACTAAAAAGACGAATACGACGAACAAGGCTAGGTTTCTAGAGCGGGCCCTTAGCGTGATACGGGTACGCTCGGTCTGTCTTTGGATCAACGCCTGGAGGTCGTTGCCCGCTTGCCTTGCCGCCATGAAGGCGGGGTACATCTTGGAGAGGTAGAACTCGGTGCGCGGTGTTGTGGAGCCCTCGAGGGCAAGCCCGCCTAGCTTGAAGAAGCCCTCGGAGTAAGCCTGAGATTTCATGCCGAGCACGTCAAGCAGCCCGGTCTCGCTCGCGAGCATCGCGCTTTCCTTGGCCTTTGCATACCAACCAAGGAACTCTTGCTGGCTTTTTAAGAACAGCCGGGTTCCGAGCTCTTGCTTGCCAAGAAGGTACAAAAGGGCGGCGCTGTCCTGCCGCTCGAGCGCGGCCACCATCTTTTCTGCGGCGTTGCTGACCTTGGCGTTGCGCGTCAAGAGCCGCTCTGTCGTCCTCTGGAGTGTCTGGATGCCACAAAGCCCGGAAAGCCCGACAACGGCCGAGACGAGTCCCATCAAGGTGCAGCCAAGCGCAAGGCGTACTTTCAGGCTCACGAGAGGATAGGGTCTTTTTGGTCGAGCTCAAGAAGCGCCCGAAACGACAGAGTTTCGCGTCTTGCCGCCGCTTTTCTATAAAGAGGGGTATGCCTTGGATGACGTATTTTTGTGCAGGGCTTGAGAGTGTGGAACATCAAGAAGTATTATAACGTCTTAGGTTTGAAAACAAGAGGATTGGTCCGGAATCCAAGAGGGCGGCGGGTATGGGTGTAGTCAAAGACGAGGTGTTCAAGGAGCCAAAGGGCCGCTTGAGCGATTTTGTGTTCGATGAGGAGGTAGTAAGGGTTTTCGACGACATGGTCGATCGCTCGGTTCCCTATTACGCCGAGATCCAGCGGATGATCACGGAGCTTACGCATGCCTTTGTCAAGGACGGAACGCGCGTCTACGACCTAGGCTGCTCGACGGGAACGGCGCTTTCGCTCATTTCCAGGGGGCTAGACAAGGATGTCGAGCTTGTTGGGGTGGATTCATCGGCCCCGATGCTCGAGGAGTGCCGGCAAAAGCTCGTCAAGTCCGGGATGGATAGGCCCTTCCAGCTCTTCGAAGCGGACCTTTCCATGCCGTTTCAAATCGAAAACGCCTCCGTCGTGCTGCTTGTGCTCACGCTGCAATTTCTTCGCCCCCTTTACAGGCCTTCGCTCCTCAAGGCGATCTACGACGGGCTCGCCAAAGGCGGGGCTTTGCTGCTCGTAGAGAAGGTGCTATCCGCGGATGCGGGCTTGAACCGGCTTTTCATCCGTTTTTACTACGACTACAAAAGACGCGTTGGTTACGACGAGCTCGAAATTTCTCAAAAGCGGGAGGCCTTAGAGAACGTGCTTGTCCCATACAGGCCCGAGGAGAACGTCGAGCTCTTAAAGGAAGCGGGCTTTCAAACGATCGAGACGTTCTTTCGCTGGTATAACTTCATGGGTTTCGTGGCCGTCAAATGAGCTCGATGATTCCGATAGGCCGGTTCTTCTTCCGGTTCCGAAACGCGCTGTTCCCCGTGTTCTTTTTTGCGCTTGCGCTGCCCTGGCCGCCTATCGAAGCACACGCCGGCTCGAGGTGGCTCTACTGGGCAACCGGCTTAACGCTCATTCTCTTGGGCCAGTTGATTCGCGCTTTGACGATCGGGCTCGCCTATATCGTCCGCGGCGGCCGCCAAGGCCGAATTTACGCCAAAGGGCTCGTCAGCGAAGGCATTTACGCACACTGCCGAAACCCTATGTACTTGGGCAACATGCTGATAGTCCTTGGGTTTGCCTTTGTTGCCGATACATGGCCCTTTTATCTGATTGGCGTCCCGTTGTTTCTTTTGATTTATTTGAGCATTACCAAGGCCGAGGAAAGCTACCTCCTAAAAGAGTTCGGCGATGCCTACCGGGCGTACATGCGAAACGTTCCCCGATTCCTGCCAAGGCTAAAAGGGCTGATTTCCACGATCCGGAGCATGCAGTTTCGCTGGAAGAAGCTTGTGTCCTCAGAGTACGGAACAACGTTTGGCTGGATTGCCGGAGTCATTTTCTTGACGATGAAGAACGTCGTCATCGCTCAAGGTCTTTCTGGCGGGCTTTATGAGCTGCAAGGCTTGAGCATAGCCTTCGCCGCGTTCCTTTCGTTGTACTTGACCGCTAGGTACCTGAAGAAAACCGACAGGCTCAGGGGCTGATCGTGGCCCGGGGCCTTTTCATTGCCGGTACGGATACTGGCGTAGGCAAGACGCTCGTTACGGCCGCGCTCGGGCTTGCCTTGAGAGCCCAGAGCATTCGAGCGGGCGCGATGAAGCCTATCGAGACGGGCATCGTTTGCGAGCCCATGCCCGATAGTCTACGGCTAAAAAGCATCCTAGGGCTTAAAGAGCCGATCGAAGCCTTAAGCCCCTACCGGTTTGCAGATCCGCTAGCCCCGGCCGTTGCCGCTTACCTGGAAGGACGTAATCTCGAGCTGGCCGTTGTAGCCGAGGCTTTTGAAGCCCTCCTGTCCGCCTACGAGCTCATTTTGGTGGAAGGGGTAGGGGGGCTTTTGGTTCCGTTGGCGCCTGGGATTTTCGTATCCGACCTGATCGCGTTTTTGGGTTTGGACGTGCTGCTTGTCGCAAGAAAGGGCCTCGGGACGATTAACCACACGCTGCTTAGCTTGGGAGCGCTCGAGGCCAAGGGGCTTCGTTGCGTAGGGGTCGTGCTGAACGATACCGAAGGCAAAGGCGGGCTTGCCGAATCGACGAACCCGAAGGCGATTCAAGGGCTGATTGGCGTGCCTTTGCTCGGCGTGTTTCCTTACCTTTCTGAAAAAGAGCGCGAGGATGTAGAAAGCCTCAAGAAAGCGGCGATTCAAAGCCTCGATATAAAGACGCTCCTTTCGGGCGCCCTGCCTGAATCGCCTAATTAAGCCGACGAAGCTTTCCCGGTGCTCGTCTCGAAGCGGTACTGCAACGCCTCCAGTAGGTGCTTGGGGGCGATGATGCCTTCTCCTTCGAGGTCGGCGATCGTCCTAGCGACCCGAAGCACCTTGTGCAAGCCTCTCATGGAGATCCCGAATCGCTCGAACGCACGCTCTAAGAGCGCTTTGGACTTGGACTCGAGCCTTGCATGCTGTTTGAGCTGGGCGGGCGAAAGCCGGGCATTCGTTCGGAGGGCCTGGTTTGCGTAACGTTCGGCCTGGATTTTCCTCGCTTGCAGGACGCGCTCGAGAATTGCTTTGTCTTGTCCGCCTTGCGCGTCCTCTTGTGCATCGCTTTGGGCCGTAAGCTCTTTGAGGCTCACGGGAGGGACGAAGACTTGAAGGTCGATCCGATCGAGGATCGGCCCGGAAACCCTCGAGCGGTACCTGGACAGTAGCGCCGGGGTGCAGGTGCATGGCTTGCTCGGGTGTCCCAGAAAACCGCATGGGCATGGGTTCATGGCGGCGACAAGCAGGATGCGGGCGGGGTAGCGAACGCTCGCCTGGGCCCGGACGATGTCGATCGTCCCCTCTTCGAGGGGCTGACGGAGCGCTTCCAGCGCGCTTCGCTTGAACTCTGGAAATTCGTCTAAAAATAATATACCGTTATGCGCTAGACTGATCTCGCCGGGCCTTGGGGGGTTCCCCCCGCCGGTCAGGCCGACATCGGAGATGGTAGTGTGGGGCGAACGAAAAGGTCGTTCGGTAAGAAGGCCGGCTTCTTTGGGGAGCTTGCCCGCGACCGAGTATATCTTGGTCGTCTCGATCGCCTCTGTTTCGTCCAATGGCGGAAGCAGCGAGGGCATGCACTTGGCAAGGAGCGTTTTTCCGGCACCCGGCGGGCCTTCCAAAAGTAGGTTATGCCCGCCCGCGGCGGCGATCAAAAGCGCCCTTTTGGCGAACTCTTGCCCGACAACCTGGCCTAGGGTCAATAGGGCACTTCTGGCGTTGTCCTGCCGGGTTTGGACTTCCCGCTCGTAGAAGGGCATGGGAGCGGACTCTTGAAGCCAACCAACGACGCCTGCCAAGTGCTTGACGAACAGCGCGCGAAAGCCGCCCACGGCGAGAGCCTCGGCACGGTTGTCGTAAGGGAGGACAAAGCTCGAGAACCCGAGCGCTTTTGCGGAGGCAACTATGGGCAGAACGCCCGGGACGGGAAGCACCCGGCCGTCCAAGGCAAGCTCGCCCAAAAACACGACGCTTTCTTCGGGCGCCTTTTTGAGCATCCCCCCGAGCAGGATGCTCACGGCGATGGGCAGGTCGTAGCCCGTACCGTCTTTCTTGACGTCGGCGGGGGCCAGGTTTACCGTGATGCGTTTTAAGGGAAACCGGCCGATTGTGGCCTGGATGGCCGATCGAACCCTTTCCCTCGATTCCCGGATGGCCGTATCTGGCAGGCCTACAAGGCTAAAGGCGGGCAGGCCGGGTGTCAGGTCGGCCTGGACTTCGATAGGAGTGGCCTCTACCCCTTTTAGGCAAAACGCGTGCGCAAGGGCCGCACTGCCTAGATGAGCGTCAGCCACCCCTTGTATCGCTCTATTTTGGCCTGGACCACGTCGTGGAAACGTTCGGACAAAAAGCGGGTAACCTTTCCCACCTCGCCGTTTCCAACCCTGCGGCCGTCTAGCTCCCTTACGGGCGTGACCTCGGCCGCCGTCCCGCAAAGGAACATCTCGTCTGCAATATAGAGCTCGTCCCTGGTAAGCCGCTCTTCCTTGATCGTAAAGCCGGCCTCCTTGGCGATCGCCATGATCGAATCCCGCGTGATGCCCGGAAGGACCCCCATGAGGGGAGGTGTTTTTAAGACGCCTTCGCGAACGATGAACGCGTTCTCTCCCGAGGCTTCCGCCACGAACCCCTCGACATCCAGCATGAGCGCCTCGTCAAACCCGTGCTTGATGGCCTCCCACTTGGCCAGGACAGAGTTCACGTACTGGCCGCAAACCTTGGCTTTCGTCATCGAGGCGTTGACGTGCTGGCGGACGAACGTGGAGGTCATGAGCCTTGCGCCCAGGTTCTTGCCCTCCTGGCCCAAATAAGCCCCCCATTTCCACGTTGAAATGGCTACGCTGACGGGGTTTTGCTCGGCGTAAATCCCCATGACGCCCTCGTCCAAGAACACGAGGTGCCGGATGTAGCCCTCTTCGAAGGCGTTTTGCCGAACAAGCTCCAGCGTGGCCCCCGTTATTTCGGTTGAGGGGTAGGGGATATTGAGCCCCACGATGTGGGCCGAGGCGTAGAGCCGCTTGATATGATCCGCGAGCCGGAAGATGGCGGTGTGGCCGTCTACGGTTTTGTAATAACGAACCCCCTCGAACACGCCTAGCCCGTAATGGAGGGTATGCGCATGCAACGAAACCTTAGCTTCGTGCCATGGAATGAAGCTACCGTTTAGCCATACGCTGGACCCGTTCTCCTGCATGTACCTATCCTTTTGTTGTCGTACGGCCGAATTGTTTGCCAGATTCCCCAGATTTTAGCATGTTTTTAGAAAGACCCCAAGATGCCCGCCAGCGCCGAACGTCAGGTTCTCCGTCCTGGAGGTGTCTTTGAAGAAGTAGGGTATAGCGATCGTAAAGCGCCCTTGCACGCCTCGTGAGGGCAAGGAGGCTCGATTTCGCGCCCTGTTTTGCAAAGCTGGCCTCATGGCCAAGCCGCTGCATGATGGAGGCCATGAGCTCGTGAAACCT
Source organism: Nitrospirota bacterium (assembly GCA_011620345.1). GTDB lineage: Bacteria > UBA2233 > UBA2233 > UBA2233 > UBA2233 > UBA2233. The sequence continues at coordinate 43,271 of WOZJ01000060.1, forward strand.
GGGATCTTCGAAGTCTACGTTTTCGACGTCCACGTCGTGAATGAGCCGAACCCGGTTCTCGAGCATCCTTAGAAAGCGGTAATGGTTGGCAAGGAACCCGGCGTCTTCTTTGCTCATAAGCTCGAACGACTCCAGCAAGCAGATCCCCTCGAGCGTGGAGTGAGCCCTAAGCCCTTGGTTTCCTGCACCGAAAGCGAGCAAGATCCATACAACGAGGAATTCCGCATCAAGCAGGCCCCCCTTGCCCCATTTGATGTGGAACCCCTTTTGGCCGTTGTAATCGGGGCTTACGAGTTCTGTCTCCATCCTTGAGCGCATGCGAAGCCCTTGCTTCAGCTCTTCAGAGTCAAGCGGGCGCGACCAAAGGAGTTCGTCAAAAAGCGGTGCGATACGCCCTTGGATCACTTCGGGCTTGCCGAACACGGGCCTTGCCTTGAACATGGACATCCTTTCGAACACCCCGGCCTCTTTCCGGTTGAACTCCGCAAACCGTGCAATCGAGCTCACCAGGGCTCCATGCCTGCCGCGTGGCCGAAGTCGCGTGTCAACCCGGTAGAGATAGCCCCCCCTTCCGGTGGTTGTCAACGCCCTTAGTATGCGCTGGCCTAGCCTTGTGACGAACGCCGTGAATGCCTCCTGATCCCCGACGTCTTCTGGCTCGTCGAACAAAAAGAGCATGTCGATGTCGGATCCGTATCCCATTTCTTGAGAGCCAAGGGTTCCCGTAGCGACGGCGAAGAACGGGACGTCTCCGGTTTTGGTCGGGAATGGGTAGCGCCTTTGCATTTCTTGAATGCAAAGGCGGCTTGTTTGGACAAGGCAGATCTCGGCCACCTCGGAATTGAGCCTCAGCACGTCCTCGATCGGAAGCTCGGATAGCAAGTCGAGCAGCGCGATGCGAAGCGTTGCAGTGTTCTTGAAGCTCCTTAGCGCCTCCATGGCGTCTTCAAAATCCTCTGCGGAGGCGAGCTCCTGCTCCGCCATTTCCTCGAGCGCGCCACGATCGAGGGGTTTTCGCGGGTCTTCGGTAACGAGCGATTCGAGCACGGCGGGGTTCTTCAGCACGAAATGCGAAAGGTACGACGAAGACCCAAAAAGCATGATCAAAAGCTCCAGAAGCTTGGGGTGTTCCTTAAACAAGGCGTAGTAGCTGGCCCTGCCTCCGATCTGCGCGAAGAACTGCTCGGTGTGGATGAGCGCGAGCTCCGGGATTGGCGACTTTAAAATGCCGTCGATCGTCTTGGGAAGAATCTGCGCAAGCAGGCCGCCGGCGCGCTGGGTTAGCTGGCGCTTGGATGCCCCTTCGCGCAAAGTGGAGAATCGTCTTAGCGCATCCTCGGGGTTGCTGAACCCCTTGGTCTTGAGGAACTCTTCGATGCCTTCCGGTTGTGTCCCTAACGCCAAAGCCATTGCCTCCTTAAGGAGGCCCTCTTCAAGCTCGGGGCTCGTCTTGGCGAAAATTCCGAGGAATATGTCGTGTACCGTGCCCATCGCCTCGTTTAGCGAGGCCTTGAGGTTCGGAACGCGCTCTACAGGGAGCTTGGGGAAGGCAAACCGCACAACCTGGGTGATGGGTTCCGGGGCGAGCGGAAGCGCGTGTGTCTGGAGGCCTTCTTTAAGCTGGAGCGTGTGCTCGAGCCTTCTTAGTAGCGTGTAGGCCTGTGTGAGCTTAAAGGCGTCCAGCTCGCCGATCAGGTTGAACGTTTTGAGCGCCCCGATGGAGAGGAGCGTCATTTTCTGGCGGAGCCTAGGGTTTTTTCCGCCGTGCACGACGCTTAGCGTTTGGACGATGAACTCCACCTCCCGGATGCCCCCATGAGCAAGCTTGAGCTCCAGCATGCCGGGTTTTTTCGGCACTTCGGCGTCGATTCTCGCCTTAATATGGCCGATATCTTGAATGGTGGTGTAGTCGAGCGTTTTTCTGTAAACGAACGGCTCAAGCGCATGCAAAAGCCTCTGCCCGAACGCCCTGTCTCCCGCCGCGGGGCTCATCTTGGACAGGGCTAGTCTTTCCCATGTTTGCCCCCACGATTCGTAGCTGATCTCGAGCGAGCGAAGCGAGTTGACAAGAGGTCCCTTCGTCCCCTCGGGTCGAAGGCGGGTGTCTACGCGGTAGACAAACCCGTCCTCGGTGTACTCGCCCAGGTAACCTAAGATACCCTTGGCCAGGAGTGTGAAGAACTCGTGAGGCGTGTGTCCGGATGCGCTCAGGCCCTCGTCCGTTTCGTACGCGAACAAGATGTCTATGTCGCTGTGGTAGTTGAGCTCCCTTGCGCCTAGCTTTCCAAGCCCCATCACGCAGAAGGCTATTTCTTCTCCAAGCCCATCGCCGTTTTTTTTCCTTGGGTAGCCTATCCTGGGTGCAAGGTCTTTTCTGGAGAGCTCGAGCGCGGCGTCCAGCAGGACCTCCGCCAGCCTCGAAAGGAACAGCATCGTCCGTTCGAGCCCGATCGAGCGGTTGTAATCGAGGATGGCGATCTTTAGGAACGCCTTGTCTTTGGAATGTCTAAGGACCTTGAGGCGGGCTTGCCGGTCCATCCCTTCTTGGTTCAGCGCCTGCATGAGGTCTTGCTCGAACAGAACCGGGTCAAAGGGCGACTTGCGGAACCTGGCGTAAGCATCCGGGTCGGCCAACATCCGCGTCTCTTTGAGAAGCAGCCCTCCCAAGTAAGGGCTGTAGGCGAAAAACGCGGGGATCTCGGCGTGCCCCCGTTCGAGATGGGCCTCGAGTGTGCCTTTGGGGAGGGCTTCGAGGAGGCGGCCGAGCAAAAACGTGCCTTGGCCTTCCTGGCAGACTCCGGCCAAGAAACGCCTGAGGCGGGCCTTCGTGAAGTCCGTAATGTCGAGTGAAAGGAGCATCTCCAGCAGAGTCATGCCGAAAGGCTGCCCAAAAACGGCGGGTGAACCACGCCTTGCTCCGTGACGAACGCGCGGATCAATCCCGCCGGGGTCACATCGAAGGCAGGGTTAAAGGCCCTAGCGCCGGAAGGAGCGACACGCGTGCCCGAGAACATTAACACCTCCGCCTCGTTTCTTTCCTCGATCGGGATTTCCAAGCCGTTTTCAATGTCGGGGTCGATCGTGCTAGTGGGCGCAAGCACGAAGAACGGGACGGCATGGACGGCGCAGAGCCTGGCCAGCATGAGCGTCCCGACTTTGTTCGCCGTATCCCCGTTTTTTGCGATCCTGTCCGCGCCGACGAGGACTGCATCTACCTTGCCAGCCTCCAAAAGGCTCGCTGCCGCGCTGTCTGCGATGACCCTGTATGGGATGCCAAGCGAGGAAAGCTCGAATGCGGTAAGCCTAGAGCCTTGGAGGAGCGGCCTTGTTTCGTCTACGTAGACTTCTTTGACATTGCCTTGGGCGAACGCCTCTTTGATCGCACCCAAGGCCGTCCCAGGCCCAGGGACGGCGAGCGAGCCTGTGTTGCAATGCGTGAGCACGCGTGCCCCAGTGGGGATCAGCCCCGCCCCAAATCGCGCGATGGCTTCGCTCCTTTGGGTTTCTTCACGAAAGAGCGCTAGTGCCCGAGCGTTGAGCCGCTCTTGGACGCCCTTCAAGCTCAAACCCTCCCGGAGGGCCTCTTGAAAGGCGTCTTCCATCGCCTGCAGGGCGAAAAATAGGTTCTTCGCGGTGGGCCTGGAGGACTGGATTTGCTGTTTGGCGTTTTGGAAGGCCTGTTCAAGGCTTTCGTCCTCGCGCAGGTCTCTAAGAGAAAGCGCCATGCCGAACGCGGCGGTGACTCCGATCATCGGAGCGCCCCGGACGGCCATCGCATGGATTGCCCAGGCGGCCTCTTTTGGTGTCTTGAGCGTGAGGTAGCTGGTCTGCTGGGGGAGCGCGCGCTGATCCAACAGGCGGATTGCGTTGCCGTCAAAAGCGATCGCTTCAAACATGTAATCCTCCTTAAAGCCCAAGCCTGCCTTGGAAGCGCTCGATCCCCTGTCGTACGAACGCCGGGCGCTCCTTGAGTGGCCTCGCTTGGGTTAAGCGCTTGCCCCCTTCCAGCACCTTCTCGAGCAAGTTTTGGCGTTCCCCATGGCACGACGGGCAGGGCGGAAAGGGGAGGCGTTTGGGTATGGTTTCGCGCAACAGGCATTCGGGGCAAAAAAGCAGCGCCTTGGCGCCGGATTCTTTTCCCCGCTTGGCTAGCGGCTCACCGTCCACCTCGACGATATCCATGGAGAAGTCAAACGGCCTGGAGCTTGCGATCTCGCTGCCCACGCCGAAGACGTCCACGATCGGAGAAAGGCCCGACAGGTCGTCTTCCTTCAATCCACCACTCAAGAAGAGTTTGATGCGGGAAAATCCCCTTAGGTTCAGCTCCCAGCGCACCTCCTGGATCAACAGCGCAATGTCCCCCCGCCTCGAGCCCGGCGTATCCAGCCGCATGCCGTAAAGCCTGTCTTTGAGAGCCTCGGCGATCCTTATCGCCTCGAACTTTTCGTCTTGAAAGGTGTCGATCAAAACGACCCTGGGCACGTCTTTGGGAATTAGTTCGTCGAAGGCCATTGCCGCTTCGAGCGTATCCTTGAACACGAGGATGAGCGCGTGCGGCATGGTTCCTTGCGGCGTGAGGCCCAGCTGCTTTGCCGATAAGCTCACGCTGATCCCCGTGCAACCGCCCAGGTAGGCGGCGTAATCGATCATCGGGGCGATGGCCGGGTGCATCCGCCGGGCGCCAAAATGGACGATGGGCCTTCCCATCGCCTTCTTTACGCAGCGGGCCGCCTTCGTGGCAATGCCCGACGCCTGGGAGAGCACGCCCAAAAGGGCCGTCTCGAGCCTGCCGAAGCTCAAATAAGGCCCCTCGAGGACGAGGACGGGCTCGCGCTCAAAGAACACCGACCCCTCTGGAAGCGCTTCCACGTCGGCATCGACCCCCGCAAGAAGCTCTAACGCCTCCTCCATGCCCGCCAGGACCCCGAACGTGCCGTAAGGGAAGTGCTTCAAAAACACCTCCGCCCTAGTGCGGGGGTTGAGCCCCTTTGCCTTCAAAATGGCCTCGGTCCGTTCAAAATAGACGTCCGTCACCGCCCCAGAGCGGATTTCCTCAAAAGACAAGACAGTGCGCATCGTTGAAGCCCTTTTTTGGCAGTAGGTCAATGCTAGAAAGGAGAAAAACCCTTGATGCCCTCGAGCAGGTTGTTAAAGATGTTCGGCAGAATCGCTTTTCCGAGTGCTGCGATGTCGGGGCGAACCTTCACGTGTTTGATGTTCCCTGAAAGCGAGACTGGAATTTCAATTCTTTGCTTTTTTTTTGCAAGCCAGCTTAGCTGAGAAACGCCTAGCGCCATCGCCTTGCTTAGGCGCTCGGAAACGACGGCCGTACCTTGCCCATCTACGGCGCCGCCTTGCATGAGCCTTCCAGAGGCCTCGAGCGAAACACCATCCAAGCTCGTAAGCCGGGCCTCCCTTATATGCCAGGAGGCTTGCTGGTAAGAAAAGGCGATATTGCCCGTATCGAAGAAATACCCTTCTTGTTGGGCCTCCTTACGAACGAACGGTTCTAGCCCGCGCGCGAACTCTCGAAACGGCGGAATTGTGCGCATGTTCTCCTGTAGGGCCTTGTACAAGAACAATCCGTGGATCTGGCCGGGCGCCAGCTTGAGCTCCCCAGAGACTTGCAGCCCCGCCTGGAAGGGGTTTGCAGGGCCGTAAGGACGAATAAGGCGCACAGGCCCCGAGGCCTTCGTTTTTAGATAGACTTTGGGTTCTTTCTTTGAAAACGTGAAGAAGGCGCTTTCGGTTTGCAGGTTTTGAGCACTGACCCCGCGCGTTTCGAGCCCGAGGGTCCCTTTCCCAAACCTTACAACCAAAGGCCCGTGAAATGTCCCGCCGAGCATGGACGCCTCAAAAGAAGGAAGCTGTAGCCTTGCCTGACCTTTGGGTTCGAGCGTTGCCGTTCCTTTGCCCTTGAGCTTCTCTATTACAAGCTTTTTAATGCGGAAAGACTTCAAGGCGGCCTCGATCGCGAACGCCCTTGGCCGCTCTAGGATGTTGGCCGTGGCCGCTTCGATCTCTACCCCCGTTGCTAGGAGCTTATTCGGGATCGAGACCTCTGGAGCGCTAAGCTTTACGCTCGCCTTCTTGAAATCATGCATTTCCCCTTCGATTTGGGTGGGATATTTGTTGAAATGCACCGTCTGGGCGGGCAAAAAGATCCTTCCTTCTTTTGCCTCGATTCTAAGATTATCGGCTTCGAGCGTGACGTCCGGGTTGGGGTTCAAACTTGCCTGTTCAAGGTGAAGCACGCCGTTTAGCGTATGCGGGACTAAAGAGAGGCTCTCGTCTGCAACACAGCTTGCCTTGAAGCTCAAAAGTCCGCGCTCTAGGGGCTTGTACGAGACGGGGATGCGTTTTCCGGAGGCTTTCAGCGCATAGCCTGGGGTCTGTCCCCCGCCGGAGCCTGGCTGGACGAACGCTTCCAAGAGCGGCTCTTTGTTTTCGAGCGTTAAGACAAGCTTTGCCCGCTCGATTCTTGGAAGGCCATGAAATGCGGGGATGACGCGGCCCTCTGCGTGTAGAAGAAGGGGCTTTGGGTGCAAAGGGCTCTCTAGCCTTCCTTTGAGCAGAAGCTCCAAGCCCGATAGACGACCATCTAGCGTAAGGCTTGCGTTTTGAAAGACCAGCCCCCGAAGGGCGGGCACTGCATCGTCAAAAAACTGCCCCAAGGGGGCATTTTTTGCTCCGGCCTCGAGCTCTAAAGTGAGCTCTTCAAGCAATGGCTCCGGGTTGGGGAAAAGGACCTTGGCTCTGAGCCACCCTTTCTGGAACCCGAACGCATAGACCTCTTCTGAGCTAATGTCAACGCTGGCATCGCCCAAGTTTACCCTTAGGCCAGATAGCCCGGCAGGGCCTTCCATCAGCCCCTCGATCCGCGCGTTGCCGACTTCCAGCGCCTGCAGGTAGGCCCGCACCCGTCCTAAAGGAAGCCTAACGGGCCGTGGCTTTCTGGGGGCAGGTGTAGCGGCTTGGGCAAGAAAGAAAACGGGGCGGTTGGCCTTCGCTTGCTCCAGCTCTTTAAGCAAGGTCAGCGTCAAGCTCGAGATTTCCAGCTTTGCGACCCTAGCCTTGCCCCGAACAAGGCCAAGTATATCGAAGCGGGCTCTTATTTTTTCTAAGGAGACCTTAGCTATCCTTTTCGATAGATACCTTGGCCGGTCGATCGCGAGCGTGGGAACCTGGACATGGAGCCCATGGATCAAGGAAATCCTTGGGTGAAGCGGGCCGATCGTCGCGCGTCCCCCGGTTGCGAGCGAAAGCTCGGACTCCGCGCGCTTCCTTAGGGCCTCGAGCCGGGCAGGCGAAAAAATAAGACGCGGGAGCAGTATTCCGAGGAGCGCGAGGAGAACCCCTAAGCCAAGCAGGAAAAGCAGCGTATAAACAAGCCTAGAACGCACCTTTCCGCGCATCGAACTTCTGCTTAAGGAGCGTGTTTAACAGCCTTGGGTTTGCCTTGCCCTGGCTCATCTTCATGAGCTGGCCTACAAAAAAACCAAATACCTTTTCTTTTCCGTCCAGATATTCGTTGACCTGGCTTGGGTGGCGTTCGAAAAGCTCGTCGATCCATGCCAGTAGCGCTTTTTCATCCGATATCTGTCCAAGCCCTTGTTGGGCCACGAAAGCCTCGGGGTCGAAGTCTTCTTCTAGCAGCCTGGCAAGCAGGTCCTTGGCCGTGTTTTGGTTGATAACGCCCTCCTCGACCATCGAGAGTACCCGGGCCACTCTTTTTGGCGAAACGGCCGGGAAAAAATCCAGTCGGTTCATCTTTGGCCGAAACGATTTGAGCAGCTCGACCAGAATCCAGTTGCTCGCGGCCTTTGGGTTGGGGAACGCGTCAACTAGCGCCTCGTAAAACTCCGCCAGCGCGGGGTGTTCGGTCAAGATGCCGGATTCTTCATCGGTTAGGTCGTATACTTGCTTGAAACGTTCGCGCTTGTCCCACGGGAGCTCAGGCAACGCCTCGATCCATTCCCCCTCGATCGTAAGCGGTAGGATGTCGGGCTCCGGAAAGTACCTATAGTCGTGTGCCTCTTCTTTGGAGCGCATGGGCAGCGTTTTCTCTAGTTTCTCGCTCCAAAGCAGGGTTTCCTGCGCGATTTTGCCGCCCGATTCGAGCACTCGAACCTGGCGCTCGACCTCGTAGGCCAGCGCCTTTCCGACAAAACGAATCGAGTTCATATTCTTAAGCTCGGCTTTGGTCCCAAACGTTTGGGAGCCCTCCGGCCGGACGGATACGTTGGCGTCACAGCGCAGGCTGCCTTCTTCCATGTTGCCGTCGGAAACCTTCAGGTACCTCACGAGCTCCCTTAGGGCGCGCAAGTAGGCCATGGCTTCCTCCGGGGTCGAGATTTCGGGCTCGCTTACGATTTCCATTAACGGGACTCCGGTACGGTTCAAGTCTACGTACGAAGCACCGGCCCTCGTGAACTCCGCCTCGTGGATGAGCTTGCCCGCATCTTCTTCCAGGTGCAGCCGCGTGATGCCGATCGTTTTGGTCCCGCCGGACGTCTCGATCCTAAGCTTGCCCGCCGTTGCGAGCGGTTGTTCGTACTGGGAGATTTGGTAGCCCTTGGGCAAATCCGGGTAGAAGTAGTTCTTCCTTGCAAAAAGGCTGCATGGATGAACCTGGGCGTCTAAGGCCTTGGCCGTTTTGATCGCGAATAAAACCGCCTGCTTGTTCAAAGCGGGGAGTACCCCAGGCAACCCCAGGCATACGGGGCACGTAAGCGTGTTGGGCGGGGCCCCGAACACGTTCGGGCACGCGCAAAACATTTTTGAGCGCGTGGCCAGTTGGACGTGGACCTCTAACCCGATGATCGTTTCCCAGGCCATGGCCTTCCTTTATGCGATGGGTTGGTCGAATGGGACGCCCCGGATGGGGGGGTTTGTGAGTTCCTCTATCAGACTGCCCAGGCAAAAGAGCCTTTCTTCCATGAAGGCCGGGGCCATGATCTGCATTCCAACGGGCAACCCATCGCCCGTTCGGGCGATGGGGAGGCTCATGCCAGGAAGCCCGGCCAAGTTGAGCGCGTTCGTGTAAATGTCCGAGAGGTACATCGTGAGCGGGTCTTCGATCTTTTCGCCAAGAAGGAACGGAGGCGTCGGGGTTGTCGGCGAGACGATAGCATCGACCTTTTCAAAGGCGCGTGTGAAGTCTTCCAGGATCAGCCTCCTTACCTGCGCGGCCTTTTTGTAGTATGCCTCGTAGTATCCAGCCGACAACGCGTACGTGCCGAGCATGATCCTTCGTTTGACCTCGGGGCCAAACCCCGCCGCCCTAGTCAGTTCGTAGAGCTCGAGCAGGCTGTCTGCGTCTTTGGCTCGAAACCCGTACTTTACGCCATCGTAGCGCGCAAGGTTGGAGCTGGCCTCGGAGGTGGCGAGGATGTAGTACACCGCCGTCGCGTAGGGCGTGTGGGGAAGGCTGACCTCTTCTACTTGAACGCCCAGCCCTTCTAGGTTTGCCAGCGTGGCCAGCAGCGCGTCGCGGACTTCCTGGTCCATCCCCTCCACGAAGTATTCTTTTGGAAGCCCGAGCCGAAATCGCCTTGAGTCTTGGCCGAGCAAGGCCTCCAGCGAAGGGACCGGCCTTGCCGAACTCGTCATATCTTTTGGGTCATGGCCCGCGATCGCCCAGAACAGGATCGCGGCATCCTCGGAGGTCTTGGCCATCGGCCCGATTTGGTCGAACGAAGAAGCGAACGCCACGAGCCCGTAGCGCGAAACCCTGCCGTAGGTAGGCTTTAGCCCTACGATGCCGCAAAAGGCGGCGGGCTGACGGATCGAGCCGCCCGTATCCGAACCGAGCGCCGCCTGGCAAAGATGCGCGGCAACGGCCGCGGCCGACCCTCCGGAAGACCCGCCCGGCACCCTTTCCAGGGCGAACGGGTTGCGTGTCGGGCCGAAGGCCGAGTTCTCCGTCGAAGAGCCCATGGCAAACTCGTCCATGTTCGTCTTGCCGAGGAATACCGCTCCTTGGTCTCTCAGCCTTCGAATGCACGAGGCGTCGTACGGGGCTATGAACGGCTCGAGCATTTTGGAGCCGCAGGTCGTTTTCGTTCCTTCGACGCAGAGCACGTCTTTTACGGCCAAAGGAATCCCGAAAAGCGGCCCGAGCGGCCCGCCCTGGGTGAGCTTTTTGTCCAGCGTCCTGGCCCGGTCCCTTGCCCCGTCCGCAAAAACTTCTAGGTAGGCGTTCAGCTCCGGGTTGAGCGCCTCGATTCGCTTCAAGTGGGCCTCGATCACCTCGGAGGGTTGGAACTCTTTCCTTGAATAGCCGCTCCTTAGCTCGGCCAAGGTCAAAAATGGCAGGTTAGACACGCTCTTGCTCGCTTGTGTTGGTCTCTAAGATGCTAGGGACAAGAAAATGGCCCTCGTCGAACTCCGGCGCCAGGCATTTAAGGTCTACGGCCGGCCCGTTCTCCATTGGGATGTCTTCCCGAAACGAGAGGCCTTCGGCGTTCGGGTGGTAGAGCGGCGGGGTAGCGCTCGTATCTAGCTCTTCTAGCATGCCGATGTAATCAAGAATGCGGGCAAGCTGCCCCTTGAAAAGGGTAAGCTCCTCTTCGCTCAACGCAAGCCTGGAAAGCCTTGCGATATGCTGAACCTGCTCTCTTTCAATACCCAAGGTACGCCCTCGTCGCCAAAGTGATGGACATTGATCATAAGCCCACAGGGTAGCATACCCCCGCTTTAAAAGGAAGTTTATAGGACGTATTGCAGGACGAGGATTGCAAGGGTGGCAAAGAGCCCGGCCAAAAGATCGTCCAATAGGACGCCAAGGGAGCCCTCGAGCGTGCGATCGACCCAGCCGATCGGGAAGGGCTTTAAAATGTCGAAGGCTCGGAACAGGCAAAACCCGAGCGTTATTCTCCAAACCGAAGCGTGAGGGTTTGCCAGCACGACGGGAATCAACAGGTACCCCGCAACCTCATCCAGTACGAAAGGCTTTGGGTCGTGGCTTGCAAAGTGTTTGCTCGCCAGGGGCAGAAGCGCAAGGCTAAGAGCGCACACAAGCCCAAAAGCCGAAAGCAGCCCAGGGTAACGCCACGCCGGGTCAAGAAGCCAAAAGAGTGCCACCTCTACGAGCACGCCAAGCAGCGTTCCGAACGTGCCCGGCGCCTTCGGCAAAAGCCCGGCCCCCAGGCCGCAGGCAATAAGAAGACCAAAGCGCCCAAAGGCCTTTCTTACTTGCTCGTTCTTAACGGTAGCGCGGTTTTTTCGTGAGTTTTTTCCTTGAAAAGGCTGCAAGCCCGGAGGACTCCTATACCAGCCCCAGCTCGACCATTGCCCGGGCCACCTTGATAAACCCCGCGATGTTCGCACCGGCCACGTAGTTGCCCTTCTTGCCGAACTCTTCGGCCGTCTCGTAGCAGAGGTCGTGGATGCCGACCATGATCTCCTGGAGCCTGGTTTCGCTGTACTCGAAGCTCCAGGAATCCCTCGAGGCATTTTGCTGCATCTCCAGGGCCGAAGTGGCTACCCCGCCCGCGTTGGCCGCCTTCCCTGGGCCAAACGAAACGCCCGCCTCCAAAAACACCTGTGCCCCCTCGGGCGTCGTGGGCATGTTGGCGCCTTCGGCGACGGCGATACAGCCGTTTTGAACGAGTATCTCCGCGTCTTTGCCGTTCAACTCGTTCTCGGTTGCGCACGGAAGCGCAATTTGGCAAGGAATGCTCCAGATATTGCCCCCGGCTACGAAGCTCGCTTCGGGGCGATGCCTCAAATAAGCCTGCAACCTGGCCCTTTGGGCGAGCTTGACGTACTTGAGGGCCTCTAGGTCGATACCGTTTTCGTCGTAGAGGTAGCCGCCCGAATCGGAGCAGGCGATCACCTTGGCCCCTAGCTGGTGGAGCTTCTCTATAGCGTGGATCGCGACGTTCCCCGCGCCCGACAATATGCATACCTTCCCCTCGAGCGCCTCCTTTTTTGCTTGCAGCATTCTTTCGAGGAAATAAACCAGCCCGTAGCCGGTCGATTCCGTCCGGACGGGGGCACCTCCGATGTTCAGACTTTTTCCGGTAACCACCCCGGATTCGTAGCGGTTGGTGATTCTTTTGTACTGGCCGAACATAAAATTGATCTCGCGCGTGCCCACTCCGATATCGCCCGCCGGCACGTCGGTGTACTCGCCCAAGTAGCGGTAAAGCTCCGTCATGAAGCTCTGGCAGAAGCGCATCATTTCAGCCTCCGAGCGTCCCTTCGGGTCAAAGTCGGCCCCTCCCTTGGCCCCGCCTATCGGCAGGCCCGTCAGGGCGTTCTTGAAGATTTGCTCGAACCCAAGGAATTTGATGATACTGAGCGTCACGGAAGGGTGAAAGCGCAGCCCCCCTTTATAAGGCCCAAGGGCGGAGTTAAACTCGACGCGAAACCCACGGTTGATGTGGATCTCACCCTTATCGTCTTGCCAAGGCACTCGGAAGATGATTTGGCGCTCCGGCTCAAGGATACGCTCTATAATCTTATATTTTCCGAACTCCGGATGCTTTACCAGTACGGGGCCAAGGCACCCCAATACTTCCCTTACGGCCTGGTGGAACTCGAGCTCTCCGCTGTTGCGCCGGACGGCATCCGAATAAATCCCCTCGATTCTGTCGGTCATGGTCGGTGCCATCATGGGCTTTCCTTTTGTTCCTGGAAGTTACTAGCTTGCATGGGTTCGGCTTGAATCGCCGCCAAAGGAGGCCGAAACGGGTCTGTGCCTCCCAGCCAAAAATAGCGAAGTATATTCTATACATAAAATGCCCCGATGTAAAGGATCGATTCTGTAGGTTGCGCCGGAAGGCCGCGTATCGAAGGCGTTGGGCGCCCTGGCAAATGTTTTCCTGGTACGTTAATCTAATCTTCGAGCGGGCCGGCGCCTTGTCCGTGGGTTGTTTGCCATGCCGGGCGTTTGGGCTTCCCTAAGAAGCGCTAGTTCGTTTCCTATGTTCCCCCTGGTTTCCTCTCGAGGTGAGCGTCACGTAGGATAAGGAGACTATTAAGAATGGGAATCGTAGAGCAGCCTTTGTTATGGAGCGCGTTTCTTGGGTTTCTTTTGTTTATGCTCGGGCTTGATCTTTTTGTTTTTCAAAGAAAGGCGCATGTCCTCGGCGTGCGTGAGGCGCTCGCCTTCACCATTCTTTGGGCCAGCCTGGCGCTTGTGTTCTGTGGCGGCGTGTACCGCTTTATGGGCTCTAGGGCCGCGCTGGAGTTCTTGGGCGCATACCTGATCGAGTTTGCTTTAAGCGTCGATAACCTGTTTGTGTTCCTTACTCTTTTCACGTTCTTCGGCGTTCCTCATGCCTACCGGCACCGCGCGTTGTTTTGGGGGATCTTCGGGGCGATTGTCATGAGGATCACCTTCATCCTTGTGGGCATTCATCTCGTTCGCCGCTTCGATTGGCTTTTGTACGTGTTCGGGGTGCTGTTGATTTATACCGGCATCCGGCTCGTCTTCCAAAAAAACGAGCAGGTGGACGTCAAAAAGAACCCCGTCTTTCGGGCGCTCGAGAGGTTTTTCCCTATCACCAAAGGGTACGACTCGGGCCATTTCTTTTTGAAGGTTGGTCAGAAGTGGATGGTTACGCCGCTTTTTGTCGTCCTTGTGATGATCGAAACGACGGATATTATGTTCGCGCTGGACTCGATCCCGGCGGTTTTCGGAGTAACGCTCGACCCTTTCATTGCCTTCAGTTCGAACGCGTTCGCCATCCTGGGCCTTCGGGCGATGTATTTTGCGCTGGCTGGGTTGATGGAGCTGCTCAGGTTCCTGAATTACGGCCTTGCGCTGATTCTCGTGTTCATCGGGGTCAAGATGATTGCAGGCCATTTCTACGAGATCCCCATCCTATGGACGCTTGGAGT
>WOZJ01000008.1 GCA_011620345.1 Nitrospirota bacterium
GTACAAACAATTCTCCAGCCCCCAATTTTTGGTACTTGCTGAAAGCCACTCTGTGTTATATTGAAGGCATAAAAACAACGGACGTTCCAGGGGGGGCCATGAACATCATCTCAGGCGTAGGAAGAGAGCTCCATGCACTCTTTGAAGACTTTGATGCCCTAGGAATCCGCAACGCCAACGCCGTCTACTGGAACTTAACTACGGGCGCACTCTATGAAGAGGCCGTCAGGCGTTCCGAGGGCCTGATCGCGCACCATGGCCCGCTGGTTGTCCGGACAGGCCACCACACGGGCCGTTCGCCCAACGATAAGTTCATCGTCCACGACGAAACGACCGATTCGCTCGTAAACTGGGGGCCCGTAAATCAGCCTTTCACCCCAGAGGCCTTCGAAAGGCTCTATACGAGACTGCTTGCCTACTTGCAAGGCAAGGACCTCTTCATTCAGGATTGCTTGATCGGCCAGCATCCCAAGGCACGGGTAACGCTCCGGGTGATTACAGAGAGCGCCTGGCACAGCCTGTTTGCCAGAAACCTATTCATCAGGCTTTTGCCAGGCCAAACCTTGCCAGAAAAGCCCTCTTGGACGCTCATCCAAGCCCCCCGCTTCCATGCGATCCCGGAGATCGACCATACCCGCCAGGAGGTGTTCGTCATCCTAAACTTCGCCAGGAGGCTTGTATTGATCGGAGGCACGAGCTATGCGGGCGAAATCAAGAAGGCGATGTTCAGCGTGGCCAATTTCTTATACCCACAGATGGGCATTCTTTCGATGCACTGCTCGGCCAACGTGGGCAAAGAGGGCGATACGGCGCTGTTTTTCGGGCTCTCTGGAACGGGAAAGACTTCGCTTTCGGCCGACCCGGAGCGCGCGCTGATCGGAGACGACGAGCACGGATGGGCCGACGAGGGGGTTTTCAACATCGAAGGAGGGTGCTACGCCAAGACGATCAACCTCTCCAAGCAGGCCGAGCCGGTCATTTACGCTTGTACGCGGCGCTTCGGGACGGTTCTGGAGAACGTCTCGATCGACACGCAGACCAGGAGGCTCGACTTGGACGATGCAAGCCTCACCGAGAACACCAGGGCGGCATACCCCTTGAGCTACGTCACAAACGCTTACGAAGGCACGATCGCGGGGCACCCAAAGGTTATCTTTCTTTTAACCTGCGATGCCTTCGGTGTCTTGCCACCGATCGCCAAGCTCACCCCCGAGCAGGCGATGGCGCACTTCCTTTTGGGCTACACGGCCAAGGTTGCGGGAACGGAAAAAGGGCTCGGTAGCGAACCTCAAGCGACCTTCAGCGCGTGCTTTGGCGCACCCTTCCTGCCGCTTGCACCAAAGCGCTATGCAGAACTGTTCAAAGAGTGCACTCAGAACCACGAAGCAAGCATCTACCTGGTAAACACCGGCTGGATCAACGGGCCTTTCGGAGTTGGGGAGCGAATTCCCATTTCCTACACCCGGGCCATGATCCGCGGCGCACTGAGCGGGGTGCTAGAAAAGGCTGGCTTTCAGAAAGACTCGGTGTTCGGCCTTAGGGTTCCCAATCGCGTAGAGGGCGTCCCGGAAGCGCTCCTGATGCCGAAGAACACGTGGCCTGACCCTAAAGCGTACGAAAGCCAGGCCAAGGTGCTGCTCCAAAGATTCCGGGAGCAGGCACAGAAGCTTGGCATCGAAGCAGACGACCTCCTGGCCTAGACTGGGCTTTCTGGCCCCGCGCATGCGGGGCCTACTCCCGGCATTTTCGCCATGGCTCAAGCGATAGGCGAGGCATTCGTCCCACCATTACGCCCCCGCCCTATCCGCCGGGCCTGGAAAGCCCCGGCTATCGTCGTGGGAGATACACCATTCGCCCCCCTATAGGCGAGGCATTCACGTCCCGCCTGTTTGGCCGTACCGCCCGGGTTTGAAAACCATGGGCTATTAAGGGCTCGGACAATTAGCCCTTCTGGACGTTGCCCATGTGCAGGCCGCATTCCTTTTTGGTCGCCTCTTCCCACCACCAACGGCCCTCTCGCTCGTGCTGGCCAGGGTTCACAGGCTTTGTACAGGGCTCGCAGCCGATCGAGACAAACCCTTTCTCGTGCAGCTCGTTGTAAGGAACGCCGTTTTCTACGATGTAGCCCCAGACCTGCTTCAAGCTCCAGTCGGCCAGGGGGTTGAACTTGACCAATCGATCCGTAAAGAACGTCGGGTCTACCTGGACAACGGGAACGCGTGCCCTAGTGCCCGGGTTCTGGTCGTGGCGCTGGCCTGTCATCCAGGCCTCGAGCGTCGAGAGTATCCGCTTCAAGGGCTCGACCTTTCGAATACCGCAGCATTCACTATGACCTTCCTCGTAGAACGAGAAGAAGCCCTTTTGGGTCGTGAGGCGCTCGATTTCATTTGCATCCGGGAACTGCACGTGGATCGCGATTCCATAGTGCTTACGCACACGATCTAAAAACCTGTAGGTCTCGGAGTGCAGCCTTCCCGTATCGAGGGTAAACACGCGAAATTGCCGGCCGGTACGCTTGGCCATGTCGATCAACACGACGTCCTCGGCTCCGCTGAACGAAATGGCAAGGTTCGGGAAGCGCTCGAGCGCCTCGGCCACGATCTCCACGGGATGGCTATGCTCGAGTGCTTGGTTCAGGCGTTCAATCTCTTGGGCGTTCATGGTATTTCCTCCTTTTTTTACGCATCTTTAAAGGATCTAGCTCTTTACGGGGCCGCCCCTCCCCGGATGGGCGCGAGCCCAGATATTGATGATCGAGGCCTCAGCCAACGTGGGAGCGCATCGCATCGATCAACACCCTGGCAACCGCAGGCCTTGTGATCTCCTTGCCCGGCATCTCGCCATTCAAAAGTAGCTCTCTTAGCTTTGTTCCCGAAAGCGAAACGTGCGAGGAAGACGGGTGAGGGCAGGTCTTTGCCGTGGCCATCGCCTCGCAAGCGTTGCAGTAGAAGGCGTTGTCGAACTTGAGGATTTCCATTTCGAGTGCGCCCTTTGGGAGCGTATCGAATATTTTTTGGGCATCGAACGTGCCGTAGTAGCTGCCAACACCCGCATGGTCTCTACCCACGATGAAATGGGTACAGCCGTAGTTGAGGCGCACAATCGCATGGAAAATGGCCTCCTTTGGGCCTGCATAGCGCATCGTGGCCGGGTTGATTCCGAGCACGACCCTGTCCTTGGGGAAGTAGTGCTCGATGAGCACCTCGTAGCAGCGCATCCGAACGTCCGCCGGCACGTCGTCCGCCTTGGTCGCGCCGACGAGCGGGTGGAGGAACACCCCGTCCACTACCTCCAGCGCGCATTTGATCAAGTATTCATGCGCCCTGTGGATGGGGTTGCGCGTCTGGAATCCGACGATCGTCTTCCAGCCCCTTTCCTGGAAGGCTTTGCGCGCGTCTAAAGGGCTCAAGCGGTGCTCGGGGAAGAGTTTAGGCAAGCGATCCAAATCGGCAAACGCCCTACCCGCCACAACCTGCGGGCTTTCTTCAAAGAGCATAGCCACGCCAGGGTGTGCGGCATCGTCCGTTCCGAACGTGGCAAGCGCTTCTCTTTGGAGGTCGCGCTCGAACGCGTCCTCGACCTCCACGTAGCCTACGACCTTCCCCTCAAAGCAAAGGCCCACCGTTTCGCCAGGCTTGAGGGCTTTTTGAGGGTCGTCCAAGGGAAGCGTGATGGGGAAAGGGAAGAGCGTACCGTTTTGAAGGCACATGTCCTTAAGGACGTTTTCGTAATCCGCCTGGCCCATGAAGCCCGTAAGTGGGCTCAAGCCCCCGCTGGCGATCAGCTCCAAGTCCGAGAGCGCCTTGAGCCCCAGCTCGATGGCGTTTGTCTCGAGGGGCTCAACCTGGCAGCTTTCTAATCGGACGGCCTGACTTTGGACCAAGGGCCCTCCATGGGCCTTTGTGTGCACTTTGGATGAAGTAGACTGCATCAGGGTTGCTTCCTCCATGATTCAAATAATTATTTATTGCAATGTAAGCCCGCTTAAAAAATGGCAAGAAACATGCCAGGCACCTGAACGCCAAGACAGGGCCGACTAGCCCGGCCTACCGGACAACGCCCCCCGTCCACGCCTTAACCCTTCGGCCCGTCAGGCCTGTAGAAGACGACGTTGGCCGCCTCTTTCGTGATGAGCCCTTCTTTGATCACCGCATCCAAGAATGGAAGGATTTTTCCTACGTTCTCCTCGGTGTCAACGATCTCGACGACGACTGGGAGGTCCTCGGAGAGCCTCAAGATCTTGGCAGTGTGGATCTTCGAGTGCGCCCCGAACCCGAGCATGCCCTTAAAGACCGTCCCTCCAGATAGCCCGAGCGCACGAGCCTTCTCTAGGATCGCCTGGTAGAGGGGCTTGCCGCCGTAGTGGTCGCTTTCTCCGATGAACACCCTCAAGAGCACGCATCTCCCTTCAAGTCGCATCGTCGAACCTCCCCGCTAAAAGAGACGAAAGAGGGTCAGGCCCAATAGCATCGAACCCAGGCCAAGCGCATGGCTGAGCGTAAAATATAAAAACGCTGTCAGGTAGGCCCGGTCCTCGAGCATGGAAAGCGCTTCAAAGACGAAAGAGGAAAACGTTGTGAACGCGCCGACAAACCCGATCAGCAAAACGGCCCTGGTCTCGCTCGAGATCAAGAAACGCTCTTCTGCGGCCCCAAAGATCAGCCCGAACAGGAAACATCCGAGCGTATTCACGGCAAGCGTACCAGCAGGGAAAAGGGCAGGAGTTCGAGTTTGAACCCAGCCGGCCATCGCATACCTTAGGAATGCGCCCGCCCCTCCCAAAAAGAACAGCGCTCCCATCTTCCACACAGGTCTCAACCCTCCTACCAAGCCCATCGCCCTAGTAGGCGTCATCAGCCCTGTCTGGAAGGCAGTTTTGGAGGACGCCATCTCCTTTTGCTCTGTTTTTCAATATAACATAAAAAGTCCCGATGCATGCCGCATCGAACAAATGGCACTAGCATATTCTTGGCGATATGCAAAACACTCCTTAATTTTTAAACGCGCCAAATAGGCTGGCATTTTTGCTCGAAAGGCAGGTTGAAATAATTCATAAAATTATTATGAATATACCCAGGTATAAAATTCCAAGGTATAATGGCGATATCTCTTTCTCCCTAGCTCGCCTTCACGGGTATGCCCTATGGCAAGCATGCCTGGACGACGATCGATGGCGCCTGAATATTCCAAAAACACGGGGCTGTGAGCCTTGTATGCATTGACATGCCCGTATGCGAGTGGATATGATTCAAGACGGACCGGACCTTTAACTGCAACTTTGATTTTTCCAGGGAGGAGAACACCCACTCTCAAGCCTACAGACGGCCTCAAGGGGTTGGCTTTGCGAAAGAGCGTGGGTAAGCCCGCGAAGGACTTGGAGCGATGAATCGGCTTCTCCAAGGAATAATGCCTTCTTTCGACTTTTGGGTATCCATCCCCGGCATTTTATAAAAAGAAGCGAGGGGGGAAATGTGCATCAGGGAATAGCGGGATGAGCAAAGAGTAGTAGTACAGGCGGGATCGTACACCTAACGCGAAAAGGAGGTTGCCTATGGACGTATTGATGCTTTCGAGACTGCAGTTTGCCGTGGCCACGTTCTTTCACTTTCTTTTTGTTCCGCTGACGTTGGGGCTCTCCCTCCTGGTTGCCTTTATGGAGACAAAGTACGTGCGGTCAGGGGACGAGACCTACCTCAAAATGACAAAATTCTGGGGGAAGCTTTTTCTGATCAACTTTACGATCGGAGTCGTTACCGGACTTACCCTTGAGTTTCAATTTGGGACGAATTGGTCGAACTATTCTATGTTCATGGGAGACATCTTCGGCTCCTTGCTTGCCATCGAAGCTTTGGGATTCTTTTTTTTAGAGTCTATTTTACTCGGGGTGTGGATTTTTGGCTGGAAAAAGATTTCCAAGACAGCGCACGCCATCGTCATGTGGCTGGTTGCCTTCGCCGCTACAGGGTCGGCCGTCTGGATTCTAACCGCCAATGCATGGATGCAGCATCCGGTTGGCTACGTAATCCGGAATGGCCGGGCCGAACTCGCGAACTTCGCCCAAGTGGCATTGAACCCCTTTGCAATTCTGATGCTTACGCACACGCTTTTTGCTGCATACATTATTAGCGCCTTTTTTGTGATGGGGATAAGCGCCTATCACCTTATCAGAAAACAGCATGTTGATTTCTTCACAAGGTCGTTCCGGATGGCGCTCGTCCTCGGGCTTGTCTTTTCGTTTGCCGAGATCGTAGAGGGACACATGCATGGGGCAGACCTAGCGCATAGTCAGCCTACCAAACTCGCGGCGCTCGAGTCGCACTGGCAAACCTCCAAGAATGCCCCCATCTACCTCTTTGCACTTCCAGACGATGCAAACGGGAAAAACAGGATTGAAATCGGCCCTATCCCAGGATTGTTAAGCCTCCTTGCATACCATAACATGAGTGCCGAAGTGAAGGGACTCGCAGATTTTCCAGCAGATGAGAGGCCTCCGGTGTTGATTACCCATTTCGCCTTCAGGGCGATGGTAGGCTTGGGATTCTATTTCGCGCTCGTCACGTTGATCGGTTGGTTCAAGCGTAACAGCCTGCTGGAATCGCCATGGTATTTGAAACTGATGCTTTACTCCACCCCACTGCCCTATATTGCAACCGAGCTGGGATGGACAGTAGCCGAGGTCGGTCGTCAGCCATGGATCGTTTACGGGCTGATGAGAACAAAAGACGCAGTTTCATCCATTGCCGCCTCACAGGTAGCGGTGACACTCGTAGGGTTTATTTTCGTGTATGGACTTCTTGGCGCAATCGGCTTCTATCTGATAATCAAGAAAGCGATAAAAGGACCGGCTGCGGATTGACGATTTCCCTGCGGTTTCTTTAGGAACGATTTTGGCGGTGGAAAACCGCTTTTGACGGTCTAAGAGATTTTACGGGAGGTCGAAAATGGACTTGCAAGCAATCTGGTACTTCCTTTGGGTGCTCTTATGGGCTGTTTATTTTGCTACCGACGGGTTCGATCTGGGAATCGGAGCTCTTCTGCCTTTCCTGGGCAAGAATGATGAAGAAAAAAGGATCATGTTCAACTCGATCGGTCCTTTGTGGGATGGAAACGAGGTCTGGTTGATCACTGCCGGCGGTGTTACCTTTGCCGCCTTCCCGCTGATGTATGCGGTGATGTTCAGCTCACTGTACTCGGCATTGATGTTGATACTCTTTGCTTTGATTATCAGGGGGGTCGCTTTTGAATTCCGAGGCAAGATCGACAGCCCCGGATGGAAGAAGTTGTGGGATTTTTGTCTGTTCATCGGTAGCCTTGTCCCCTCATTCCTCTTCGGCGTCGCATTCGCCAACATTTTTCAGGGCATCCCGATCGATGACAAGGGGGTCTATCACGGAACGTTGTTCACGCTGCTAAACCCTTACGGCATTCTGGGAGGCGCCCTATTTTTCCTTTTATTCCTTGTCCATGGTGCAATCTGGCTCGCCATCAAAAGCGATGGCGACCTTCACGACCGCGCGGCAAGAACCGCAAGCGGGCTCTGGCCGGTTTTGCTTGTCGTCGCCGTCGTATTCCTGATCGCTTCGAAATTTACCACCCCGATCTATGACAACTATACGGCCCATCCGATGCTGTTTCTACTCATCCTGATCACCGTGCTGGCCCTTTTAGGGGTAAAACTGTTTCTTTCCCTGAAGAACTACTGGACGGCATGGCTTTCTTCAGCCGTAACGATCATCGGGGCAACCTTTTTCGGTTTCGTCGGGCTTTTCCCGAACATGTTCCCGTCGAGCCTGAACCCCGCCTTCAGTCTGACGGCATACAACGCCTCTTCGAGTCATCTGACTCTGCAAATTATGTTTACGCTTGCCGTGATTTTTGTTCCAGTGGTGCTTGCCTACCAGATCTGGGTATACAGCCTGTTCCGGCACAAGGTCTCCAAAGAGGAACTCGGGTACGACGAGGCCTATTGAGTTCATAAAAGCGCCCTACGGGGCGTCATAAAACACTCGGCATTCATCCCTCGGCTTCGGTCGCGGGATGAATGCCGTTCATGCCTTCTTTTGCGCCTCAAACGCGGGAACCCCTCTCTCTAGACCTTGGACGTCTATCCCTTTATTCGTAGCATAACCTAGCCGGGGGCAATGTTCGGCAGGTAGCAAGGTTTCTCCAGCGCCCTAGCGCTTCCTACAAAAATAGCGACTCATCGGACAAAGGCAAAACGAATGCCAAAGCGCATAATGGCATGGTTTTTGCATCTACTTATTAGTGAGTCTATCCAATTCAATGAACCACTTCCAAAAAAGGAGGATCTTTATGGAAGGGACTTTCAAGAAACGCATGGCCATCCTAGGCGCAAGCCTCGGGCTCCTATCCAGCCCGGCGCTGCTTGCTTCGGCGCTTGCCTACGAGCATTCTGGCCAGTCCTCGCTCGTGCAGCTTGCCGCTAAGGGCAAGAAGAAGGAAAAGAAGCCTATGCAGGAGACCTTCGAGCTTGCCGCAAAAGGCAAGAAAAAGGAGAAGAAGCCCCAAGAACACTTCGCCCAGGCTTCCGTCATGCAGCTTGCCGCCGCTAAGGGAAAGAAGGCGCCCAAGAAGCCACAAACCCCGCCTCCTAGCTCGCCCAGCATGTAGCCTGCCATCCCTGCGCCCCAATCTCGTTGGGGCGCAGGGCCTTTATTATTTTATAATTATATTTATGGAAGTGCTCGGAAGTCTTTTCTACCGTTTAGGAGATACCTTTTTGCCTTTAGGCGTGCTCCTGCTTGTACTTGGCACGCAAGAGGTCGATGGAACTCCTGAGGCTTTCTTGTGGGTCATGGCAGGGTTTGGGCTTGCTTTTTTTGGCCAGCTCCTTAGGATCCTGACCGTTGGGTTCACGGAGATCAGCTACGGAGAAGAGACTGGGGAGTTGTATGCCGAACGGCTCATTCAAGATGGGCTCTACGCCTTCCTGAGAAACCCCCTGTACTTGGGCAACTTTTTGATTGGGGTTGGCCTTCTTTGGCTGACGCATCGCCCGATGTTTCTTGTTTGTGGGACGTTGGGCCTTTGGGCTTGGACGCTCCTGCTCGTTGAGGCAGAAGAGGCTTACTTAGAAAAGAGGTTCAAAGAAGCCTACACGCTGTATAAAAAACGCGTGCCTAGGTTCTTTCCCCATCGAAAAAGCCCGTGGAAAGGCTTGAGCCCGGGGCGCTTCGAGACCCGCAGGGTTCTGGTCAAGGAGGCGGATACGGCGTTGGCCTGGACCGGAACGTTGTGTTTGATGCTTGCCCGTGGCTACGGAAAACCCCTTCTTCGGCCTTCCCTCCTCCCGATCTTGGGCGCTTGCCTTTTGATGCTGAGCGTGACCTGGCGCCCCTTCCGGCTCGTTCTTCACCGGACAAAGAAGGCACCCTTGGTACCTGATCCTTCCAAAGACTACAATTTTTGAAGGATCCTACAAATTTTGTAGGATAACGGAGGCCAGGGCATGGACATGAGCGCAAGAGAATCGGGCATAAGATTTCCCATGCGGCTCAAGCTCCTGCTCGCCTTCCTCGGGCTTAGCATCCCTTTGATGCTTCTTGCCGCCTTCCTGGCTAGCAGGGCAGCCTACGATGTGTACGAACACAATGTGGCCGCCTGGCAGAAGGAGGCGACGGACTCGTTCTTCAAGGCCTTCCACAACGACGAGAAAGAGGCCGAGCATGCCGCGGCCTTCCTGCTCGAGCGATTCCTTGAGGAATCCAAGGCCCAAACAGACTTCGAAGGCCTCGGACAAAGGCTCGGTCATATGGCCAGCGATGAGGGCTATGAAACACTTATACTCATGGACCAAGGCGGCGAGGTCCGCTACAGCCCCATCCCGGCAGGGAGCCTTAGGGTCTATTCACTCCAAGAAGGGCTTGAGCTTTTCGTCCTCGAGAGGGCCCAGGGCCCAAGGGTACTGCTTGGAGCCCTCCGACCTTTCCGCTTCCAGGGCGCGCCGATGCGGCTTTTCTTGGGCAACCCCTTGCCCGGAGCCATGGAGGGGTTCGAAGACCTCCCCTTCTTGGAGGTACGCCTCTACATCCTCGAAGGAAAGTGGCTGCGCGGAGTCTACAGCTCCAATGGAACCTTCCCGATCGCCACGCTAGGAGAAAGCGTCTTGCGAGGCCTCGCCCAAAAAGGCGGGCTTTTGCTGCTCAAAGACCAAGAAGAGGGCTTCATGGCAAGCCTAAGGCCCCTTAGGGATAAAGAGGGCACTTTAAGGGCGGCGCTTTTTGTGGGGCTTCGCCAAAAGGCCAATATTCCCTACGGCATCGCGCCAAGGCACGTGTTCCTTAGCGTTTTCTTCATTGGAGCGTTGGTATCGTTCGTCTTCGCCACGCTGCTTTCCAGGCCTTTGAGCGCCCCGATCCGGAAGCTCGCCAAGGCTGCCCTTGCGATCCGGGGGGGAGATTATACCCAAAGAATCGAGGTCAAGGGCCGAGACGAGATTGCCTACTTGGCAAGGACGTTCAACCAAATGGCCCAAAAACTTCAAGAGCTCAAACGCCTCGAGGCGGAGCTCAGCCTCAAGGAGCGCATCGGGGCGATGGGCGAACTCGCCCTGGGAATCGCGCACGAGGTCCGGAACCCACTGGGCATCATCAAGGCTTCCGCCCAGCTCATCCAAAGGAAGGGAGAGCTTGAGCCATCTCTGGCAAGGCTTATGGGGCAGCTCATCGAGCAGGTGGACAGGATCGAAGCGCTGCTAAGCAACTTCCTTCGGTTCGGAAGGCCGTCTGCGGAGACCCACTTCGCCCTTTTGGACCCGAAGGCCCTTATCGAGCGCTGCCTCAAGTTCTGCGAGCTCAAGCTCAAGGAGCAGAAGGTCCAAGTAAGCATCGAAGACCTCGCAGACGGGGCGAAAATCCTGGCCGACGAAGCGCTTGTGTTCGAGGCTGTGCTGAACATTGTCCTAAACGCCATGGAGGCCATGCCCCAGGGTGGGTCCCTCAAGGTCAGGCTAGAAAGAGAGGACGGGTCGTTGTTGATGGGCTTCCAAGATACAGGCCACGGTATCCCCCAGGGGTTAATGGGGCGCATCCTCGAGCCTTTCTTCACGACCAAGCCGAGCGGGACTGGGCTTGGGCTTACGAGGGTCTATCATGTCATGCAAGCCCACCTTGGCAACTTGCGTGTCGGGACCAAAGAAGGAGAAGGCGCCGTGTTCACGCTCGTTTTCCCGATCGCAGGGATGGAGGGCTGACGATGGAAGGGCGCGTCCTGGTGGTTGACGACGAACCCGGCATGCTAGAAGTGCTCTCCATGGCCCTCGAGGAAATGGGCTACAGGGCGCTTGTGACCCAAAGCCCTGAAAGGGCGCTTGAAATATTGAGGACCGAGGAAATCGAGCTGGCACTGTTGGACATCCGGATGCCCGGGATGGACGGCCGAGAGCTCATGCAAAAGATCAAGGAGCATTCCCCCCGGCTCCCGGTCGTGTTCCTTACGGCTTTCGGCAACATCAAGGATGCGGTGTCCGCTATCAAGGAGGGTGCCTTCGATTATTTAAGCAAGCCTTTCAACCTCGAAGACCTCCAGGCCGTCCTTGCCAGGGGCATACGTTACACAAGCCTCCTTAAGGATAACGAACGCCTAAGGGAGGCGCTCGAGGGCCGCTACAGCTTTAAAGGGATCATCGGCACAAGCCTAAAGATGAGGGCCGTGATCGAGGCAATCTCCAAGGTGTGCGAGAGCAACGTGAGCGTGCTCATCCTTGGCGAGTCAGGGACGGGCAAGGAGCTCGTCGCCCGGGCCGTTCATTTCAACTCACCAAGGAAGGATGGGCCGTTTCTTGCGATCAACTGCGCGGCCATCCCCGAGGGCCTTTTGGAAAGCGAACTCTTCGGCTATGTCAAGGGGGCATTCACGGGGGCTACGGGCAACAAGCCGGGCAAGTTTGCCCAGGCCAACAAGGGAACGCTCTTTTTGGACGAAATCGGCGACATGCCCTTAGGTCTGCAATCGAGGATTCTTAGGGTCCTACAGGAGCGCGCCTTCGAACCATTAGGGAGCAGCAAGCTCCAAAGCGTGGACGTGCGTATCGTCGCCGCCACGAACAAGGACCTGAAGGCTATGGTCCAAGCGGGGGCTTTCAGGGAAGACCTCTACTTCAGGCTCAACGTCTACCCTATCCAGCTTCCGTCCTTAAGGGAGCGCAAGGAGGACATCCCGCAGCTTGCCTTTCATTTCCTCACACAATCGGCCGAGGCGATGGGCAAGCGCATCAAGGGGTTGACGCCCTCGGCGCTCGAGGCCATGGCCCGCTACAGATGGCCCGGCAACGTAAGGGAGCTGATCAACTGCATCGAGCGGGCGGTGATTGTAAGCCAGGATGCGTTCATCGACCTTGCCGA
>WOZJ01000012.1:0-1125 GCA_011620345.1 Nitrospirota bacterium
CTTTTAGTCCATGAACGCGAGCTCGTCGGAGGGCATAATAGGCTTAAAGCGCATGGCGTCGTACGTGCACCCGACAAGGCATACCCCGCAGCCAAAGCATTTTTCTTCGTCTACGCTGGCCTTATACTTCTTCGAGCCCTGCGGCCTGATGAGCTCGATCGCACCAAAAGCGCAGCGATCGATGCAATCTTGGCAGCCCTTGCAGCTTGCCTCGTTGACGTAGGCCCGGAAACGGCTCTTGGCCGTCAAGGCCTCGGGCGGAACGTTGCCTACCTTGTAGAAGCCGAAGAACTCGCAGCAATCTTCACAGCAGTTGCAGATGGTATTGGGGTTGAGGTCTTTGGTGTTCGGCCCCATGTGCATAAGCCCGTCTTTGGCGGCCTTTTGCATGAGATCGAACGCCTCTTCTTTCGTGAGCACCTTGCCAGAGTCGCGAGCGGTCACGTAGTTCGCACCCTTGGCAAACTGCACGCAATGCCACGTGCCCTGCTCGTCGGTAAAGCGGCAAGGCTCGTCCACTCCGCTTTTCACCACCCTGCACGAGCATGGCACGACGGCCAGCGCATCCTGCGCATCGACCATGGTACGGATGTTTTCGTAGGGTTCGATTCCCTCCAAGTCTTTGATGGCGTCCCAGGCGGGGATCACGCGCCATATAGGCTTGCTAAAGATTTGAGGAAGCAGGTTGCCCATCTTTACGTAGAATTCTTCCATTCCGAAGGTGTGCCACGCTTTAGTGTACTCACGGTTTTTTCCCAAATCGAAATGCTTGGATGCAAGCGTGGCGTCGTGGAGCTGGATCAAATCCCTGGCGAAGCGGTAGGTGTCCCTTTTTTGGAAATTCTTGGGGAAGGCCGCGCCTTTTTGCCAGAGCCCTTCTAGGATGTCCTTGGCCCTATCTTGAGGGATGCCGAGCTTTTGGGCTACATCGCCCGGCCCTCCGGGCAAGGAAGCGGCCACGCTCGCCTCTTCTTGGGTGAGCAACAACTCGAGAATTTTCCGCAGATGGGCCGAATCGGGAAACCCAAGGCGCATCGAAAGCGCTTCGTAAGGGCTATCGCTCATGGGTAAATCCTTTCTTTGTTGCAGATCAAGGTGTTCATGCCAGTTATTTCATAATGCCAC
>WOZJ01000012.1:1225-2578 GCA_011620345.1 Nitrospirota bacterium
CACGCTTTAATCTTGCCTATGCTTATTTTAGCGCTTGAAGACGTGCACAGTCATGCAGGCGGGCCCGGCACCCGTCACGCCGCCGCCGTTTTGGGTGACCCCGACCTTGGCGTTTTCTACCTGGCGCTTGCCCGCCTCGCCCCTTAGCTGCCAGACAACCTCGGCAACCATCGCAAGCCCCGTAGCCCCGATCGGATGGCCCTTGGATTCAAGCCCGCCCGAGGTGTTGACGGGGATCTTGCCCGCGAGGCTCGTCGCCTCTTCAGAGATGAGCCTTTGCGCCTGGCCATGCTCTGCAAACCCAAGCTCTTCGTAGGCCAAAAGCTCGCCCACGGCGGTCGCGTCGTGAACCTCGGCCACGTCCACGTCCTTGGGGCCGATGCCGGCCATTTCGTAAGCCTTTTTGGCCGCCCGCGCGACGCAATCGGGGTCGCCCTTTTGCCTATCCCAGCTCTCAGAGTTGGCCACGCTGGCCGCGATCCATACGGGCTTATCGCTGGAACGTCTTGCAAGCGCTTTGTTCGTGATGACGGCCGCCGCGGCCCCGTCACCGATGGGCGAGCACATCAGAAGGTGCAAAGGCTCGACGATCGGCCTCGATTCGAGCACTTCTTCCGCAGAGCACGCCTTTTGGTACTGGGCAAACGGGTTGAGACTTCCGTTCGTGTGGTTCTTGGCCGCAATCCAGGCGAGCATGCCCTTTAGCCTTTCGATGGGGATGCCATACTCCCTCGCGTACAGATGCGCCTCCATCGCGTAGACGTCCATGAAGGGGCTCCTTTGGCCAACGCCCGATCCATCGCCCAAGGCCGTCAAGATGACATCTGCCATGTCCTCCATGAGGCCAACCTTTTTAAGCTCCTCGCGTGCCTTTCCCTTTTCGATCGTTCCGGACATCGCCTGCATGATCGCATCACGCATTTCAACGGGCATATCGGTCGATAGCGCCAAGAAGGACTTCATCTTGTCCTCATCAAAAAGCTTCTCGACGCCAAGAACGAGCGCGTTTTCGACCATGCCGACGGCCACGGCGTTCATGGCGCACTGGAGTGCAATGCTCGAAGTCGCGCAGGCGTCCTCGACGTTGATCACGGGGATACCCTGGAACGGGCTTTCCGGCCCCAAAAGCACGCTTTGCCCCCTGATGCCCTCCTGCCCGGTCATGATGCCCGCAAGCCCGTTGCCCGCGTAGGCCGCCTGGATGGCCTTTGGATCTATGCCGGCATGCTTGCAGGCCCCGAGCGCCGCCTCCATTCCCAGATCCTTGAGCGTCTTTTGGGGGTGCTTTCCGAAGTGGGTCATGCTGACGCCGATAATGGCCACGTCTTCCATGGTTTTCCTCCTTTAAGGTTT
>WOZJ01000053.1 GCA_011620345.1 Nitrospirota bacterium
GAGCTTTTTTGTGCCTTTACGACGAAGCCTGGGCTTATCAAGCACGCGCCATCCGCGATACAGTAGGGTAAATACCCAGAGAGTGGAGCTCTACCTGATAGGCAGGTGAGGCTAAACGACGACCGCTTAACGCTATAAGAACGCATCCGGCGATGGAGTTCCTGTTGCCGGTCGCTAGCAAGCTTGGCTTTTAGGATGCAGACGCCAGATCGCTACCCTGTCTCGGAAATTTTTTCCTCCTTTCAGGGGGAGGGCGTTCATTCTGGATTGTATGCAACGTTTATCCGGTTTGCGGGCTGCAACCTCCGCTGTAGCTTTTGTGACGAGCCTGGGTCCTTGAGCGTTAAGGGTGTATCCTGGCTAAGTTCGGAGGAGATTCTAAAGGAGCTCAAAAGCCCCTATGTTGTCCTCACGGGCGGCGAGCCTACGCTTTTGTCGCTGGGCACGCTCGTTTCAAGGCTCAAGGCTCAAGGGTGCAGGGTGCACATCGAGACGAACGCAACACTCTGCCCTGATTGGCTTCATGCCCTCGATTGGGTGACGGCAAGCCCAAAGCCGCCAGACTATGCCGTTGCCGAAGGGCTTGTAGAGCGTGCGGACGAGTGGAAGTTCGTGGTCGACGAGGGTTTTTTGGTAGGTTGTATTCCAAGAGAGGTCTTTTGCTCGAAAAAGCCCTTGTACCTCCAGCCGCTGGGGCTGGATCCAGGCTCCATCCAAAAAACGTTGAGACTGCTCAAAGAACTCCAGGGCGCAAGGCTTTCTTTACAGATGCACAAAGTACTCGGTCTTTTGCTCAACCAAGAGGTGCTATAGTCGTGGCAGGGAGCGTAGTTTTGGTCTCCGGCGGGATGGATTCGGCCGTTTGCCTTGGCATCGCGGCCAAGAACACGGAAAGGTTGGTTGTGCTTTCGTTTGATTATGGTCAAAGGCACAAAAAAGAGCTCCAGGCGGCCTCTTTGCTCGCCTCACACTACAAAGCCGAGCACATCGTCTTAAAGCTGCCCGGGTTTTCCGTATGGAAAGCGAGCGCGCTTACGGACCCTTGCATGTCTGTGCCTGATTTTGAGGAGGCCCAAAAGGGGCAAGCGCCCGTAACCTACGTTCCCGCGAGGAACACCGTGTTTTTGTCGTTTGCGCTCTCTTTGGCCGAAGCCTACGGCCTGGATGCGATTTTTATCGGCGTGAACGCGCTCGATTATTCGGGCTATGCCGACTGCAGGCCGATTTTTATCGAGCGCTTCCAGACGCTTATCGATGTGGCTACGCAAAGGACGGCCGAAGGAGGAAGGCCGATTCTACTTGAAGCGCCGCTTTTGCATTATTCAAAGGCCCAAATAGTTCGGCTGGGTGCGGAGCTTGGCACTCCCTTCGAACTGACATGGTCCTGCTACAGGGGCGAAGAAAGGCCCTGTGGGGCTTGCGATAGCTGCGTACTCCGGGCCAAAGGGTTTGAAGATGCGGGCCTTGCAGACCCGCTCATGGTTGCGCCATGAAGCTTGGGCTGTTCCTGGAGGGTTTTGGGTTTGACTACGCGCATTTCTTGCCGTTCGACCCCAAGTGTAGCCGCTTGCACGGCCACAGCGCCGAGGTCCGCTTGAGGCTCTTTGGACAAAGGGCTCAAGATGGCATGCTTGTCCCGTTCGATTTGGCCAGGGAGGCGCTAAGAGATGCGGTATCGATGTTCGACCACAGGCTGTTGGCCGCCAGGGCCTACATCGAAAAAGAGGCCGAAGGCTTTATTAAAGTGTCCTACGTCCCCTGCTTTGCGCCCGAACGAAGGGCCGAGATCCTTCTTCCTAGGGAAAGCGTTTTGGTCACACCCGAGGAGACCACCATCGAGCACGTTGGAGGGCTTTTAGCGGAGCAAGTCCTAAAAAGGCTCCCGGGGCACGTCGTAGCCGTCGAGCTAGAAGTCTCCGAGGGTAGGAACAAGGGCGTTTGCATCGCGTGCGCCCGCAACGAAAGAGGAAATCTGTCATGTCAACGCCCGACATGATCGAGCTTTACAAAGAGCTTGAAGGCCCGCTCGGGGAGAGCGCGGCGAAGGCGCTGATCGAGGCGCTAGAGCGGATGAGCCTACACAAGGCCGGCGAAACAAAAGAAGAAAAGCCGGCAGAGGATCTAATGTTGCCGCTGCGGTCCGATTTGGCACGGATCGAGCGGCGCTTTGAGCAGTTAGGAGAGCGCCTCGAAGTGCAGATAGAAGACCTTCAAACGTTGCGAAACAGCCTAGGAGGCCTTCGCACTCTCATCATCTTTGGGTTTTTGATCCTCCTTCTCGGTCTTGTCGCTCTGGGATTTTGGGATACCACGGCCATTCCGAGCCCCTTCGAGGAGATTCGTTAGTCCAGGCGTTTTCCCTGGAATTCCCGCCCGTTTTCCTCTAGAATCCAAGCGTTGTCCTCAACGCGTTACGGAGCGTCCGATGTCCAAGCAAGAAGGTCCCCCGCCCAAGAGATCGCGCTTCAAAGTTCAGGGGCTGAACGCGCTTTTGGCCTCGTTCCTAGGCTGGACGCTCGATGCCTTCGATTTCTTCATTGTCGTCATGGTGCTCACGGAGATTGCGAAGGATTTTCAAAAGAGCAATACCGCCATCGCCTTGACGCTCAGCGTCACGCTCGCCTTCAGGCCCGTGGGGGCCTTTTTGTTCGGCCTGATGGCCGACCGCTACGGCAGAAAGCTCCCCTTGATGATTGATGTGTTGTTTTATTCTATCATAGAAGTGCTCTGCGGGTTCGCGCCCAACTTCACGACGTTCCTCGTCCTTCGAGCACTGTTTGGCATCGGTATGGGCGGAGAATGGGGGGTTGGCGCCTCGCTAGCGATGGAATCCGTCCCGGCAAAGTGGAGGGGCGTGCTGTCTGGACTCCTTCAGGAAGGCTACGCCGTGGGCTACCTGCTTGCTGCGCTTGCTTACTACGGCGTGTACCCCTACTTTGGATGGCGGGCGATGTTCTTCCTGGGCGGGCTTCCGGCGTTGCTCGCGCTCTACATCCGTTCGCACGTCGAGGAATCGGAAGCCTGGCAAAAACACGGAAGGCGTGACTGGAGCGATGTTTGGGCGACCGTTCAAGGGCATAGCGCTTGGTACCTCGGACTGGGCCTTATTGGCATGTTCGTAGCGGTCCTAAAGCTCGCGTTCACATGGGCCGTTCTTTTGGGCGTCCTTGTAATGATCGTCGCGTTCATGGCGGACGTCACAAGACACGTGGCAAAAGGCCACATGGGGACGTTCTTCTACTTGGTCGCCCTGATGGCGGGGATGAATTTCGTGTCTCACGGAACGCAAGACCTGTACCCTACGTTCCTTAAGCTCTCAAAAGGGTTTTCCGTCGGCATGGTCTCTCTCGTGACGATCATCGCCAACATCGGTGCGCTCACCGGCGGGATTGCCTTTGGGCTTCTTTCAGATTTCTTGGGGAGGAAGCGCGCCATGGTTTTGGCGCTTCTTGGGGCTTGCCTGTTCGTTCCGCTGTGGATTTACGCGCCCACTACGGCGCTTATCATGGTGGGGGCGTTTTTGATGCAGTTCATGGTTCAAGGCGCCTGGGGGGTTGTTCCTGCACACATTACCGAGCTTTCGCCGGCCAGCGTGCGCGGGTTTATGCCGGGCTTTGCCTACCAGTGCGGCGTGCTGATCGCGGGCAGTGCAGCGACTCTCCAGGCGTTGCTAGCCCAGACGCTCGGGCTTTCCAAGGCCATGGCCCTGTTTGCACTGGCCGTTTTTTTGGGTTGCGCGCTTATCGTGGCGATAGGCAGGGAGAAAAAAGGAGAGGCCTTTCATTAGGCTATCAGCAAAGATTTGTATATCCCTAGGTAGCTCTCTGCCGTTTTTTGCCAGGAAAAATCGGCCTTCATCGCGTTTTTCATCATAGCGCGACAGGTAGCCTTTCTTTTATAGACTGCTAAAGCAGCATCGATCGCGCCAAGGAGGCTTGGGACATCGTAGCCCTCGAAGAGGAACCCCGTGGCTTTTTTTGAGCCGGGCTCGTAGGGGACGATCGTGTCTTTGAGCCCTCCCGTCGCCCTGGCGATGGGAAGAGTCCCGTAGCGCATGGCGTGCATCTGGATGAGCCCGCAGGGCTCGTAGCGAGACGGGATCAACACGAAGTCCGCCCCCGCCAGAACCTTGTGGGCAAGCGCCTCGTCGAAGGCGATGCACACCTTGACGTTGTCGTGCGCGACCTGAAACGCGCTTAGAGCCTGCTCATAGCTCGCCTCGCCTTTTCCGACGATCGCAACCTGCAACGCTTTTTTGGCCAACGGCTCGAGCGTCTCCAGCAAAAGCCCGATCCCCTTTTGCTCGGCAAGCCGGCTGACCATCCCTACCAACGGAACATCGGGGGCTTGAGGAAGGCCGAGCGTTTCCTGTAGATCCGCTTTGCATGCAAGCTTCCCGGAAAGGTCCTTGATGCCGTAGGAGGCCTTGATATCACGGTCGCTAATCGGGTCCCATACTTCATAATCTGCTCCGTTTAGAATGCCCTCGAGATCGCTTGCACGCTTTTGTAGGACCCCTTCAAGCCCGAACCCGTATTCCGGAGTCTGAATCTCTTTGGAGTATGACTTGCTGACCGTAGCAATTTTGTCGGCGAACATCAGGCCGCCTTTTAAAAAATTGACCCTTCCGTGGAATTCGAGGAATTCCGGGTGGAACCATTTTTGATCCAGACCAAGAAGGGGCCAGCAATTTTCTGGAAAAATGCCTTGATACCCCAGGTTGTGGATGGTCAAAACAGTCTTTGTTTGGCTGAACTCTGGGTAGCTCTCGGCCTCGGCCTTGAGGAATGCTAGGCTGAGCGCTGGGTGCCAGTCGTGGGCATGCAGGATTTGGGGCGGCTCATGCCTTAAGACTTCGAGCGCAGCCCTTGAAAAGAAGGCGAAGCGTTCCGCGTTGTCCGGATAGTCGCCCTCGGGAGTGCCGTAGAGATCATCCCTGGCGAAGTATGGCTCCGCCTCGATCAAAAGGGCTCGAAGGTGCCCTGAAAGTTGGGCCTTCCAAACGCCCGCTTCGAGCCTGCGTCCTCCAAGCGGTACATGGACTCGCGTGTCGATTCGCTCAAGCGGGACGTTTGCATGTTTGGCCGAGCGATGGGCGGGAAGGATGATGGTAAGTCGCTGCCCCAAGCCCTCCAAGGCTTTGGAAAGCGCGCAAACGGCATCCGCCAGCCCTCCCGTTTTGGCAAAGGGAACAACCTCGGAGGAAACCATCGCAATCGAACAGCTTGCTTCAGGATGTCCGGGGCGTGCCTTCCGTACGGGCGATTTTTGTGCATTCGTGCTGGGCTTGGCCCGCTCCATGCCGTCTCCTTTTTTGGTGTATGTTTTTTTGCCGCCTTTAAAAGTTTTACAATTTCCACGGCATGAGTCAACGGAGACTTTTGGGGTGACTCTTTGACAGGTTTTGGCGTTTTTCTATACCCTAAGAGGAAAGCGGACGAACGAAGGAGCTTATCGTGAACCCGAACCACCTCTCTCCCCATGACGGTCAGGATCAGGATTACGGCAGGCGTCGAGTCGTGATAGAAAACGTGACTCCAGAGGTCGAAAAAGGCGAGTTCCCGATCAAGCGCGAGGCCGGAGACCTGGTTGTTGTCGAGGCGGATATATTTGTAGACGGCCACGATACGATCGCCTCCGTCTTACTCTACAAAAAAGAAGGTGCATCTTCCTGGAAAGAGGCTCCAATGGAGCTCGTTCAAAACGACACCTGGCGCGCGAGCTTCAGGGTTGAGGAGCTTGGGCGTTACCGCTACACGCTTATGGGCTGGGTGGATCACTTTGCAACTTGGTACAAAGGGTTCGTCAAAAAGTACGAAGCCGGCCAAGACGTCTCCTCGGAGATGCTCATTGGCGCAAAGATGATCATGGATACGCTGCAAAGGGTTTCCGGGGCCGACGCCAATAGGCTCGAGACCTGCGCCTACATGCTGACGAGCGATACCTTCCCCTTGGAAGCGAAGATTGGGACGGCCTTGAGCGAGGAGCTCGTCGCACTCATGCAAGGCTACCAAGAAAGACGCTTTGCGACGGTTTATCCGATCGAACTGCCCGTCATCGTGGACAGGAAAAAAGCCAGGTTCAGCGCGTGGTACGAAATGTTCCCTCGGTCGGTCACGCCAAGACAGGCGTCTCACGGCACGTTCAAGGATGTGGAAGGGGTCCTTCCCTACATCCAAGAGATGGGGTTCGACGTGCTTTACCTTCCGCCCATCCATCCGATCGGAAAAACCAAAAGGAAGGGTAGGAATGGAGACGTAGTTTGTCAGCCGGATGACCCTGGCAGTCCTTGGGCGATCGGCTCCGAAGAGGGCGGGCACAAGGCCGTCCATCCCGAGCTCGGCACGCTCGAGGATTTCCGCGCGCTCGTTGCGAGGGCAAAGGACTTTGGCATCGAGATCGCGCTCGATATCGCCTACCAGTGCTCCCCTGACCATCCTTACGTCAAAGAGCACCCCGAATGGTTCCGAGTTCGGCCGGACGGGGGGATCCAGTATGCAGAGAACCCGCCCAAGCGCTACGAGGACATCGTTCCGTTTGATTTTGAGTGCAAGCAGTGGCCCGCACTTTGGGAAGAACTGGCCAGCATCGTTTTGTTCTGGATAGAGCAGGGCGTACGCATCTTTCGTGTAGATAACCCGCACACGAAGCCCTTTCGGTTCTGGCAGTGGCTTATTCCCCGCTTCAAGGAAGCCCATCCGGACGTGCTGTTCTTGTCGGAAGCCCACACTCGTCCCAAGATCATGTACAGGCTGGCCAAGGTAGGATTTTGCCAATCCTACACCTACTTCCCCTGGAAGATTGCCAAATGGGAGCTGGAGCAGTACTTCACCGAACTGACCAAAACACAGGCGGTGGAGTTCTTCAGGCCGAGCCTGTGGACAAATACCCCCGATATCCTTACGGAGTACCTCCAAACTGGCGGCCGTCCGGCGTTCATGATCCGTTTGATCCTAGCCGCAATGCTCGGGTCCAACTACGGCGTTTACGGTCCCGCGTTCGAGCTTATGGAGCGCTTGCCTAGAGCGAAGGGCTCGGAGGAATACTTGGATTCCGAGAAGTACGAGATCCGTACCTGGGATTTGGAGGGTCACGACAGCCTAAGGGGCTCCATTGCACAGCTAAACCGGATTCGTGGGGAAAAC
Organism: Nitrospirota bacterium; assembly: GCA_011620345.1. Lineage (GTDB taxonomy): Bacteria > UBA2233 > UBA2233 > UBA2233 > UBA2233 > UBA2233. The sequence continues at coordinate 7,146 of WOZJ01000053.1, forward strand.
CCGGCCTTGCAAGGGGTAGGAAGCCTTACATTCCATCCGACCGAGCACGAAAGCATCCTTTGCTTCAGCAAAAGAACGCCCGACCGTTCGAATATCGTCGTGGTCGTCGTGAACTTGGACCCCTTTCAACGCCATTGGACCTACGTGAACTTAAACCTGGACGAGCTTGGGATTGGCGCGGATGAAACCTACGAGGCGTTCGATACGCTGAGCGGAGAGGGCTACGTCTGGCGCGGCGCGTGGAACTACGTCGAGCTAGACCCGGCCTGGCGGCCTGCGCACATTCTTGTACTCAAAAGGCATACAGGCCCGCTTGGGACGGGGCAGTGAGACTTGTCTCTTGCGGTCCCTTTGAATCACTAACGGCGCCATGAATTAAGGAGTGCAAACGTGGTGAAACAAGCCCGATCCGATCATCCCGTGCGGCACGACGTATCGCTCTTGTCCGATTTCGATGTGTATCTTTTTAACGAAGGGTCTCTTTTCAAGGCCTACGAGAAGTTGGGCGCCCACCCTATCGAACACGAGGGCAGGCGGGGCGTCTATTTTGCCGTTTGGGCGCCGAACGCCGCGTCCGTTTGCGTGATGGGTGAGTTTAACGGCTGGGATAAAACCTCCCACACCCTGAAACCCAGGGGTTCTTCCGGCATATGGGAAGGCTTCATCGAAGGCGTTTGGATAGGGTGCGCCTATAAATACCACATCGTCTCGGCCGTAAACGGCTACCAAGTGGACAAGGCCGACCCTTACGGCGTCCTGCACGAGACGCCCTCTAGGACCGCTTCCAGGGTATGGGATTTAAGTTTTTCCTGGAACGATGCGGCTTGGATGCAAACTCGAAAGGCAAAAAATGCGTTGGATGCGCCCATAAGCATTTACGAAATCCACATCGGCTCGTGGAGGCGCAAGCTTGAAGATGGAAACTGGCGGCCACTCAACTACAGGGAGCTTGCGCCTTTGCTGGCAAAGCACGTAAAAGAGCTTGGCTTCAGCCATGTCGAATTCATGCCCATCATGGAGCACCCGTTCTACGGTTCTTGGGGCTACCAGGTAACGGGCCTTTTTGCACCAACCTCGCGGTATGGAACCCCTCAAGATTGTATGTACCTAATAGACTTTCTCCATAGGGAAGGGATCGGCGTGATCCTCGACTGGGTCCCTTCGCACTTCCCGACGGACGAGCACGGGCTTGGCTATTTTGACGGGACGCACCTCTACGAGCACGCAGACCCGAAAAAGGGCCTGCATCCCGAATGGAACAGCGCGATCTTCAACTATGGGCGTGATGAAATCAAAAGCTTTTTGATCAGCTCTGCCATTTTTTGGCTAGAGCTCTACCACGCAGACGGGCTAAGAGTGGATGGCGTGGCAAGCATGCTCTATCTGGATTACGGCAGGCAAGGCGGCGATTGGATCCCAAACGAGTACGGGGGCAATGAAAACATCGAGGCGATTGCCCTTCTTCGCCGGCTAAACGAAGAGGTTTACAGGGCCTTTCCGGACGTACAGACGATTGCCGAGGAATCCACCGCCTGGCCGATGGTCTCAAGGCCAGCCTACGTTGGAGGGCTTGGGTTCGGCCTCAAATGGGACATGGGATGGATGCACGACACCCTCAAATACTTCTCCTACGAGCCAATTTTCAGAAGTTATCACCAAGGGGAGCTTGCCTTCCGGATGGTCTACGCGTTCCACGAGAACTTCGTCCTGCCGCTCTCCCACGACGAGGTGGTTTACGGGAAAGGCTCTTTGTTGAACAAAATGCCCGGCGATGACTGGCAGAAATTCGCCAACTTAAGGCTGCTTTTTGGCTACATGTTCGCCCAGCCCGGTAAGAAACTCCTGTTTATGGGCGGTGAGATTGCCCAGTGGAGCGAATGGAACCACGATACGAGCCTCGAATGGCACCTGCTGGCCTACGACCCTCACGCGGGCATCAAGCGTTGGCTTGGCGATCTTGGCCATGCCTATGCGGCCGAGCCAGCCCTTTTTGAGGGGGACTGCAAGCCTGAAGGGTTTGAATGGGTCGATTGTTCCGATGCGGCGGCTAGCGTGCTGAGCTTTCTTAGGAAGCCCTTAAAGAGTGGGAGCCCGATCCTCGCCGTGTTCAATTTTACGCCCGTCCCTAGGTTGAACTACAAAATCGGCGTACCGAAAGGCGGAATCTGGAAGGAGATCCTTAACTCGGACGCCCAAGAATACGGCGGCAGCGGGCTAGGCAATAATGGCCAAGTCGTCGCCATCGAATCTCCCTGCCATGGAAGGCCTTTTTCTTTGGAGGTTACCCTACCGCCGTTGGCCGTCATGTTCTTCAAGCCTCGGTAAGAAGACAAGTCATGCGCTATGTTTGCATTCATGGCCATTTCTACCAGCCGCCCAGGGAAAACCCATGGCTCGAGGCGATTGAGTGGCAAGACAGCGCCTACCCATACCACGACTGGAACGAGAGGGTGACGGCAGAGTGCTACGCCCCGAATACTGCCGCCAGAATTCTGGGGGAAGACGGAAAGATTTTTCGCATACTCAACAACTACGCTTGGATGAGCTTTAATTTTGGCCCAACGCTCTTATCCTGGATGGAAGCGAACGCCCAGGATCCCTACGAAGCGGTCCTGAAGGCTGACAAGGTTAGCCGGGCACGATTCTCCGGGCATGGGTCGGCAATGGCCCAGCCCTACAACCACATGATTCTCCCCTTGGCAAACGAAAGGGACAAACGAACCCAGGTTCTTTGGGGCATCGAGGATTTCAAGGCGCGCTTTGGGCGCGAGCCAGAGGGCATGTGGCTGCCCGAGACGGCCGTTGATGTAAAAACATTAGAAGTATTGGCGGAATTCGGCCTGCGATTCACGGTGCTAGCCCCTTATCAGGCAAGCAGAGTCAGGCCTATCGGCGGAGGAGACTGGCGGGACGTTCGAGGGGGGAAGATCGATACCTCCATCCCCTACCTGGTCCGGCTCCCTTCTGGTAAGACGATCGCGGCGTTCTTCTATAACGGCAACATCGCCCAGGCCGTGGCATTTGGCGGGCTTTTGGATAACGGCAAGCGCGTTGCAGAAAGTTTGGTTGCAGGAGTGCCAAAAGACGGCGAAATGCCCAGGCTTTCGCACATCGCAACCGATGGAGAGAGCTACGGCCACCATCACAGGTTCGGCGATATGGCGCTTGCCTACGCGCTACACCACATCCAGGTGAACGGCCTTGCGCAGATCACAAATTACGGAGAATTTCTGGAAAAGTGCCCCCCCATTTCCGAGGCGGAAATTATCGAGAATACCTCGTGGAGCTGCATCCACGGGATCGAGCGCTGGAGGTCGGACTGCGGCTGCCAAAGCGGCCGGCATCCCGGTTGGAACCAGGCCTGGCGGGAGCCCTTGCGAGAGGCGTTCGATTGGCTTAGGGACACGCTAGCCCCAAAGTTCGAAGAAGGGCTGAAGGAGCTCTTTTACGACCCATGGAGGGCAAGGGACGACTACATCGGCGTGCTTCTGGACAGGACAGAAGACGCCATCGAAGCGTTCCTGGCCAAGCATGGCCGTGCTCCTCTAGATCAAAATAGTAAGGTCAGGGCGCTTAAGCTATTGGAGCTCCAAAGGCACGCCATGCTCATGTACACAAGCTGCGGGTGGTTTTTTGACGACCTCTCCGGCATCGAGACAGTCCAGGTGATTCAGTACGCAGGCAGGGCTCTCCAGCTTGCGAGCCAGCTTTTCGGCGATCACCTGGAAGCACGGTTTATGGAAAGGCTCTCGAATGCCAAGAGTAACGTTAAAGAGATGGGCGACGGCAAGGCCGTTTTCGGCCGGATCGTCAAGCCAGCCATGCTGGACCTGGTCTCTGCTGGGGCTCACTACGCGATCAGCTCCATCTTTGAGCAGTATCCTAGCGAGGCGCGCATCTACAAATATACAGCCAAAAGGCTCGATTTTGAGGATTACGAAGCGGGAAGAGTCCGGCTGATCCTTGGAAGGGCTAGGATGACCTCTTCCGTTACGCTGGAATCGCTCGTGGTCCGGTTTGTTGCCGTCCATTTCGGCGATCACGCCCTCAATGCGGGGGTATGCCCGGAAAACGGCGATATGCCTTGCCTAGAAGAAATCAAGCGCCCGCTGCTCGAAGCGTTCCGTGCCCTGGACGTAGCCGGCTTGGTTCGCTTGATGGACCAGCACTTCGGGTGCTCCAGCTACACGCTCAAATCGCTCTTTCGAGATGCCCAGCGTCGAGAGCTTGGTAGGATTCTCGAATCCACGCTTGGAGACATCGAGCAAGAATACCGCCAGGTGTTCGACCGTTACGAGATGCTCATGCGCTTCCTTTCGGACCTTGGCGTCCCCTTGCCTCAAGCCTTCAAGGCAACCGTCCGGTTCATCCTGAACACCGACCTCGTAAGGCTCATGGAGAGATACCCGCTCGATACGATCCGGATCGTCGAGCTCCTTCACGATGCAAAGGCCTGGGGTGTAGAGCTCGATACGCCAAAGCTCTCGTTCGTGCTGACCCATACGCTCGAGGATGCCATGGGGAGCTTTTTTCGAGCCCCGATGCGTATCGGGGGGTTAAAAGAATTGGTGGAATCACTCAGGTTTCTTAAGGAAGAGCCGTTCGACGTGAACCTCTGGAAGGTGCAGAACCTCTATTATGAGGCCTACAAGGCCCTCTACAAAGATGCCGAAAAAAAAGCGCAAGAGCCCTTGCTTCCAGGCACGAAGTCGGTGGAGCAATGGGTTCGCCTTTTTAGTGAGCTTGGGGAGCTTCTAGGGATTCGCCTGGTTGAATGAGATGCCAAAGGGTTATGCCTAACCTTGGAAGGGGAGTAAACCTTTCAACGCATCGATAGAATGGATCTAGAAGGGCT
>WOZJ01000040.1 GCA_011620345.1 Nitrospirota bacterium
GTCTGCTTGCCCGACTCTGGCCTATTCAAGACCTAGGCCGGCATGTTTTATCCGGAGGGCTTCTATGCGCTCAAAGAGGAAGTTTGTCCAGCCTTCGAACCCATAAAGCGTCTTGGCCGATAATTCAAGGATGCGGATGCCTGGGTTGATTTCTTGCGCCCAAGTCTTGGCCTTGGAGGCATCGAAGGCAAGGTAGGGCAGGAGGTCTGTCTTGCTGACAACGAGAAGCTCTGCCGCCCGGAAGACGAGAGGGTACTTAAGCGGCTTGTCTTCGCCCTCGGTTACGCTCAAAAGGACGACGTTTACATGCGCGCCCACGTCATAGAGAGAGGGGCAGACCAAATTACCCACGTTCTCGATGAACAAAAGATCGAGCGCCTCGTGAGGGAGGTCTTCAAGGGCCTTTTCGACCATGAACGCATCCAGATGGCAGGCTTGGCCCGTTGTGATCGCCTTGGCGAGCGCCCCTTTGGCCTGGACTCTTTCGGCATCCCTTTGGGTTTCCAGGTCTCCTGCCAACACCCCAATCTTGAGCTTCCCCTGGGTCATTTCGAGCGTTCGCTCGATCAGCGCGGTCTTACCCGACCCTGGCGCGCTCATCAAATTGATCGCGAGCGTCCCATGCCGGGTAAAATGGCTCCGAACGTGTTCGGCCTGTTTGTCGTTGGCGGCAAGCAAAGAAACGCCGATATTGCGAGACGTCGCCGAACCGGGCGATTTCTCGCTCGCTGGAATCGGTCCGGGCTCACTGCATCCGCAAGTTGTGCACATCGAAGGCCCCCTTCGTTTGTTTTGGCTGTAATCATCTATACTATAACGTAGGATTGACATTAAATAAGGGGGATCGATTGAACATCTCGAGAAGAAGAGCGCTCCAGGCGCTCGGGTCCGTTCCGCTGGCGCTGGCCTATTCAGGGTCCGTGAAGGGGGTTGGCGCGACCCAGTCCCTAGGCCCTGCCCGTCCCCAGCCTACGGTTCCGCTTGAGGCAATACGGGCGCATACCGAAAGGCTCGTCGCCTTCAAACAGAAGCGAGCGGGGTCCGAGGGCCTTTCGGAGGTAAGGGGCTTTCTTAAACAGCAGCTTGAGACCCTAGGCTTCTCTGTTCAAACCGACGCGTTCCAGTTTTTGGCTTACCGGCCGAAGAGCGACTCCTTAACCATAGAAGGGCGAGATGTTACGCATGAAACGTTTGCGTATTCAAGCGGGCTTGTGGGGCGTTTTCCAGTACGCCTTCTTGAAGGCACTTCGGACACTTCCCGGTTCCTTAGGGGCGCGATCGCGCTAGCTCCGATCGAGTCGTTCAATGAGGTTTCTGTCGCCTATCAGCGGGCGATCCATGAGGGATCCGCGGCGATTGTGTTTAGCCACACGGGTTGTCCCGCATACCCGTTTGCTTCGTCCGTGGGGTTTGCCTTCGACGGCGTTCAAAAAGAAAGTATCCCTGCGCTCAGCATGCCGCTTGACGCAATCGCCCCTTTGCTTGGGCGGCTTGGCAAAGAGGACGTTTTCGCGCATGTCATGATCGAGCCAGCAACCGAGCCTGCCTTAGGGGAAAACCTTTATGCTTTTAGCCAACAAAATCCAGGGCTTGCGCCTCTTGTGTTTCTTGCAGCCCATTTCGATACCTGGTTTGAAGGCGCAACCGACGATTGTGCCTCCGTGGCGCTGCTCCTCGAGCTTGCAGGTGCGCTGAAGCGGGCCTATCCTCAAGCGAACTTCGGGTTCTTGTTTTTGGACGCAGAAGAGGTCGGACTGCTTGGCGCCTACAGGGCGCTCCAGACGCTCGTAATCGAAAACCGCCTTCCCATCAAGGCTTTTCTCAACCTAGAGCAAGCGGTCGTATCGCCCAAGGGGTTTACATCTTCCACCTTTTCTGCGCCCAGGCTCTTTTTCGATGCGTTCTCCCAAACGCTCTTTGGCGCCTCCGGCGGCGTTCCCGTCCCCGCATTCCTTAGGCTTGCCTGGTCCGGCGGGGCGTCCCTTTCGAACCTAGTACCTTTCTACAACGCAGGCGTTCCAAGCCTTACGACGGGACCGATCACCGTGCCTTGGTTCAACCACTCTCAGGCGGATACATTGGACAAGGTAAGCGACGGAGCGCTCACCGATGCGTTCCGTTTCATGTTCGCCCTGGCCGCTTCGGTCCACGAGGGTGGGTTGGGGCTCGGCGGAGGGGGCCTTTCCGTTCCGGAGGCGCCGAATATGGTCTTTGATCGAAAAGAATCTGGCTTGGAGGTGCGGATCGTGCCGGCGTTTTTGCCTGGTACGATAGATGCGTTTGTTTTAAATAAAGGCCTTTTGCCTGTTTATAAGCCCAGGCTCGAACCCCTGGGTAACGGCCGCTACCGGCTGGAGGCGCTGGAACCCTTCGAAGGAAATTCTGACACCTTCTTGTTCGTTCGCTTCTTGGGGCCGATCCCCGCGGAAGGCTGGCTTAAGCTCTAATCTCAAAACTTTTGTTTAAAAAAAGTATTGTCGACGGCGTGTCGTTTTGGGGTATTAAAGGTATAATAGGAAAGGCTTTAGGGGTGTTTACCTCAGCGTCGGTGAAGGGGCTTGTAAGGGATGGATTTCGAGAGAGCACGACAGGGCATGGTCAAAAGCCAGCTCGAGAACCGCGGAATCTCCGACCGAAGGGTTCTCAAGGCCATGCTGGAGGTGCCTCGTCACCTGTTCGTGCCCGCATCCTTGGTCGGCGAAGCCTATGCAGACCGGCCCCTTCCGATTGGCGAGGAGCAGACAATCTCACAGCCCTATATCGTGGCCTTGAGCCTGGAGCATTTAGATGTTTCACCCGAATCCCGCGTTTTCGAGGTTGGGACGGGCTCTGGCTATCAGACGGCGCTTTTGGCCTACCTAGCAAAAGATGTGTATACAATCGAGAGAATCGAAGGGCTGTTGGAATTGGCCAAGGGTAGGCTGCATGCCCTAGGCATCCAAAACGTGCGCTTTTGTCTGGGCGATGGGTCCAAGGGTTGGGAAGATGCCGCCCCGTTCGACAGGATCGTGCTTAGCGCCTGCTCAAAAGAGGTTCCCAAAGCGCTCATAGGTCAGCTTGCCCCGTTGGGCCGGATGGTTCTTCCTTTGGGTCAGGGGCGGAGCCAGTGGCTGACGCTCGTCACGAAGGGCGCTACGGGAAAGGTTTACGTGAAACCGACTGTCCCTTGTGTGTTCGTTCCCCTTATCGCCGATGAAGGTGATTCATGAAATCTCCTGAGCTTACCCTTCTTAGCGACATTTCCCAGGTAATTTCCAAGTCTCACGACATTCACCAGACGCTAGACGCGATCGTCGGGCTCGTCAAAAGGCGCATGGGCGTAGATTGCTGCTCGCTCTACCTCTTAGACCAATCAAGGCGTCAGCTTGTGCTGAAAGCTACAGAGGGGCTGGATAAAGAAGCAATCGGCAAAGTTCGGATGCGCCCCAAAGAGGGGCTTGTCGGGCTTGTCGCCGAAACAGGTGCGCCCGTGTTCGTCAAGAATGCTTTCGATCATCCGAAATTCAAGTATTTTCCCCAGACGCGAGAAGAGCGCTTCTCGGCCTTCTTGGGCGTTCCTTTAATTGCAAGGCGCGCCTTGATCGGCGTGCTCGTCGTCCAGACGAAGGAGGGGCGGGACTTCAGCGAGGAAGAAGTCCAGATGTTCACGACGCTGGCCTCCCAGCTCGGCTCCGTCGTCATGAACGCCGAATTGGTCGACTTGCTGTTCGAGCGCTACTTAGAACCCGGCACCGTAGCACAACGAAAGGTAAGCTCTCAGGATGGGCCGAAGGAAGAAAAAGAGCCCCCAAGTAGGCATGCCGTCCTTAAGGGGATCGCCGCTTCCCAGGGAGTGGGTTTTGGCAGAGCGGCCGTAATTACGCCTCGCTCATTCGAGCACTACCTGCCCGCCCGCCTCAACGTCAACCACGAGCCTCAAAGGGAAACGGCAAGGTTCCGGCGGGCCGTCCAAGAAACGTTCAAAGAAGTGTCCGCCATTCAAAAAACGATTGCCGAGACGCTTTCCCAAAGAGAGGCAGAGCTGTTCCATGCCCCCCTTCTTTTGCTAGAGGATGAGCACATGCTAGGGGCAGTGGAGCAGAAAATTTCAGAAGGCATGCTCGTCCCAAAGGCGCTCGAGGCCGTGCTCGAGGAGTACCGGCAGGTGTTCGAGAAGATCCCCGACTCTTACCTAAGGGAGCGGTTCTCCGATTTGTCGGACATCGCAAGGAGGATTGCGGAGAACTACGCCAAGCGCACGAGGCGCAAGAGGGTTCCAAAAAGAGAGCAGGCGATTTTGGTGTGCGACCCCATCAGTCTCATCTCGCTTGCCGACCTCGAGAACCGTTCCGTGGCCGGAATCGTCTCGGGTTCTGGCGGGCTCAGCTCGCATGCAATCATTTTGGCGAAGTCGTTCGAGATTCCGGCGGTGATTGACGTCGAGGGGCTACTTTCCGCCGTGCACGACGGTGACGAGCTCATCGTGGACGGCATTCACGGGGTGGTGATCGTAGAGCCCAACGAAGAGCAGAAGCAGGAGTACCGTTACACCAAGCGTGTGTATTTGAAAGACCAAAAGGCGCTGCTCCAGCAAGCCTACGCCAAGGCAAGAACGGTGGACGGAGTGGAGGTCGACGTCTTGGCAAACGCCGGAGTTGCTGCGGATATGGACTTGGCGATCAAGTTTGGGGCCGACGGGATTGGACTTTTTCGGAGCGAGCTTTCGTTCATGGATGCCCGCCATTTTCCGGATGAAGAAGAGCAATACGGGCTCTACCAGTACATTGTCCAAAAGATGGCCCCCAAGCCCGTTTGTATCCGGACGTTCGACATCGGCGGCGACAAAACAATCGCGTTTTTTGACCACAAGAACGAGGCCAACCCTTTTATGGGCTGGCGGGCCATCCGAATTTCGCTTGCCCTGCCCATGTTCTTCAAGGCACAGCTCTGGGCCATTCTGCGGGCGAGCGCCTTAGGGGACGTCAGGATTCTTTTACCGATGATTTCCAGCCTCGAGGAAGTTCAGCAGGTGAAGTCCCTTCTTGAAGAGGCCAAGGGTGAGCTTAGGGCCAAAGGAGAACCCTTCAACCCCAAGATTCCATTAGGAATCATGGTCGAAATACCGGCTGCGGCGCTGATGATCGAGGAATTGTTAGGCGCCGTCGATTTTGTCAGTATCGGAACGAACGACCTTATCCAATACTTTTTGGCCGTCGACCGCAACAACGAGCGCGTGGCCAGCCAGTTCGACCCATACCACCCGGCTGTTTTGAGGGTTATCTACAAGGTGATTAAGGCCTGCAACCGAGCCATAAAGCCCGTGAGCGTATGCGGGGAAATGGCCGCCGATGCGCTTGCTTGTCAGATTCTAGTCGGGATGGGCGTAAGGGAGGTTTCTGTGGCACCACAGTTTGTGCCAAAGCTCAAGCTCGCTATTCAACAGGCCTGCGTGAGCGACCTAGCCCCGTTCATACAAGCGCTCCTCAAGACACGTACGGCCATGGACGCTAAGCGTCTAATCGAGGATAAGTTTGTCAAATTTCCCATTTTGCCGAGAAGGGTGTAGGTATGAGCACGTTCTTTCGTTGCTGGGCTTTGGGCTTTGCCTTCGTTGTTGCGCCCGTGTTGTCGGCAGCTTCTGTCTATGCCTTGGATTTCGGGTGTTTACCGGAAATATTCGGGCCATGCTTTTTAAAGGGGCCGCATGCCGATGCGTTGCCTTACAAGACCCCGCCCAAGGGCACGGCCCCCTTTTTTACCGAGGCAGCAAAGAAAGACTCGAGCGTACGGGAGGTTCTTAAGAAGGCGGAGCCAGGCTGTTTTCTGTTCGAGGTAAACCCAAAGGCGGCGCCGGTATGGCTGCAAGGCAGAGCGTGGAAGCTTGGACTGACCTTTAAGAACGGCTGTCCGACGAGTGTAGGCCGTGGGTCAAGGCAGGGGTTTGCCGAATACCTCTTGGCCAGGCCCTACAGTATGCTCAGCCTTTTGGCGGGCTTAGACGAGGCGGGGGAGGACCCCAAGGCGAGGATGTCCATCCAAATATTTGGCGACGGCAAGGAGCTTGCCCGCGCGACCTGCCTAAAATTGGGCGAGCCCAAGCTGATGAGCGTTGATCTTAAGGGCGTAAAGCGGCTTACGTTCGTTCTTGGCGTGTACGTTGCAAGCCCTGGACTCAAGAACCCCGCGAGGGCCTCTATCGCGAGCGTGTACGCCTGGTAGGCTTATAGATATGGACGTCGTTCAGGCCATGCACCAAAGAAAGAGCATCCGGGGGTTTTTGCCAACCCCCGTTCCCAAGGAGGTTATCGTGGAGGTCCTCGAGGCGGCCGTAAGGGCGCCTTCCTCCGAGAACATCCAGCCCTGGAAGTTCTACGTGCTCGGGGGCAAAGTGCTCGAGACGCTAAAGGACAAGGTTATGGAGCAGATTGAGTCCGGGAAGGCGCCCGAGCCCGAGTTTCCGACCTACATGACGATGAACCTGCCCCAGAAATACCGCAGCAGGATGGTTGAACTGGGCAAGGCGCTCTTTGGGCTCGCCGGCATAGAGCGCCACGACATGGAAGGCAGGAGGCTTTGGTACTCGAAAATGATGCGCTTTTTCGAGGCCCCCAACGCCGTCGTCATCACGGTTGACGAGGAGATCTCGACGTTTTCTTCCATCTTCAGCGTCGGCTGCGTAACGATGGCTATCGCACTGGCCGCTTTGCCTTTTGGGCTTGGCACCTGCATCCAGCACGCGGGCGTCCTCTACCCGGATGTGATTCGCGAGGTCGCCAAAGTCCCCAAGACAGAGAAAATCGTGATGAGCGTCGCGATCGGCTACCCCGACCCGGCTTTCAAGGCCAACCGCCTTGTGAGCCCGCGCGTTCCTTTGGAAGAGGTGGCCACGTTTCTTGGCGTTTCGGAAGAAGTACCTTATCCAGGGGGGGCGTTGTCGTCTTGCAGCAGGCCTTCTGTTGATAATAATACGACCAATGGTGTATTTTAAGTAAATAGGGGCTCAGAAAAATTCATCCAAAAAAGGAGGATGGCGATGGTCAAAAAGCTCACCAAAAAAGGCCCTGAGCTTGCGCTCGGAAGGGTTCTAGGGTCGGCCTCGCCTTTTGCGAAGAAAGGCCCGCAGGGGCCGCAAGGCGGCATGGGCGGAGGTATGGGAATGGGTGGCGGGGGTGGAATGGGCATGGGAGGAAACTGCCCTTACATGTAAGCCCGAATTGTTCTGCGCGGAGGGGGCGTTTTCAGCCCCTCCGCGCCCTCTCCCCCCTCCCTTTAGATGCCATAAAAAGCCTTTGCTTTGGAAAATTTGGCGGAAGCGTGTGGGAATCGAACCCACCGTACCTTTATGGGGTACCGCTGGATTTGAAGTCCAGGCAGGCCACCAGGCCCGATCCGCTTCCAGAACGAATGGCGAACTCCACTTTAGTCTAGGCGATGGCTCAAGTCCGATCAAGCCCCGCATTTGGTTGGGGCCTCAGGCTTCCGCGAGCGTTCGTGCATCCCCGACGCGCCGGGTAAACCGAACCCGGTCGAAGTACTCCAGAAGCGGAATGACGACCTTACGGCTCGAACCCAGCGCGTCGCGCAACTCACCAACACCCACAGGCCCTTTTTGCCGGATGAGTTCTTGTATCCTCGTTTTTGCCCGCTCGAGCGTCTCTTTTGGAAGAATGAGGTCTTCTTTTAGCCGGATGAACTCTCCTTGCTCGAGCAAATAGGCGAGCAGCTCGAACGCTTCGTCCCGGTTCAAGCCGAGACCCTCAAGGGCTTCCTCCCAGCTTGGAGGCTGGAATTGAGCCTTCAAAAGCCGCTCGATCGCAACCTCGCCCGCCTTGGCAAGCTTGTCCGGAAGCGCGGGCGAAAACCCCTCGAGGGCAACGAACTCGCCTTTGAGTCGGACGGTTCCCCCGCTCTCGAGCGCTTCGAGCAAAATCCCAAACCCCCTCGGTTCGATTCCCTTTCCGAGCTTTTCCCGAATCAGCTCCCTGGAGATTCCGGCCCTTGCGGGGTGGGCCTTGTGGAATGGCGTAAGGAGCTCCACGACCCCTCTTCGGAGCCAATCGAGCGCCGCTCCTCCTACCCACAAGCGCTTGCCATCGAGGCTGAAAGCGAGCGCTTTACCCGTTTGCTCGAGGCCTTTTAGGGACAAAAGAGCTTGAGGAAGCTGCTCTTGGGGTAGAGCAAGCCTTTGTACGAGTGCCTCTTCGCTCAACAGCTCAAGGTTCCCCAGGGCGTCCTCGATCAAGTCTTCCAAGGTGCCTTCGAGCTTTTTCCTCAGGCTTTTGGCAAGCTCGGCCTTCTTGGTGCGCGTTTGAGCCCCGGCAAGCTGGACGACCTCGCCGCCCCCGATCGTCACCATGGGGGAGTACGACCGGATCACGAACCTATCCTTAGGGGCGGCCACGACGGGTGATTCAAGCAAAATTCTGGCCAGCCCGCTTTTGCCGGGTTCGAGCGTTTGGTCTTCCAAAAGAACTGCCCTTCCTAGCACCTCGGCCGTGCCCAGGTAAAAGTGTACCCTCTGGCGTTGTTTGAGCGGCTTGGCTTCTGCAAGAAGGTCGATCGCCACATCAAGCCTTAGGACCGCGTCAAAAGAGCCCGGTGTTACGAGCACGTCTCCCCTTTTGAGTTCTTCTGTACCGACCCCTGTTAAATTGACGGCCACCCTCTGTCCTGCAAGCGCCCTCTCAACCTTTTGGTCGTGAACCTCTAGGCCTCTTATGCGCGCCTTGATTCCCTTTGGAAGGATCACGAGCTCGATTCCAGGCTTAAGTGTTCCAGACCAAAGCGTCCCCGTAACGACCGTTCCAAAGCCCTTAAGCGTGAACACCCTGTCAATCGGCAAGCGGACGGGGCCGCCCTCGGGCTTGGGCGTCGTTTTGGAAGCGAGCGTATCGAGCGCTTCAAGGAGCTCGTCCAGTCCCTCTCGGGTCTTGGCCGATACGGCGAGGATGGGTGCGTCTTGAAGGAAGGTTCTTTTCAGCGCGCCTCGTAGGTCGTCTTTGACCATACTCAGCCATTCATCATCCACAAGGTCTTTCTTTGTAAGGACAACCAGGCCTTTTTGTGTATGCAAGAGGTCTAAAATCGCCAAATGCTCGAGCGTCTGGGGCATGACGCCTTCGTCCGCCGCGACGACGAGCACGCCTAAGTCCATGCCGGCGGCGCCAGCCAGCATCTGCCGGATGAAGCGCTCGTGGCCGGGCACGTCCACAAGCCCCAGTATTTTGCCGGAAGGAAGCTTAAGCGGAGCAAACCCAAGCTCGATCGAGATGCCCCGCTCCTTTTCTTCCTTTAGCCTGTCCGTGTCGATGCCCGTCAGCGCCTGGACGAGCCAGGTCTTGCCGTGATCGATATGGCCCGCAGTCCCGACGATGACGTAGTCCTCAGCCCCCATTCTCGCTTCTCCTTCCCAAAACATCGGCAAGGGCGCTGTAAACGAGGTCTTCTTCTTGGGGCAGGATTGTCCGCACGTCCAAAAGCACTCTTCCCTCTCGCTCTACACCCACGACGGGGGGGTTGGCCGTACGCAGCGCGGCTCCGAGCTCCTCGGCCTTCATACCAGCTACCTGAAGCCCTATGGCGTAGGAGGGCAGGGAGGCTTGGGGTAGCGCTCCGCCACCCACTTTGCCTTCAAGCGGTACTACGTGAATTTCCACGGCGTCGCCTAGCGTTTGCTTGAGGCTCGAGGCAAGCCTCGAGGCCCTAGCTTCGAGCTCCTTCGGCTTTTGGGAGAGCATCGAAAGGGCTGGGATTTCCCGTATCGCCTTTTGGGGTTCAAGGTAGGACAGAAGCGTGGCTTCGAGCGCTCCAAGAATGAGCTTGTCCACACGAAGCGCCCGCATAAGCGGGTGCTTGGCCATGGCCTCGATCATCGCCCGCTTCCCGGCTGCAATGCCGGCCTGAGGCCCTCCAAGGAGCTTATCTCCGCTGAAGCACACCACGTCCGCCCCGGCCGCCACGATTTCTTGAACGGTCGGCTCGCTTGGAAGGCCTTTGGGGCCAAGCGGAACGAGGCATCCGCTTCCCAAATCCACGAGCATCAAAAGCCCTCTTTCGTGGGCAAGGGCTGCGAGCTCCTGGGTGGGTACGCTATGGTGAAAGCCAACAATCCGGAAGTTCGAGGGGTGTACCTCGAGTAGCGCCGCCGTCTCGGGGCCGATCGCGCGTTCGTAGTCTTTTAGGTAGGTTTTGTTCGTCGTGCCGACTTCGACGAGCTTGACGCCCGCCTGGGCCATGACTTCGGGGATACGGAAAGACCCGCCGATCTCGACGAGCTCGCCCCTCGATATGACCGCTTCTTTGCCGCTGGCTAGGCCAGAGAGCATCAAAAGGACGGCGGCCGCGTTGTTGTTCACGACAAGCGCCGCTTGGGCGCCCGTAAGGCTTGTCAAGAGAGGTTGGATATGGCTTACGCGCTTGCCGCGCTTTCCAGATTCAAGTTCGAACTCCAGGTTGCAGTATCCTTGGGCAAGCTCGAAAACCCTTTTGGCCGCGTGCGATGGGAGCGGTGCCCTGCCAAGGTTTGTGTGCAAAACGACCCCGGTGGCGTTGATGACGCGCTTAAGGTGAAACCCGCTTGCTTCAAGCCTTTGCTCGACCTCTTCGACGAGGCCTTCTAGATCGGCCTGGCGGTCCACGCTGTCCGAGCCTAAGTTTTCCCTCAGGCTTTGGAGCGTATCCCGGATGGCCGCGAGCACTAAGGGCCTTGGGTAGCGCTCGAGCATCGTTTGGACAGCATCGTGCTCCAAAAGCCGGTCGGTCTTGGGGATGTGCCGGGAAAGGCCCGGGTCTGGCGTTTCTCTCATGCAACCACCAAGGTTCCTTTGGGGGCTTCTAGCACTTTCCCGATAAGCCTGGCACTCAAAACCCCCGCTTGATGAAGACCGGAAAGCAGGGCCTCTGCACGGTCTTCGGGCACGCTGATCAAAAGCCCGCCCGAGGTCTGGGGGTCGGCAAGCAGCCACTTGAGGGGTTCTGGCACTCGGGGCGAAAGGCTCACGGAGCCCTCCTTGAAAGCAAGGTTCCTCTTTGCCCCTCCTGGATACACGCCTTCTTCTGCAAACTTAAGCGCGAGCGGATCGATCGGGACAGCGTTCGCCTCTATCTTTAAGCAAACCCCCGAACCCGTCGCCATTTCCAGCGCATGGCCCAAAAGGCCAAAGCCCGTGATGTCCGTGCAGGAGTTCACGCCTATTTTTAGCATGCAGTCTTTCGCCTTGACGTTGAGCGCAAGCATGCTCTCAAGCATGGCCTGCATGTCGGCTTCTTTAATCAGCCCGAGCCTGAGGGCCGTGGTGAGAATCCCGCTGCCCAGCGGCTTTGTTAGGATCACCCTGTCTTTTGGCCTTGCTGCCTTGTTTGTCAGGGTCTTTGCTGGATGAGCCGTGCCGATCACGCAAAGCCCGTACTTCGGCACGCCGTCTTCGATCGTATGGCCGCCCACCAGCAGCGCTCCCGCCTCTTTAACTTTATCGAACCCGCCTTTCAGAATCGCCTCGAGCACTTCGGTTCCAAGATCCTTGCAAGGAAACGCCACGACGTTGAGCGCAAGGATGGGATCGCCCCCCATCGCGTAGACATCCGACAGCGCGTTGGCCGCCGTAACCTGGCCGAAGAGGTATGGGTCGTCCAAAAGCGGCGGAAAAAAGTCCACCGTGGCGATCAGCGCAAGGTCTTCCCTTAGGCGGTAGACCGCCGCGTCATCGCTCGTTTCCATCCCCACGAGCAGTCTAGGATCGATCGGCTTGGGGAAGTGCTCCAGGATGCGGGCCAGGACCCCCGGCCCCACCTTGGAAGCTCAACCCCCGCCGGGTGCGAGCGTGCTCAGGCGCACTTTCTGACCATCCGTTGGAGTTGTAGGTTTCATCGTTCATCCGGGATAAATTGTATACTGCTACTCTCCATACAATACCACAGACTTAGGTTGAAGGCTAGCTGCCGATGTAATACCTTGCGTCCCATTCGTCCCTTTATGCCTTCCTTTCAATAGGC
>WOZJ01000003.1 GCA_011620345.1 Nitrospirota bacterium
TAAGGCAAGAAAAGCCGCTTCCATGGTGGCAACACCTCTGGCTGTGCTACAAAAACGCCTTCAACCTCCTTTTGACGCTCCTTGCCCTTATTTCCTACCTGACCGGAGACATGCGCTCGACCATCGTGATCCTAACCATGGTCGCCCTTTCCACCCTGGTCCGGTTTTTCCAGGAGTCGCGCTCCAACAAGGCTGCCGAGCGGCTCAAGGAAATGGTGAGCAACACGGCCACGGTCCTCAGGCAGCATATGGACAAGGATTTGGAAGAGTTCGTCCGGGAATGCTTCGGACTTGCCCCTCCTCCGAAAGGACCAAGGAAGCTCGAGCTTCCCATCAAGAGGCTCGTTCCAGGAGACATCGTCCTTTTGACGGCGGGGGACATGGTCCCCGCCGATTTGCGTGTCCTTTCGGCCAAAGACCTGTTCATCAACCAGGCCGCGCTCACGGGGGAATCCATGCCCGTGGAGAAGTTCGCAACGCCCGGGAGAGTCACCCCGTCTAGTCCCCTCGATCTGGCCAACGTCCTGTTCATGGGAACGAGCGTCGTCAGCGGCTCGGCAAGTGCGCTCATTGTGGCCACGGGCAAACGGACCCTCTTTGGCATCCTGGCGGAACGCGTCATGGCAGGCGGGGGCGAGCCTTCGGCGTTTCAGGAGGGCGTGGACAGTGTAAGCGGGCTGCTCATCCGTTTTATGCTCGCCATGACGCCCTTGGTGCTCATGATCAACGGGTTTACCAAAGGGGACTGGGTTCAGGCGACGCTTTTCGCGCTCTCTATCGCGGTTGGCCTGACTCCCGAGATGCTGCCCATGATCGTCACCTCGACGCTCGCCAAGGGCGCCGTGATGCTCTCAAAAAAGCAAGTGATCGTCAAGCGCCTGGACGCCATCCAGAACCTGGGCGCGATGGACCTTCTTTGCACGGACAAAACGGGCACCCTCACCCAGGACAGGGTCCACCTGGAGCGTTGCACCGACGCCTTCGGTGAGGTCTCCGAAGCGGCGCTCTTCTACGCCTATTTGAACAGCTCGTTTCAGACAGGCCTAAAGAGCCTGATCGACGCGGCCATTCTAGAAAAGGCAAAGACAGCGGAAAAACTGGACATCGTCCACTACCAAAAGGTCGACGAGATTCCGTTCGATTTCCGGCGGAAGAGAATGTCGGTCGTCCTGGCCGATCCAAGCGGCAACCACCTCTTGGTGTGTAAGGGCGCATTTGAGGAAATGCTCTCGGTATGCTCGGGCGTCATGCAGGATGGATCGATTAAGCCGCTTTCGCAGGAGCTAACCATGCAAATCCACGACCTTTCTGCAAGGATGAACGAAGAGGGGCTAAGGGTCGTAGCGGTCGCAAAAAAAGAGATTCCGAGCGAGAAAGAAAACTACAGCAGCGCAGACGAGAATGGGCTTACGCTCCTTGGGTTCGCGGCCTTCCTCGACCCGCCCAAGGAATCCGCCTCACCGGCCCTTCGCGCGCTCAAAGAGCACGGAGTAAGGGTCAAGATTCTGACGGGCGATAACGAGCGAGTCGCGGCCAAGGTCTGTCGGGAGGTCGGCATGCCGATCGAGGGCGTTCTCCTTGGTAGTGACATCCAGCGGATGGGGCAAGAAGAGCTCGCGTCGAAGGCCGAGGTCTGTAACGTGTTCGCCAAGCTTACCCCGGACGACAAAGAAAGGATCGTTCGGGCGCTCCGCGATTCCGGCCACGTGGTCGGGTTTATGGGGGACGGGATCAACGACGCCCCGGCCCTCAAGGCTGCGGATGTGGGCATTTCGGTTGATTCCGCCGTGGATATCGCCAAGGAGGCGGCCGACCTCATCCTTTTGGAAAAAAGCCTTTTGGTGCTCGAAGACGGCGTGCTGGAAGGGCGCAAGACGTTCGCCAACATGCTCAAGTACATCAGAATCACCTCAAGCTCGAACTTTGGCAACGTCTTTAGCGTGCTCATTGCCGGCGCATTCCTCCCTTTTTTGCCTATGCTGCCCATCCAGCTCTTGGTGCAGAACCTCCTTTACGATTTTTCACAGACCGCCATCCCCTTCGACAACGTGGACGAAGAAGAGATCAAAGAACCCAAGCGCTGGAACCCGGCCGGAATCGGGCGGTTCATGGTCCATTTTGGGCCCATCAGCTCGCTCTTTGACATCGTGACGTACGGTTTGATGTGGTTCGTGTTCGGGGCCAATACGCTCCAAAAGCAGACGCTGTTCCAGTCCGGCTGGTTTATCGAGGGGCTCTTTTCCCAGACGCTCATCGTCCATACGATCCGCACGCAAAAGATCCCTTTTTTCCAAAGCCGGCCTGCGTGGCCGCTTCTGGTCACTACGGTCTTGGTCCTGGCGCTCGGGGTCTTCCTGCCAATGGGGATGTTCGCCCCCTCGTTCAGGCTCGCTCCGCTTCCTTTGGCCTACTTTGCCTACTTGGTGGCGATCCTTTTTGGGTACGTGCTGCTCGTTCAGGCAATGAAGCGCTTCTATACCCGCCGCTACGGCCTTTTTAATGCCCCGGCC
>WOZJ01000052.1 GCA_011620345.1 Nitrospirota bacterium
TCCGGTTGAAGACGCCAAGAACCGAACCTATCTCTGCAACCCGCAAGTCGCACCAGAGCGCAAGCTCGAGCCCTCCCGCCACGGCATACCCAGAGATGGCCGCGATGACGGGCTTGGAAAGCCGCATTCTTGTCGGCCCCATGGGGCCGGGCTCAGACATGCCCTCGCTTAGCACGTTGGGCCGGCCATGGGCGATGGCCCTTAGGTCTGCCCCGGCGCAGAAATGCCCCCCTTGCCCCCAGAGCACGGCCACGGAAAGCTCCTCGTTCTCCTCAAACCTTTGAAAGGCCTCGAAAAGCTCGGCTGCGGTTTCTCGATCGAGGGCGTTGCGTACCTCCGGGCGGCTTAAGATGATCGTCGCAACCTTGCCTTGGCGTTCCAGGTCAATGGCCACGTTGCCCCCTTTCTAGACTCACGACAAAGATTCCTGGATTTCTACGGTCCACTTTTAAAATCGCTTGCAGCCCCCCGAATCGGCCCTAAATCTTTTCACTAGGCGCCACAGATAGGAAGGAAACAATAAAAAGACGGCGGGGCGACGCTCGGAGTGCTCGTCTGAAAGAGGCTGAAGGTTAAGCGGGTTAAGCGGCAAGAAAAGCCAGCTTCCGGCTGTTTGCTAGGAGGTAAAGTGCATTCCCCTAATCCGCTTCGATCTCCGGGCCGTGGCTTCCAGTAATGTATTTTTTTAGCTCCCGGATGGTAAATTTCTGGTCTGAAATGGTTTCTTTTACCACGTCGCCTATGCTTATGACCCCGACAACACCGCCTTCATCCAGGACGGGCAAATGCCGGATTCTTTGAAGCGTCATTATCGCCATACAGGTGTTGATGTCGTCGCTTAAGCCCACGCAGAAAACCCCCCTTTCCATCAGCTCGCTCACGAGGGTGTCCTTCGATGCTCGCCCTTGCAAGATGACCTTGCGGGCATAGTCTCTTTCAGAAAAAACCCCTGCCAGCTTGCCATCGTCTAAAACCAATACTGCACCGACGTTATGTTCCGCCATGACTTCAAGCGCCTCAAAGACCGTCGCCTGAGGTGAAACAGACCGCACGTCGCTCCCTTTTTTTCTAAGAATATCCCTGACGTAAACCATGAGAGCCCTCCCGCTGATTCCTAGTAGAAAAATCAATTTGGATTCTCTATCTATCATTTGACACTGTTCAAGGCGAAAAAATCAAGGTCTCGCTTGGTCCACGACTCAAAGTCCCCCCTTTTTTTTAGAACGGGAGAGTTTTTTGGAAGGAAGCGCGAAGGCGTTCGAATTGACTACGAACGGGGGGAGGGTGTATTTTAAAACTAACCGATCGAACACGAAAGGCTGGCTGGTAGCCTCAGCAGCGGAAATCCTGCAAAGGAGAGTAAGTATGGATAAGGATAAGCCACAAAAACCGGCGAATGCCCTCATCCCCCAAGGAACGCCTCTTGGCCTTGAAGAGCTTGCCTCTTACCAAGAAGGATCCATCGTCAGCCGTATTCTACTTAAGACCGCTTCGGGCTCGGTCACGCTGTTTGCCTTCGATAAAAACCAGGCCTTAAGCGAGCATACGACGCCCTTCGAAGCGCTGGCCCACATGCTGGAAGGCGAGGCCGAGTTCATCGTTGGGGGCAAAGCGATGAGCTTGAAAGCGGGCCAACTCGTGTGGATGCCCGCAAACATTCCGCATGCCCTGAAGGCCGTCACGCGCTTTAAAATGCTGCTGACCATGCTAAGCGAGGTGAACTTATGAGCTCTGTTAAAATTATGGACAACTTGTTTTGGTGCGGGGTTTTTGACCCCAACATGCGTATATTCGATATAGCTATTCCTACGGAAAAAGGCACAACTTATAACAGCTATCTTATCGTTGGCAAGAATAAAAAAGCCTTGATAGATGCCAGTAAGCTTGATTTCAAGAAAGAACATTTCGATCATATTGAAGAAATATGCCCGATTAAAGAAATTGACTATATTATCGTCAATCATACCGAACCGGATCACTCTGGGACTTTGCCCGTGATTGTCGATACAAACCCAGATATTGAGGTTATCTACTCCAAGACAGCAAAAAGCTTTGTTGATAACGTTTTAAACAGACCGTACAAAGGCCGGGCTGTAGGTGACAATGATGCGATAGATTTAGGGGGGTTGACCCTTCAATTTTTTCATGCACCTTTTCTCCACTGGCCTGATACAATGTTTACCTATCTAAAAGAATATAAAGTTTTATTCCCCTGTGATTTCCTTGGCTCTCATTACTGCGACACCAATTTATTCAACGACAAAGTTGTCAATAAAGACGAAGCCTTTGACGCTTTCAAGTATTATTACATGTGCATCATGAGGCCTTTCAATGATTACATATCAAACGCTTTTAAAAAAATAGCGCCACTTGACATTCAAATGATTTGCCCTTCTCATGGTCCAATATTGAGAGAAAATCTTGATGCATATATGAATTTTTATAAAGAGCAAGCTAAAAGGCACAACCTAAGGAGAGAGAACAACCAGGCCGTTATTGTGTATGCCAGCGCCTATGGCAACACCAAAAAACTGGCGGAAAAAATACGTGAAGGGATTTCCGATAGCGGCGTAAAAGTAAAGATTTTTGACGCATCAGATTGCAATATGGAAGATCTTATAAACGAAATTGAAGCATCCAATGGGCTTTTAATAGGAACCGCCACAATCAATTCTAAAACTCCCAAGCCAATATTTGACGTATTTTCCAGCATGGTTGTTTTAAACGTTGCAGGCAGAATTGCCGGTGTTTTTGGCTCTTATGGTTGGAGCGGAGAGGGGATTACAATTTGCGAAGATATCGTGAGGACAATGAGAATGAAAACTCCCCTGGAAAGCTTCAAGGTAAAGATGACGCCGAGCGAAAAAGAATTAAACGATGCTTCCGAATGGGGGAGAGAATTTGGCATTGCACTTTTAGGGTCGAGTTAGGGTTAAGTAATGCACGCACCGCTCAAGCCCGTTACGGGCTGCAATAACGCCAAAATTCTTCTTTTTGAAGGAGGAGCCTAATGCCAAAGAAGTATGCCGTTTGGTTTGGAACCCCATACCCACTTGGGGCTACGTGGGATGGGTTAGGCGTAAACTTCGCCCTTTTTAGCGAGCGGGCGGAAAAAGTCGAGCTTTGTTTGTTCGATGAATCCGGCCAAAACGAGGTCGCCCGCATCCCCATGCCAGACCAGACAGACCAGATTTGGCATGCCTATCTTCCAGAAGCCCGTCCAGGACTAAAATACGCCTACAGGGTATACGGCCCCTACAAGCCTGAAGAGGGGCAACGGTTCAACCCCAACAAGCTCCTTTTGGACCCTTATGCCAAGGCGATCGTAGGGGATATCAAGTGGGACGATGCGCACTTCGCCTATAAAGTCGGCGATCCCCAAGAAGACCTGTCTTTCGACGAGAGAGACAGCGCACCATTCACCCCTAAAGGCGTCGTCGTGGAACAAGCCTTCAGCTGGGGGAAAGATGCAAAGCTCGACATCCCGTGGCACGAGACGATTATCTACGAGATGCACGTGAAGGGCTTCAGCAAGCTCAACCACCAACTTCCCGAAGAGCTTCGCGGCACCTACGCCGGGCTTGGCAGCGAGCCTGCAATAGATTATTTTAAAAGGCTTGGGGTTACCTCTCTCGAGCTCATGCCCGTCCATACGTTCGCCGATGACCGCTACCTGGTCGAAAAGGGCCTTCGCAACTACTGGGGCTACAACTCGATCGGGTTCTTTGCTCCCGACATGCGCTACAGCGCGACAGGCCAGATTGCGGAGTTCAAGACCATGGTCAAGGCGCTCCATGCGGCCGGGATCGAGGTAATTTTAGATGTCGTGTACAACCACACGGCCGAAGGCAACCATTTGGGGCCTACGCTAAGCTTCAAGGGGATCGACAACGCCGCCTACTACCGGCTTGTTAATGACGACCCCCGCCATTACATGGACTACACGGGATGCGGTAACTCGCTCAACATGGACCACCCCAGAGTCCTCCAGCTCATCATGGACAGCCTGCGCTACTGGATCACGGAAATGCATGTCGACGGGTTTCGGTTCGATCTTGCCTCGACATTGGCCAGGGAACTGCACGAGGTGAACCGGCTAGGGAGCTTTTTTGACATCATCTGCCAAGACCCGGTTATATCACAGACAAAGCTCATTGCCGAGCCTTGGGACCTTGGCGAAGGCGGTTATCAAGTTGGAAACTTCCCGCCTGGCTGGGCCGAATGGAACGATAAGTACCGCGATTGCATGCGCCGATACTGGAAAGGGGACGGTGGGCAGATCGGAGAGCTCGCCTACAGGCTGACGGGCTCGTCCGATTTGTATGCCCTCTCTGGACGTCGGCCCGTCGCCTCGATTAACTTCATCACGGCACACGATGGGTTTACGCTCAACGATTTAGTCAGCTACAACGAAAAGCACAACGAGGCCAACTTAGAGGACAATAAAGACGGCTCGGACAACAACCTAAGCTGGAACTGCGGGGCTGAGGGTCCGAGCGATGCCCCCGAGATCAACGAGCTAAGGGCCCGTCAAAAAAGAAATTTCTTGGCAACACTTTTGCTTTCCCAAGGGGTGCCGATGCTCTTGATGGGCGATGAGGTTAACCGCTCCCAAATGGGCAACAACAACGCCTACTGCCAAGACAACGAAATCACGTGGATGCGCTGGGATTTCAAGCCCGAGGATAGGGAGCTCTTCAAGTTTGTTCGCGACGTCCTCGCGTTTCGAAAGTCACACCCCATATTGCACCGGGCTCACTTCTTCCAGGGCCGTCCAATCCATGGGACGGGGATTAAAGACATTCTTTGGCTTAACTCCTCCGGCCAGGAGATGAGCGACGAAGAATGGGAGCAGGCGTTTACCCGTTGCCTTGGCGTGTTCTTTGCGGGTTCTGGGCTGACCGAGATGGACGAGAGGGGCCGCCCACTCGTCGACGACAACATGCTGATCCTACTAAGCTCCCATCACGAGGAGATCCCCTTCAAGATCCCCGAACTTCCGATCGAGGGCAGCTGGGAGGTAGCCTTCGATACGTCCGATCCAAAGCGAAAGGGCTCTTGGTTTGCACCCGGAGACGAGTATCCGCTGGCAAACCGCTCGTTTGTCGTGCTGTTGAACGCAAGGCCGGAGGAATAGTCGGGCTTTAAGGGAAACGGGCAAACAATGCTCGGCGAACGCCGCCACAATCAAGGGGCGAGAAGTTTGCCCGGGTTGAGCATGCCTGTGGGGTCGAGTGTAGCCTTGAGCGATCGAAGCAAGGAAAGCCCGGCCTCGCCTTTTTCTTCGGTCATGTAAGAGAGGTGGTCGGAGCCTACTCCGTGGTGGTGGGTGAGCGTGGCTTTCTGCCCAAGGACGGCTTGGATGGAGGCACGCTTGATCGTTTGCCAGCACGCGAGGGTTTCTTCAAACCCCTTGGCAAGCCTAAAAAAGAACGTGAAGTAAAGGCTCGCGCCTGTTTCGTAGCCGTGCGAGAGGTGCGCCATGGCATAGACCCGGCCGTTATCTGTAGCGAGCGCGCCCTGCATGGCCTTCATGACGGCCCCGTAGGTAGGCAGGAGCCTGGAGTAGGCCGTTGCGGTCTCTAGCGTATCCACTCCGTAGCCAAGCTCCCAAAGCGCGTTGCGCAGGTATGGCAGCCGAAAGCGGCTCTTTTGCCAGCTCTTCCCGGGGATCCTTCCAAGCCCTATGCCCTTGTGCGTACGGACCACCGCAGCGGCTTCTTGAAGGGCCTTCGCAACGTCCCCCCGCCTGCCGGCCGCTCCGTAGAGCAAAAGACAGCGCTGTTCCCCTTTTGGCATGCGAAATCGCAGCGCCCTGTTGGCCAGCCCTCCAAGCCTGCCCAAATTGGCCAAAAGAAAGGAAACTCTCGTCTCGAAGACATCGCTTAGCCGAAGCATGCATAAGGGGACTCGCGCTTGGATAAGCTCCCGAACCGCCTCGAGCCCTGCCTCGAACCCCGGAAGCAGCGCGCCCACGAAGGCTTGCTTTTCTGGGAGCGGCCGAACCCTCACGACGGCCTCGGTCAAAACGCCAAAGCACCCTTCCGAGCCAAGGACGACGTGCTTGAGCTCAGCCCCGGCCGCCGAAGCGGGGTGCGGGGGAATGTCGAGCCTCCCTGCCGGCGTGATCATACGCCCGCCTTGGAACATGTCCGCAATTCTTCCGTAGCCCAGCGACTCCTGGCCGCTCGAGTGCGTCACGACCCAGCCGCCCAAGCTCGAATAGGCGAAGGATTGCGGGAAATGCCCGAGCGTGAACCCATTGGCCCTTAGCTGCGCCTCGAGCCATGGGCCTTGAACGCCCGCCTCGAACCTCGCCAAATGGCTTTTTTGATCGAGCTCGAGCAGGGCCTGCATCCTTTCGAGGCTAAGGGTCAAAACGGGCTTTCCGTTCTCAACTGGGTTCACCCCGCCCGTAACGGAGGTTCCGCCTCCGTACGGAATGACCTGCGCATCGATCCCACTTGCCCATTCGAGCAATTCTTCGATGTCCGATGGGCAAACAGGAAACGCGACGCCATCCGGCACGTTGGGAACTTCCCCGAACCGAAGCGCCGCCAAATCGGCAAAGCTCTGGCCGCGCGCACGCACAAGCCGTGTCTTTGGGTCACAGGCCACAAGCGGATGATCGGGAAGCCTGGGAAACGGCACAGGGATACTCTCGGCCGGAACACTGGGTGCTGGGGCGCTTTCTCCAAGCTCGGCCACAAGAAACCCCAGAGCCTCTTTTGGAAGAGGATAGACAACATCCTCTTCACCCCAGCCGTTCCAGCGGCGCATGGCTACCCTCCCATGGGAGCATAAGCTCTGTCGACGAGCGCGAGATAATCCTTCCATTCGGCATTCCAGCGCGGCTCGTCCCAGCCCAGCGGAGCCAAAAGCCGCGCTTTAAGCTTCCCTCCAAGCATCGAGCCACCTTTTGGCAAAAGATGCCCGAGCCTGGTTCTTCGCAAGAGCAAATCGTCCAAGTGTACGATGCGCTCGTTTTTGGCTGCATAAACGAGCTCTCCAAAGCTATACGGTGTCCCCTGGACTGTCTTCAAGTCGGCAGGGCTTACGCCTTTCATGAAGGCCGCTAAATCTGGCCCATACCTGCCTGCAAGCCGAAGCGTGCTTGGAAGGCCAAGCCCGGGGTAAGATTCCATCACCAGCGAAAGCGCACCTTCTGGGGTCTGCTCAAGCCCTACCGATCGCCCCTTTGGCTGCAACCCCCTTCCCGAAATTCGCTTGAGGATGAAAGCGAGCGTCTTTTGACCCATGACCCGAAATGTCGTGAGCTTTCCGCCCGTGATCGTGATCAGTCCTTGCTCGTCTAGCAACGCCTCTTCCCTGCTTTCCTCGGAGGGGGGCCTGTCTCCCCTACCGACAACGGGCCGAACGCCCGCGTAGGTGCCGAGCATGTCCTTCTGGCCCAGCCCAAGCTCACGAAAGCGCCGCTCGATCCCCTCTAAAAGGTAAGAAACTTCCGCTTCAGAGGCCACGGGCTCTTCGTCCAAAGGGGCCTTGTGGTCCACATCCGTCGTCCCGACAAGGCTCACCCCCTCCCAAGGGAAGGCATAGATCGGCCTTCCGTCTCGATGGTGGGCAAACGTCACAGAAAGCGCCACGGGAAGCTTTTCTTGGGGGAAGACAAGGTGCGTCCCCCGAAGCGGCCTAAGCATGGCTGGCTTTCCAAGGTGCGCCCTGAGCTTATCCCCCAAAGCCCCCGCGGCGTTGACAACCACCCTTGCCTGGATTTCGTGCGTCGCGCTCGAGCGAAGGTCGCTCACGGCCAGGCCTGCGACCTCACCCTTCGCGTTTAGAAGCAGCCCTTCGACTTTTGTATAGTTCATAGTGATGGCCCCGAAACGTTCGGCCTCCCGAAGGACACGGTAAACGAGCCTCGCATCGTCCACAATTCCGTCAAAATAGAAAAAGGCCGCCTTTAGCCCTTTTAGCTGGACGTTTGGGGCCGAGAGCCAGCTGTCCATCTCGTTCAAACGGCCGAAGGGGCGCTTGCTTTTGGCGAGCGCTTGGTAGAGCCTAAGGCCCGACGACAACATCCAAGGACGCATTTTGTCGCCCTCGTGGATTAGATAGAGGTACTTGAGAGGCTCTACGAGCCCCGCCCCTTCTTGAAGCAGCCGCTCGCGCTCTCTGGCCCCCTCTTTGACGAGCCCGATCTTTGCTTGCTTTAGGTAGCGAAGGCCGCCGTGGATCATCTTGGAGCTCCGAGACGAAGTCCCGCATGCAAAATCACGCTGCTCAAAAAGGACGACAGAAAGCCCGGCGCGCGCCGCCTCCCTGGCCACGGCCACACCCGTGATGCCGCCGCCCACCACAGCCACATCCCAAACCTTGGAAACAAGCCCCTCTATCAACTTGGCCTCTCGCAAAACTTTACCTGTATACAGCTTGATGATATCATACATCAGACTGTGTACAGACCAAAAATAACCCTCAAGGAGGACGAAATGTCCAGGATAAGGCTTGGAGCTTGGCAAACGTTCGTAAGCATCTGCCTGGCGCTCGCGTGCTTTATCGGTCTGGCACAAAGCCAGGAGCTTGGGGCTATCCAAGCCCCCCCCAAGGGCAGCTCCTTTACGTTCGAGGTCAAGGCAACGGGCGATAAGCCCGCCACGATGAGCCTCTGGCAGGTCCCGGGAGAAGGGCTCGAGGTTCACACGCTCAAGGGCCTCGTCCGTAACGTGAAAGGAAGGATCGGTTCGCAAACCCTTGAACAAGCAACGCCCTACAACTGCCTGGCCTGGGAAATTACGAAGCCGAACGATCCTAAGTTTCGAGGCGAGTACCTCTACGCGATCGTGGACAACGCGCTTTGCTGCTATTTAGAACGGCAGAGTTCGGGCGAAGAGAAATACTACGTCAAGCCGCTTGCGCTGTTTAGGTTTCCTTTGAGGCCGGAGGATAGCTTCAAAAACAGTACAACCTTCTATCTGCATCTTCCGGATACGGGCATTACGCTCGCCAAATCCTACACTTCCAAGGGGGCTACTACCGACACGATCGAGGCCGAGGTGACCGTTGGCCAACAAGAGCAAATCACGACCAAAGCGGGCACGTTCCCCACGACAAAAGTCACGGTCACATTCCGCTCGCATACGGGCCGGTTTTTGACGTCCGCCAACACGACGATCACGATGGAGCGCTGGTGGTCCGAAAAGCTCGGCTACTTTATCAAAGAGCACGACGACATCCTGATGGACGCCCTAATCGACAGCAAAGGCACGGTTAACAAAGAACTCGTAAGCTTTAGGCTTCCTTCCCCCTAGCCTTGCTTCATGGCCCGTATGCGTGTACGCTGTATTGGGCACTTCTAGATAAGTTATGCCCAAATTGTCTTAAAACACTATCGAGAGGAGTGAGGATGGAATCAAAAGAAAATACGCTTTGGAGATCTTTAGGAATGGATCTGGAGCGTCACGACGCCTTCCTTTCTCCCTTGCCCAAGGTGTATGAGGAAATATTCCTAAGCCAGCCCAACAGGCCTAAAGGGATGGCATACTTCGACACCGTCATGTCGGGCGTCCACAGCCTTCGGGTCGAAGAGCTCGTCGCACACAAGCAACAAGGCGGCTTCGTCGTCGGCACGTATTGCGTTTACGTCCCAGACGAGCTGATCCTCGCCATGGGGGGGATTCCCGTGGGGCTCTGCGCCGGCGCTCATTTCAGCGTTCCCGCAGCCGAGGCCGTTTTGCCCCAGACCCTTTGTCCCCTGATAAAATCTACCTTCGGGTTCTACCTTGAACGCATCTGCCCCTACATGCAAGCCTGCGACCTGATCGTCGGCGAGACAACCTGCGATGGCAAAAAGAAGGCCTGGGAGATCATGGCAGATGGTCTTCCCCTTTACGTCATGGAGCTGCCGCAGAAAAAAGGCCCAAAAGATGAAGAACTCTGGCAATCAGAGGTTTGGGGGTTGCTAGACGAGATCCGCGCCCGTTTCCACGCCCAAATGCCCAGCGTCCAATCCCTACAAGACGCCATCCACAAGGTCAACCGCAAGCGTTCCGCCCTGAAAGAGCTCTATGCCCTAAGGCAGAACGACCCCGCCCCGATCAGCGGCAAGGACAGCCTACTCGTTTCACAGCTCGCCTTTTTTGACGACCCCGAGCGGTTCGCAAGCCAGGTAGAAGCCTTGAACGAAGAGCTCAAGGCGCGCGTGGGGCGCGGCGAAGGGGTGGCCCCCAAGGGCAGCCCAAGGCTGCTCATCGCCGGCACCCCCATGCCATTGCCAGACTGGAAGCTCCACCATATCCTCGAAACGAGCGGAGGGGTGGCGGTAGCCGAAGAGACCTGTACCGGAACCCGCTACTTAGAAGCTAGCGCTGAAGGGGATGCAAAGACACGGGAAGCCTTGATCGAGAGCATCGCAGACCGCTTCCTAGGGGTTCACTGCGCCTGCTTCAGCCCCAACCCGGAGCGTATCGAAGATATCATTCGCCTGGCCAAGTCGCAAAAAGCGGACGGGGTTATCTACGCCACTTTGCCGTTTTGTCAAACCTACCAGCTGGAGTTTCCGGGGGTCCAGAAAGCGCTAAGGGAGGCGGGCATCCCCCTCCTTTCGATAGAGAGCGATTTCAGCGACGAGGATGCGGGCCAGCTCTCGACGCGCGTCCAAGCGTTTTTGGAGATGATCGGTAAATGATCGTTGCCGGGCTGGACATAGGCTCGACCACGACGAAGGCTTACTTGATTTCCGAAAAACCGCTCGGCGGGGCCGTTCTTCCTACGGCCCCAAGCCCTTCTAAGGCGGCCAAAAAAGCGCTCGAGGCCGCCTGCAACCGCTCTTCGATCGTACCCGAGGCCATCTTGCGCATCGTGGCCACGGGCTACGGGCGAAAGGCCTTCTTGCCTGCAAGCGCCTGCATCAGCGAAATCACCGCACAGGCTAAAGGAGTAAGCTTTCTCTTCCCTAGGGCGCGGAGCATCCTGGATATCGGCGGGCAAGATAGCAAGGCAATCGCGCTGAACGAGCGGGGAGAAGTTCAAGACTTCGTCATGAACGACAAGTGCGCCGCGGGCACGGGCAGGTTTTTGGAGTTCACGCTTCATAGCCTGGGCATTTCTTTTGAGCAGCTGCCCAAGCTCGCAGACGCCGAGCCATACCCCTTGAACACAACCTGTGCCGTGTTCGCCCAGTCCGAGGTTGTCTCGCTCCTTTCCGGCGAAGTGCCGCTACCGGCCATCGTGGCGGGGCTTTTTTGGCAGATGGCGACGAAGGCAAAAAACCTGGCATCGAGGCTAAGGCTCGCTTTCCCGCTCGTTTTCACGGGCGGTATGGCCAGGCTCTCTCAGGCCGGAAACGCCCTTTCCAGGAGCTTCCAGGAAGAAATCCTCATCCCCGATGAGCCCCAGCTCACGGCAGCGCTCGGGGC
>WOZJ01000014.1 GCA_011620345.1 Nitrospirota bacterium
AGGAAGTCAGCTTCGTTCATGCGTGAGCAAGAATGAATAAGTCTGATGGAACGGCAGCCAACGCAAGCGGTGGTGCATAAAGTATTTTCGTCTTGCCGAGCCCTTCCTTTTTTGATTGCGGACTTGCTGCTAGAGGTGTGAGGGTTCGGCGAAACATTCCAACAAGGAGGAAAGGATGGGAGTTCGGTTTTCCTACCCTTTTTTGCTCGGCATCGAAAAAGAACAAGAGGTTCCCAAGGTCCTCCTGGATTCCTACCGCGCCCGCTATGAGAGCTTTCTGGCAAGCCTTAGGGGCAATGAATACCCTCAGCTCGACATGCCGGAGAAAATGCTCCAAGATACCCTTGCCATCCAAGAAGCACTCAAAGGCCTGGCAGGCGAGACCGAAGAGGTGGTGATTGTCGGGATCGGAGGGTCTTCTTTGGGGCTCGCGGCCATCCACAGTTTTTTGTTCGGCCACCTTCCCTACGGGCATGGGGGGCTGGTGCCAGCCATCAAGAAACGCGTACGAATCGTGGAAATGCCAACCGAAGAGGACATTTCAGGCATCCTTCAAGAGGCAAACCTCGAGCGTACCCGGTTTGTCGTCATCAGCAAATCTGGAACGACGCTCGAGACGCTGCTCGGACTTCTCTCTTTCCTCGAGCCGCTTCGGCAAGCGCACGGGGAAGCCTACATAAAGGACCATTTCTTGTTTGTTACAGACCCTGAATCTTCCGCGCTCCTTTCCTTCGCAAAGGGCATAGGGGCAAGGACGTTTGTCATCCCCAACGAGATCGGAGGCCGTTTTTCTATCCTTGGCTCGCACATGGCCGTCGTGTTCTTGGGGCTGCTTGGCTTGGATGCGGCCCCACTGTTCGAAGGCGCCATCAACGCCAGGAAGGCCGTCCTGAGCCTTTCGGCGGAATCCCACGTCCCGTTCCTTTTGGGTTCCGGGGTTTACCAGGGGTTGAGCCGTTTGAGCAAGTCCATATGGGTGATGTTTGCCTATGGTGATGCCCTCGAAGGCCCGATGCTTTGGTTGAGGCAGCTTGTCTCCGAGTCCTTGGGCAAAGAGGGTTTGGGCGTTACGCCGTTGGCCGTTAAGGGGCCATCCGATCAGCACTCCATCCTTCAGCTGCTTGAGGATGGACCGGACGACAAGATCTTTACGTTTTTTAGCCTGTTGCCGCGGAGCCCAAGGGGAGAGGCGTTGCAGTGGGTGCCAGAGGAGTTCCGTTCTTTTTCTTTCCTGAAAGGAAAGCGGCTTCAGGAGGCATGGGAGGCGCTTTGGCAATCGAGCTATCTTTCGCTCGCTTCCAAAGGAAAGCCAGCGAGCTGGATGGGCCTGGAGGAGTCAACCCTGGAAGACCTGGGGGTATTCTTCTGGACGATGGAGGCGACGGTCATCTATATGGGCACCTTGCTTGGGGTAAACCCCTTCGATCAGCCTGCCGTAGAGCGCTCCAAGAAGCTCTGCAGGGCGCTTCTAGGCGGGTCTGGGCTTGAAGCGGAGCAGGCGCGTATCGAAGAGCTTCTTGGCAAGCATAAGACAAAGAGCATCGAGGTTTGAAGAGGATCGCAGTTGTCGGCCCGACGGGGGCCGGAAAGACCGCGCTCGGCATCGAGCTTGCGTTACGGTTTGGCGGCGAGGTTATCAGTTGCGATTCCAGGCAGGTCTTCCTTGAGATGGACATCGGGACGGCCAAGCCCTCGCGCACCCAGCGAAACGCCATCCGGCACTGGATGCTCGATATCCTGCAGCCAACACGCCTGTTTTCTGCTGGCGAGTTCGCCGCGCAAGCTAGGGATGCCCTGCGAGCCCTCCCCCAAAGAGGGCCGGCATGGCTTGTGGGCGGCAGTGGGTTTTATTTGAAGGCGTTTCTCGATGGTATAGACCTATGCCGGCATTACCCTCCGCCGAAGCCTGCGCTAAGGCGACGGCTCGAGACAGAGATCGGCCTGCTTGGCCAAGGGTTTGCCTACGAACAGTTACGCCGGCTCAACGCTGAAAGGGCCTTGAGCGTGCATCCCAACGACCGCTACAGGATCGTTCGCTCGCTTGAGGCCGTATTGGTTTCCGGCGGGGCGTTCGCTGCTGCTTTCAAAGGGCAGGACCCGCAGGATGCCAAAGAGCCTGCATGTCTTATTCTCGGGCTTCGTCCGGACAAAGAATGGCTGACGAGACGCCTGAGGACAAGGGCGGAAGGGATGCTGAAGGAAGGGCTTCTCGAAGAGGTAAAAAGGCTCAAGGAGCAAGGGTTCCATCGGTTCCCTCCTTTTTGTCTTACGACCGGTTATCCCGAAGCCCTCTCGGTCGTACAAGGCGAACGCCCGCTTGTTTGGCTCATCGAGGCTATGGTGCTTGCTCACCTTAGGCTGGCAAAGAAGCAAATGACCTTTTTGCGGCATAAAATTCCGGGTATCGTATGGGTGAATGCCAAAGAGCCCCTGCCCGATGCTCGCGAGCGTGTTCGCCATTTTTTGGAGGGTTGAGCGTGATGCACCTTGGCTTTGAGAAGCCGGCTGTTTTGCTGCTCGAGAAGATTCAAGAGCTGAGGGCCATACCGGATACAAAACTTGCGAGTGAGTTGGGCAGGCTCGAGCGCAAGCTTGTCCGTATCCGCAGGCGTTTGACCGCAAGATTGAGCCCGATGGAGGTCGTCCAGCTTGCCCGTCATCCTCTCAGGCCTTACGCGCAAGAGTATATCTCGGGCATCTTTCGGCATATCGAAGAGATCCACGGGGATCGCCGCTTTGGGGACGATCAGGCCATTTTTGCCGGTTTTGGCGAAATCGGGTCTACGAGCGTGGCCATTCTGGGGCAGAAGAAGGGGCGGACAACGACCGAAAAGATCGCCGCCAATTTTGGCATGTCCATGCCAGAGGGCTTTCGGAAGGCACAGCGTCTTGTCCGTATGGCCGAACGGTTCGCCCTGCCGATCGTGAGCTTCGTGGATACGCCGGGTGCGTTTCCCGGGGTAGAGGCCGAGGAGCGCGGCCAGGCCGAGGCCATCGCGAGCACGCTCGAAGCGCTGCTTAGCGTGCCAGTGCCCACGCTTAGTGTCATCATCGGCGAGGGGGGCTCCGGCGGGGCGCTTGCGCTTGCCGTGGCCGACCGTCTTCTTATGCAGGAATTCGCCGTATTCAGCGTAATCTCGCCCGAAGGGTGCGCTTCCATCCTCTTTCGAGAGGCAAGCAGAGAGAACGCCCACAAGGCGGCCGGCCTTCTGAAGCTGACGTCCAAGGATTTGACGACGCTTGGGCTCGTGGATGCCGTTATTCCCGAACCGGAAGGCGGCGCCCACTGGGACAAGGAGCGCGCGCTCGCTCTTCTAAAGGATGCGATCGAGGCAGAGCTCGCTGCCCTCATCATGCAGCCTACCCAAGAAAGGCTTTTGAAGCGCCAGGAAAAGTATTTTACGATGGGACAGCATGCAACACGGGGACGTTAATGCCGAATCCAACCTGGCTTTGGTCAGGGAAGAGATAGATCGGATAGATACTAGTATCCTCTCGCTCCTTTCAAAAAGAGGGGAGCTGGCGCTGAAGGCCAGGGACATCAAAAAGGCCTTAAGCCTCCCTTTGTACGACTCAAACCGAGAAAAAGCGCTCCTTGAAAGGCTCAAGGGTCTCAACCAGGGACCTTTCTCGAACGAGGCTATAGATGGGGTGTTTCGCGAGATTGTAAGGGTTTGCCGAAGCCTAGAGGAGCCTCTTCGCGTGGCTTTCTTGGGGCCTCTGGCTAGCTTCTCGCACAAAGCCAGCCTCGAGAGGTTCGGGCCTTCTGGCGTGTACGAGCCGATGGGGACGATCGAGGAGGTTTTCGAGGCCGTAGAGCACCTAAGGGTGGATGTCGGAGTTGTGCCCGTCGAGAGCTCCATCGAAGGGGGTGTTACGGCCACGCTCGATAGGCTTGTCGACATGAAGGCGTGTGTCGTCGAAGAGAGGATCCTTCCCGTTGAACTTGCGCTTCTTGGCAATGATACACACCTAGACTCAATTCGGGAGGTTTACTCGCATCCTCAAGCGCTCGGACAATGCAGGCAATGGCTTCTCAAGCGCCTTCCTGGAGCCTCCTTGTTCTCTACGGAAAGCACGGCGAAGGCCTCCATGCTTGTGCAGAAACGCCAAGGTGCCGCGGCCGTAGCTTCGAAGCTCGCAGCCCAGCTTTATGGCCTGAAGGTGATCGAAGACCACATCGAGGACGTTCCGTTCAATCAGACCCGATTCTTTGTTCTTGCCATGAGGCCGGCGCCGCAAACGGGGAACGACAAGACTTCCGCCCTCGTCAAAATCAAGGACGAGCCGGGTGCGCTCTTTCGCATGCTTGCGCCGTTCTCTAACTGCGGAATCAACCTCAGCAAGATAGAATCCAGACCTAGCAGGTCTGGGCCCTTCAGCTACGTGTTCTTTCTCGATTTCGCCGGCCATGCGCTCGATCCCGATGTTGAAAAAGCAATCACGGAAGTTCGCTCCGAGGCGCTTTGGTTCAAAGTGCTCGGGTCCTACCCCAAAGCCTGAGATGGGAAAAGCCTGCCCTCCGTACAAGAGCGTGGTCGTTGTTGGGCTTGGCCTCATAGGCGGGTCTGTGGCAAAAGGGTTGAGGCACCGTTTCCCGGGGCTTGAGGTGATCGGCGTGGATCCGGCCGAGGCTACGCTCCAAGCGGCGCTCGGGGATAGGGCCATCACGAGGGCCTATCCCGCCCTTCCTGGGAGGCTTGAAAAAGGAAGTCTTATCGTGCTGGCTACGGGCCTCAAGGGCATCCTTGAGGCCCTTGAGGCCTTAGATGGGGCTGTGCTGGAAGGCGTTTGGATTACAGACGTAACGGGCCTAAAGCGGAGGGTCGTGGCTTTGGTTGAACAGCTCGGGGGAAGCTTGGCGCGAGCTTACGTCGGCTCACACCCGATGTCCGGGCGAGAAGTTCGAGGGTATGCCGCCTCCATGCCGGACCTGTTCGTTGGGTACCCCGTATTCCTTACGGGATGCTCCTTCAGCGAAGGCGAGGCCTATGCAAGGCTCACGGCGTTCTGGCGGGCGTTGGGGGGCGTAGTCCATAGACTCGAGCCCGTCACTCATGACCGTGTTGTGGCATGGATCAGCCATTTGCCGCACGTTCTTTCTTTTATTTTAAAACGTACCATTGCTGAAGAATGGCCAGGCCCAGAGGGCGCGTCAAAGGCAGAAGGCAGCGGACTCCAGGGGATGCTCAGGATTGCCCATTCAGACCCAAACATCTGGAGTGAGCTCATGATCGAAAATCGTGATTTTACGCTCGAGGCGCTGGATGCCTTCCTTTCGAAGATCCACGAAGCCAAGGAATCCCTCTTGGATGGGTCACTTGAGTCCCTTGCGCGCTCGCTCACCCCTGCAAACCCTAGGGAGGAAAGGCCATGAAGGCTTGTCATGTGGCGTCTAGGTGGCCGTTCCGTGGCTCCATCCGTATGCCTGGAGATAAGTCCGTATCCCACAGGGCCCTTATGCTCGCTGCAATCGCTCAAGGGAAATCAAAAATTGCGGGCCTGTCTCCCGCAAGGGACGTGAAGAGTACTCTCGGGTTCGTTCGTATGCTTGGCGTAAAGGTTCGCAGGCTCTCCGGCGTGCTAGAGGTCTTCGGCGAGGGGTTTGCCGGGTTGCGCGAGCCGGAAGACGTCGTGAACCTGGGAAACTCGGGGACCTCCATGCGCCTTGGAGCCGGGATAGCGGCCGCTTGTCCCTTTCTTACCGTGCTCACGGGAGATGCCTCGTTACGTTCCAGGCCCATGGCGCGCGTGATCGAGCCCTTAAGGAGAATGGGGGCGAACATCCTCGGCCGTGGAAACGCCCGCCTTGGCCCGCTTGTGATCGCTGGAGGGGCGCTCAAGGGCATCGAATATACGCTTTCCCAAGCTTCCGCTCAAGTCAAGTCCGCCGTCTTGTTGGCCGGGCTTCGTGCCCACGGGCAAACTCGCCTAAAAGAGCCCATCAAAACGAGAGACCACACCGAAAGGCTCCTGAGACGTCAAGGCGTGGAGCTTGGCGAAGCGGATGGATGGCTTACCTTGGATGGCCCAAGGGAGGCTGTAGGGCCGTTCATGCTCTCGGTCCCGGGGGATTTCTCTTCGGCGGCCTTCTTCCTTGTGGGTGCCCTGCTTAAGGAAGGGTCCGACCTTTTGATCGAAGACGTCGGCCTAAACCCCTTAAGGACTGGCCTTCTTCGGGTGCTCGAGCGTATGGGGGCACGCATCGAAGTGCACGTGTATGACGAAGGGGGCGAGGATGAGGAGCCTAGGGGGGATATCCGCGTATGGCACTCCCCGCTCAAGGGGGTAGATGTGTCAGAAAATGAGCTGCCAAGCCTGATTGACGAAGTTCCCGCGCTCTGCGTTGCCGCCGCTCTTGCTCAAGGAAGGACGCGTATCCTAGGGGCGAAGGAGCTGAGAGTCAAGGAATCAGACCGGCTCAGGGCCATGGCGACCGGCTTGCAAGGGCTTGGGGTCGAGGTGGAAGAGCTCGAAGACGGGCTCGTCATTCATGGAACTCCTAAGGTGGGCTTTGGGCTGGTGGACAGCTTCTTGGACCACCGCATTGCCATGGCCTTTGCCATCCTAGGAAGTGTGACGTCCGATGGGCTCCATATCGGCAGGCCGGAGTGTGTCGAGATTTCTTACCCTGGATTTTGGCAAGATCTGGAAAAATTTGCAAAAATAGGATAACATAGTAGTTTTCAATGGGTTTGGAAGGTGTGCTCATCGTTACGGTGGATGGGCCAGCAGGCGCGGGGAAGACCACGGCTGGAAGGTTGTTGGCGGAGCGCCTCGGGGCCTTTTTTTTGGAGACGGGCTTCGTATACAGGCTGTTGGCCTTCCTTGCCTCATCTTGCGGGTGGGAGCCAGAAATGTTCCACCAACGGCCCGATGAGGTCCAGAAAAAGCTTGAGCAGGCGTTTCGAGAGTCGCCGCTTCAAGCATGGGGAGATGCCCTTGATTCCGAAGAGGTGGCGATGCGGGCTTCTTTGCTGGCTAGAGACCCGGCCGTTCGGGGGGTGGCGCTCAAAGTCCAGCGGGGCCTCGCCCAAGGGCATGCTCGTATCGTAGCGGTAGGCCGGGACGCGGGATCGGTCGTCTTTCCGAATGCCTCACCGAAATTCTTCTTGACCGCGAACCTTCAGGAAAGGGCGCGGAGACGTTGCAAAGACTTGGCCCGAAAGGGCGCGCAAGAACCGGAGCTTTCGATCCTAGAGCGCATGCAGGTGAGGGATCAGCAGGATATGGAACGCGAGGCATCCCCTCTTAGGGTTCCAGAGGGGGGGGTTGTCGTCGATACCACCACGATGAGCCTCGAGCAGGTCGAGGAACTCCTGTACCGCAAGGTTCAGGAGCGTTTTGGCTCCCAACGCGGGAGCTAGCGCAAACACAACCGACGCACAACGCCACTGGAGGAATGTGCATGGCCATGGAATCCCGGCAGAGGGTAGACGCGCAAGACCCCTCCGCCCTGGAGACCTCGGGAAATGAGGATTTTGCTTCGTTGTTTGAGCAGAGCCTTGGGACAAACGAGATCCGGGTTGGAAGTGTGGTAACGGGCAAGGTGGTTGACATCACCGAGAACGACGTCATTATCGATGTTGGCTACAAGTCTGAGGGCAGATTGCCCATTTCGCAGTTTTTGGATGAAGCGGGCCAGGGGAGCCTCAAGCCGGGCGATCGCGTGGATGTGTACATCGAATACTTTGACAACGAGACGGGCCAGGTGGCCATCTCCAGAGACAAAGCTCAGTTGGTCAAAGTCTGGGATGATATCGTCCGCGCCGCCGAAGAGGGAAGTCCTATCAAAGGCCGGGTGATCCAGAAGGTAAAAGGGGGCTTGAGCGTCGACATCCAAGGACTAAAGGCCTTTTTGCCAGGCTCCCAGGTTGATATCCGGCCTACATCGGACTTCGACATCTACGTCGGGAATACTTACGACATCAAGGTGCTCAAGGTTACCCCGCAGACGGCCAACATCGTCGTTTCAAGGAAGGCGCTTCTCGAGGAAGAGCGGCTCAGGATGCGCAAAGACACGATCGACAGGCTCGTTCCTGGGGTCATGCTTGAAGGGATCGTCAAGAACGTGACGGACTACGGCGTATTTGTCGACTTGGGCGGTATCGATGGGCTCGTCCATATCACGGACGTTTCCTGGGGTAGGGTGTCCAACCTAAGGAGCCTGTACAACGTGGGCGAGAAGATTGAGGTAAGGGTCCTCAATTTCGATAAAGAGACAGAGCGCGTCTCTTTGGGCATCAAGCAGTTGAGCTCTGACCCTTGGGAGAGCATTCTCGAGAAGTACCCCGTCGGGGGCCGTGTCCGTGGCAAGATCGTCAGCATCACGGACTACGGCGCGTTTATGAAACTAGAAGAGGGGATCGAGGGGTTAATTCATATCTCTGAGATGTCCTGGACCAAGAAAATTAAGCATCCCTCAAAGGTGGCGAGTGTAGGCGATGAGGTCGATGCCGTCGTCCTCTCCATCGACCCAGAACGTCAGCGGATTTCTCTTGGGCTTAAGCAGACGATGCCCAACCCCTGGGATACGCTCGAAGATCGGTACCCAGAAGGCTCAAGGGCGAAGGGTACGGTCAACAACGTGACTGATTACGGCATCTTTGTTGAGCTTGAAGAAGGCATCAAGGGGCTCGTCCACATCTCGGACCTGACCTGGTCGAGCAAACCCCGCCCGCCGCACGAGCTTTATCAAAGGGGCGATGAGGTTGAGGCGGTCGTCCTCAAGATCGATAAGGGCAACGAGCGCCTTTCGTTGGGAGTCAAGCAGCTCAGCTCTGACCCATGGGAAGGGGTGGAAGTCGGCTACCAAACGGGACAGAGAGTCACGGGGAAAGTTTCCTCGATAACTGATTTCGGCCTTTTTGTCGAGCTTGAGCCGAACGTCGAGGGCCTCTTGCACGTCTCCCAGATTCCAGAGGATCTTGCTCAGGACTTACGAAAGGCTTTCCAGTTAGGCCAGGAACTCGAGGTGAGCGTTTTGAACGTGAGCAAGGCGGAAAGAAGGATCGCGCTTAGCCTCAAAGAGTAGGCCCAAGTCCTTTGAGGCAATGGCTAGCGTCCTGGAGTATATTCCCCACCACAGCCGGGGCTTTCTAGCCCCGGCTGTTGATTTTAGGGCGTGATTATCCCCGACCATAGGCATTTTGCTGTATTGCTGGGCAGGACACCGTCTTCTGCAGAAAAGGCTTTAGGAGCACGCCCGCTTCACCGCGCCCGATAGATGGGACATCCTTGTCCAGCTACGCTAGGCTTGGCCGCCTGGTTTTTCCAGACCGCGCTTGCAAAGTGCTCCATCCTTTCTTTCTTGACTTGCAAGTTCTCGTGGAAAAAGTGTAGGATCGAGTATCGGAAAGGCCACAACCGGGAAGTTGCGCGATGGAGCCTCTTTTTTCGCCTTGGCGCGGGGCCTACGTAGAGGACATTCATAAGAGAAATGAAGGCGGATGCATCTTTTGTTCCGCCTTTCAAGGGGACGACGAGAGCCATCTCGTTGTTGGCCGCGGAAAGGTTAGCTTTGCGATGCTCAACCTTTATCCTTACAACCCAGGACATATCCTCATCGTTCCCAATCGTCACCTTAGCCGGGTTCAGGAGCTTGGAGAAGCCGAAAGGGGCGAGCTGGCGGAGTGGGTCGCAAAGCTGGAGGGCGTGCTGAGGGGCTCCTACAAGCCAGACGGGATCAACGTCGGAATGAACCTTGGAAAGGCAGCCGGGGCCGGCATCGAAGACCACCTCCACGTGCATATGGTGCCCAGATGGAACGGTGACACAAACTTCATGCCTGTTTTCTTCGGAACCAAGGTGATTTCCGAGGCGTTAAAAGACAGCCTCCGAAAGATACGCCAAGCGCTCCTATGAGCACGATGCCATTTAGGGTTGTTCGAGTTGCGCTTATATTTTTAATATTTCTTGCGCTGGTCGTCTTCTGCTTTCAGAATGCAGCGGTTCTTTCGGCGCGGCTCCAGCTCTATTACGATTTAGGGTTTGTACGAGTTACCCCTTTCTCGGCCCCCGTGTATGCTCTTTTCTTGGTTGCGTTTCTTGTGGGGCTTTTCGTTGACGGGCTCATAGGGTTGGTGTATTGGTACAAAGCCGCAGTTCTCGAAGAAAGGCTAAGGCGGCTCTCAAAAACCAAGGCCCGGGAAGAATCAGAGGAAACAGCGACACTTCCAGCCCAGCAAGAAGAAAAGGAGGGAACATCGCCATGGGATGAACCGGCTTAGCATGTTCGCTCAAAGCCTTGCCTTCAAACCTTTTGGATGGTTCGGCCTGTTTAGCACCACCCTTTGGATTCTTACGGGCGGAGGCTGTTTTTTTGCCGGCAGGCAAACTACCGATCGATTGCCCCAACAACACCGTATTTTGGTCCCCGTTTCCAAGGAGCGAGGGGTAGCCAGTTGGTACGGTCCAGGGTTTCACGGAAACGCAACGGCCAACGGAGAGGTGTTCAACGGCAAATTGTTCACGGCGGCCCATAACGAGCTTCCCTTTGGGACGCTCGTGAGGGTTCGATCGCCGAAAACAGGCCGGTGGGCTGTTGTACGGATCAACGACAGGGGACCTAACTGTCCCGGTAGAGCCATTGACCTTTCAGAAGCTGCGGCAAAACAGATCGGCCTCAAGCGTTCAGGAACGGCCGAGGTCGTTATTGAGGTTTTAGAGCCGATGATGGTGTTTCGGTAAGGCCAAGCGAGCTTAAGGCTATGTAGCCTTCCTACTGCTTAGAATTTGCTTAGAATTCCGCCTAAGGCAGCAAAGCAGGGGGCCGCTCGGCCTCCGATCGAGCGCGCCTGATCCTTGCGATCCCGCGTTCTCCAGGACGCGCCCTGTGTTTGTAGGTCCTACCCTGTTTAAACCCCGATCTATGGCGTCTTTTGGTGTGTATAAGCGAGGCGCTTGAGTAGCAGCCCAGGGCTTGCTCACGTTGAACGCCATCCCTCGATAGCCGGGTCAACCTTGCCTCGCTTCGAGGCTCAATGCCCCGGCTATCGAAAGGGAGAATCGAGCGTTATACACGATCAGGCCCTAAAATTGAAGGGTAAGCCCGACCCCTCCCGCGATCTGGTAGCCGTCTGCCCTCCAAGATGGCTGGCCCAAGCTTGGGTCTTTTTCTTGGTTGCGGTTCTCCATCATCTGGTACTGGACGAACGCGTCCAAAAGCAAGGGGTATTTGAGCTTGGCCTGCGTGAAGGGTATATGGAGGTCTTCGAGGACGTAACCAACCCCCCAGGAGAGCACGTTCTTGTCGTTGTCCAAATAGTTGCTCGGGATGTCTCCCTGGTCGGGAACGGGCGATTCCTCGTGCCAGTAGCCCATCCTGACGAAGAGGTTCTTGTAAAGCTCGTACTCGGCCCCAACCCTGGGGACGTACGTGTCCTTCCATTTCCTTACGGGCGTTTCATGCCATGAGGGAATGCTGAAATCGCTCCACTTGTACCAGGTTAAATCAAAAGACACCAAGAGCTTGTCTATTGGTCTTATGGCTATCCCCCACGTGTGGTTCTGGGGCAGGTAGTAATCGATAAACATTAACCTCAGGTTAATCGGAAGCTCGATGCCAGGCGATGCCCCTGGG
This sequence comes from Nitrospirota bacterium, assembly GCA_011620345.1. Taxonomy (GTDB): domain Bacteria; phylum UBA2233; class UBA2233; order UBA2233; family UBA2233; genus UBA2233. The sequence continues at coordinate 11,582 of WOZJ01000014.1, forward strand.
ATGAGGTCGGCCGTCGTGTTGATCCTCACAGGGTTCTTTTGTTGCATTTCGCCCCGATACGTGTAGGAGAGCTTAAGCCAATCCATCGGAACAAAAAGCACCCCTCCGATCGGGGCGATCTCCCAGTTTGCATCGATGTCAATCTCTTTTGCGTAGATGTTGCCCCTGAGGTCGGTACGTACGTTCAACTCCGGAATGCCGATGTCATGCCACATGTTGAGCGAGGCGCCCGCGAAGAGCTTATTTTTGATCACCTCGATCCCAGTTCCCACGACTGTGTGAATCCGATTGGCGTTATCGCCGTAGCGGATGAAACGCGGGTTTTCAGGGGCCCAGTCGTGGATCCGCCAGGCGGCCTTTAGGTTGTCTCCTATGGCTGAAAACACGCCAAAGTTGATCCGCCTGTCGATGTCGATGATTTTTGAGAGGTCGACCGTGAGACCGATGATCGGCGCGTCGAACTCCTCATCGTTTAAAAGGCTCATCCTGCCGTTTTCGCCTGGCAGGTACTGCTTGAGTCGCGGCTGTCCGTAGAGGTAGCCCAAAAAGAGCTGATGGTGGCGAATCTGGGCCAAGCCCGCGGGGTTGTAGTATGCCGCGCTGAAATCGTCTGCCACGGCAGAGTAGGCGTTGCCCATACCGATCGCCCGGGGAGACATGCCGAACACCTCCTGAACGTTGGCCGAGGCTTGGCTGCTCAGGATACCAAGAAGGCCAAACAGGGCAAAAAGCCCGATGGCCGCGCTTTTGTAGCCTCGCTGCATGTGCATCTTCCTACCTCCCTTCTAAAACTTTAGCGTAATGCCGCCGGCAACGGTGATGACGTTGCCCTTGATCGTGTAATCGCTCAAGCTCGGGTCGCTCTTGTCCATCGTGCGGCTTGGCAAATGCCAGTACTGCATGGCCAAATCAACCGTGATAGGTACCTTGATCACCCCCAACGGGTCGTTGAATCTGTAGCCTAACCCCCAAGAAAAGACGTGCCTGTCGGTATCCAGGTAATTAGACCTGGCGTACTGGTTGGGTACGGGCGAGGGCTCGTAGAAGTACCCGGCCCTTAGTGCGAGCGCATCGGTTAGCTTGTACTCAACCCCGACCCTTGGGATGACCGTATCGTCCCATTTGGGCGTAGGGCCGCCCCTGTAGGGGTTACGGTAGCTAGACCACTTGAACCAGGAGACATCGAGCGAGGTTAAGAGTCTTGGCGTCCAGTCGTAGGCCACGCCAAAATTGTGCTGCTGGGGCACGAAGTAGGCGTTGAAGCCTGGGATGTCCAGGTTAATCGGGATGTCGATCAGGTTCGAGCCCGGGACGGAGTGCGTAACGGCCTGGGCATATACAGGTGCCACGTCCAGTTCGAGCTGGCCCCTGAAGCTATAGCCGAGCCTAAGCTTACTTGTTGGCTTCAAGAGGGCGCCTATTATGGGTGCGATTTCGGTATCGACTCCCTCGTTGAAGTTTGCCCCCGAGGAACGCGAGCGGCCAAGATCGATCCCCAACCCTTCGCTTGCCATTGCGGGCATCCTGGACTTGCCAGAGATGATGAACCGGATGCCCGCCCCAAAAGAAATCCACTTCCAGCGCTCTGGCTGCAAGGAGAGCCCGGCCACCAAATGGATTCTATCCAGGTAATCTCCGTAGCGGTACCAGTGCGGCGTGCTCGGGTCTGGGTCGTAGATCCGGTAGATGGATTGAAAGTTGTCCGGGCTCGAAACAATCAGCCCAAACCGGCTGTGCACGGGAAGCGTGCCCTCGAAGGCCTCGTCTAGGTTGAAGGCCATCGCGATGACGGGGGCCCTTAGGTTGTCTGGCCCGCGCGACTGGGCAGGCCCTGGCCCCCCGTTCATTTTTAGAGAAGGGCTCGAGTAGATGTAGCCCAGGCTCATCTCATGCTCGCTGAGCTGGGCCAAGCCCGCCGGGTTGTAGTAGACGGCGTAGACGTCGTCGGCTACGGCCGTGTAGGCGTTCCCCATGGACATCGCCCGGTAGCCGATGCCGTACATGTCGAAGATGTCTGCCCTAGCCTTGAAGGGCAGGAAAAGCAGGATCAAAAACCCGAGGAGCAAAGCCAAGCATCGTTGCCCTTTTGAGTTCATCTCGATTCTCCCCGAACATTTCATTCATCAGAAAAAAAGAAGCAAAGAATTTTTCTAGAACTTGGTTTTCTAATTCCGCTCTATTTGATTAGATCAAAACCTGTACGCTTGTCAAGGGGTGAGCAAAAGCTATTCTCTTTTTTAATAGACGTATTTATAAACCTGCAATGATGGATTTTTTTGATGCAAGCCGGCCGATACGCTCATGTCCCGTCCGGGAAGGTCCATAGAAATTTGGTTGCCCGTGGGTGCTAGCCCCGAGACAGGCCGTATTCCGGTATTCGGGAATGGCCGGTTCCTTGGTATAATGATAACCTTAAGGAAAATACGGGGGCTGGGAGCGTGTTTGGTGTCCAGGGTGTGGGGTAGCGGGGAGCTTCCTAGGCATGTAGCCATTATCATGGACGGAAACGGCCGCTATGCCCAGAATTTGGGCAAATCAAGGCTCTACGGTCACAAGATGGGTGTAAGGCGCCTTTGGGACATCCTCGAGGCGACGCTGGAAGCCGGCATTCCCTATCTAAGCGTGTTTGCCTTTTCGACCGAGAACTGGCAAAGGCCAACAAAGGAAGTCAAGGGGCTGTTCCGGATCGCCCGGTCGACCGTGCGGGTCTATACGCCGAAAATTCAATCCCTCGGTGTGCGTTTCTTGTGCATCGGGAACAAACGGACGCTGAACCCAAAGGACTTGCAAGCTATCGAACGGCTTGAATCGGACACATCTAAGAACCAAAAGCTCACTTTGGCCGTTGCGTTAGACTACGGGGGCAGGTGGGAAATCCTTGAAGCCGCCCGCAAGGCGGCCGAGCTTGCGGCCAAAGGGGAGCTTTTGCCCGAAGCGCTTACGGAGGAGCGGTTCGGCTCGATGCTTCAGAGCGCTGTCATCCCAGACCCGGACCTGTTGATCCGGACAGGTGGCGAGTGCCGGTTGAGCAATTTTATGCTTTGGCAGGCGGCGTACAGCGAGTTGTATTTCAGCCAAGAGCTTTGGCCCGCGTTCACAAAAGAGCATTACTTAAGCGCATTAGAGGATTATGTTGGGAGAGAGCGTAGGTTCGGCCGGGTGTCCAAGCGCCCCTTTTCGTTCGCTTGAGGAAGGCTTTCCTAAAATTTGGAACAACCATGCATGGCTAAGCCTTTCCCGATAAGACGGCCAAAACCCTTGGAGATGCCTCGAGCCGGCGTGCCTCTTGTGGCTCGCCTTTTGACGGGGATCGTCGGGGCCATTTGCCTCGTCTGGGCCCTTTGGGCCGGAAGAGAGGCTGCGGCTTGCGCGTTGATTGCGGCCTTTTCTTTTTTGGGCGCGCTCGAGTTTTTTCAAGCGGCAGGTCTGGGTCGTAGGGTTGGGCTAGGCATCCTTGTCGGGTTACTCGTTCTTACGAGCGCGACTTTTGAAGCCGAAACATTCCTTGTCGCCTACGGCCTGTCGCTTACCTGCTTGTGGCTTTTTTACCCTTTAAAGCGCGAGGACCCGAGCCGCTTGCTTGTGAGGCTCTCGCTCGAGACGACAGGGTTCGTTTATGCGAGCCTTCCATTCATTGCTCTGGGGATGCTCCTGAGAACAGACGGAGGGTTAGGCTGGCTCGTTTATTTGCTCTTTGTCGTGTGGATGGCGGATGTGGGGGGCTTTGTATTCGGCAGCCTCTTTGGTAGGCACAGAGTATTTGCCATGAGCCCCTCCAAGACGCTCGAGGGTTTTTTGGGGGGAGTTTGTTCCTCCGCGCTGGCCTCTTGGCTTGCGGCCTGGGCTGGGCTTGTCGAAGGGGGCGTGCCATGGGCGGTTTGGCCTTTTTTGGGCGCAGCGCTTGGGGTATTGGGCGCGCTAGGAGACCTGTTCGAGTCGTTCCTTAAAAGGGCGCTCGGAATCAAGGATTTTGGCCGGAGCCTGCCCGGACACGGGGGGGTCTTAGACCGCGTAGACAGCCTTGTGTTCAGCTCCTGGGCGCTCTTAATGTTGCGAAGAATCGGGCTATGAGGACCTCAAAGAAGCCCAAACGTTTGGCAATCCTCGGCGCGACGGGCTCTGTCGGCGCGCAGGCCCTGGATGTATTTCAGTCCTACCGCGAGGGCTTTGAGCTTGTAGGCATAAGTGCATGCAAGAGCTGGGAGCGGCTCGCCTCTTTGGCAGAGGCGTTCGAGCCCGAGTGGGTGTTTTTGGCGGACCCTAGTGCCAGGGGGTTTTTGAGGAAAACCTTGGCGAAGACGAGCGTAACCATCCTCGAGGACGAACAGGCCCTGCTCGATACGCTTTCGCCGGAGGCGCTCGACCTTGTTTTGGCCTGCGTCTCGGGTACGGACGCGCTCAAGCCCACCCTTGCGGCCCTGGAGCGGGGCATTGACGTTGGGCTGGCCAACAAGGAAGCCATGCTCGTGCTGGGGCCGTTGCTCAAGAAGGCGGCGAAGGGTTCGGGTGCGAGGATTTTTCCGATGGACAGCGAGCACGCGGCCGTGGAGCGAGCGTTGAGGGGCGTTCAAAGCCGCAAAGAGGTACGCAAGGTGATCCTTACCTCCTCCGGCGGTCCTTTTTGGACGCTTCCCGAAGAGGCCCTCAAGCATGTCTCCAGAGAGGAGGTTCTTAAGCATCCCGTATGGAGCATGGGTTCCAAGATCACGGTGGATTCGGCCACGCTCATGAACAAGGGTTTTGAGCTGATCGAAGCCTGCTTGCTGTTCGATATCCCCATGGAAAAGCTCGAGGTGTGGATCCACCCTCAAGGGTTGGTGCACGGAATTCTAGAGTTGAACGATGGTCAGCACATATGGATCGTTTCGGAGCCGGATATGCGCATCCCGATCGCCCAAGCCATGTTTTTTCCGTGGGTGCCCCCGACTCCTCTCCGTTCTTTTCGTCCTTTTGGTAGGGAGTTTACGTTTTTCATGGCGGACGACGCGCGATTTCCTGCGCTTAAGCTCGCACGGGAGGCGTTTTCGGCCTCCCGTGCGAGCGTTGTCCGGCTCGTTGCGGCCAACGAGGTGTTGGTTGAAGCGTTTCTTCATGGAAACTTGCCATTTTGGCGTATCGTTCCGTTATTAGAGGAGTTTGCGGCCTCTAGCCAGGATGAGGCGGCACCCGGCCTTTCAGACCTTTCGTCCACGCTTGCGTTCCTTGGGGTGACGAAAGATGCCGCATGCACTCTTCTAAACCAGGACTGACGTAAGGAGGGTCGTTTTGAGCGTGCTTTGGATTGCTGCCGCCATTGCTATGGTAGGCGTGCTGATTCTTGTGCACGAGTTTGGCCATTTTCTCATGGCTAGGGCTCTAGGAATCGGCGTGGAAACTTTTTGTCTGGGGTTCGGCCCAATGCTCCTGAAGAAAAAGCTAGGCCAAACCCTGTATGCGGTTGCGCTCGTGCCCTTGGGCGGTTTTGTAAAGCTCGTCGGAGAAAGTGATCAAGAAGAGGTTTCCCCTGAGCTACTAAGCCGTTCGTTTGCGCAAAGGCCCGTGTTCCATAGGCTGCTCGTCGTCTTAGGAGGCCCTTTGTTCAACATCCTGTTCGCGCTGCTGGTGTTTGTCGGCCTTGGGCTTGGGGGTTCCGAAAGGCCTGCCGCGGTTGTTGGTGAGGTGCTCGAAGGGACTCCTGCGTTGGCCGCGGGCATTCGGCCAGGCGATCGGATTCTTCGCATAAACGGCCAAGCCTTGCAATCCTGGGGTGAACTCCTAGGTATCGTTCATGATTCAAAAGGAAAACCGCTTACACTCGAGATACTAAGGGGTGGCAAGAATATCCACGTCTCTGTCGTCCCTAGGCTCGGCTCTCGTGAAGACGAGTTCGGGGAGAATAAGCCTGCATGGATGATCGGCGTTGCCCCGGACCCAAAAGCCCGGGTTTTTGTCCGCCAGGGGCTTTTCCAGGCCCTCCAAGATGGGGCAGGGAATACCTACCGCCTAGTGAAGCTGACCTTCGTGGCGCTCTATAAAATGTTCACGGGGGCGTTATCGTACAAAAATATCGCCGGGCCTATCCAGATTTTTGCGCTCGCCGGCGAACAGGCACGTACGGGGCTTGCCTCGGCGTTGTTCTTTCTGGCGGTCATCAGCGTAAACCTTGGCGTCATCAACTTACTCCCCATCCCCGTGCTGGATGGAGGGCACGTGCTGTTCCTGACGGTAGAGGGTATTACCGGCAGGATGCCAAGCATGAAAGCAAGGGAGATTGCCCAGCAGGTAGGCTTATTTATCCTGCTTGCCCTTATGCTGCTCGCGTTCTTCAACGACATTACCCGCATCCTTAAGGGCGGACTCTTGGGGAATGGTCAGATCTAGCGTTCGGCTAGCGCTTGATTTCTGCTCTGATACGCTAGGGGTAGCCCTTCAAGCTCGAAGCGGAGTGGAGCCTGTCTTCATCGTTGAAGCGCGAGGGTCTTCGCTTGGAAGGGTTACGCGGATGCTAAAGCGGGCACTAGAGCACGAAGGCGTTGGTGTCCGGGATTTGCACGAGGTTGTCCTTGCTACCGGCCCTGGCAGGCTCATGGGAATCAAGGTGTCCCACGCCTTTGCCTACGGACTCAAAGAGGCTGCCTCTCAAGTAGCGCTCTACGGGATGAACCGCCTCGATGCGCTCTCTACCCTCCTTCCCAACGATCAAGGAGGATGGGTAGTGCTAGGCTCTCACGGGAAGGCCGCCATTGCAAGCGGCTACACGCCGTCTGGCGGCGTTCTCCTTAGGAGGGCCGAACCGGTCGTAGGGCTGAAAGAGAACTTATTAGAGCTAGTAGGTCAAGAGCCTTGCGTGAGCGACCTTTGTGATTTCAGCCGGTTGCCCAGGGTGAGCGTGCTTGAGCCCGAGGAGGTAACCCGAATCATTCTTCGTCGGCTTGTATCCGGTGAAGATTGTGCGTTATATTTTTCTAAAGACCCGGAGCCCTGCTTTTTCAGGCCTTTCATGAGCTTGGGTCAGTCCGGTAAAGAACGGGTTGTGTTTTAAGGGGGGAAGCCGTATGGCCATAAAGTTAGGGGCAGAGATGGTGTTAGAGGCGCTTCGCAAGGAGGGGGTGGAGGTCATTTTCGGCTACCCTGGCGGAGCGGTACTGCCTATTTATGATGCCTTGTACGATTCAGGGCTTCGCCACATCTTAGCAAGGCATGAGCAGGGCGCGGTTCACATGGCGGACGGGTTTGCCAGGGCTTCCGGGAGGGTGGGCGTTGCTCTCGTCACCTCTGGGCCGGGGGCTACGAACACCGTGACAGGGCTGGCAACGGCCTACATGGATTCGATCCCGGTCGTTGTCTTGACAGGGCAGGTCCCGACAAGCCTTATCGGCAACGATGCGTTCCAGGAGGCCGATACGGTCGGAATCACAAGGCCCGTGACCAAACACAACTATCTCGTCAAAAGCATCAAGGATCTCCCGAGGATTCTCAAGGAAGCTTTTTATATCGCCTCCTCCGGCCGTCCAGGGCCCGTAGTGGTAGACCTCCCCAAGGATGTCGTTAGCTCGGAGGCCGAGTTCGAATACCCCGAAACGATCGCCCTGAGGAGCTATCGGCCAACCGTATGCGGGCACGTTGGACAAGTCAGGAAGGCGCTGGAGATGCTTTTTACCGCCAAAGCACCCGTGGTCTTCGTGGGCGGAGGGGTGATCCTCTCCAACGCCGCCGATCGGTTGACCCAGTTTGCAAGGCAGCTTGGTGTTCCTGTAACGATGTCGCTCATGGGGCTGGGCGGCTTTCCTGGCTCCGACCCTTTGAGCCTCGGTATGCTAGGCATGCACGGGACTTACCAGGCCAACATGGCCATCCAAAACTCAGACCTTATCTTCGCCGTCGGCCCGCGCTTTGACGACAGGGTCACTGGCAAGCTGGAGACGTTCGCCCCGAAGGCAAAGATCGTTCACATCGACGTTGACCCGACCTCGATCTCCAAGAGCATCCGCGTGGACATTCCCATCGTAGGCGATGCTAGGGCGGTGATGGGCCAGTTTTTAGAAGAGCTCGGACGGAACGAACCGCCAAAGGAGTATTTCGATCATCTCGGGCATTGGCGGGGCCGGATCGAAAACTGGAAGGCATTGCATGCGCTCGATTACGACAGGAACGGAAGCCGAATTCGGTCTCAGTACGTCATCGAGACGCTCTACGACCTTACAGGCGGCGATGCCGTCGTGGCCACGGACGTCGGCCAGCACCAGATGTGGGTAGCCCAATTCTTCAAGTTTGACAAGCCTCGCACCCTCTTGACGTCCGGAGGCTTGGGGACGATGGGATTCGGATTTCCTGCCGCCTTGGGGGCCAAGATTGCCCGGCCGAACGAGACTGTCATTGCCATCAGCGGGGACGGGAGCATCCAGATGAACATCCAAGAGCTAATGACGGCCGTTCAGTACGGAATCGACGTGAAGGTCGTCATCCTGAACAACAGCTTCCTTGGCATGGTCAGGCAATGGCAAGAGCTGTTCTACCGAAGCAGGTACGCGTCTTCTTGCATGGCGATGGTTCCCGATTTCGTCAAGCTTGCCGAGGCTTACGGCGCGAAGGGTTTCAGCAGCGCCGCCCCTGAGGATGTCGTTCCGATTCTAAAAGAGGCGCTTGCCCACAAAGGGCCCGTCCTCATCGAGTTTCGAGTGGCCGAGGAGGACAACGTCTACCCGATGGTGCCTCCCGGTGGGAGCATCGGCGACATGCTGCTGGTATAAGGAGGGGTTTTATGGGCGCTGCAAACGGGCACAACAAAACACCAAGGAGGATTCTCAGTATCCTCGTGAACAACGAGTTTGGCGTACTGTCTAGAATTTCCGGGTTGTTCTCAGGCAGAGGGTTCAACATCGAGAGCCTTTGCGTGGCCGAAACGCTCGACCCGGAGGTCTCCAACATGACGATCGCTACTTCTGGGGATGAGCAGATCATCGAGCAGATCATCAAGCACCTAAGAAAACTGATTCCCGTGATCAAGGTGACCGACTTGACAGAGCTCGCCTACGTGAGCAGGGAGATGGTGCTTGTAAAGGTGCATGCCGAGGGGGATGCCAGGGCCGAGGCGATGCGCCTTTCAGAGATCTTCCGGGGGAGGATCGTGGATGCCGCCCAGAAGAGCTTGACGATCGAGGTCACGGGCGACGATGAGAAAATTCAGGCTTTCTTGGATCTTATCCGGCCGTTGGGTGTAAAAGAGATCGCAAGGACGGGCAAGATCGCCATGGCCAGGGCACAAAAGGGCTAACGCTGCGAAGTTGGGCGACTGAAGAGTAAAGATGCACAGGTGGGACAATCGTGCCCCGCGTTTGTGCAGGGCCGCTCTTCTTTGACGGGGCTAGAAAGCCTTTGACTCGGTGCTTTGGTGGAGCTTTGATAGAAATGGATGATGAAAGAAATAAAAAAGGAGCAAAACGATGCAGGCGTACTACGACAAGGATGCCGAATTGGGGCGTATTCAGGACAAGACCGTTGGGATCGTTGGGTTCGGTTCCCAAGGGCACGCACATGCGCTGAATCTAAAGGATTCTGGCGTCCGCGTTCTCGTAGGATTACCCGAGAACTCTCAATCCAGGCCAAAGGCGATCGAAGCCGGTTTTGAGGTTGTGGCCGCCTCTGAGCTTGCCAAGAGGGCCGATGTTATCATGCTCTTAACCCCCGACGAACGCATGTCTCAAATCTACGATCAGGACATCGCGCCGAACATCAAACAAGGCGCTTACCTTGCCTTTGCCCACGGGTTTAACATCCATTACGGTTACATCAAGCCCGCAGAAGGGCTCAACGTCTTTATGGTCGCACCCAAGGCGCCGGGGCACTTGCTTCGGCGCGAGTTCCAGGCCGGTCGAGGGGTGCCGAGCCTCGTAGCCGTCCATGCGGACCCCGCAAGCGATACGCTCGAGGTGGCGCTGGCCTATGCATGCGCCTTGGGATCCGGCCGGAGCGGTATTCTTAAGACGACGTTTAAGGACGAGACGGAGACCGACTTGTTCGGCGAACAGGCCGTGCTGTGCGGAGGCCTTAGCTCGCTCATTCAGGCTGGGTTCGAGACGCTCACCAAGGCAGGGTATCCTCCGGAAATGGCTTACTTCGAGTGCTTGCACGAGATCAAGCTGATCGTGGATTTGATCTACGAAGGCGGGATTTCGAACATGCGCTACTCGATCTCGAACACGGCCGAGTACGGAGACATGACAAGGGGGCCGAGGATCATTGACGCACAGGTCAAGGAGAACATGAAGAGGGTACTGCAAGAGGTCCAGGATGGGAGCTTTGCAAAAGAATGGATGGAAGAGTACAGGTCCGGGAGCAAGCGTTTTCAGGAGCTCCGCAACGAGGCAAAGGCGCATCCCATCGAGAAGGTGGGCGAACAGCTCCGGTCCATGATGGGCTGGATGTCCAAAGAAAAGCTCCTGTAGGGCCGTTAGCCAAGCACGTAATGGGTGTTCGTATTCTTAAAGAAGGGATTCTGCTTGCCCTTCCGTTGATCGTGATCGGGGCGTACCTAGGGGCGGGTGCGCCGTTCGAGGCGGCTGTATCGTTCGCGGTAGCCGGGTTTATCCTGTTCTTTTACAGGGATCCAGTCAGGCAAGTTCGTCCGGTGGAAGGTGCCATGCTTGCCCCCTCGGACGGGACCGTGCTTGAGATCCAGGAGGAAACCTCTCTTCTGGGGGAAACATGCTGGCGCGTGGGGGTTTTTCTTTCCGTGTTCGATGCGCACGTGAACCGCTCGCCTATAGAGGCCACGCTCGTTCGCCGCTCCTACACGAAGGGTAAGTTCCTTCCCGCGTTTTTGGGGAGGGCAGGCTTAAGAAACGAGCGGATGGAGTATAATTTAATAGACAAGGCAGGCGAAGCGGTCCTGGTCACCCAGGTTGCCGGCTTTCTTGCAAGAAGAATCGTGAGTTTCGTCAAGGAAGGTCAAGACGTTGCACAGGGCCAAAAGATCGGGTTTATCCGGTTTGGTTCAAAGGTCGAGGTCAAGGTCCCGGGGAGTTACCGGCTTCTTGTGCGAAAGGGGCAGAAGTTAAAGGCGGGGAAAAGTGTCATTGCCGTCCGCGAGGTCTCGAGTAGGGTTTAAAGAGTTCATACCAAACGCCGTAACATTGGCGGGGCTTTGCTTGGGGTGCCTGAGTCTTTTGCTCGCCTGGGAAGGAAAGACCCTGGAATCAGGCCTGGTCATCCTCCTTGCCGGTGTCTTCGACGGGCTTGATGGTCGCATCGCCCGTGCAATCGGTGTACAGAGCGAGCTCGGAAAAGAGCTCGACTCGTTAAGCGATTTGGTTTGCTTTGGCGTGGCGCCGGCCTTTTTGATGGCGGCATCCGGGGTTTGGCGTTTAGGGCTGCTCGGGTTCTTCGGGATGTTTGTCTATATCGCCTGTGGCGCGTTCCGCCTTGCGCGTTTCAACCTTGAGCATCTCCACGACCCAAGCACTTTCTTCAGCGGGCTTCCGATTCCGATGGCAGGAGGGCTTCTGGCAAGCCTTGCCATCCTTAAGGGAGGCGGAAATCCCGTGCTTGCTTCTCCGGAAAGCCTCCTTGGGTTCCTTCTCATCCTAGGGGCGCTCATGGTCTCCAGGGTTCCGTTCCCAAGCATCAAGAAAGCGTCCATCGGAGCGTTGTTTAGACCCCGAATGCTTCTTGCAGGGATTCTATTGGCGGCTTTTGGCCTGGCATGGCCCTATGCGCTGCCCTTCTTGTTGTGCCTTGGCTATCTGTTCATCGGTCTAGGGAGGCTTTTCTTGGCGGAACTTGCGGATCGCAACCAGAAGGCGAGGGTTTTGTCGTTTCAAGACAGGCCGAAGGGTTCGGCTTCAACGCGTCCCAAGAAAGGACCACCTTCGAGCGAGCGGAAGCATGTATTTAAGCTGATCCGCCTACGAAAGGACGAGGGAAGGGGAGCATGAGCGAACAAGATAGGGTTTATATCTTCGATACAACCCTGCGTGACGGGGAGCAATCGCCCGGTGCAAGCATGACGTTCCAAGAAAAGCTCCTTATGGCGAGAAAGCTTGAGGAGCTGGGCGTAGACTGCATCGAGGCGGGGTTTCCGATCGCCTCGGAAGGCGATTTCGAGGCCGTTTCGAAGATTGCCAGGGAGGTTGAGGCCCCCGTTGTCGTCGGGCTGGCCAGGACAAACCGGGCCGATATTGAACAGGCGGCCAGGGCGCTCGAAGGGGCCAAGATGCCGAGGGTACACGTGTTCATCGCAACCAGCCCGATCCACCGCAAGGCCAAGCTCAAGAAGGACAAGGCTCAGGTGTTGGAGGCCATCGCAAGCGCTGTTACGCTCGCCAAGTCTTACGTGGGCGACGTCGAGTTCAGCGCCGAGGATGCCACCCGTACAGAGTGGGATTTTCTAAGGGAAGCGTTCGAATGCGCCATTGCCTCGGGGGCAAGCGTCATCAACGTACCCGATACGGTTGGCTATAGCGTTCCCGAAGAATACCGCTCGCTCATCGCCTACTTGAAGGCCAATGTGCCCGGCGCGGGAGGCGTGATGTTTTCGACCCATTGCCACGACGATCTTGGGCTTGCCGTGTCCAACTCTTTGGCCGGCATTCTAGGGGGGGCAAGGCAGGTGGAAGGCGCGCTCTTGGGAATCGGCGAAAGGGCCGGGAACGCCTCCATCGAAGAGGTTGTCATGGCCATCAAGATGCGGGGAGATGTCCTTCCTTTCTATACTGAGGTCAATACCTGCCAGATCTACCCCGCCTGCAAACTGCTTTCGCAGATTACGGGGATTCCGATCCCGATCAACAAAAGCATCGTCGGGGCGAACGCGTTCGCTCATGAAGCTGGCATTCACCAAGACGGCGTGCTCAAGGATGTGCTTACGTACGAAATCATGAACCCCGCCGATGTCGGAATTCCGGGGAATGCGTTGATTTTGGGGAAGCACTCCGGGCGCCATGCCCTCAAAAACAAAATTGAAGGGATGGGCTTTAGGCTTACCGAGGATGAGCTTGGACGCGTGTTCAAGCGCTTCAAGGCGTTGGCGGACGAAAAAAAGCAGGTATTTGACGAGGACATCGAGACGCTCGTCACGGAAGAGCTAAGAAGGGCCGACCAGGAAGGGGCCGAGGAAGCGTTTGTTTTGAAGTACCTCCAGGTGACTTCGGGCAGCATGAGCATCCCGACGGCTACGGTGACGATGGCGGTCCGGGGCGAAGAGTGTAGGGAGGCAGGGTTTGGCGATGGGATGGTCGATGCAACCTACAAGACGATCGCCCGCATGGTCGGGACCAGCTCCGAGCTCGTCCGCTACCAGGTGAACGCGATTACCGGCGGAACGGACGCCCAAGGCGTGGTAAGCGTTACAATCAAGGAGGGCTCGTCCACGGCGACGGGGAAGGGGGCGCACACGGACATCATCATGGCGTCTGCGCTCGCTTACATCAACGCCCTCAACAGGATCGAGCGGATGAAGGCCAGGAAGGCTGCCTCACCGCTTAACCCTTAGCTTTGCTGTTTCATGATGCAAATCGAGAAGGATCAATAATGGGCATGACCATCACGGAAAAAATTCTCGCGGCCCACTCGGGGAATAAGCAGGTTCGGCCAGACGACCTGATCATGGCCAAGGTCGATTTTGTCATGGGCAACGACGTAACGGCCCCTTTGGCCATCAGTCAGCTCAAGAAGTATGGTCTCGGAGGCGTGTTCGACCTAAGCCGGGTTGCGCTCGTTCCTTCGCACTTTTCCCCCCCAAAGGACATTAAGGCCGCAAACAACGTCCGCGTGCTCCGTGAGTTCGCCAAAGAAAAGGGGATTGTAAATTTTTTTGAGCTTGGCGCTGCGGGAATTGAGCATGCTCTCCTTCCCGAGCAGGGCCTTGTGTTGCCCGGAGATTTGGTGATCGGGGCGGACAGCCATACCTGTACGTACGGGGCGCTGGGGGCCTTTTCGACTGGCGTCGGCTCGACAGATCTGGCCTATGCCATCGCGATGGGCGAAGTTTGGCTCAAGGTGCCCCCGTCTCTGAAGTTTTGCTACGAGGGCAAACGGCAACCCTACGTTTACGGAAAGGATCTGATTCTGTACACGATCGGCCATGTCGGTGTAGACGGCGCGCTGTACTGTGCGATGGAGTTTGTGGGCGGGGTGATCGAGTCCATGTCGATTCAAGAGCGGCTTACGATGTGCAATATGGCTATCGAGGCGGGGGGTAAGTCCGGCATCATCTCGCCCGATGCCACTACAGAGGCTTTTGTCAAGCCTAGGGCCAAGCGTCCTTACTCGTTCTACGCATCCGATGAAGACGCTGAATACGAACGGATTTACGAGTTCTGCGTAGACGGTATCGAGCCTCAAGTGGCGCTACCGAACCTTCCAAGCAACGCCTGCCCGATCTCAGAGGTGGGAGAGGTAAAGATTGACCAGGCGTTCCTTGGTTCTTGCACGAACGGGTGCCTCGAGGACCTCGAGATCGGCGCGAAGGTGATCAAAGGAAAGAGGGTCCACTCGGACGTCCGGCTGATCGTTATCCCCGCAACTCCTACGATTTATAAGGATGCGATGGAAAAGGGCATACTAAAAACCTTCCTGGAAGCCGGCGCAGTCGTGAGCACGCCCACCTGCGGGCCATGCTTGGGGGGTTATATGGGAGTACTAGGCGACGGGGAAAAGGCGGTTTCCTCGTCTAACAGGAACTTTGTGGGAAGGATGGGCTCGCCAAAGAGCGAAGTGTACCTAGCGAACCCGGCCGTCGTGGCTGCGAGCGCGGTTGCCGGAAAGATCGTCCATCCGGACGACGTACAATGAAGAAGGAGGAACGATGACCACCCAAGGACGGGTCTGGGTGTTCGGTGACAACATCGATACGGACGGGATCATTCCCGCGCGTTATCTGACGACGTTCGACGCCAAGGAGCTTGGAGCTCATTGCATGGAAGACGTAGACCCCGAATTTTCCTCGAAAGTCAAGCCTGGAGACGTTCTTGTAGCCGGCAAGAACTTCGGCTGCGGGTCTTCGAGGGAGCACGCCGTGCTTGCTATCAAAGGGGCTGGGATTGCCGCGGTCTTGGCCGAGTCGTTCGCCAGGATTTTCTTTCGGAATGCGATCAACACGGGCCTTCTAGTTTTGGAGGCCGACGGGGTTCGAGGTGTTTTTGACACCGGGGATACCGTTAGGGTGGATGTCAAATCTGGGACAATCGTGAACGAAACCAAAGGCCGTTCGTTAACGGCAAAACCGGTCCCCGCCTTTATCCAGGAAATCCTGGATGCGGGCGGGCTTATGGAGTATGCCAAGAAGAAACTCCAGACCGATGCTAGGTAGAACTCACTTAGCTTGCGGGGTGTTGCTCTGCTCTCTACGCTTTCATGGGCCCGCGGAGGTAGGAGCATGTCTTTTTGGGAGCCTTCTGCCCGACTTGGACCACCCTCGCTCGTTCATTGGGGGGCGTCTGCGGCCTGTCTCGGGCTTTTTGTACGCTATCGCCGGCCACAGGGGAGCGTTCCATTCTTTGTGTGCCCTCCTCATCGTTGTTTGCGGGCTTTGGCGGCTGCTCCCCAATGACGTATCGCTTGCCTTGGCGGCAGGGTTTGGGCTTCACCTGGCATTGGACCTATTGACCCAAAAAGGAATCCCTTTACTATGGCCGTTTTCGAGGGCGCGCTTGGGAATTGGCCTTATCAGAACTGGCGGCGTGGCCGATAGACTGCTTGGGCTTTTGGCTTTCTCCTACGGGTTCTTCGTGATCGGCAGACATTGGGTTTCTGTGGGATAGGTCGGTATGGGGACATCAATCGCATTTTTGGAGGGCTTTTGTCTATGAAACACGCACGGCTCGTGGCGTTTCCTGGGGATGGGATCGGGCCGGAAGTCATGGAGGAGGGGTTTCGCATCCTTAGCCTACTCAAGGGGCGGGGTGTGATCGAACTCGAAGTGCAAACGTTCCCTATTGGCGGGGCTTCCCTGGACCGCTTCGGGGTTCCTTTGACCCAGGAAGCGTTGGACGCGGCGCTGCAGGCGGATGCCGTCCTGCTCGGCGCGATCGGTGGGCCAAAGTGGGACAAGGTTGAGTTCGCCTTGAGGCCGGAGGCGGCCCTGCTGGAGCTGCGCAAATCGCTCGAAGTTTTTTGTAATTTAAGGCCTGTCAAGGTGTTCGCAGGGCTCGAGAGCCTCTCCCCCATCAAAGAATGGCGAATCCGGGGTGTCGACCTTCTGCTTGTTCGGGAGCTTACTTCGGGCCTATATTTTGGCTCCCCAAAGGGGATTTTTACCGATCCTGAAACGAACGAGCCTTACGGTGTCAACACGCTCGTGTACAGAAAGCACGAGGTCGAGCGCTTGGCGAAGCTAGGGTTTGAGCTGGCCTTGGCAAGAAAAGGAAAGGTGACGAACGTCGATAAGGCCAACGTTCTCGAAAGCTCCAGGTTTTGGCGAGGCGTCGTTGAAGAGGTGCACGCATCCTTTCGGGGTGTCGCGCTGGACCATCTGCTTGTCGATGCGGCGGCCATGCGCATCATCCTTTCTCCT
The DNA here is from genome assembly GCA_011620345.1 of Nitrospirota bacterium. Classification (GTDB taxonomy): domain Bacteria; phylum UBA2233; class UBA2233; order UBA2233; family UBA2233; genus UBA2233. Next base: position 28,071 of record WOZJ01000014.1, read on the forward strand.
TCCCAGTTTGACGTGCTCATCACGACAAACATGTTCGGAGATATCCTGACGGACGAGGCGGCCTGCATTGTGGGCTCGATCGGCCTTCTGCCGTCTGCCAGCCTTGGTGAACGGCTCAATACGCTTGCTGAACGCAGCGGGTTCTACGAGCCCATCCATGGGAGCGCTCCGGACATCGCGGGCAAAGGCCTGGCAAACCCGTCCGCCATGATCCTAAGCGTGGCCATGATGCTCGAGATGAGCCTAGGAGAGGCAAGCCTAGCAAAGAAGCTTGCCGAAAGTGTTGAACTCGTGCTGAAGGAAGGGCACAGGACCAAAGACTTAACCTCGGACAACGAGGCCTATCTCAAGACAAGCGAATTTGGCGAAAATGTTGAGCACGCCTTCCGGAAGGCCCTTGGATAGCCTAGGGCTCTTGGATGGCTTTTGAAGTGAGGGTAGGGGTGATGAAAGGAAAAAAATCGTTTCGTGTAGCAATCGCCGGGGCGACGGGCGCTGTGGGTCAGATGATGCTCAAGGTTCTCGAAGAAAGGAGCTTTCCCGTCTCCGAGCTGGTTCCGTTGGCCTCGGTAAGGTCGGCGGGGAAGTATGTTCTCTTTCAAGGAGAGCGTATACCCGTAGCCGAGCTGACACACGCCAGCTTTCGGGGGGTGGACGTGGCGCTGTTCTCTGCCGGTGCGTCCAGAAGTCTGGAGTTCGTGCCAGCCGCCGTGGAGTCGGGTGCCGTCGTTGTCGATAACTCGTCTGCGTACCGGATGGACCCGGACATCCCCCTCGTCGTACCGGAAGTCAACCCGGAAGACGTCGCCCTCTACAAGAAAAAGGGCGTCATTGCCAACCCTAACTGTACGACGATCATCTTTGTTGTTCCCTTAAAGCCGCTCCACGACGCTTTCGGCGCCGAACGTGTGGTGATTTCGAGCTACCAGGCTGTCTCCGGGGCGGGGGCTAAGGCGATGGAAGAGCTAAGGCACCAAGTGCTAGCCTTTGGCCGTGGTCAAGACCCTAAATCCCTGCCGTCCGAGGTATTTCCCTACCCGATCGCGTTTAATGTGATTCCTCACATAGATGCCTTCTTGGAGAACGGCTACACCAAGGAAGAAATGAAGGCTCACAACGAAACACGAAAGATGTTCCACTCGGATACGCTCGCCGTCAGCGCGACATGCGTTCGTGTCCCCGTCATGCAAGCGCACGCCGTGTCCGTCCATGCCGAGTTTGCAAGGGACTTTTCGCTGGAGGAGGCCAGAAGGGTCCTTGCCAAGGCCCCTTTCGTCGAACTCGAGGACGAGCCTAAGAGCAAACGTTACCCTATGCCTTTGTTTGCAGCAGGCCGGGATGCCTGTTTTGTGGGAAGGATAAGGAAAGACATCTGCCATGACCGTGCGCTCAACTTCTTCGTCGTTGGCGACCAGCTAAGGAAGGGGGCGGCGCTCAACGCCGTACAGATCGCAGAGATCTTGGCCAAGGAACACCTGCAAGGCTAAGGGCAGATGTCGGCGGAGGCAGGGCCGAAGCGCTGCTACCTGCTAAGGCTGGCCTACGACGGGTTTGGGTTTTCCGGCTGGCAGACCCAGAAGAATGCCTCGACGCTCCAAGGGGTCCTAGAGTCTGCGCTTTCGTCCGTCTTTGACCAGCCTATCCAAGTCGTGGCGGCCGGAAGGACGGATGCGGGCGTGCATGCCCTGGATCAGGCAGTCCACTTCAAAACGTCCACGTACCGGCAGCCCCGTGCGCTCTACGAGGCGCTACGAACGATGCTTCCCCAGTGCATGAGCGTTCGCTGCGTCAACATGGTGGAGCCAGAATTTCACGCGAGGTTTTGGGCCCTTCGGAGGACGTACGTCTACTGGATCCGCTGCTCGGAAAGGCACGACCCCTTTCTTTCGCGGCTTTGTTGGCGTGTGAGCCTACCGCTTAATTTCGACGCCATCCGAAAAGGGCTGGATGCTCTCGTAGGAACCCACGATTTTTCGGCTTTTGCCGTGAAGTCGCCGGGCAGGAACCCTCGCGTGACGATGGACTTGGCAAAAGTGCTCGGCCTAGGAGGCGAGAACGTGTACTTCGTGTTCCGGGCAAGCCATTTCTTGCGTAAAATGGTGCGCATTCTGCTTGCAGGCTTGATCGAGCTTGGGCTTGGGAGGCTTGTCCTGCAGGATCTGAAGACCTCGCTCGAAACGGGCGTATTGGCCAAGCATGTTGCGCCAGCCCCTCCTGGCGGGTTATTCCTGGCCCAAGTCCTCTATCCTGCCGACGTTAGGGTGTTCGAGCGCTACCCAGCTGAGGCCGGCGATGAAAAAATTCCGGGGATTTTGTATCCGCAGGACGGACACGTTCCGTTTTGAAGTGATACTCTTACAGTCTGGAATCCCCTCCGCTCGATCAGGCATGTCTTACACCTTGGACAGGTGGTGTTCTCGAAACGATTCCCGGGCATGTTGCCCACGTACACGAATTGTAATCCCGCCTTTTTCCCGATTCTATAGGCTGAAATCAGTGTTTCCGTTGGCGTTGAGGGCGTGCTCGTCATTTGGTAATCGGGGTGGAACCTAGAGACATGCCAAGGAATTTGAGGGTCGACGCTCGCCAAGAATTCCGCGATCTCTCCTAGCTCCAGCTCAGAATCGTTCAACCCAGGGACCACGAGGGTGGTCACTTCGAGGAAAATCCCGAGCGCCTTCATCTCCTTGATACTCTCGAGCACGGGCTCAAGCTTTGCCCCCATGACTCTTCGATAGCGTTTGTCGTCGAAGCCTTTGAGGTCGACGTTGGCCGCAGCCAGGTAGGGTGCGAACGTCTGCAACATTTTTTGGGTCATGTAGCCGTTGGTGACGTACAGGCTAAGAATCCCTTCTTCATCGGCCAGTCTTGCCGTGTCGAAGGTGTACTCGAAAAAGATTGTCGGCTCTGAATAGGTGTATGCCACCGTCTGGCAGCCGGATTGCTTGGCCAGCCTCACGACCTCTTTGGGCGGGAGGTCCCTTCCGAACGCCTCGACACCGCGTTTTTGCGAAATATCCCAATTCTGGCAAAACGCACACCGGAAATTGCATCCGATCGTGGCGATTGAGAACGAACGCGTCCCCGGCAGGACATGAAAAAATGGCTTTTTTTCGATCGGGTCGATCGCCGAGGCAATCGCCTTGCCGTAAACGAGCGTATAGAGCTTATTCCCGATACGCTTTCGCACTCCACAAATCCCGAGCCTGCCGTCTTTTAGCTTGCAGTAATGTGCGCAGAGCTCGCAAACGAGCATTTCCCCTTCCTGCCGGTAGAGCATCGCCTCTATCGGGGGCAAGCCGCTCTCAGTATTCATTGTTGCTCCCCTACTTATCTTATTTGGACTTTGTTGGGCTTGAGCTTGGCGAAGGCCCTTCTTTTATTTTAATATAGTTGACGTCCGTTTCGTGGCGTTAACGAAGCGTTCCACAGAGCAATGACGGGAGCAATGATGCGATCTTTCTTTGTTTGCCTACTGGCCGGGTTTTTGGCGTCCTTGGGAGGTTGCCTAGCCAGCCAGAAGCGTCCTACCTTCCAGGGGCCGAAATCCGTTCAGGTTCTCTATTCTGGGGATGTGCGCGGTGAGGTGGAGCCCTGCGGCTGTGCGACGGGCCAAAAGGGTGGCATCCCTAGACGTGCGAGTTTTATCCGGCAGGCGCTCCAGAAGAACCCAGCCACGCTGGTTTTCGATACGGGAAACGCGTTCAACGGTTCGGATGCTCAAAACCCTTTCTTGGGCCCGCTCATCGAGAAGAAGGCACGGTTTATCGTTGAAGCCATGAATGAGATGGGCTACTCGGCCTATACTCCCGGCGTTTATGACCTCGCGCTCGGAAAAGAAAGGCTCTCGAACCTGCTTCAAGGGGCTTCTTTTACCGTTTTGGAGTCTACCAAAGAAAAAGACCTCCCTAATGCCAAGGGAGACCTCTTTGGGGATTTGTTTGGAATCGGGATGAATGTCGGCGTCGTAGGGTTCGCCTTGTCAGAAAACCCTAGCCGCGACGCGCTCGGTGCGTTTGAAAAGGGGTTTTCGACGGCCGTTCAAAGTCTGAAGAAAAAAGGCGCAGGGCTTGCCATTGTCCTTTATTCCGGCCCCTACCGCTACCTGGATTCGCAAATAATTCAAGGTGTGCCGCTGAACACGCTTGTTTTGCTCTCCTACGAAGGCGCCATGTGGCCAAAGCCAAAGGTGTTAGGAGGCGGCCGGGTGCTGCTTGTCTCAATCCCCAAAGAGGGCCAGCAGATGGGGCAAGTCGAGCTTGTTCTTTCCGACCCAAGCCAGCCTTTTGTTCCAAGGCTCGAGTGGATGTTTGCCTTTTACAAAAGGCGAATGTTCGAAGCGGCCTTACAAAAAAAAGACCTTAAGAACCGTCCTCTTGTAGAGCAGCGGCTCGAGCTGGCCAGAGCAGAAACAGAGGGGCTGGAAAAGAAGAATCTCTTTGATTGGCAAGTGGTCCCGTTGGATTGGCGTTTTATAGAGGACCCGAAGATGAAGGCGGGAGTGGATGCGCTTAAGGCCCAGATTCAGCAGGCATACGCTCGTCAACTAGCTTTGGCCACGACAGCGGCCGAGCGCGAAAAGGACGGCGAAAAAGCCTTGTCCGACAAAGACTGCAAGTCCTGCCACCAGGAGGCGTGGTCTGCATGGTCGCATACCTCTCATGCAAAGGCGTTTGCTACGCTCATCGAGAAGAAGGTCGATACAAACCCGGAATGCGTTGCCTGCCATTCTACGGGGTTTGACAAGGAGCTTAGGCTACTTGAGCTTAAAGATGGCACTGCAAAACCAAACGTGCTTTGTAGCGCCTGCCATGGCCATCGGCCCATGCACCTGAAGGATCCCAAAGGCTATCCGATGGAAACGGGCGCTCGAAGGACGGTGTGCATCGGATGTCACGATCCAAAGAACAGCCCCGGGTTCGTATTTGGCCCGTACATCCAGGCCATACGGTGCGATCGTGAGGGCAAAAAGAGCCTATAGCCCAAATCCTGGCTGGGTCGTATACTAAACCTTTTTAAGAACATGTCAAATTAGGAATTGGCAATGGCACCAAAGGTCTTTCCCGATTGGACGGTTTTTATTCAGATGGCGATCTTTCTTCTGGCCTACCTTGTAGTGAAGGTGCTGGTGATCCGTCCTTATTCGAGGCTTAAAGGCTTTCGCGAGGGACTGACGTCGAAACGGATCGAAGAAGCACAGGCGCTCGTTCAGAAAGCAGAGGCGCTGAAGGCCTCCTACGAGGCCAGCCTTACTGATGTCAGAAAAGAAGCGGACAGCAATCGGGATGCTATTTTCAAGGGGTATGAGCAGAAAGCCCGCGGGGTTGAGGCACAAGCGAAAAAAGAGCTCCATGACTTGCTTCAGCTTCGGCAAAAACAGATTCAGGAAAGTCTTGAGGCGATGGAATCTCAGTTTCGCGGCAACAAAGAGTTGCTAAAGCAGCTGTTCTTTGAAGTCTTGACGGGCAAACGGCCGAAGAGGATGGGTTAATGGAGGGGATTTGGTCGCTGGCTCCTGGTTTTTTGAACCTTGCACTGTTCGTGGGGATCGTAGCGTATTTCGCCAAGGGCGCGATCCGGGGGTTCTTCCAGCAAAGGGCCGATGGGGTGGCCGCCTCTATCAAGGAGGCCACCAGAGCGTACGAAGAGGCGCGTTCCAGCTTAGAGCTCTGGGAGAAAAAACACGCCATGCTCGAGGCGGAAGCGAGGACAATCCTCGAACACGCCGAAAAAAGGGCTCGAAGTACTGGGGAAGAATTAGTCCGTCAGGCCGAGGCGTACTCAAGGCGCATGCTCGAGGAAGCGAGGCTTAGGATGGAGACCAACGAGCGGGATGCGCTCGAAGCAAGGAGGCGTACGTTCTTGAAGCAGCTTATTGGAGAGCTCAAAGGGGTGTTCAAGGAGAGGCTTAGCGAAGACGAGCGGTATGTGCTCGTTCGGTCCGCGATCGGACGGCTAGCCAGCCTTCAGCAAGAGAGGGGAAAAGGATGACCCCGAAAGCCAGGAGGGCGCTCAAGAAGCTCGCCCGGGTCTTACTCGATATGGCAAATGCCAAGGGTAAGGCAGACGAGTATGAGGCGTCTCTAGGAGAGGTTGAAAAGGTCTTTAAAGGGCAGCCCAACATCGCAAAGTTCCTAGATGCTCCGATCTTCGAGCTTAAAGAGCGGACGGATACGGTGCGTCTTTTGGCTGGGCCTTTGAACCTGGACGATTTGCTCGTAAAAACGCTAGAACTTCTGGTGGAACAATCGCTGCTGTACGCAATATCGGATTTTGTCGGGATGTACTCCGCCCTCCTGATGGAGCGTAAGGGCATTCTCGAAGTCGAAGTCGTTACGTCCGCGCCGCTCAAGCAGGCGGATCGGGACGCGATCCTTGATGCCCTTAAGCTCTTGTACCCCGGCTTGAGCCTGCATCTAAAAGAGGTGCGGGATCCTGAGCTGCTCGGAGGGTTTGTCCTGTATGTAGAGGACCGGGAGGTGGATCTGTCGCTTTTGGGCGAGTTGGACCAGTTGTTGTCATGGATGATGGCCTAAGGAGTTGTTCGCATGCAATCGAAAACGCTAGATTTCACCGAGCAAATTAAGCAGAAACTCATGGGGTTCGAAGCGAGGCTCGAGATTGCCGAGAAGGGCAAGGTCTTGAGCATAGGGGATGGCATTGCAAGGGTCTATGGACTCAACAATGCCATGTCGTCAGAGCTGCTAGAGTTCCCAGAAAAGACCATCGGGCTCGTCTTGAACCTCGAGGAAGACCAGGTTGGCGTTGCGCTGCTGGGGTATTACGCCCACATCAGGGAGGGGGATGAGGTCAAGCGGACAGGACAAATCCTCGAAGTGCCGGTTGGCGAAGAGCTGCTCGGCAGGGTTGTCGACCCTTTGGGCAGGCCGCTTGATGGGAAGGGAGAAATCCAGACCAAGGTTCATTTGAGGGCGGACGTGATAGCTCCAGGCATCGTCGTGAGGCAGCCCGTCAAGGAGCCGTTGCAAACCGGGATCAAGGCCATTGATGCGATGATCCCGATCGGCCGTGGCCAGCGGGAGCTGATCATAGGCGATCGCCAGACGGGAAAAACCGCTCTGGTGGTCGATACAATCTTAAACCAGAAGGATACGGGCGTATTTTGCATTTATGTGGCCGTTGGCCAGAAGCAATCGACAGTCGCGCAGGTGGTGGACAGGCTAAGACAGGCGGGCGCGCTCGAGTACACGATCGTCGTTGCCGCAAATGCATCCGACTCGGCGACCCTCCAATACCTAGCCCCGTTTGCTGGGTGTGCGATGGGCGAGTACTTCAGGGATAACGGCAAGCACGCGCTCATCGTGTACGACGATCTCTCCAAGCATGCCGTGGCCTATAGACAGCTTTCGTTGCTTTTGAGGCGTCCTCCGGGACGCGAGGCATATCCGGGCGATGTCTTCTACCTCCATTCCCGCCTCTTGGAACGGGCTGCCAAGCTCAACGAGGAAAAGGGCGGCGGGTCGCTCACAGCCTTGCCGATCGTCGAGACCCAGGCGGGCGATATCTCGTCCTACATCCCGACGAACGTGATTTCGATTACCGACGGACAAATTTTCCTCGAATCGGACCTATTCTATGCTGGGATACGCCCTGCCGTAAACGTAGGGCTTTCTGTGAGCCGCGTGGGTGGGTCTGCCCAGATCAAGGCCATGAAGCAGGTGGCGGGGAGGCTACGCTTGGAGCTTGCCCAGTACCGAGAACTGGCCGCCTTCGCCCAGTTTGGGTCCGATTTGGACAAAGCGACGCTGGCCCAGCTAAAGCGCGGAGAGCGGCTTGTCGAAGTTCTCAAACAGAAGCAATATGCCCCCTTGCCCGTAGAAAAGCAGGTGGTCATGATCTTCAGCGCTGTCAACGGGTTTTTAGACGATCTCGCTGTCAATACACTCGGCCGTTACGAACAAGAACTCCACGCCTACATTGAAGAGCGGGACCCCAAGCTTTTCGAGGAGATTCGAACCAAAAAAGAGCTTTCTAAAGAGCTTGAAGCAAGGCTCAAAGAAAGAATCGGCGCTTTTACCGAAGATTTCAAGAAAGCCTAAGGCAGAGCCATGCCGAACTTAAGAGCGATCCTAAGAAGGATCCAAAGCATCCGGAATACCGGACAGATTACGAAGGCAATGCAGATGGTGGCGGCCTCGAAGCTCAAGGGCGCGCAATCTCGGGTTGAGCATGCCAGGCCCTACGCGCTCGCTTTAAGAGAAGTAGTCGGCCGGCTATCAAGCTACGCTTTAGATGCCCCAGAGGGCAACGAAAAGCCGCTCCACCCCTTTCTAAAAATTCCAAAAGAGGACGCACCGAAGCTTTTCGTCGTACTGGCCTCCGACCGAGGGCTTTGCGGAGCGTTTAACGCAAACCTCTTGCGATTTGCGCATGCTCAGGTCGCTACGGAACGTCGACAGGATCAAGATGTCCAGGTGTATGCCGTCGGGAAGAAGGCGCTCGATTACTTCCAACGTCGAGGCGTTTCTATCACCAAGCGGTACCTTGGTGCGACTGGATCTCCTTCTTATGCCTCGGCGCAATCTATGGTAGACGAAATTGTCGAGCTGTTCACTTCTGGACAGTTCTCTGGAGTCGAGCTCGTTTTTACGCGATTCCGCTCGATCGCCTCGCACGTTCCTACGAGGGTCAGACTTTTGCCCATCCAGGGGGTTGAGAAGGAAGCTGTGGCCCAAGAGGGCGCCCCTAAGTGGGAATATATGTTCGAACCCGACCGAGACGGGGTTCTTGGCGCGCTGCTTCCGCGATACGTGACCGTTGTCTTGTTCCAGGCGCTCCTGGAGAGCTCGGCAAGCGAGCATGCGGCAAGGATGATGGCTATGGAGAACTCCAACAAAAACGCCAAAGAAATGATCGAAAGGCTTACGCTCGAATTCAATAAAACCAGGCAGGCTACGATTACAAAGGAACTTACGGAGATTGTCGGCGGCAAGGAAGCGCTGGAGGGTTAACCCGTATTTTTTTACGAGGAGGTTTGGAGCTTTACCATGCAGCAGGTTAGAAAAGGCAAGATCGCTCAAGTTTTAGGTGCCGTCGTGGACGTCCACTTCGAAGACGGTACGCCGCCACCGATTTTCACTGCATTGACAGTGCAACCTCCAGAGGGAAACACGCTTGTATTAGAGGTTGCCCAGCACGTAGGAGAGAATACGGTGAGGGCTATCTCGATGGATACGACCGATGGACTCGTTCGAGGTCAAGAGGTGATCGACACCGGCGAGCAAATCCGTGTCCCCATAGGCCGGGCTACGCTCGGGAGGATCATGAACGTCATCGGCCAGCCTGTCGATCAGGGCGGTGAAATTCGCTCAGACCTTTTAAGGTCTATCCATCAGCTTCCCCCGCCTTTTGTCGAGCAGTCGGTCGAGGTGCGCCCGTTTGAAACGGGCATTAAAGTAATCGATTTGCTGGCCCCGTTCCCAACGGGAGGGAAGGTTGGCCTGTTCGGAGGTGCGGGGGTAGGCAAGACGGTGCTCATCATGGAGCTCATCCACAACGTCGCCATCCAGCACGGAGGCTTCAGCGTGTTCGGCGGCGTAGGCGAAAGGACGCGCGAGGGGAACGATTTGTGGCTTGAGATGAAGGAGTCCGGCGTCCTGGATAAGGTGGCCTTGGTCTACGGCCAGATGAACGAGCCTCCTGGGGCGAGGGCAAGGGTAGGACTCACGGCCGTTACCGTGGCCGAATATTTTAGGGATGAGGAACGCCAGGACGTGCTCCTTTTTATCGACAACATCTTCCGGTTTACACAGGCGAACTCGGAAGTCAGCGTCCTTTTGGGCCGAATCCCGTCTGCCGTGGGCTACCAGCCGACGCTATCCACCGACCTTGGCGAGCTTGAAGAGCGGATTACCACGACCAGCAAAGGGTCGATCACCTCGATTCAGGCGATTTACGTCCCGGCAGACGACCTGACAGACCCTGCGCCGGCGACAACGTTTTCCCACCTGGATGCGACGATCGTCCTTTCGCGCCAGATTGCCGAGCTTGGAATCTACCCTGCCGTAGACCCGCTCGATTCGACCTCGAGGATTCTCGACCCAAACGTCGTCAGTCAGGAGCACTACGAGGTCGCAAGGAGGATCCAGCAAGTGCTCCAGCGTTACAGGGAGCTTCAGGATATCATCGCGATTTTGGGAATGGATGAGCTCTCCGAAGAAGACAGGCTGACCGTGATGCGGGCAAGGAAGATTCAACGTTTCCTTTCTCAGCCGTTCTTCGTGGCCGAGCAGTTTACGGGCTCCCCTGGTAAGTACGTAAAACTTTCGGAAACGATCGAGGCGTTTAAGGAAATTCTTGACGGACGGATGGACTCATACCCGGAACAGGCATTCTACATGGTCGGTACGATCGAGGAGGCCGTTCAAAAGGGCAAGCAGTTGCTTGGCCAAGCTTAAGGCGGGGTCGCAGACATGGCCGACCAGATTCCCGAAAAGCTTCAGTTGAAGCTGTATACGCCCGAAAAGAAGATTGTCGAGGCCGAAGTCCACGAGGTCATAGCTCCTGGTATCGAGGGTGAGTTCGGGGTGTTGCCGGGCCACATTCCATTCATCACCGCGCTGAAGATCGGCGAGCTGACATTCCGGACCGGGCAAAAGGTAGAGCGTCTTGCCGTGGCCTGGGGATACGCCGAAGTCCTGCCCGAGCAGGTGACGATCCTTGCCGAAACGGCAGAGCTAGCGAGCCAAATCGACGTTGAAAGGGCCATCCGGGCGAAGGAACGGGCCGAAGCGCAGCTTAGGAAGCTCTCCTTGGAAGAGAAAGAATACGCCCAAGCCCTTGTCTCGCTCCAGCGGGCGATCAACCGCATTCAAGTCGCAAGCAAGGGGCGCTAGGATCCTATGGATCGCCGACCGGGGGGCGCCTTTCGTGGCGTCCTCTTCTTGGAGCTAGAGACCTTTCCGTTGGCGATTCAGCCCATCCTTGGGTCTCCTTTGGTCTTTGGGCCTTTTCGTGCGCTCAAGGATGTGCTTGGGGAAGAAGAGGTCGGTGTTGCGGCGCCGCAGGATAAACAGTCGTACTTGGAGCGGATGCTTGGGCTTACCTCTCCGCTCATTCCTGTCATGCCAGGCCAAGATGCGCTAATGGCATGCCTTCTTAGCATTTCCCCGGCCCAAAAAGGTCCTTTCGTGCTCCTTTCAGGGACCCTTCCGTTTTTAAGCTCCGGCGCCTTGGGCGTATGTCTTGATAGGCACGCAAGCGAAGGAGCTTTTGCTTCGGTCCTGATCGTCAAGGGACCCGAGGAGCAAGAAGGCGCATCCTTGAGGATCGGGGGGGCTATTTTGAACGATCTTGGTCCATTTCCACATGCGGAAACCTTTAAAGAGCTCTTGGGCGTTTGGGATGCCTTGGGAAAGCGCGTGAATTATGTAAAGCTCGAACCGCCCGACGGGTTAGATGTGAGATTTCCCGGCGAGGTTTTATGGGCGTTTGACCGGGCAAGGCGGCTTAGGCTCGAAGCGCTCCTGAATTCGGGTGTGCTGTTTGAAGACCCGAACTCTGCGCATATCGAATCCTCCGTTACTATCGAAAAGGGCGTTCGTATTGGCAAAGGGGTGGTGCTTCAAGGAAAGACAAGCCTTGGCGAAGGTGTGTGTATAGGCCCCTACTGCATCCTAAAAGACGCCGTGCTTCATCGTGAGGTGGAAGTTTTGGCACACAGCGTGTTAGAGGGCTGCGAAGTGATGGAAAAGGCCAAGGTTGGCCCGTTTGCCAGGGTTCGGCCGGAAACCGTTATCGGAAAGCGCGCCAGCGTTGGTAACTTTGTCGAGCTTAAAAAAACTACGCTCGGCGAGGGGGTGAAGGCGAACCACCTGAGCTATTTGGGCGATTGCGAGGTTGGAGCCTTTAGCAACATAGGGGCCGGCGTGATCACGTGTAATTTTGATGGCGTGCGCAAGCATCGGACGAGGATTGCAGAGCATGCGTTTATAGGGTCCGACTGCCAGCTCGTGGCTCCCGTAGAGATCGGGCACCATGCCTACATCGGGGCCGGCTCCACAATCACCCGGGATGTTCCGGCCCGGGCCTTGGCCGTCAGGCGTGCCAAGCTTAGGTCTGTCCTTGATTGGGCGAGCCCGAAAGCGAGCGAAGACGAGCGGGAGGGGTAGGGCATGTGCGGGATTGTAGGCTACATCGGCAGGGGACAGGCCCAAGAGATTCTCTTGGAGGGGCTAAAGCGCCTTGCGTACAGGGGGTACGATTCCTGCGGCATCGCTACCTATAATTCCGGAGAGCTTGCCCTTAGGAAGGCCCTGGGGAAGGTTACCAATCTGGAGACGCTATTAAACGAACAGCCGGCTAAAGGGAGCGTGGGCATTGGGCATACGAGATGGGCAACCCATGGTCGGCCTTCGCTTGTAAATGCCCATCCTATCCGTGTAGGCGCTTCTATTGTCGTCCATAACGGTATCATCGAAAACTATGCGGAACTAAAAGATGAGCTCCTAGGAAGAGGAAGGGTGTTCGAGACAGATACGGACACCGAGATTATCGCCCAGTTGATCGAGGAGGGAGTCCAATCAGGAAAGAGCCCAGAAGAGAGCCTCGATGAGGCTTTAGGCCGCTTGAGAGGTTCTTATGCGATCTTATTCTTTTGTCTTTTCAAGCCGGAAGCGCTCTTTCTTGCCAGAAAAGACCTCCCGCTTGTCGTTGGCAGGGGCAGGTTGGGGTTGTTTGCTTCGAGCGATACGTTCGCGATCGCTCCGTTTGCCGACGAGATCGGTTATGTGCCGGACGGAGCAGTGGTGGTCCTTCAAGGTGAAAGCCCTAAGGTGTTCCGCGAGAAAAGCGGGGCCGAGGCGTTTACGCTCGAAAGGCTCCTTGTCCGGGATATAGACATGGAGAAGAAGGGCTTCAAGCACTTCTTGCTGAAAGAGATCTTCGAACAGCCCCTGGCATTGACGAGGACGCTCGAAGCGTACGTCAATGAAGATCTGGTCGCCTTTGACTCCCTAACCCACCTGGAGAATGAGAATCTCAACGACTTAGAGGTCGTCTACCTCATAGGTTGCGGGACAGCCTACCATGCGGCCATGCTTGGAAAGCGCTTCTTTCAGGAATTTGCCGGGATTGAGGCGGTTAGCGAAAGTGCATCCGAGTTCAGGCTTCGCGGGTATCTCAACCCAAAGAGCTGTGGCGTTTTGATTTCCCAATCCGGGGAGACCGCAGACACGCTCGCCGCCCTCAAGATGCTCCAAAAAGCAGGAATCCCCTCGTTTGCGATCACCAACGTGGGTCATTCGACGCTTGCTAGAAGCACGCCCTCCCTCCTGACAAAGGCGGGCCCGGAGGTTTCGGTTGCCTCTACGAAGGCGTTTACCACGCAGGTTCTCGTTTTGTACCTTCTTGCCCTTTGGCTTGGGCTCAGAAGAGGCAGGATGGATCCTAATACCCTAGACTCTAAACTCTCGACCCTCAGGGGGCTTGCAGCCTCGATAGACCAGGTGTTGAACCTCTTTCCAGTGGTTAAACGGCTTGCGGGTGGGCTTTTGGATGCTGGGTACCTTGTGTACCTAGGCAGGGGTTCTTTCATGCCGCTTGCACTCGAGGGTGCGCTCAAAATCAAGGAGATTGCCTACGTTCATGCAGAGGGTTACCCGGCGGGGGAAATGAAGCACGGACCGATCGCGTTGATTGAGCCCGGCGTTCACGTTATTGCACTTCTCGATGCCAACGATGGGATCCATCGAGACAAGATGCTAGCAACGATCGAGGAGATGCGTTCGCGGGGGGCAGAGGTTCTTTTGGTGCACACCGGCCATCTTGATAAGGCATGCGCATTCCCGACGCTTGCCTTGCCCCCGGTTGGATGCCCTTTCCTTGCCACGATCCCGGTTGCCGTAATGCTTCAGCTGCTCGCCTATGCCGTAGCGGTGCTTAAAGGTACAGATGTCGACCAGCCGAGGAACTTGGCCAAGAGCGTCACGGTAGAGTAGAAAGCTCTGTGGAGAGAAACAAAAAGGGGCAGGTAACCTGCCCCTTTTTGTTTGATGGATGTCGCCGGCTACCGGCCGTATCCCATACGCGGCTTTGGCTTGGGAGGTCTTGCCTCGTTCACGCGGAGCGTACGCCCCGAGAAGTTCTGGCCGTCTAAGGCCTCCTTGGCCTTCACCGCATCGCTCTGTGAGCCCATTTCCACGAAGCCGAAACCTTTGCCCTCGATTACTCGAACGCTCTTGACTTCGCCGTACTTCGAAAATAGCTCCTTGAGCTGCTCGTCGTCTACAGAATAGGTTAGGTTGCCTACGTAAAGTTTACTGCCTTGCACTTCTGTGTCCTTCTGCGAAAAAAAGTCCATACGAGCCATTCCCTGTTCGTTTAGTTGATTCTGTGAAGGATAAAAGAAAAAACAGTCGGTTCCGCGCTACCTCATGCCCTCAAACAGCACACCTCCTTATGCTCCGTTCTCGTTGCAATTCCCTTGCCTTTCTAGGGGTAAGCGCAGCTCGCCCCTTTGGACAGGCTCGGAGCCAACCTTGTGATGTGACCGCTTGTGTGCCGTGACGAGCGAGAACCGGTACGGACAAGAGATGACAAAAGGACCAACTTTCCATCCAGGCGGGCAACCTACGCATCGTTTCACCCGATCATTCTCATCGGCAGCATCTCCGGAAGTTCCGAGGACACCTGATAAGTCCATCACAAAGACATTTTTAGGCTAAAATATTTTCGACGTTTTGTCAAGCATTCTCCGGACAAGCCGAATATTCTTCTTTGCGTAACCTAGACCAAAAAGCCCTCTGTCCAAAGCCTCCCCTTGGCCAAAAAGGAAGCTTAGGAGCACCCCTGTACGAAGCCATGGGAGCATGGGGAGTGCCTGAAAGGCGAAAGTGCTACCCTCGGACGGTTCGCTTCGCCCATTTCCTGGGGAAACGGCCAGCATGGCGGCCAGTGCCCCGTCTAGGCCAAGCATTCGGATATCCAAGACGAGCCTTCCTAGGTCTAGCCCCCGATCCACGAGAACCCGTTCGAGCTCTTGCCGAATCCGTTCTGCCGCGACGCAACCTAGGATGCCCGATGCAAGGCTTGCCCGAATGGCGGCTTGGAATCCAGGCTCCAAGGTGAAGCCGAGAGTATGATGAAGCCTAAGCGCCCTTATGACGCGTACCGGATCGTCAAGGAGTGTGGCCAGCGGATCCTTCGGCGTCTTGATCCTTTTTTCTGTCAAGTCTTTCATGCCTAAGCCGAGTGGATCGTCGACAACTAGGGCTTGGTTTTGGCCCGGCAAGCCGATACAGGCGTTAATGGTGAAGTCGCGAAGTTTTAGATCTTCCTTAAGAGAGCCCCCACGCAAAGGGAGAATGTCGAACGCCACCCCAAGCCCTTGATGGACATAGCGGTACCGGACGTCCTTCGTCCCCTTTAAGACATAGGGCCCTTTTGTCCCCGGAAGGAAGTAAAGCAGTGCTTCGCGTAGCGCGTCCGGGTTGATGTCGGACAATGCCACGGCGTCGAGCTCCTCTACGTGCCTTGAAAGCAGCCAGTCGCGGATGCATCCCCCTACGAGCACAATCGGAACGCCTAAACGCCGGCAACGAAAAAGCCAAGGGACAAGCCAAGACCATTGCCTTGGGTTTTGATAGAAGAAAAGCTCCCTCAAGCAGCGTTACCCGCTCAACCCTTCGAACAAGGAAGGCTCACGTTTTATAACATCCAAGGACGGAGCAGGGGACGATTCTTCTTGAGATGGATCACTTACGAAGCGTGCGACGTCTCTGAGGAGGTAGCGACCAAGCCAACGGTTATATCCTGTCCACGGCCCCGCATCCTCTTCTCCGCTTTGCTGCCGGATAAACTCTCTTATCTGGAAAAGCTTTGAATCGATTTCATCTAAATAGTACAATACGATCGCTTCGGCGAATTTTGGGCGCTTTGGAGAGCCGAACTCGTAGGTGCCCTGATGAGAAAGGATCATGTGGAGCACAACGCTCCGTAGGCTCCTGGGAAAACCTCGAATCTTGGACATGCGCTTTTCGGCCATCATCGCCCCCAGCGTAATGTGCCCCAAAAGCCTTCCTTCGTCCGTGTATATGCCTTCGTGATCCGGGTCGAGCTCTTCCACTTTCCCGATGTCGTGCAGGAATGCGCCTGTCAGTAAGAGGTCTAAGCTTAACGCACTGTAGTGTTCTTTGAGTTTTACGCAAAGTCCCATGATCGAGACGGTGTGCTCCAAAAGCCCGCCTTCGTGCGAATGGTGAATCTCCTTGCCCCCTGGGGCATGGCCAAAACGCTCCATGAACGCCCTATCTTCAAGAAAAATTATAAGGAGCTTGCGCAGATAGGCGTTTTCTATCTTGAGAGAGAGGTCTTTTAAGCGTGCCAACAGCCAGTGCTTGCGCCCAAGCGGAAGAATGTCTAGCCGTTCCTTGACCCAAGGGTCTTCCGGGACCTTGGCGAGCGACTTGATGGTCATACATCGTTTTCCTAGGTAAGAAGAGCCAACGCCCTCGACCCGAAAGGTTTCGCCTTGGCGAAGCGCTTCTTCGAGCCGTTCTAGGTCTGGGTTCCATAGTGTAGCGTCGAGCGTGCCAGATTTATCCTCGAACACCAGCCGAAGATAGGGGTCGTTGACTTTTGAGCGCTTTCGCTCTTTAATTTTTAGACGCACGATCGTAACGAAGGGTTTTCCAGGGAGAACGTCTTTAAGCCAAGTGAGCTCGTTCATCCTATCTCCTGGGCCTTATAGCTCCCTTATGTTTAGCCCGGCAAACAGCGTACAACAACCACAATCCAGGTCAATTCTAACAATAAAACGCAGAAAGTGCAAGGATTTCGTTTTAAGATGGGCTTTTTTAAGGGACTGTCCTTGTAATGCATAGCCATTCAGTGTCCCCTTTAGTCTATGCGTAAGTGGGGGATCCGGTTTTGAGTTTGACAAACCCCATAAAGTGCCGCACAAAAGCGCTTATTGAGCTTAAGGAGGCGTTTTGGAAGCAGCTTCCGTCCTCGGTTTGGAAGGATCCTGTGATTTTTTTACGCTCGTACGAAGACCCGAAGGATGTCGAATTGGTGGGGTTCCTCGCCGCTACCCTCGCATTTGGGAGTGTTTCTGTCTTGAAGGGGCGTCTGGAAGCGCTGTTCTTGGCGCTTGGCCCTTCTCCATGGCAAAGCCTGTGTCATTATGATAGGGAGCGAACGAGGCTTGCCGACGCGCTGTCCGGCTGGAAGTACAGGTTTATCCCGTCCGAGGCGCTCATTCGGCTTCTTGGGGGCCTAGCCCGCATCCTCCAAGCCCACGGCAGCCTGGAAGCCTTGTTCATGGAGGAATACCTAGGCTCTGGGGAGGTATGGGAGGCGAGCGGGGCCTTTCTTAAACGCTTGAGGCAGGAGGCAGTCTCTAAGGGGCAGTCCCCTGGGCGCTCAATCTTGTTTCTCTTGCCCCAAGGCAATGCGTCCCCTTTGAAGCGCTTGAACCTATTCTTGCGTTGGATGGTCCGCAAGGACGGGTTTGATCATGGGCTTTGGAAGGGGATTCCGAAGGATAGATTATTCGCCCCCTTGGACACGCACGTGTTTCGCCTCGGGAGACAGCTTGGGCTCATCCAGGCCAAGACGCCAGGCAAAAAAGCCTGCATCCAGCTTACGGAGGCCTTTCTTGAGGCATGTCCTGAAGATCCGCTGTCCTTCGATATGCCCCTTTCTCATTTTGGAATGATGCGGACGTGCAGTAATCGGTTTGAGCCCGGGGTTTGTCGGGCTTGTCCCTTGAAGCCTGTCTGCATGCTCGCCCAACCATAACCGCCGGAGGGTTAAAGACTATGGGTACCTCTCAGCCATACTCCATTGACCAGATTTTTGAGGAGGTCGACCGAAGAAAGCATGCCATCGGCCAGACGCTTTGCGACCTGATCGGGTTCGACACCTCAAACCCTCCAGGGCGCAATTATCCAGAGCTCTGCGCCTATATCCGCTCTTTCCTCGCTCCGCTGGGCTGGAGCTTTGAAGAAATCCTTGTTGAACAATCGAAGCTTGAGGGGCTTCCATTCTTGCTCGAAGGCGATCGTGTCAACCTTGTTGCGAAGGGTCCGTTCAAAAGGCCTCCGGTAAGCCTTTACGCACACTTGGACGTTGTCCCTGCCCAAGCCCAAGAGGGATGGAGCTCCCCTCCGTTTCGCGGCGTGATCGTGGACGATTGCGTATTCGGCCGCGGGGCCGTCGATATGAAGGGTGCGATGGCCTGCGTGCTTTTTGTGGCGCACCTTTTGGGCAAACTTGGGATCGAGCCTAGGTATAATCCGGTCGGCCTGTTCTGCACGGACGAAGAGATCGGCGGGTATCCAGGGGTTTACGAGGTTGCTCTCCAAGGAAAGATCCAAGGCCCGCTTCTTTGGCTCGAGGGGGGAGGGCAATGGCCTGTCTTGTTGACCTCGCTTTTGGGCTCGATGGAAGTCCATCTGACATTCCTTGGCAAAGGTGCGCATGTGGCGCTTCCTTTCTTGGGGGACAATGCGCTCGAAAAGGCAATTCCGGCGCTTGCAAGCCTGTTGGAATACAAACGTTCCCTTTCTTCGAGGCTTACCGATGAACCGCTGCTATTTTTTCCGGACAAGAGAATGGGCTCAACGATGAACATCACAATGATCCAATCTGGCCTAAAGGCGAACATCATCCCCGATACCTGCAGCGTGGTTATCGACAGGCGCTTTACCCAGGAGGAGAGTTTTGAGGGAATAAGGGAGGAGATGGAATCGCTCCTTGCCGGGTTCGAGAATGTCCGCCTCGAGGCCCATCATTTCTACGACCCTGTCCAAGTTGCATGGGATACGCCATGGCACCAGAAAAAAATCGATGCGCTGTCCAAAATTTACGGGTTAAGCTCGACGATGTTTAAGAAAGGGGGAATGGGGGGCGCCTCCGATATGAGCTACATTCAGAAGGCCTGCCCGGATGTGCCGATCGTAGGGATGGGGGTTATGAGTCCAAGGTCAAAAGGCGCGCATGCCGCCGACGAGGCCGTCCATTTGGACGATCTGGCAGGTCTTGCCAAGGAGATTCTCTACATGCTGCTTGTATAGGAGAAGGCGATGTCTGGAGCCGTTTGTAGGGTCAGGGTTGCTGTCGAAGGGCGAGTTCATGGGGTGAACTTTCGCGCGTTTACGAGCGAGCATGCAAGAAGTCTGGGCCTGAAAGGCTACGTAAAAAACCTTCCCGATGGAAGCGTGGAGGCCGTGATCGAGGGCGATCCAGAAGGGGTTGAGCGCCTCGTTGAGGCCCTTAAGGAAGGCCCGCCGGCCGCATACGTAACAGGGCTTCGCGTGGAGGAGGAAAAACCAACCGGAGAGTTCGTGGACTTTGAAATCCGCCGCTAAGCGTTGAAGAGGGTGGTGCGCCCAAGAGGATTCGAACCTCTGACCTTTGGATTCGTAGTCCAACGCTCTATCCAGCTGAGCTATGGGCGCAAAAAATCATCATAACGTGGAGAGAGCCATGCGGTCAACGCTTCCAGAGAAAGAAATGACGCTTCGGGCCGTTGTAATCGGCGTACTGGTGGGGCTCGTGTTCGGCGCGGCCAACGCCTACGTGGGGCTTCGAGTGGGGATGACCGTCTCGGCCTCGATTCCGGCCGCCATCGTGGGGATGGCCGTGTTGCGGGCGCTGAAAAGCGCCAATATCCTCGAGGGCAACATCATCCAAACGATTGGCTCCTCGGGAGAGGCGCTTGCAGCAGGAGTAATCTTCACGTTTCCCGCGCTCTATATATGGGGGATTGAGCCCGGCACCCTTCGGATCATGACGATTGCCATGCTCGCCGGGACGCTCGGGGTTTTGTTGATGATCCCCTTGAGGGATTACCTTGTTCGGGTCGAAGACAAAACGCTGCCCTACCCGGAAGGTAGGGCCTGCGCCAAGGTGCTGGAGGCAAGCGTAGGCGACCCAGCCCGCGCTACTCCCGTTTTCCTTGGCTTCCTTGTAGGCTTGGCCTACCAAGCGTGTGTCAACTCTAGGGCGCTGGGGCTTTGGCCTTCGAGCATAACGTTCGGGCTGCCCTTCTTGCCTAAGGCCCAGGTTGCAGCGGATTTGGCGCCGGAACTGCTGGCGGTGGGGTTTTTGGTCGGGCCTGTCGTGGCCAACGCGATGGTTTCTGGCGGAGCTGTGGGCTGGCTCGTGATCATCCCGTTGATCGCCTTCTTTGGGGCAGGGGCCGCTGCTCCCATCTTTCCAGAGGATGCGCTGCCTATCTCGGGGATGAGCCCCGATTTGCTTTGGGATCGCTACATCCGGTATATCGGCGCGGGAACGGTAACCTTGGGCGGGATCCTTGCGATGCTCGAGGCGGCTCCTTCGCTTGCAAGAAGCCTCAAGGACAGCGTTCATGGGTTGTTTACCCAGGCCGAGTCGAAAGGGGACCTGCCGATTGTCGTGGTCCTTTTGGGCATTTTGGGTATTGGGGTGACTTTTGCCCTGCTTCCAAAGTCTTTTGTGCCCTTGGGGTGGCTTGGCGCTGGTTTGACACTCGCGTTCGCGTTCTTGTTCGTCGCCGTGAGCGCAAGGATCGTAGGAATAGTTGGCTCGAGCAACAACCCCGTTTCTGGGATGACGATTGCCACGCTCATTGGAGTCACGTCGATTTTGGTTCACATCCAAGTGGATTTCAACACGCTGCGCGTCCAGGCGTTGCTCATCGGGGCGATTGTTTGCATCGCCGCCGCGATCGCCGCGGATACATCCCAAGACTTAAAAACCGGCTACCTCGTTCGGGCTACGCCCTATAGGCAGCAGATCGGCCAGATCATCGGCGTTCTCTCCTCTGCACTTGTCGTGGCATGGGTTCTTTATCTTTTGCAGACCACTTACGGGATCGGTTCGAAGGACCTTCCCGCACCCCAAGCGCAACTTATGGCCGTCGTCATTCAAGGCATTGCGGGCGGAAAGCTCCCATGGTCGTTGCTAGGCATCGGGGCCGTGCTTGCCGTTATCGTTCGTATGCTTGGAGTGAACGTCATGGCGTTCGCGATAGGGATTTATCTTCCCTTTAGCCTATCCGTCCCGATCTTTGCGGGCGGGGCGATCCTTTGGCTGCTCAAAGGGCTTGGGGTCCCTGAAGCTTCCGTTGAAAAGGGGACGCTTTTCAGCTCCGGGCTGATCGCGGGCTCCGCCCTGTTGGGCGTGTTTATCGCACTCCTTATTTTCCTGGGACAGTTCTTTCCCCCGCTCGACTCGTTTATGGGCTTTCTTGCCAAGACCTCGGAGCTTGGTGGGCAGGGCGTATCGTTAGCGGTGTTTTTGGGGCTTGGATGCATGCTTGCCTACATCGCAAGCCGCCGGTAGTTCCTGGTGTCCTCTCGTATGCGCTACAATAGAAAGAAAACGCCAGAAAAGGGGGGATATGCGCGGCTTGCCAGAGAGCTTGGCCGGACCTAAGTCTTTTCGCTGGTGTCAGTAGCATACTGCTCTTCTCTCTGTTCGTCTTGCTAGGGGAAGGCTTGGATGTCTGGAAGCAGCCGGATGGGGTTTGCAGTGCCCTTATGCGTGTCAAAAGACAAAGATGCCTTTCGGGGGACCAATAAGGCAATAGGGGAAAGCCATGGAAAGCAAGATCGCTAAAGCTCTGGGGCTTCGCTACGAACCCGTAGCGAGCCTTTGGGAGGATGAGCGGCCTGGCGGGGCGTTAGGGTTTAAGCCGGGGCGCTTTGGGTGTGTGATGAGCCTTTTTGCCGCTGTTGCGCAAACGGGGCGCGTTGCCGCCTTCGACCGTGAGACCTATGGCTGTTGGGGAGGTGGCGTGGGCCTAGGGTTTGGCAACGCCTACCGAGCGTTTCCAGGAGGCGAGGAGTGCTTTTCCCGGTTTCTTTCTTCTGGCAACGCCACATGGGAAACGGGACAAGCTCGGGCCGAGTCACTCAAGGACAGCATGGGTAAGGAGTTTGCCGAGAATTTTTTGAAGGGCGAAGGGTACTTAAGAGGTCCTGAGCAAGTAAAGGTCTTTATCGAGAGCCTCCCGATCCGTGAGATCCCCGCTCGTTTTTCGGTCTTCGCCCCCTTGAAGGCCTTGGATGGGGTGAGCACCCAAACAAAGGTCGTGACGTTCCTGGCAAACCCGGATCAGCTCGCCGCGTTGGTTGTTTTGGCCCATAGGGCCAAGGAAACACCGGGTGAGGCAGTTGCCGCTCCCTGGGCCGCAGGCTGCCAGTCTATCGGTATTTTGAGTTACTACGAGGCCGAGCGTGAAAACCCCCGCGCGATCCTCGGACTCATGGACATTTCGGCCAGACGCCATGTCCGTAAGCTTGGTGCAGACATTTTATCGCTTAGTGTCCCCTTTTCGATGTTCCTAGCCATGGAGGATGCACTCGAGGGAAGCTTTGTCGAAAGGAGTACATGGAAATCGCTCCTTTCAGAGAAGGAA
>WOZJ01000005.1 GCA_011620345.1 Nitrospirota bacterium
CTTCCCATCTGATAGCCGGGTCTTTCTAGGCCCGGCGCAAAGAGAGCTGGACAAGAATGTCCCGCCTATCGGGGGCCGGCGGAAAGGCAGAACGTAGCGGGACAAGAATGTCCCGCCTATCGAGGGGCTTGGCTTCGGTGATCTTCATGGCAAACGAAAGACATAGAAGGAAGAACATAGCCCGGCGAGCTAGCGGAATACGACCTGCCTCACGCTGGTTTCGCGCTCGATCGCTCCGGCAATCTCTTTCCTTGCCACCTCGTCTAAAATGGGCTCCACCTCGGAGATCCAGCACCCTTCCTGGTTCTGCCTGATCTTCGGGCCCAGGACAAAACCAGGAACAAGGGCATAGCCCCAACCGCCCGAACCGCAACACGAAGTGTCACAAACGGCGTAACCCACGAAGTAGAGCACCTCTTTCCCGGCGTAACGAAGCGTCCTTTCGTGGGTAAGCGCGTAGTGCCCGCTTATGGAAGTCACATCCTCCCCAAGCATCGGATGCACGAACTCAGGCATCGAAACCCCCTCCAATGGCCACTCGATAGCGGCCCTTTGTTCGTCGTTCGCCCAAAAGCGCCCCTCAAGGGCCTTGGTAGGCAAGCCTACCCGCCCTGTATACCCGCCTCACTCCAAAGACGGGGCTAAGGACAACAAAGTCGGCCTGGCAGCCCGGGAGAATGGCCCCCATGCCCGGAAGCCCGAGTGCCCTGGCCGGGTTGAGACTGAGCATTCTGGCCGCTTCATTCAAAGAAAAGCCTACTTTAACCAAGTTTTGAAATGCCTTGTCCATTGTAAGCAGCGAGCCCGCGAGCGTCCCGTCAGAGAGCCTTGCCCTGCCCGCCTTGACCTCAACCTCCAACCCGCCAAGCCGGTAGCCCCCATCGGGCAGGCCCGTCGCCGCGATCTGGTCGGTAACGGCAACGAGCCGATCCAAAGAGGCGGCATTACGTACAAAACGGAGCATCTCCGGAGCAACGTGAACAAGGTCGCATATGAGTTCGAGGTACGCTTGCGGGCTTTCAAGCAGCGCGAGCGCCGCGCCCGGATCTCTGTGGTGAACGGGGCGCATCGCGTTGAACAGATGGGTTGCACGGTCGGCACCCCGGTAAAGGGCCTTTTTGGCCTCGTCAAAGCTTGCCCCCGTATGGCCTAGCGCCACTTTAAGGCCAAGGTTGGCCGCCTCGGAAACAAGCTCGAGGGCGCCCGCAAGCTCAGGAGCGAGCGTGAGCCCTCGAAGCGTGCCTTTGGAAAGCTTTGCTAACAGAGTAAGCTCTTTCGTGTCGGGAAGCCTTAGGCTTTCCTCGGCATGGGCACCCTTAAAACCGGGGGAAAGGTAGGGCCCTTCCAGCCAAACCCCGAGCGCTTGGGCGCCCGGCTTACGAGGATCGCAAAAAGCCCCCCCAAACGCCTTCATGAGCCCTTCTAGCGTTCCAGGCCCAAGCGAGACGAGCGTTGGAAGGAATGCCGTCACTCCGTGGCTTATGAGTGCCCCCGCCATACCCTCCAACGCATCCGTTAGCTCGGCCCCACCGGATGCCTCAGACGGGTCGAACCCGCAAACTCCGTGCGTGTGGATGTCGATGAACCCGGGGGCGAGCAAAAGCCCGCCCAAATCTTCCCCTTTCGAGTCGACCCCCTCGAACACCTCCGCGAGGCACCCCTCTGCCACACGGACGGTTCCTGGAAAAACCGTCTCGTACGGCGTCAGGATCTTTGCATTCGTAAGGCTCAGCATACTCACCAGGGTTTGCGCGTGCTCCCGATCCTGAGGATAATCCTAAAAATAAGCCAACGACAACAAAAAAAGGAGGAACAACATGCCAAAACGCGCTCTTTTTTCGACCCGGCCTTTTCTTACGCTCGAAGGCGCACGAGTCATTCTCGAAGCGGCCAAGGAAAAGGCCAAAGAGATCGGCGTGGACATGGACATTGCGGTCGTTGATGGAGGCGGCCACTTAATCGCGTTCGAACGGATGGATGCGGCTAAAATCACGGGCATCGACATCGCCATCAACAAGGCCTTCACCTCGGCCTGCACGCGCAAGCCCACTTCCGAGTACGCGAAGATCGCCGGCCCGGGCGGGGAGGCGTTCGGCATCCACGCCTCCAACCAGGGTCGGTTCATGGTCTTTGGCGGAGGTGTACCTATCGTTATACACGACGAGGTCGTTGGCGCCGTAGGCTGCTCCTCGGGAAGTGCCGCGCAGGACGAGGCCGTCGCCAGCGCCGGCATCGAGGCTTTCCTTCAAATACTCAAGGGTTAGGCCCTATGCGCGACATAAGAAACACCCATTCCTCCCAGCCTGGACTTAAGGGCTCGAGCGGGTACCAGCCATCGCCCTGGCTAACAGGCAGACCAGCAGGGGGCGACTGGGGCATCGGGACCTGTTGTGGGGGAACCCCAGGGGCCTGAACGGGCCTTGGCGGCTGGGCCGGGGCCGGGGCAGACACTGTAGGGGCCGGGGTTGAAGCACTGGGGGGTGCACCAAGGGATGGCTGGGCCGGTGCAGCGGGTACTTGCGCCCCCTGGGACAAGGCCTGCGCGTAAGAACGCTCCAAACAGGCAAACCCTTCATCGATGCCCTCTTCTGCACCTTCCTGGGTAGGAAAATCGTAGCGGGCGAGCGAACCGTCCGGACAGCCAACCTCCAAGAGCAGCCTCTGGCCGTCTGAAATTCCGCGGTACGTGTAAGTTTGCCCGTTGGCGTCTATCATCGTGTAGCGTAGCGCATTCCGCCCCTCGATAGGCACACTTTCCGGAACGAGCGTGTAGAGAAGCTCCTCGTTGTGGGAATACACCCTCGGGTAGCCAAGGATGCCGAGCGAGACGACGGTAGGCTCTCCGAGCTTAAGCTCCATCGTGTAGCCGCCTTCGTAGGTTGCACGCCCCACGGCCTTTTCCGTATCGATCTCGCAGGAAATGAACGGCCCGCGTTCATCCCAGGCATGCAAGAGGGGATAGATGCACGATTCTTCCCAGCTTGGCTCCGCCCAAAGTGCAGATGGAAGGCAAAGGCAAGCAATAACGCTTACCCAAAGCAAGCTTGCAGCAGCCCAAACGCGCATGTCCGCCCCTCCGTGCTCCTTATTGTGTTATTGCCCTTGTTGTTCGCCTTCCTTTCCGCTTTCCAGAAAATGCTCCTTTGCTTCCTCTAGGTAGGCAAGGTCGAAGCGAAGGTAGGGCGGCAACGTAAGCGCAAGGCCTCGATAAAAGGAATGCCCTGTTTGCTCAAGGACAAGCTCGGAGAGCTTGTCTACGAAGCTCAACGGATGGGCCTTCAAGAATTCGATCGAAGTCGAGATGTCTTTGAGGGCCTCCTCGATGCCATCTTGCCCCTTCTCCTCGAGCGTGTCAGCGATCCGCTCCGAGAGCCTCGCTAAGAACAGCAGCTCGAGGCCTAAGTGGTCCTCGGGCTCGTTCGATTCCTGCTTGAGCTCAAACTTGGCCATCCAGTAGGCCTTGTAGACCTCGTCCCTTGGCTCGTCCATCAGCATCCTGTGCTTGCCCCGGAACAGGGATTCGTAAGGATAAGGCGATTCTTTTGCAGAAACACCCGGAGGCACGATAAACAGCTTGGCGTACTCCGTGGCCGCTTCCTTAAGCGGCATCTCCTTGTCCTGCTCCTTCGCGACCCTTTGGAGAAAGTCCCTAAAAAGGGCGAGGCCTTCTTGGTAGCGCTCGCTCTCAACCAGCTTCTCCAGCGCTCCAAGCCCTTGGAGAACGCCTTCTAGGTCTCCTAAGACCTCTTCGTTAGGGTCCTTATAAAGAGAAATGCCGAAAAAAGCAAGCAAGTCTCTTCTTGCCTTAAAGGCTTGAATAATCTCGTCCATCGAATCCCCTTCGTAGTTCGTCGGCCAGCCTTTTACGAAAGGCTGGCCCTGGCTTTTTTCACGCACGCTGGGCAGAGCGTCCGCTCGCCCGCAAACAACCATTCCCTTTTACATCCAGCGCAGGGTCGCTTCTCAACGAGGACCAATACGGCCTCCCGAACGTCCAACCCGCAAGGCTTGAGCGAAAGCGCTTTTTCAAAACAGACATCCTGGCACATCCCGCACCCAAGGCACTTTAGAGCGTCAAAAACGAAGGCCTGCTTGCCGTCAACGTCCTTCACGTCCAGCGCCTTCGTAGGGCAGAGCCTGCTGCAGACCATGCAGGCGCTGCAACGCTCGGCGTCGATCTCGGGACGATGGAACAGTTTACTCCAAAGCGCAGGCCACGCCTGAAGTGTGGGTAGCTTCCCGGACCGGCTCACCGCTCGTTTGACCCCCAAAGCGACCCCTGGGTCGCTGGTTTTGGCCTTGGGTAGAAGGCTGGACAAGCTCCTTGCCGCACCCTTTTGGGCAGACCCCGCCAAAAAATTGAAGAAGGAACGCCTAGAGAGTTGATTTTGCTGCTCGAAGGCATCGTTTTCCGGCATGGGCCCACGCTCGATGGTAAGCAGCCCGGTGTGTAGCCGATCCCCTTCGAACGCCCAAGGCTTCTTTTGGCCCTCTGCGCACTCCTGGCAATTCCCAACCCAGATGGTCACGGACGTTTCGCCGAGGGTCGCAAGGCCGGCCAGCCAAGCGGGAAACAGCATCCCAAGGCAGCCAATTTGCATTCGTTGCCTTGCCATAAGCTGGGCCTCGTCAATCCGCTTCTTGCAGGCAAACAGCCTTCTTTTGTCGTTCAGCGTCAGAAACCCCGCGCCTAAAGCTTGCTTTACGGCCACGGCGATCGCGCCCGTTGGACAGGCCGCCATACACAGCCCGCACAGCGTGCATCGCTCGTTTACGCTGAACCCCTCTTTGCCGATCGTGAGCGCGCCCTCGGGGCATGCGTCCTTGCATCGGGTACAAGAAGACAGGCGGCTACGGATGCGAAGGCAGCGCTCGAGCTCCAACCGAAACGCGTTTTCCTGTCCCATCATTCGAAGGACGAGCCCGGCAGGGTTTAGCGCCATAGCGGTAAAGCCCCCTTTGGACCTTTGGCCAAATGCTTTTTCATCGTCTAATCCTGCACTTCGATGTAAACGGCATAGGGGGGTGAGACATAGCCCTTTGCATGGTATGGCATCGGCCCGACTTGGACATAGAACGTTCCCGCTGGAAGGCCATACACCATCGAAACCCGCTCGAAGTCCGGGAACACGGCCCTAGGGGGCAAAAGCACCTTGCCATCCGGCTTGAGCACGCCAAACAAGATGGCGGCACCACTCGAACCCTCGGGAAAAGCCAGCATTATGGCCACCTGAGCGGGGCCATCGAGCGAAAAGGCGTACACGTCCACGTCGTCGTCTTGAAGTTGGCCCTCGAGGTCCCTTGCAAACGGCAGGGCTTGGGCCTCGCTTGGCGTATCGTTAGGCTCTTTTTCTTTGAGCGGGGGAAGGTGAACGCCTTGGGCCGGAACGGCCTCCCCTTGGGGCTGGCCTCCTTGCTGAGGAGTAAGCTGAACGACGTTCCCAAGAAGATCCTGGACCCCCGCAGGAAGGTTAAGCGTTTGCGCCCGAAGGCTTTGCGCAACCATCAAAAACCCAAGCCCAACCCCTGCAAAAAGGGATAGAAGACGCCCTTTGTGCACGCATACGGCTAGGATTTTACCTCGATCAATCATTAAAAGGTGCATCCAATTGCTTTGTTTTTTTCATTATAGCGAACCGGACGCTGGAAAGCGAACGGGCGCCGGCTGCATCCCCAAGCTCGCTCCAAACAACGCCTCGTACTGCGAGCGGACGGCCTTGGGCAAATCCGTTGCGACCATCCGGCCGTCTTCCTGGGGCGTGATCGGAGAACGGCGGGCAAGGTAGGCCTTGATCGCCTCATGAATCCCCGTATCCAGCACGCGCGTATCCAACGCGTGAGGGATCCTGCAGAGCACATCGGGGGCATCCCCCTCCCTTTGGCAGGATACGACGCTGTAGAGCCTTTCTTCTTGAAGGGGGGATCCATTCACGAAAACCTCTTTGAGCCGTTCCCCCTTTTTGGCAAACGCCTCAAAGACCACCTTCATTCCGGAGAACCTAGGAAGCCAACCACCAAAAAGCCGATCCGGGTTTCTAGAGAAGACATGCTCGAGCTCTTCCTCTAAAAAGGACTTGAGCTGCCAGCCGTAGACTTTCCCCACCTTCAACGGCTCTGGGTTGGGCAGTGCGCTCCAAAGGTCCGCCTCCAAAATCGGCCCGGGCTCGATCACGGGTCCAAACCTAAAGCCGTTGCTAAGAGCGATATCTGTTCCCGCGGCCTCGCGCATCGCATCCGTGATCACGCGATCGAGCGGGGTATCGAGCACGTCGTGACGATAAAGCGGCCCCAAGGTCTCGCCGATCACCTCCCCCATGAGGACTGAGAACGGACCGAGTGCCTTCGTAATGGCCTCTTTGACCGGCGCGTCCTCCTTAAATCGATCCGGAGTTACGGGAAGGAGCTTCCAGCTTCGATCGACAACCCTGCCGTTTTGTACGGTCAAATCGAGCCTCCCAAGGAAAGAACCGAACGCTCCGGGCTCGATAACCCAAGCCGAGCCTACTTGGACGGGAACAAACGTCCGCTCGTGCGTATCGCCGGACAAAAAGATGTCCACTCCCTCGACCCTTCTTGCGAGGTCCGTCGCCCTGATCAGCCCTACATGCGTAGCAAGGATGACGATGTCCGCCCCCTTCTTGCGCACTGCCTGGATAAAAGGCCCGAGCACGTCTGGTCCGGCATATCCAAGCCCCACCGAATACCCAGGCGGCTGGCGCTTGGGGACGTCCGGGTCGGTAAACCCTATGACGGCCACGCGAACACCATCCAGATCGGCCATGATATAGGGGGGGAATACCAGCGTCTTTGTCTTTTCCTCGTACACGTTCGCGGCGATCGTTGGGTACTCGAGCGCCCTGGTAAGCTCACGCATCGCATGCGCCCCGTAGGCCACCTCCCAGTTCCCTGGAAGCGCCACGTCCGGCTTGAGCGCGTTCATAGGGCCTAAGAGCGCGCGGCCTTTGGAGAGGCTTGCCGGCCCGGAACCCTGGAACGTATCGCCCAAGTCGACAAAAAGAACGCCGGCTGGGTTTGCCTTACGGCACGCCCGGACATAGCCGGCAACCCTAGCTAACCCTCCCGCGGGCTTGATCAAAGAGGATTGACCTTGCCAAAACAGCTCAGGATGTGTTTCGAGCTGGGCGTGCAGGTCCGCCATAACGAGCAAGGTTACCCTTTTCGATGGGCCTTGCGCGGACCCTGGACGAACGCCGCAGCCGAGAGCAAAAGCAAGGAAAGCGCCAAAAAACAACCGCCAAACGCCCTGCAAAAACATGCTACCCCTCCCTTTTCTTCTAACGGGCATTCTACTATAGAATAGAAAACAATAGGGAAACGCCTCGTTGCAGGCTCAACCCAAAAAGCAAAGGAGGAACACTATGATCGAGACAAAAACGGACCTCGCAAAAAAGCTCAAGGGTATCGTCCGGTTCGATTCTGCCGGATCCTTGGTGGAACTCTCGGAATCGGCGCTGTCAGAAGGAACCATCGACGAACTCGTCGAATCGTACGTTTTCACCGAAGACGCAACGCTCAAAGATGCGCTATACCATCTTATCGGGGCTATCGCCCAAAGACTTGGCATTTGGTCTGCCTCGATCCAGGGGCTCTACGAGGCGATGGGGCGTGGGGAGTGCTCCGGGTTCACCGTCCCCGCTATGAACCTGCGCGGAATGACGTACGATATGGCGCGCGCGGCGTTCCGCGCGGCCAAGCGCCTTAACACGAAGGCGTTCATCTTGGAGATCGCCAAATCCGAGATCGGCTACACGTTCCAGCGTCCGGCCGAGTACCGAACGGTCCTATTGGCCGCGGCCATCAAGGAGGGCCACAAAGGACCCGTCTTCATCCAGGGCGACCATTTCCAGATCAACGCCAAGAACTTTGCCCAAGACCCCCAAAAAGAGGTGCAGGGACTTAAGGCGCTCGTAAAAGAGGCGCTCGAAGCGGAGTTTTTCAACATCGACATCGACGCCTCGACGGTCGTGGACCTAAGCAAGCCGACCCATGCCGAGCAACAGCGGAACAACTACGAGATCGAGGCCGAGCTCGTCCGGCACATCCGGGCCCTGGAACCCAAGGGGGTTACGGTATCGGTGGGCGGGGAAATCGGCGAAGTGGGCAAGGTGAATTCGACGCCCGAAGATCTCATCGCCTTTATGGACGGGCTTATCAAGGAGCTGCAAACAAAAGGAAACCTCAAGGCAATCAGCAAAATCTCCGTACAGACGGGAACGTCGCACGGCGGTGTCGTCTTGCCCGACGGAACGATCGCCAAGGTCAAGCTCGACTTCGACGTGCTAGAGAAGCTCTCCAAGCTATCGAGGGAACGCTACGGGCTCTCAGGGGCCGTCCAGCACGGCGCCTCTACCCTTCCGGACGAGGCCTTCGATGAGTTCCCCAAGCGGGGTACGGCAGAGATTCACTTGGCCACCGGCTTCCAGAACCTCCTGCTCGACCACCCCAGGTTGCCGTTAGATTTCCAGCACGAGCTGATGAGCTACATGGATAAAAACTTCGTCAACGAAAAGAAGCCCGACGAAACGCAAGAGCAGTTCTACTACAAAACGAGGAAAAAGGTCTTCGGGCCGTTCAAGCGGGCATTCTGGAGCCTACCCAAGGACTTTAAAGGGGACTTCGGGAAAGACTTGGAAGACCGTTTCGTCTTTCTGTTTGAAAAACTCGGCGTTCGGGACAGGACTGGTCTTGTTGAGCGCTACATCACCCCCACCGAGCTCGAGCGAAGCCCCTCGAAGACCACGCTCGACATCCTAAAAACACTCGCATAGCCAGGAGGCCCCCTATGAAAGCGCTCGTTTTGAAAGCCCACGGCGAGATAGGCCAGGTCGCCCTAGAGGAGGTGGAAGCCCCAAAGCCCAAAAGAGGAGAGGTGCTCGTCAACATCAAGGCCGCGGCCTTGAACCATTTAGACCTCTGGGTCGTCCATGGGATGCCCGGCCTGAAACTCCAATTTCCTCACGTTTTGGGGGCGGACGGCTCCGGGGTCGTGGCTCAAGTGGGTGAAGGGGTTACGCGAGTCAAAAGGGGTGACCCCGTCATGATCAACCCTGGCCTAAGCTGCGGAACCTGCGAGTACTGCGAGATGGGAGAGCACAGCCTCTGCCCAAAGTTCAGCATCCTGGGTGAGCACGTTCCTGGCACGTTTGCCGAGTACGTGGCCGTTCCGGAAACGAACGTCGTGGCGCTACCCAAAGCCTCCTCTTACGAGGAAGCGGCCGCTTCCTCGCTCGTGTTCCTTACCGCCTGGCGGATGCTCGTGACTAGGGGGCGCATCAAACCCTCGGAGACGATCCTCATCCACGGGATCGGGGGAGGAGTTTCGCTTGCATGCTTGCAGATCGCGCTCGCTACGGGCCTTCGGGCCATCGTTACGTCCTCTTCGACAGACAAGGTCGAGCGGGCTATGGGGCTCGGCGCACACTTCGGGATCAACCACACGCTAAAGGACGTCGCAAAAGAGGTGCGCGAGCTCACCAACGGCCAAGGCGTGGATACCGTGGTCGACTCGGTAGGCGAACAAACTTGGGGAACCTCGCTCAAATGCCTCAAGAAGGGGGGAAGGCTGGTAACCTGCGGGGCTACGACGGGAGGCAACCCCCCAGCCGACATCAACCGGATTTTTTGGAACCAGATTTCGATCATCGGTTCTACGATGGGATCGATGAACGACTTTCGAGAGTTCGTGCGGTTCATGGGGATCAAAAAGATCCGTCCCATCATCCACAGGTCCTACTCCTTGGAGGAAGGGATGACGGCGCTTGAGGACCTCAAAAATCAAAGACAGTTCGGCAAGATCGTGTTGAACGTAAGCTAACGCGTATCGAGTGTCGTCAAGAATGTCGCCCGGTCCGGGGCACCGGTATGGCTGTAGGCGAGGTACGAGAGGTCCAGGTGGTTCGTGTCGACGCCTTTCTTCAGCAGGTTAAACAAAAGCGTGACTCTTCGGGATGCAAGGGGGCCTAATGGAAGGCTTTGCTGGGAAGGGCTTCTTGGCGCCTCCCTGATGGCGTCGAGGTCTTTAGAGGAGCGAACCTGGCCAATCGGGTAATCGAAAAGAACAGGCGGAAACGGCCTGGCAAAGGCCAGCACAAGCCCAGACGAGCCGCCAAGCGCGTCGTACTTGTCGGCATCTGTAATGTAGAAAAGCAAGACGTTGTAAGGGTTGAGTACCAGCGTTTCGCTTGAGGTGTTTTTGACCTCCAACTCGAGAGCCCAGGCGTCCCCGTAACCGGGTCCTCTTATGATTTTGCGATCTTTGACCGTCGCAACGAGCGCAAGCTCTGGCGCTTGGGCCTCCTGCCCGAAGCTTGGGGGAGCGACCATACAAAGAAGCGCCACAAAAACCAGGAACAGCATTGCCTTTGCTTTCATGCCTTCAAGTGTAACGCCAAGGCCGCCCCAGCACAAACAACTGCAATTCTTTGCCTTGGAAGGCGCTACCTCCCTTCCGCTTTATTGAAACTTGAAGGCGCTATGACAGGCGCTGTATTTCTGTATGACATCCCGTTATCCGCCGCTATCTGCCTTATCTTGGCAAGATCGCCATCTGCTAGTCCCGCAAGGATCGCATCTAGCCTCCCCAAGTGATGGTGCATGTTGGCCAACGCATCATCTTTGGTATCTTGCGGGGGATTGATCACATAAACCACTTGCTGTTCTCCATAAGAGGCAGTTGGCCGCCGCCCACTATTGGGATATGGTATACTTTTTAGAGAGCTGGTTGCATGGTATAGGTTAGCTTAAAAAAGGATGGGTATCTTAGGCCCAACAAAAGGAGTTTTCTATAGCTACACGGAGTAACCAC
>WOZJ01000055.1 GCA_011620345.1 Nitrospirota bacterium
ACCTGCGTCCTGCCCGTCTCGAGCACCTGGGTTTCCCTAGAGCCGTCCCTGTAGATCGTTACCCCCTTGCAGCCCTGTTCCCAGGCCAAAAGGTAGACCTTTTCGACGGCTTCCGGGGCCGCTTCAAACGGAAAGTTCACCGTTTTGGAGATGGCGTTGTCCACGTGCGCCTGGAAGGCCGCCTGCATCCTTACATGCCGTTCCGGCGGAATGTCGTGGGCGCACACGAACAGCTCCCGTATGTCTTCTGGAACCTCCTCGACGTGCGCAACGCTGCCCTCGAACGCGATCCTCTCCATGAGCGCTTCAGAGTAAAACCCACGCTCTTTGGCGATCCGCGCAAAC
This sequence comes from Nitrospirota bacterium, assembly GCA_011620345.1. Taxonomy (GTDB): domain Bacteria; phylum UBA2233; class UBA2233; order UBA2233; family UBA2233; genus UBA2233. Next base: position 346 of record WOZJ01000055.1, read on the forward strand.
TCCGGGTGCACTTCGATCAGCTTTTGGCCGTCCAGCACGTTGCGGATGTAGCTGACGGCGAACAGAGGCTCGATTCCGGAAGAACACCCCGCGATGATGCTGATCGTCCCCGTCGGCGCGACGGTCGTAACCATCGCGTTGCGCTGGGGGATCTTGTAAACGCTCCCTTCGAAGTTGGGAAAAGGCCCTCGATCTTTGGCAAGCTTTCGGGATACCAAGGCGGCCTCCTCGTGGATAAAGCCCATCACCTCGCCGGCGATCTCTAGCGCCCTCTGGGAGTCGTAGGGCACGCCAAGAAGGATCAGCATGTCGGCGAACCCCATCACGCCGAGTCCGATCTTGCGGTTCGCGAGCGTCACCCTGGAAATCTCCTCCAGCGGGTAGCGGTTCATGTCGATCACGTTGTCCAGAAAATGGACAGCGGTCTCCACGGCCCCCTGGAGCCTATCGAAGTCGACCCGGCCGTCCTTGACAAAGTTGGAGAGGTTGATCGAGCCCAAGTTGCAGGACTCGTAGGGCAAAAGGAACTGCTCGCCGCAGGGGTTGCAGCTCTCGATTTGGCTTACATGGGGCGTTGGGTTCTTGGCGTTCACCCTATCGATAAAAACGATGCCCGGGTCTCCCGTAGCCCAGGCGTTCTCGACGATAAGCTCAAAGATACGCCTGGCACTCTCCATCCGGACGACGCTGCCGTCCCTGGGGTTGATGAGGGCGTACTCCTCCCCCTTCATCAAGGCTTCCATGAAGACGTCCGTGATGGCGACCGAGATGTTGAAGTTCTGGAAGCGCTTACCGTCCCTTTTGCAGACAATGAACGCTTCGATGTCGGGATGGTCGACCCGAAGGATCCCCATGTTCGCACCGCGCCTTGTCCCCCCTTGCTTGATCGTGTCGGTGGCGGCATCGAACACGCCCATGAACGAAACCGGGCCGGAGGATACCCCCTTGGTCGAGTGGACGAGGTCTCCTTCGGGCCTTAGGCGGGAGAAGGAGAACCCGGTATTGTGGACCATGGCTAGGCCAGACTGTCCGGCAGCGTACGTGTTCCAACCCTCCACGGAAAGGTCGTAGTAGGGCTTGGGCGTTGTCGCCCGCTCTACACGAGCAATTTCCTGGCCGCGTGCCGCGACACGCTCCATGAGCGCTGCCAGGTCCGGGTCTTGGAGCCGCACCCGTGAGGCAATGGCGCGCAGGTCATCGCGGCGGCAGCGATGATTGGCGTTGCAGGACCATCGGTTAAGCTCTATGGCGCAGGGTCCGGGTCCGGTTGACTTATCGCCCCTCCGCCGGACCAACCCCAGCTCCACCATTCGGTCACGCCAGGCCCGTAACGGGAGTCGCAGCGCAGTTTCTCTTGTGCTCTCCGTGGAGAGCCGGGCGAGCCGGAAGCGGTTGGCCAGGTAGAGTTGCAGGTCGTTAGCGAGTTGCAGGACTTGGGGCAGGGAACAGACCTGCACGTTGAACACCGTCTGCCTCCCCCTACCCCGCGGGTTCTTCTTGGATACCGTAGGACGGTAGCCCATCAGGGCGGCAAGCGCGGCCAAGTCCTGGGCAAATTCTTCCGAAACCGTGGAGTAGGACGGACTGCCATCCTTGGCGACGTAGCCGTCGCTGTCCAGAAGCCCGGCAAGGAACGCGCGCACGACCGGCAGGGGCGACTTGGCGATAACCTCGGGGACCCGGATGTGGTCCTCCTTGACGCCGATTGCGCCGAGCCCGCAGGCTTCCAGCAGGTCATGCACGAACCGCTGAGACAAGGTAGCCAGCAAGAAGCTTTCTGTACTCCGGTTATCCCGCTGGATGGCGACGTGAATGTCCCTCGAGGCCAGGACCTCTTGCACGCGCTCCAGCACGTCGCGGGTGCCGGAGAACCAACGCACCCGGTACTGTCTCAGAGAGGGCACGTAGCCAAACGACCCGTCGCCCAAGGTAAAGCCAATGAGCCAGCCCATCCAGGGATCGATCGTCAGAGTGCCTGCCGTGCGGTACTCAGACCATGGCCAATAGGAATCCGGGCGGTCCGGTCCGAGGATCACGTCCCCTTGCATGAGCTCATCAGCGCGGACTTCGGCAAAGCCAGCATCCCGCAGCACCATGAACGGATGCCAGGCGCTAGTCTGGATGACCGTGCCCTCGCGCGTTCGGACTGTCATTTGATCTGCGGCCGGGACATCAAACTTCCAGACATGGGTAACCTTGCGCAACCCCATGGACCCCGTGGCGGGGTCCATGGCTGCGGTCTGAATGTTGAGGTCGTTCACGTCATAAGCGATGCCAAAACCGTGACGGATGCCTGGGCGGCCGTCCGCCGTGGTCCGATGGAACAGCACTTCGATAGGCTCCAGCCCGCAAAATGTGCTCCAGACCCTAGCATCGCCGGCAATGCAGCCGCCGCCGGATTTGTGGATCAGGGCGGCGTGCTTTACCGTTTCGAAGATACCATTCAGCGAATCTTCCACGGGGAGGACGAAGCAGGCGCTAAGCTGGCCCAAAGGCCTGCCCGCGTTCATCAGCGTGGGCGAGTTCGGAAGAAAATCGAGCGATGTCAGGAGCTCGAGAAACCTTGGGTAGGCATTCCCTGGGTCTTTTCCGTAAATCGCCTCGGCTTGGGCGATCGCTCCGGCCACGCGCTCGAAGAGCTCGGATGGTGTCTCGACAACGTTTCCTGATTCGTCTTTTTTCAGATAGCGTTTTTCTAAAACCTTGAGCGCGTTATGGGTAAGCCTAGACATCAGATCGTTTCCGTTTTGCCCGGGCGACCTTACGTTTTGTATGAGCACGGGGTACTCCCTTCGTTGTGGTTGCCGTAAAGACGGGAAGCAAAGGCAAGGGGAAAACCTACGGTTGTGTTGCCGACAAGATCCAAGCGAGGGCCGCCGCCACACCATGCTCGGTATTGGCGGGCGCGATGAAGTCCGCCATGGCTTTGAGCGGCTCGATTGCGTTCCCCATCGCAACGCGGACTCCGGCGTAGCCGAAAAGCTCGAGATCGTTTTCTCCATCACCGATGCAGGCGATTTCTTCGGGCAGGATCCCCAACGCCTTGGCCACGGAATCGAGGCCGGAGGCCTTGCTTACGCCAGCCGGACAAATCTCTAAGTTGCCATGGAACGAGGAGGTCGTATAAATGGTACCGTCCAAGAGCGCCTTGATTTCGGCCTTGGCCGATTCTACGCTGGCGATATCGCCGGAGGCGTAGAGCTTGACGACTTCATGGAAGCTGTCGTCTTGGCTTGTTGGCCGGACGACGAAGCGTAGGTCTGCGGTAATTTCCATGACGAAAGGCACAAGCCCAAACTCTGGAAGGCACTCAAGGCAACTTCGAACGGCCTCCAGAGGAATCGTGCGCTTCATCAAAGGCCTTTGCCGGCCGACATCCCAAAGGACGGCCCCGTTGCAGGTCACGAGCGGGGCACTCCATGTGATCGGCCTGCTTAAATGAGTTGCGCTATGGGGGTCACGGCCTGTAGCCAGGGTTACACAAGCCCCCTTGCTCAAGATGCTCGAAATAAGAGGCAAGGCTGCGGTATCGAGGGCTCCTTCCCCATCAAGGAGTGTCCCGTCTAAGTCGATGGCAATAAGCCGCACCTTGGAGGACAGTTTTGCGGCCACGGCTTCGATGTCCTACTGTCTTGTGATTGGAGCTTTTAGCTTAGCATACCTCTTGCCAGCCAAGCCAGGGTTCTTTTTGCGCTGGATCGACCCCTTAAAGTGCCGTAAAAAGGGTAAGGGCTAGAGGCCACCAGGGTCCCCCTCTTCCGGTAGATTGACGAAACCAAGAAAACCTCGGTCAGCCTACCAAAGCGGAGTAGGGGGCAAGACCTTTTAAGGCTTTTAAGCGGCCTTAACAAAGGCGGCTTCTTGACAACGACTCCTGTAACGTTTTAGGATAATTTATACCTTACAAGGAAGAGGATAGTTTTGCATGGTAAAAACATTGTATATACCATCCCCGGTAAGTCCGGTAAGGAAGCGGTCTTTCCCGAGGGCCCCAAGAATGGCAAATGCATCTGCTTCGATGAATCCAATCACTAGAACCCTCGAATACAAAAAAGCGGGCGGTTACTAACCGATAAACCCCTCAACATAGGAGGTATCCGATGGAGACGCGTGTACGTAGAAGGACCAAACGAGGAGCAGAGCTGGCAAGCGGGTTACTTCAGTCCGGCGGCGGGAAGAAGGGTGCCGGGCCGGGACCCGAGCAGCAGGCTGGAGGGGCAGGCCCAAGTTGCTCCCCTGTTACCATTTACCCTCACTAAAACAAACTAACCAAGAAGGATTAAGGCTGTATGCTTAATAAAAAAAGTAAAAAAGGTCCGTGCATCGCTACGGGAACTCAGGCAGGTTCCGCTGGATTAGGCGGCGGAGCGCCTCAAGAGGGGGGCAAAAAGGGTGGAGCGCCCGCACAAACCCCAGCCGCTCCAGCGCCGGGGGTTTCTTACTACTAGGCCCCTTTTAAGCGTTACGCCGTGGTGGAGGGTATTGTTGCCGCGCTTTTTGTCCTGATCGCCCTGGACTACGGGACGAACGGCAGGCTTGGCCTGCTGGTTGGCGTAGCGCAGCTTGCCCTTTTCGCGGTTGGCCTTTGGCAGGGCCAGGCAAGCCTAGGAAGTGGGCTTGCCTGGCCCTTTTTGCTTCTTTATTCCGCCTTAGGAATCGCCCTAGGGTACGGGCTTTACGCACTGTCTTCGCTCGCGACCCATGTGACACCAAAGGAAGTGGTCGACTATTTCCGGGAAGGGAAGGGGTTTTTGCGCTTTTACAGGGAAAGGCCCGGGGTAGCGCTATCTTACCTCTTTATGGCCTATTACGAAGAAGTGCTCTGGAGGGCAATCGTTCAAGGAGCTTTGGCTGAAATGTTCTCGAACCTGTCTTTGGGCATCCTTATCGCTGCCGCCTTCTTCACGATAATGCACTTCCGTTACTTCATCGAGCTGCCCGTTCGATGGGCAGAGTTTTTCGTGTTTTCATTGACACTAGGCGTACTCTACGCCTCGACGGGCTCTTTGTTCCTGGTAACGCTCGTTCATTTCCTGCGCAACCTGCATGTCACATTTTTTGCCCACTGGGACGAGCAGCAGGTCCAAACCGAGCAGACACAATCATAAATGGACGCTTCGCTTCCGCTCGCGCTCGAGGCCGTCAGCAAAACCTTTCGTACAAAAGGCCGGAAAAAGCAGGTTGTCAACGCCCTTCTGAATATCAGCTTAAGGCTTAAAAAGGGCGAGGTCGCAGGCCTTTTGGGCCCAAACGGCGCCGGCAAGACGACCCTCATCAAGATCCTTTGCGGCCTTGTGTACCCGGACAAAGGCCGAGTCCTCGCCTTCGGCAGTCCCTTCGAGCAAAGCCGCAAACAGGCACTCTCCAGGATGGGCGTCCTGCTCGAAGGCCATCGACACATTTTTTGGCCGCTTACGGTCGTAGAGAACCTCAAGTACTTTGGCATGCTCAAGAACGTCCCTGGCCCTGCCCTTCGTGAAGACATCGATAGGCTCGTCCAGTTTATGGGTCTAGAAGACAAGCGCGACGTGCCCGTTAGGTTCCTCTCGCAGGGAATGCGCCAGAAATTAAGCGTTGCCGTAACGCTCCTTGGCAACCCGGATGTTCTTCTGCTGGACGAGCCGACACAAGGGTTGGACGTCGAATCCCTAAGGGACCTCAAGCAGCGCATTGTCCGTCTCGCGAAGGAGTTTCAAAAGGCCATCCTTCTTTCGACCCACCAGATGGAAGTGGCCCAGGAGCTCTGCGACAGAATTCTCATCCTCCAAGAGGGGAGAATCCTTGCAGATGCCCCGACGCCTGAACTGATGGGTTATTTTAAGGGGCAGAACTTCATGCTGACAATTAAGGGCCTTCCATCCTTTTCCCATGAAAGCCAGCCTTTCGCCGCCCTCGGGATGGAACCCAGCCTAGATGAGCACGAAACCGTCGGCACAAACGGCATTGTCCGCATAAGGGTGGGGGTAAAAAACGGCGAAGGGCTCTTTGACGTGCTCCAAGGGCTAAAAGCCAAAGGCGCCGAGATCGTCAAGGTCGAAGAGCTCAAACGCTCACTCGAAGAGGTATTCATGGAAATCCTCGGAGGGAAAAAGGGCGATGGGTAGGATGGCTGAGCTGAATAACCTGGCTAAGGCCGAGATGTACCGGGAGTACCTGTTCGCCAAACGTTACTCCGTGGAGGTGTGCGTTAGGCTCTTTACGGTGTACGCCTTCTTTCTTGTGCTGTTCCTCGTATCCAAAAGCTTTGGCGGCGTCGAACGGCTCGGCGCCTTCGGGATGATGAACCTGAGCGCCTACCAGCTCGTTGGGTTTGCGATGTGGCTTTTCTCACTCATGGCCTTAGGCGTCGTCAGCGATGACATCGCCTACGGCAGCCAGATGGGGGTGCTCGAAGCGGTCTGGCTTATGCCGCACGCCCCGCTTACGATGCTCTGCGTCCGGGCGCTTATCAAGGGTTTTTACGAGCTATTGTTCCTTTCACTGTTCATAGGCTTAGGAATGGCGACCACGGGCATCCGGCTCGCCCCGCGCGTGTTGCCCGCCCTTGTCATTCTTGCAGTCACGCTGACGGGGCTTTTCGGGCTGGGACTGCTGTTTGGAGGGCTTGCGCTTATGTACAAGCGGATCGGGCCAGTCACCTCGATTGTACGCACCTCCTTTTTGTTCCTTACCGGCGCGCTCGTTCCGCTGGACGTTCTTCCAAAGGCCCTCAAGACGCTTGCCCTTTTCTTGCCGATGACGGACGGGGTGGCACTGATCCAACGCCTGCTCGTCAACAATACCCCCTTGCAAGACGTGTTCTTGAGCGTGGGGATGCTAAGGTGCTTAGCGAACGCGCTCATCTACTTTACGGTCGGGGTCTTTGCGTTTTGGCACTTTGAGCGAAAAGCCAGAAAAGAAGGGCTGCTTGCCGTCTATTGACGATGCGATGAAGCCTTACGCCTTCCCCCGCCTAGATGATACGCTCTACATGAACCTTGCCCTTGCTCTGGCCAAAAGAGCCATGCTCGATGAAGAGGTTCCCGTGGGAGCGCTCGTTGTTTTGGGCGGCAAGGTTTTAGGGTTTGGTTGGAACCAAAAAGAGGCCGGCCTCGACCCGACGGCGCATGCCGAGATCCTGGCGCTTCGAATGGCCGGCAGGACAAAAGGCAACTGGAGGCTTTCGGGTGGGTGCGTCTACGTTACGAAAGAGCCCTGCGTGATGTGTGCGGGTGCGCTCTTAGAAGCCCGGGTGGCAAGGGTCGTCTACGGCGCCAAGGATTTCAAAACGGGGGCGTTGGGCTCGCTCTACTGCCTTCACGATCAGGCGTTCTTGCCGCACAGACTGTCCGTTTCAGAAGGGGTAGAGAAGGACAGGGCCGCGGAACTCCTCGTTCGTTTTTTCCGATGCAAAAAGAACCGCTGAAGAGGTTTTTATGGCTTCTAGCCGCATCAAGCGCAGCCCTTGCGTGCCTTGAAGGAAAGGCGTTTGCCGTGCACCTAGCGGACGGGGTTCTGCCTTTCGGCCAAGCTCTCGCGTGGAACGGCGTAGGCATTGCTGCAGTGGCCTTCAGCTTGAAGCGGGTTTCTGCCGCGCACGGCCAAGAACCCTTTATCAAGGCGATCGCCGCCTTGATGGGCTCGGTGTTGTTCGTCCTTTCTGGGCTGCCTATCCCCGTGCCCTTTCTTGGGACCACTTCCCACCCTACGGGGATGGGAATCGTGAGCCTGCTTGTCGGCCCTTACATCGCGATTCTCGTGACGCTGGTTGCGCTCGTTTTGCAAGCACTGCTTTTAGGCCATGGCGGGATCTCGACGCTCGGGGCGAACCTCGTGAGCATGGGGGTTGTGGGGAGTCTGGCCGCGCTTTCGAGCTTTCGGCTCGTTCGGGGGCTCGGCGGTTCAAAAATGGCAGGGGCGTTCGTGGCCGGGCTTTTGGGCGATTACCTCCCTTACTTTGCAACGGCGACCATTCTCGCGTTCGGGGTACACGGCACGGCCGCGTTCGGTTCCGTTTTCCTGGCAATCCTTGCAGCCTATGCCCCAACCCAGGTGCCGATCGGGATTCTCGACGGTGTACTTGCGCTCGGGGCTTACAGGTTCCTTACCGCCAGGCGCCCGGACGTCTTCGAACACCTTAAGGACCGAGGGCTGCTCCCTCGCTACGTAAGGTAGCGTTACGCCATGAAAGAGATCCGGAGGTTTTTATCGACGCTTCTTTTCGAGGCCTTGTTCGTTTTAGGCCTTCTTTGCTGCAGCTCGGCTCAGGCCATCGAAGGGGTCGAAGAGGGCAAAATCGAGCCGATCGTAAGAGCCTTGGGGGTAGAGCCTAAAGGCCCCGTTCTTGACTTGAAGGGCGACGCCCTGCTTTTCGTAGCGTTCGGCGCGGGCGCGCTCGCCGGAGGAGTGGCGGGGTACTGCCTTCGCGCGTTGATCCAAAAAGACCAGCCCCGATGACATCCAACGCCCCATCTCCGCCTTTGGTGACCATAGAGATGATGATGCTTTTATCAACCATTTTTAACCTTGGCAGTTCCGCGTGCGGCTTTATTCGACCGAGCACGATCGGTTAGAATAACAATTGTGGGCAAAACATAAAAAAACAACGATAAGGAGAAAAAGCGATGCGAAAGCTCTTTATGGTTACGTTCTTTTTGTTGTTTGGGATCGCGCTGCCGCTTCAGGCCGAAACCCTTCTTGAGGAGTTCCAGTCGGATCCGAACGTGGTCCAGGCCTTGAATCAGCTCAATACCGCGCTTTCCAACCCCTCATTGCAAGGACCCCTTTCGACGCGAAACGAGCTCTCCTCGAACCCCAAAGCGCTCGAGGCAATCCAAGGTCTTCAGAATGTCCTTCAGAATGTCCAGAGTCTCGACCAGCTCGATGCCGCGCTTCAAAACCCCTTTGTTCAACAGTACGCACAGGCCACGGAAGCAATACTCAGTGATCCCGGCGTTATCAAAGCCGTTCAGAAATTCCAGGCCGCGGTCCAGGCCAACCCGCAACTCGCCTCGGTTCTGCAGGACCCAAACGCCATGCAGCAGCTCCTGAACGAGCTCGCCACTCAGGCCAAACGTTCCCAGCAAACGGCAAACACCTTAAAGCTCCTCTTGCAGCCGGCCTTTTAGCGCCTTAGCAAGTTGCTGGCCCCCAGGAAGCCCAAGGTCAGCGCGCACGTTTGGCTCTGAGGACATTGTGGCGGTCTCACCCACGACAGCCACGACCACGTCCGCGTGCCTTGCAGCCGACACGGCCTCGTCAAGGAGCGCCTCGGGGCTGGCTTCTTTTGTTTGTCCCGCTCGACCCCTTGGATCACCGTAACCACGTTCTCTTTGGTGGATACAGAAGAGCATTGGCCTGGCTACGCTATAAAGAACGCGTCTTGGTGAACAAGAAAAGGGTCCTTAGGCTCATGCAAGTGAGTGGCCTTACGCTGAAGCCAAATGAACGGCTCAGAGCCTACCTCTACGGCGTTCGTGAAAGCCTGCGGCCTGCTCGGGATCAATCAGGCCTTCACGAGCTACTCGAACCCCAAGGGGAATGCCGATACCGACACGAAGTCGGCGAAGCAAAGGGTCATGAGGACGCTCAAAGAAGAGCTGGTCCATATAAGGGAATGGAAGAGCCAAGAGGAGCTTATTAAGGCCTTAGGGGGCTGGATCAGGTTCTACAACGAGGAGTACCTCCACTCGTCTCTTGGGTATAAATCGCCAACAACGTTTGCTTCGCCGACTTCGTGTGAAAATGAATGGGAGGGGGAAGAGATGTGTC
>WOZJ01000072.1 GCA_011620345.1 Nitrospirota bacterium
TCAAGATGATTGCAGGCCATTTCTACGAGATCCCCATCCTATGGACGCTTGGAGTTATCGGGGGGATCTTGGCGGCCACTACGATCGCGTCTGTCTTGTACCCCCACAGGCCGCATGAGCGGACCTAAGTAGCATCTGGGTGGGTTGGTCTTCGGGTACAATAATTTAATTAAGGAACGGCAAATGGTTCCATCGTTTTTATGAGTAAAGAAGGAGCTGCCTTATCTTGAACATGCAAAGTGTCGGCATTGTTGAGTACTACAAGCTAGGTGGGGTGTTCATGTACCCCATCCTGGGGCTTAGCATCCTCGCACTGGCCTTTGTGCTCGAGCGGCTGTACGTGCTTGCGCGAACCAAGGCGCCGGAGCGGCTCGTGTGGGGAAGGCTGGAGGCGTTCTTGGAGGGGGGCGACTTTCCCAGGGCGCTTTCATTCCTCGAGCTTTCCAAGGGGCTTTTGCCGAGAGTACTCTGGACGTACCTCGCCCATTACCGTGATGGGGAAGCTAACGCGCTAGAATCGGCCGAAATCGAGGCGTCCCGGGCAGCCCAGGTGTTAGAGCGGCACTTGCGCGCGCTCCCAAACATCGCCAACCTTTCGACGACGCTAGGGCTCTTGGGGACGGTCTCGGGGCTGATCAAGGCGTTCTTCGTGATTCAGGGCCACGGGGGTCCCGTGGACCCTTCTGTGTTGGCGGGCGGCATTGCCGAGGCGATGATTACGACGTACTTTGGCCTTGTCGTCGCCATTCCGGTGTCCGCCTGCCATGGGCTCCTAGAAGGGGCGATCGAGGCCAGGATTCAGGAGATAGAGCTGGCCTTGGGAAAGCTTAGAGCCTACCTGGAGGCTTCCCCGTTTTCTTCTATGGGGTCAAGCCACTCCCTTCCTCAGCCCTCCAAGGCCCCTTGACAGAGTACCCAAGCGGCCGCCAGTCGAGTCTTCTTGCGTTGCCTTGCTAGCTAGGCCTTTGCTTGGGCACCGGGTCAAATCCGCTCTAGCGCACGCTCGTTTACCTTCACCTTGTGCACTTTTTCGAAGGCCCGGACGAACCTCGCAAGAAAGCTCGCACGGAGCTCTTGCTGTGTTTGGTTCAACACGTGCTCTCTTTCTTTTTGGTAGGCTTCTTTCGGTGGCTTTAGGGTGTCCTTGAGCACCAGGAGGAAGTTTTTTCCACCAAAAGTTACGGGCTCTTCAAGAACGGGGGTCTTCCTTGAAAGCGCGAACAATTTGGGGCCAAGCCCGGGCGGTAGCTCTCCAAGCGGCTCGAGCCTGGCATCGCCCGAGCCTATTGGGTTGAGTGCGCGGTAAGCCATCCCTTCTTGACGAAGCAGGCCCTCTGGGTCTTTAGACGACGCAAGCGCCCTAGAAAGCCTCTCGATGAGGGCGCTTCGCCCTTTTTGCGCGAGCTCCTTGTGCAGGCGGTTTCGTACCTCGTCGCGGACCGCTTCGAAGGGGGGAATCAAGGAAGGCTCCACCTCTTTTCCGTAGGCGATGCAGTACCCCCTGCTCGTTGCGATCGGGCTCGTAAGCTCCTCTTGTTCGAGCATAAGCAGCCGTTTGTTAAGGTCCGGGTAGTAGCCCAACCCTTTGATCGGTTGCTCTTGCTTGGTAAGCTCGGCCTCAAAAACGCCGATACCGTGCTGGCCCCCGTACGCCCTTAGGTCTGGGCTTTTCGTGGCCTTGAGCGCCGTATAGGCTTTATCGGACATGGATTTCGCGAGTTTATCGGCTTCGTGGCGCTTTAGGATCTCCGCAATCAGGCCTTGCACTTCTTGAAGCTTCGGCGTGCGTTCGGGAAGGATTTTGAGCACCTTGATTAGGATAAACTGCTCGCCTACGCGGATAGGCTCCGATGTCTCGCCCTCCTTGAGTCGGAACAACGCCCTTCTTATGGACGGGTTCAAGGCCGCAGCCCGGACTTCCCCCACGTCCCCGCCTTTTTTGGCGGAGGCCTCGTCTTCGCTGAACGCCTTCGCAAGGTCTTCGAAACGCTCCCCCTTGGTGATCTTACGCCAGACCTCCTTGGCCTTGGCCTCATCCTTGACGAGAATCTGGGCGATGCGCCAACGTTTTGGCTCTTTGAATTCTTCGATATGGGCTCGGTAATAGGCTTCCACCGACTTCGGGTCGGGATGGATCTTAGGAAGGAGCAGGATCGGCTCGAAGGCCAAAATCTCTGCACGCACGCGCTTTGGCACCCTGAAGGCTTCCTTGTTCTTCAAAAAATACGCCTTCAGGCGGGTTTCGTCGAGCTGTTCCGGGGGAATGCCAGGCTCTTGAAGCTCGATTGCATAGAAGACCCTTTTGTGATGGAGTGCCTCGAAAACAGCCTGCAACGCGGGTTCCGGAAGGATGGCAAGCCCGTCTATGAGCTGTTCGACCCAGCCTGTAACGAGGTCTCGCCTAAAGGCCTCTTCGAAGCGCTCGGGGGTCATTCCTGCACTCCGGAGGGTGGCCCTGTACCTGGCAGGGTCGAATCGGCCGTCTGTTTGGAAGGCCTTGGCCTTTTGTATTTCTTGACCGAGCACCGCGTCCGGAATCTCTAGCCCCCAAAGCCTGGCCTGTTCGAGCAAGACGGCTTTGGTCTTCAGCGCCTCCACGAGGCGCTGTTTCAACCCAAAATCTTCGAGCATGGCCTTGGGGATCTGGCCGCCGTAGGCCCTTTCGAACCCTTCGAGCGTTTGATTGTACGCGACCAAGAATTCCGAAAGGTCGATCTTGGTTTTGCCGGCCTCGATGACGGCCGTCGTCGCTTCTTTGTTCGGCCCGCCGATGTTCGGGAGGATCCCGAAGCCGATGACGAAGGTGAGCGCAATCAGCCCGAAGATAACCTTGATGCCAATCCCCGAGGCCCGTTTACGGATTTGACCTAGCAGTGCCATGCATGCCTCCTGAAAGTGGGTTTGGAACGAGGCGCAAGTAGGCCTCGATCATTGCTTTTGCTACGGGAGCGGCCGTCGTGGCTCCATGCTCGCCGTGCTCGACAAGCACGGCGACGGCAATTTTTGGGTGTTCGTACGGGGCGAAGGCGATGAACCAGGCATGGTCCCGGTAGCGCTCGGGAAGGGCGCTTGGGCTGTAGCCCTTGAAGGTGGAGAGTTTGACCACCTGGGCTGTGCCCGTCTTTCCCGCGACACGAAGGTTAGGGATGTTTGCGCGCTTGCCCGTTCCCCTTGAGCCTTCTATGACGGCCAACAGTCCTTCCTGGACGAGCGAGAGGTTTTTTGGGCTGAGCGTAAGCTCCCTTACGGGGCGGTCGCCGGTTTGAACTTGCGCTCCGGTATCCGGATTGCGAACGGCCTTTCCGATTCGCGGCGCGATGATTCGTTGGCCGTGGGCCAGCCCTGAGGTAAACAAGGCAAGCTGTAGCGGGGTGACCGTAACGTATCCTTGGCCGATAGCGCAGGAGATCGTTTCTCCCGGGTACCACTTCACCTTGAGCACGCGCTTTTTCCAGGCCGTGCTCGGGATTGTTCCGGTCCGTTCGCCCGGCAGGTCGATCCCCGTAGCCATGCCTAACCCGAGCATTTTTGCGTACGTGGCGATCCTGTCGATCCCCACCCAGTTGCCGACGGAGTAAAAGAACACGTCGCAGGATTGCTCGAGTGCCTGGACGACGTTCAGCCCCCCATGGCCCCTCTTTCTCCAACACCGGAATGCCCTACCCCCGAACCAAAACGAGCCTCCGCAAGAAATACGGTTGTTTGGGCCGATTTTGCCGCTTTCCAACCCTGCCAGCGCGACGGCCGGCTTGAACGTGGAGCCGGGAGGGTACACCCCGGTAATGGCCTTGTTGATGAGCGGCTTTCCGGGGCCGTTCGCCAGCGATGCCCAGGTGGCGCGGTCGATGCCGACCGCAAAAAGGTTCGGATCGTAGGAAGGCTTGGAGATGAGCGCAAGCACTTCTCCGGTGTCCGGGTCGATCGCCACGGCCGCCCCCTTGTGGGGGCCGAATGCAAGGTAGCCCGCCATCTGTGTGGGGATGTCGAGGGAGGTTGCGAGCGTGTTCCCGACGACAGGGTTTTCCTCGCCCAAAAGCGATTTGGGCTTGCCAAGGGCGTCCACCTCCAAGAGCCTTTGGCCGTTCCTGCCCCTGAGTTCGGCCTCGTAGAACGCCTCAAGTCCCGTCTTGCCGGTCATATCGCCCATTCGGTAGATTTTCTTAGAATCTTTTTCGAGCTGTTTCTTCGAAATTTCGCTGATATAGCCCGTGATGTGGCCAAAGAGCTCCCCGTAGGGGTAGTGACGTACCGTGGCAATCTCGAGTTCGACGCCCGGCATTTCGTTCAAGTGAGCCTTGGTTTTCACGAACGTTTCCCACGAAAGGTCCCGCTCGATGATTCGAGGAAGAAAGGGAGGTTGGTGCTCGTAGCGCTCGAAGCGTTCTTCAAGCTCTTTGGGGTCTTTCTTCAGGATGGTCGCCAGCTTTTGGAGCACGTCCGCTTTGTCGCGGATATCCTCCGGGATGAGCAGCAGCCTGAATGCAGGCCTTGTGTTCGCGATGGAAAAGCCGTTCCGGTCAAGAATCTGGCCCCGGATCGCGGGTAAAATTCGGACCTTGATCCTGTTGTTCTCGGACATCTCCCGAAAGTAGCCGCCTTGGAGTACCTGGAGCTCAAACAGGCGAAACCCTAAAAGGCCCAGCACAAGCAGAACAATGAGCATAAGGAGCCGGAAGCGCCCCTTCCAGCGGTCGGGCGGCGGCTTGGAAATCCATGTTTCAGGGGGAAGGCCTTGGGGTTCAATCATCGGCGTACCAGCTTTGAAGCCTCCGTTTCCCGCACCTCTTCCAGGCTGGAAAGGAGCCAGGCCCCCAGAAGCGCTAGCAGCAAGCTCCAGGCAAGATGCACCCGAAGAACGAAAACGAGCGCGTCTTTGTTGGGGAAGCCTCCTTGACCGAAGAGCAGAAGGCCCTTGGCCACATAGCCGAGGGCTACGGCGTTTAAGCAGAGGAAAAAGCGGCCGATATGGCCTTCAATCGCAAACATCCGGCGGTGCCAGCGGGCGTAAACGTAGGCGATGAGCAGGCTTACCGAAGAAATTCCCATAGGGGACAAAGCAAGCCCGTCCTCTACGAGCCCTATAGCCACTACGCCTGCAAGGGTCGCTATGGACGGGTAACAGGTGAGCCACAAGGCTGTAAGAAAACCGAACAGGGGAACGGGGAGGGGAAGTGGTAGGAGAAAGTACATGAAGAACCTTCCGGAGGCGGCCGCGAAAGTTATTGCTGCCAATAGAAGGGCCTGTTTGAAGCTCATTGCCCAAGAGACACGACGAACGCTTCTCTGAGGCCAAAGGGAGGAGAGGAGGGCTTGATAGCCGCCCTGAAGAAAAGCCCGCTTTTCTCTGTTCGGACTTCCGTGACGGTACCGATGGGCAACCCCTGCGGGAAGACCCCCTCCAGCCCCGTCGAGACGACCGCATCGCCGGGAACTATCCCGCTTTCTTTCGGAATGTACAAGAAGTTGATCAGGTCGAACCCGTTTCCCTGGACGAGGCCTTGGACGCCGTTTTTGGCCAGCGCTCCGTCGAGTGTGATTTTTTCGTTCGTAATCGGGAGGAAGCAGGCCGTAGAAGGGCTCGCGTGGACAATTCGCCCCGCAATCCCTTTGGGCGTAACCACGGCCGCACCTTCGTTTACCCCATCCTTGGTTCCCTTGGAAATCCAAAACGCCCTGCGCCAAAGCTCGACCTCGATTCCTGTGATTTGGCAGGGAATGAGGCGCAAGGGAGAGGCCTGCTGAAAGCCGAAGAGGTTCCGTAAGCGTTCGTTTTCCTCCTCAAGAACCATGAGATGGCGCAGCTGAAACTGCATGATGGCCGAAGACCGCCTAAGCTCACGGTTCTCTTTCTGTGCGCTGGCCAAAAAGACGTACGTCTTGAACCCCCGATCGAGCCGAAAGCGAACCTCGGCCAGCATCCTGGCAGCAGGGTCAAGAAGGTTCCGCATGCTATCCTTTAGCGCCTCGGGGGCCTCCCGAAGGAATCCCTTGGAGAGCTGCGACCGGGGAAGGATGTAGGCTCCGCCTATCCAGATAAGCAAGAACACCAAAGCAAGAAGGAGAACCTTCCGCATCAAGGCACCAACGGGTCCTTTTCGCTAAAGCGGTCCAGAGGCTGAAAGGGCTCGTTAGGAAGCCAGCACCTTCCGGAACAATTCGATGTTATCGAGTGCCTTTCCTGCACCCAAGACGACGGTCGTCAACGCGTTCTGTGCGATTACGACGGGAAGCTGCGTTTCTTCAAAAATCACCTTGTCTAGGTTGGAAAGAAGCGCCCCTCCTCCCGTCAGAAGAATGCCTCTGTCCATGATGTCTGCCGAAAGCTCCGGGGGTGTCCGCTCGAGCGCCAACTTTATGGCAGAGACAATCTGGTAAACGGTCTCTTGAAGCGCCTCGCGGACTTCGTCTTCGTCAATGGTCATCGTTTTGGGCAGGCCCGTCAAAAGATCCCTTCCGCGGACTTCCATCCGTTTTTTTTCGGCGGAGTTTGGATCCAGGCCGGCCGTTCCGACGGCGAACTTGATCTGTTCAGCCGTCCTGTCGCCCACAAGAAGGTTATGTTTGCGCTTCAAGTGGGCGACGATGGCTTCGTCCATCTTGTCCCCGCCCACCCGGATGGACTCGGAGACGACCACTCCGGAGATTGAAATGACGGCAACTTCCGTTGTCCCCCCTCCGATATCCACCACCATCGAACCCACGGGCTCGGTCACGGGAAGCCCTGCGCCGATCGCCGCGGCCATCGGCTCTTCGATCAGATAGACCTCCCTCCCTCCCGCGGATTCGGCAGACTCCCGGACGGCGCGTTTCTCTACCTCCGTAATGCAAAACGGAATCCCGACGATGATCCTTGGCCTAAGGAGCGCCTTGCGGTTGTGCGCTTTTTGAATGAAATACCGGATCATCGCCTCGGCAACTTCAAAATCCGCAATGACGCCCTCCCTAAGAGGGCGTATCGCCGTTACGTCGCTCGGCGTCCTTCCAAGCATAAGCTTGGCCTCTCTTCCGACGGCGATCGCCTTGTTGCTCCCCCCGTGCCGCCTTACGGCGACGATCGAGGGTTCGTTGCACACAATTCCATGGCCCTTCACGTAAACAAGCGTGTTGGCCGTCCCCAAGTCGATCGCGATGTCTTTTGAAATAAGCCCCACCAAAGTTTTCAGCAAGCTCGCTATCCCTCTTTGATCTTACCCCTGCATGCGGAACGTTGTGAATTGAACACTTGTCCCTGGAAAAGGGGTCATCGATAATAAAGATTAAACTATGTAAGATGTCTGGGCGTTTAGCATATCCTATTCAAGAGGAAGTGTAGCATAACTTCAAGGGGGCTTTTAAGTACTATGTGGGTCGAGGACAGTGGGTCATTTAGAAAGGTTCATACGAGTTTTATTTGGGCCACCTTGCTCGTCGTTTTTTTGGGGCTGTTGGCCCTAAGTTCGGCAACGGTAAGTTCGAAGGAGTTCACCGTTTCTCCGCTGCTTCTCAAACAGCTCTTTTGGGTCTTGACCGGGTTCTTGGCTTACGGAATATGCGCGCTCGTCCCGCTTAGAACGTTTGAGGATACCTCCTACCTGCTGTACGGCTTGGGCGTAGCCCTCTTGGTCGTGGTGCTTGTCCTCGGGGATGTCACTAAAGGCTCCAGGCGGTGGATCGAGCTTGGCTTCTTTAATTTTCAGCCCTCCGAGGTGATGAAGCTTTTTGTGGTTCTTGCGCTCGCCAAATGCCTGGAGCTGCGCGATCCCGAGGAGCGGCTCGGCGTCCGAGGGCTTCTTGTGCCTTTGGCCTTGGCCCTCGCCCCAGTAGCCTTGGTTATGCTAGAGCCAGATTTAGGAACGGCTGTTTCGATCCTTTTTATCTCCGGGAGCATGGTGCTGTTCTTCGGGGTTCGCAAAAAACTGCTCGTGACTTTGATTGCGCTCGGCCTTGGCCTCATGCCTATCGGCTGGCTCGCGTTGAAGGATTACCAGCGAAGCCGTATTTTGACGTTCATTGATCCGGCAAGGGACCCTTTGGGGTCTGGGTACCACATCCTGCAATCGAAGATTGCCGTAGGGTCGGGCGGATGGGTTGGCAAGGGGTATTTTCAAGGCACCCAGTCCAAGCTTCAATTCCTTCCCGAAAAACACACCGATTTCATTTTCAGCGTGTTTGCGGAGGAATGGGGCTTTCTTGGCGCGATTGTCCTTCTTGTTGCTTACGGAATGCTACTGTACTACGGCCTTTCGATTGCACGGTCAACCAAAAGCTCGTTTTCCAGTCTCCTTGCCGTCGGGATCATCCTGGGGCTTTTCTTTCAGGTTCTTATCAACGTAGGGATGGTCATGGGGCTGATGCCCGTGGTGGGCATTCCTCTCCCGCTGATGAGCTACGGGGGTACTTCCATGATTATGACGTTGGCAAGCCTAGGCATCCTTCAGAATATTCACAGATCATCGTTTGTATTCTAAACTGACGAGAACGATGCTGAAACCACTGCGCAACAACGAAGGGGTGCTCAATGACGCTTTCATTCTGGTGTGTGTTTGTCGCGAGCCTGCTGCCCTTGTTTCCGCATGCCATAAAGCTTGCCGGCAGGCTTCAGGTGGGCTTCGATAACCGAAGGCCTAGGGATTTCGAACGCTTGCCCCCTTGGGCCCAAAGGGCGGCTTGGGCGGAAACGAACGCCTTCGAGGCGCTGCCCGGCTTCATCGCGGCCGTACTCATCAGCCACCTCCTGCAGGCGGACCCCAAAACGACCGGGATGCTTGCAACGGTGTTTATCGGGGCGAGGGTGCTCCACACGATCCTTTACGTCCTTGATCTGGCGAGCCTCAGGACGCTTGCGTGGTTTGTGGGGTTTGGGTGCGTTTTAGGGCTTTTTGGGCAGAACTTCTAGGAATTACCGAACCCACCTTACCCCCGATATGCTGGACATTCGCCCCGAACAAACGCTCGGCGGGACAAACTTGTCCCGCCTTTTCAATACCTAGCATGCCCGGGCTGGAAAGCTTTGCCGTTTTTGCTCTTTAAATCGCCCTCACTACACTAGCTCGTCTTCGCCGCCTGCCCTCCCAGAAAGCGGGTCGCGAGCGCCTCGAGCGCCTCTTGAGTGTAGGGGCCGACTAGACGCTCGCGAATGGACCCTGAAGCGTCGAGAACGAACGTTGTCGGAATCATCGTGACCATACCGAACCCCGTCAAGGAGTCTTTTCCAGGCATGCCCACTGGGTAGGAAATGCCCATCTTTTGCACAAACTCGCGGACCTTTTCGGCCGGCTTGTCGTCCAAGGATACGCCTACCACCTCCACGCCTTTTGGCTTGAACTTCCTGTAAAGCCCTTCCAAATGGGGAATTTCCTGTTTGCAGCTAGGGCACCATGTCGTGAAGAAGTTTACGAACACCACCTTGCCCCTTAGGCTGGAGAGGTTGATAGCCCCGTCCTTGTTGATCGCCTTGAAGGAGGTGTCTGGTACCTTTGATCCCTTGTCCTGCGAATTCCCCGTCTGGAAGCTGAAAGCGAGGACGCAGAGGGCGACCGCAGCAAGCGGAACGAAAAACAACAACGCTTTTTTCATGGTGCTCTCCGATAAAATGCTTATACAACATTGGAAGATTCTTTATTGTACCTCACGGGCATGGCCTAGGGAACCCTTGTCGACAACTTCTTGGATATGGGCTTCGAAAAGCTCCATGATGGCGGCGGTGAAGGCATCCGGCCCGCAGGAGGCGTAAAGATTCCCGTCAAGTGCCTCGATTGGCCGAATGTCGTAGGATGTGGCCGTAAGGAACGATTCGTCCATCCCTAGGGCCTCTTGAAGCGTTAGGTCGGCTTCGTGGGCCTCGATGCCGTGCGCGCCGAGAAGCTCGAGGAGGGCCATCCTGGTGATCCCGGGCAGGATCTGAGGGGTGAGCTTTGGGGTAAAAACAGCTTTTTTCTTCACAAAAAAAACGTTTGCGCTGCTGGCCTCGCGTATTTCGCCCTTGGGGCCGACAAAGAGCGCCTCATCGGCCCCCAACCCCTTGGCTTCGGCCTTTGCAAGCGTGTTGGGCAAAAGGTTGGTCGTTTTGATGGAAGGAAACATCCAGCGCGGGTCAGGCCTGCTGATGACACGGACACCACCTCGCCGCTCCTTGGGGCCATCGAAGTCGGCCTTCATGGTGTAGGCCCAAAAGGTTGGCGTGAGGTTTTGTGGCGGTACATGCTCTCTTGGGTTGCACCCTCTAGAGACTTGAAGGTAAAGAAGGCCGTCTGTAAGCGCGTTCTTTAGGACGAGCTCCAAAAGGGATGCCTTGAGCCTCTCTATCGGCAGCCCCGGAAAGGCCAAGAAGCGCATGCCATTCTTTAGCCTTTCGAGATGGCCCTCGAGGAACAGCGGCATCCCGGAGCGGACCTTGAGAACCTCGTAGAGGCTATCGCCAAACTCCAGCGCGCGCTCATGGATGGAGACGCTAGCTAGGCTTGCGGAGACAAACGAGAAGTTCATCAAAACAAGGCCTGCCTCTAAGGGTTCTTTCATGTTTGCGCTTCCAGCTAGAGCCATGGTTTTTTCGTGAAAAGTGAGCAATGGGTCGACATTTTGGTATAATAAACGCTTAAGAGGTTTTTTTCCAAGTCGCCTTTCTAGGATTTTTCCCGGCGATTGTCGGGTTCTGCCGGTATGTTTCCCTAACGAAGAAGTGTTCCAAACGGCAAAAAGGGCGATTTTCTTGGCTTTGGAAGAGTTCGACACGAGGCGATTGTGGCCATGGTTTATGAGCCCAAGAAGGTGCGAGAAGGCGTGTACGAAATCCCTAAACAGGGGGGTATGCGCGTTCCTGGAAAAATCTTTGCAAGCCAGCGGCTCCTGTCGGCCATTCAAGGCGACCCTTGTATCCAGCAGGTGGTCAACGTCGCCACGCTTCCGGGTATCATGGGCTTCTCTATTGCCATGCCGGACATTCATTGGGGGTATGGGTTTCCTATAGGCGGCGTGGCCGCAATGGACGTGCAACATGGCGTGATCTCGCCCGGAGGGGTTGGCTATGACATCAACTGCGGCGTCAGGTTAAGCGTCGCACGCCTCACGCAGGACGAGCTCGTTCCCAGGCTCGAGGTGCTTGCCGGAGAGCTGTTCTCCGCCATTCCTGCCGGCTTGGGCTCTTCAAAGGCGATCGAAAAATTGAGCGGCCCGAGGCTCAAGGAGCTGGTCTGCAAGGGGGCTAGGTTTGCGATCGAGGAAGGGTTCGGCGAGGCCGAGGATCTTACGTTTTGCGAGGAAGGCGGCGCGCTTAGGGGGGCAGACCCGGAATGCGTCTCTCAAAGGGCTTACGAGCGGGGTGCGAGCCAGGTTGGAACGCTAGGGTCCGGAAACCATTTCCTGGAGGTGGGGGTTGTAGAGGCGCCCTTTCAGCCTGGACTCGCAAAAGCGTTTGGTATCGAGCAAAACCAGGTGTATCTGCTCATCCATTCCGGCTCGAGAGGGTTCGGCCACCAGGTGTGCGAGGATTTCATCAAGGTGATGGATACCTCCTCCAAAAAATACGGCATTTCGCTGCCAGATAGGCAGCTTTGCTGCGCCCCGATTCTCTCGGAGGAGGGGCAGCATTACTTAGGGGCCATGGCTGCGGCGGCCAATTTCGCCTGGGCCAACAGGCAGGTCATGCTCGCGCTTTCCCGTAAGGCGTTTGCACGCGCGTTTGGGGTGTCTCAAGAAGCGCTCGGTATCCGGCTGGTTTACGACGTCTCCCACAACATTGCCAGGGTTGAGGAGCATACGTTCAACGGACAAAAGAAGCGTGTTTGCGTGCACAGGAAGGGTGCGACCCGGAGTTTCCCCAAAGGACATCCGCTCGTTCCGGAGGCCTACGCGCACATAGGGCAGCCTGTCATCGTTCCTGGGGATATGGGCCGGTATTCTTACGTGCTCGTTGGGACGGAGCTGGCCCTTACGGAAACGTTCGGCTCGAGCGCGCACGGGGCAGGCAGGCTGTTGTCCAGGCATAGCGCTCTCAAGAAGGCCAAGGGACGCAGTATCGTACAAGAGCTCAAGCAGAAGGGTATCTTGGTGATGGCCAGGGACGCTCGGACCATCGCAGAGGAGATGAGCGAGGCCTACAAGGATGTCGAGGATGTCGTGGAGGCCCTGGAGATTGCCGGCCTCGCGATGAAGGTCGTCCGCTTGCGCCCGCTCCTCGTTCTGAAAGGTTAAAGGAGGGCAAGGTTTGAAGGAAGAGAAGGAAAAGAACGCCAAACAAGCAAGGAAACCGCCTGAAAGAATGTTGCCCGAAAAGGTTGCCGGAGTTCCGAAGGCGGCCGAAGGGCTTGTTCGTTACGACGCCTTCCGTGCCTACCTTCAAGAAATTCGGGGCTTTCCCGTGCTTTCCAGGCAAGAGGAGCACCAGCTTGCCGTGTGCTACAAGGAACAAGGCGACATGGATGCCGCCTACAAGCTGATCACGTCGAACCTGAGGCTTGTCGTGGCGATTGCGCTCAAATTCTACGGAACGATCCACAATATTTTGGATTTGATCCAGGAGGGCAACATCGGGCTCATGCAGGCGGTAAAGCAGTTTGACCCCTACAGGGGGGCCAAGCTCTCTTCGTACGCCGTCTGGTGGATTCGGGCCTATATCCTTAGGTACTTGATAAACAACGCCAAAATGGTCAAAATCGGAACGACGGAGACCCAAAGGAAGCTTTTTTTCAGGCTAAACAAGGAGCACGAGCGTCTCATGAAAGAGGGGTTCAACCCAGGGGCGAAGGTTCTTGCGCAGAGGCTTGATGTCAAAGAAGAAGACGTCCAGGAGATGGCCAAAAGGCTTATGGCGCCCGATTTGTCGCTAGATTACGTATACGGCGAAGAATCGAGCCAGACCTTGGCCGATAGGATCGGCGTTGAAGACAATATCGCCGAACGGGTTTCCGATGATGAGCTCAAGAGCAAAAGGCTAGCGAAGCTCGAGGAGGTGAAGGAGCGGTTCAAGACGGCATTAAACCCAAAAGAGCGTACTATTTATGAAAAACGTTTGTTTGCATTAGAGCCCGCAACGCTGCAAGAGTTAGGTCAAGAGCTCGGCATCACTAGGGAACGCGTCCGTCAGCTCGAGTCCGGCATTCTAAAAAAATTCAAGCAAGAACTTAGTAATGACGACGACTTATTCGGGGGCGGGACGGCTTGAGGGTTTTTGCCGAGCAGGTTTCCGTTAATCCTCTACAGTGTCAGGCCTACCAGGTCGAGATTGCGGGCCGGATCGGGGGCACAAGAGACGTTCACATCCTGTTTCCCGAGCACGACCCATGCGTGACGCTTGGACGCCATACGCCCGAAGCCGAAGTTCTCGCGCTTGATCGGGCCCGCCAAGAAGCGGGCTCGATTGAAGTTTTCCGGCTGGTCCGCGGCGGAGGGGCTACCTACCACGGGCCAGGCCAGCTTATTGCCTATATTCTTGCGGACTTAAGAACCTGGAACGTCTCTATCCCTGAATACATCCATACGCTTGAAGAGGCTATGATCGCGCTTTTGCTGCGTCTTGGGGCTAGAGGGGATCGATCGAAAGGTAGGCCCGGGGTGTTTCTCAAAGAGGCCAAAGTCGGCTTTGTCGGGGTTGGAGTCCATCACGGCGTTTCTTTGCACGGCGTGAGCCTGAATATCGGGCCCGCGACGCTCGAGGGGTTTCAATGGATCGTTCCATGCGGAATGCCGGGGCTTCCCATAGGCCAGCTGTCCGACCATGGGCCTGTACCCGGCATTGCAGAGGTGCAAGGGCTTTTCCTGGATGAATTTCAAGAGGTTTGGAGGGGATGGGAGCGTTAAGGCAGAGGGCCTGCTACCTGCGGGCAATCGAAGACGGGCTTTCTATGGAGATAGAGGGGATCCCCGAAGAGTCCCTCAAGGAGGCGATGGCCTACGCGCTGTTTCCAGGAGGGAAGCGCTTGAGGCCGCTCATGATACTTGTCTATACAGACCTTGGAGGGGCCTTGGAGCGAGGGCTTGGGTTTGCCCTGGCGATCGAGCTCTTGCACACCTACACGCTCATCCACGACGACCTCCCCGCGTTGGACAATGCCGACACGAGGCGGGGAAAGCCGGCGTTGCACAAGAGGTTTTCGGAATCGAGCGCGATTCTTGCGGGCGACGGCCTCCTCCCCTTGGCGTTTCGGACGCTTTGCGAGCATTACCGGGACGAACCTGGAGCCTTGTCGGCGCTATCGCTCCTTTTGGCCGAGACGCTCGGGCCTACCGGGCTGGTGCTGGGCCAGTACCTCGATTTGAACGCCTCAAAGCCATGGAAGATGGGAACGCGAGAGCGGATAGCGACGCTCAAGACAGGGCTGTTGTTTCGTGCCTGCCTTGAAGGGGCCAGCATTGTGCTTGGGTACCCGCCGGAAACGCGGACCCTCCTCGCGCAAACGGGGGAAAGTTTCGGCCTGGCCTTTCAGCTTGTCGATGACCTAAAAGACGAAGAAGACCTCGAATTGGAGGACAAAAAGGCGATTGTCCGCCGTGTGGTCGCGCTTGAAGGAGAGCTAAGGAAGCTTCTTGGGAAAGTGCCGAACGGAAACGAGCTTGGGGCGGTACTGTTTCAAGCCCTGGAGTAGGGGCCTCATGCCAAAGGCATGAGGCCCCTTAAGCCTATTGTGCCGGCCGAGATCTAGGGAATTGGAACTAGGATGCCCAAGGGGCGCGTGGCCGATTCATCCATGGGGGGGTTGCCATCGCCTATGTAAGTCCTATCTACCCATTCTACCCGGAAGAAACTCCGAAGCCCTTGCCCGCAGGGTGGCCAAGGAGATGGAGGGGATATTTAGCGGGGCCAAGGGTCTCCATACCGCCCTTTGAGGGTCTCGTAAAGCGTTTCGATTTGAGGCTGGAGCGCATGAAAAGGCCCCGTATTATCGAGAACAAAATCTGCCAGCCTGCGCTTCTCTTCGATGTCTTTTTGCGCCTCAAGCAGTCCAAGCGCGTCTTCCAAGGCCATTTTATCCCTCATGATTAGCCGCTCCACCTGAACCGAACGAGGACAATATACAACAATCACGGGAGAAAGCACTTTCTCGAGCCCTGTTTCAAACAGCAAGGGGACTTCAAACAGGAGCCACCTTGCCCCTTTCCGCTCAAATTTTTCCATCTTCTTAAGGCCTAGCCGCAGAACCTCAGGGTGAACGATGGCCTCGATCTGCTTTTTGGCCTGTGGATCGCTAACGAGCAGTTCCCGGAGTTTTCGGCGATCGATGCAGCTGGAATCCGTAAGAATGCCGCTTCCGAACGCCTCGACCAGCCTGTCGTATGCCCCCTGGGAAGGCTCAATGGCCAGGTGAGCCAAGCCATCCGCATCGAGCACGGGCACGCCAAGCGCTTCAAAGCCTTTGGCAACGGTGCTCTTTCCCGTAGCCACGCCCCCCGTAAGGCCGATCACGACCATCGCAACGCACCTCCTTCACCCTAAAAGGGAGAATTCCCCCAGAACGTAATTTCTAAAAAACGCTTGACATGCCTTTTTGACGTGTGTTAAAAGCTATATTGGCGCTCAATGAATGATCGATCATTCCTTGAGGCCGCCCGCATCATAAACATTTTTCCAGAAGGAGGTCTGTATGGCAACGCCCAAGGAAATTTTTGAAGGGAAGATCAAGGAGCGTATTTCCGGGGATCCAGAGAAGTCCAAATCGATCGGCGCCGTTTACAAGTTCAACGTGACCGGCGACAACGGGGGCACCTGGGTGATCAACCTTAAAGACAACCCCGGCGTATCCGAAGGGGATGCCCCGGCTGACTGCACGATCACGGTTGGAAGCCAGGATTTCGTTGACATCGTTTCGGGAAAACTCAGCGCGCAAATGGCCTTCATGCAAGGCAAGCTCAAAATTGCCGGCAACATGGGGCTTGCCATGAAGCTTGGCCAGGTGCTCGGAGGCTAGGCATCCTTTTTCACATCGTTCCTAAAAAAAGGGGGAGGCATGGCTTCCCCCTTTTTTTATTCGTAGAACGTAACCTTGTTTCTTCCGCCGTTCTTTGCGCGGTAAAGCGCCTCGTCGGCATGCTCGATGAGGACATCGCGCGTGGTCCCATGCTCAGGGAATACTGCCACGCCAACGCTGATGGTCACATGGAGCGTTTGAAACCCAGCCCTCAATTCCATGCCCTCGACCCTTTGGCGAAGCCTGTCGGCCACGATCCTCGCCCCGTCGTCTTTGGTATCGGTAAAGATCACTACGAACTCTTCCCCCCCGTACCGGGCAACGACGTCGTTGATTCGAAGGCTGTCTTTTAGGCTACCCGCCACCTGCCTGAGAACCACGTCGCCTACCTCATGCCCGTAGGTGTCGTTGAACTTCTTGAAGTGGTCGATGTCGACGATGGCTAGGGCGAAGGGGGCCTGCGTGCGCTTGGACCTCGCAAGCTGCTTCTGGAGCAGCTCTTCGAACGTCCGTCGGTTGTAGAGGTTGGTCAGCGTGTCGTACGTCGCGTACCACTCCGTTTTCTTGAACAACCGGATGTTCTCGAACGTGGCGCTGAACTGTCGGGTCAAAACGTAAAAAAGGTTCAGAAAGTCCTGCGAGAGGACTTCCATACGGTCCGAATACATAAACCCTATCCCTAGGCGTCTATCCTGGGCCGTCATCGGGTGGGCAATGAAAGTGTCGAACGGCCCTTCCTGGGTTTCGCCCGCCTCCTTGGACAAAAAATCTTTCCGAACCTCGATTGAAAGGTCGCTCTCAAGCAGGAAGCGTGATTTGGAGATCCTGTTGATTTCTTTTAAAAGGTGATTTGCGATCTTTCCGGTATTTGCCTCCATCGCAGAATGGAAGGGGTAGAGAATGCACCGGAAAGGCGCTCCGTTTGAGAACGAGGCATCCCCAAGCTCGAGGTAACCCCATGCCTGGGGGTTAAAAATTTCCCGGATGCTGGAGGCGAACTCTTTGGTAAGGTCTTCGATCTCGATGATTTGGCTGATCCGCTGCGAGGCTTCCTGGGCGATCTCAAGCGTAATGATCAAACGTTCCCGCTCTTCGAGCTGCTGATCCAAATCGAGCGTCAGCTTTTGGGTCTCGCTTAGAAGCCTTAGGTTCTCCAGGTACGACCCCAGCGTGGATGCGAACAGCTGGAACAGGTTGGCGTAGTCCTTGGAGTATTCCTGAACGAACGAAGAGACGATGAATGCAAGGCCCGATTGGACTCCTCTAAGATGGATGGGGCAGACGTTCCATGCCATGATGGGGCCGGCTGGCTCCTTCTCCGTGCGCGGCTCTGTTTCCCAAAGAAAATCTTTTAATACTTCAATCCCGTCAAAAGGCGGAACCTTCTCCAACGTCCGGCCCAACGTTTCACGGACATGTTCTTCAAGATTGTCCTGGGCAAAAACACTCGGGTTGAACACAAACAGCCGCATCCGCTTGTCTTCGAAGGCCTCGGCATAGATGCCGAACGCGCAAGGATTGAAAAGGTCGATGATGTGCCGTGCGGCCTCTTTGACGAGCGTTTCTTGATCAGTGACGAGGGAAAGCTGGCTGCTTGACTCGGCCAGCTCTTCTAAGCAGATGACGAGCCGTTCCATTTCCGCAAGCTGGGCATCTAGTTCTGCAATGTCGATGCCTACGACTCCTTGTCCCTCGTCATCCATGGACGCTACCTCGTGGCAGTTTGAGGATTTATGAGCGATAAAGCCCACTTCAAGGTTGAGACGCTCATATGGCTCATATGGTAAGGCAAGCGGTTCAAATATCGCATTGGTGGAGCCGAGCGGGATCGAACCGCCGACCTCTTGAATGCCATTCAAGCGCTCTCCCAGCTGAGCTACGGCCCCACGTGAAAGAAAAGGTTAGCACAGACGGCGATCTGAACTCAATGCTTGTTTAGACTTTCAAGCCCGGCACGAGTTTGTGCTATGATAATCACTCGGATGGGAACAAGGGCGGTGGAGAGGTACCGAAGTGGCCGTACCGGGGTCGACTCGAAATCGACTTGAGGGCGACGAGCCCTCACGTGGGTTCGAATCCCACCCTCTCCGCCATTATACGTCTTTACGAAACCAAGCCTTACGGAGAGATGCCCGAGCGGCCGAAGGGGCACGACTGGAAATCGTGTGTGCCCTCAAAAGGGGTACCGTGGGTTCGAATCCCACTCTCTCCGCCAAGGGTATCCTTTGCGGTAGCCGGATTCTCGGGTAGGGGGAATGCGGTGAACCCCGTCAGGTCCGGGAGGAAGCAGCGGTAGCCGCTCCCTCCCTAGCCCGGGCCTATCCGGCTACCGCAAAGGATACCGCCAGTCCGAACGTTCGGTGAACCCATGAAACAGCCCGGCAATGCCTACATCACCCTGGCCAGAAGTCGAAGACCCAAGGCGTTCGCGGAAATCGTAGGCCAAGAGGCCGTCGTCAAGGTCCTTCGGGAGTCGGTGGCACGCAAACGCCTTGCCCACGCGATCCTGTTTGCCGGCCCAAGGGGGATCGGAAAGACTACGCTCGCGAGGATCCTGGCAAAGTGCCTGAATTGCGCTGCAGGGATTACGCCCGAGCCCTGCAACGAGTGCGATACCTGTGTCAGGATCGATAAGGGGACGTGCGCCGATGTCTTGGAAATTGACGCCGCCTCCAATCGGAGCATCGAGGATGTTCGTACGCTCAAAGAGCTTTTACGCTACGCCCCTTACCAAGCGAGGTCCCGGGTCGTCATCCTGGATGAGGTTCACATGCTCACCCAGGAGGCGTTCAACGCCCTGCTGAAAAGCCTCGAAGAGCCCCCCCCAAACGCGTATTTCGTCTTGGCGACTACGGAAGCGGACAAGCTTCCAAAAACGATCGTATCGAGGTGCCAGCGTTTCCATTTGGCCCCCATACCTCAGGCGCTCGCCGCTGAGCACTTAGCTCGCGTGGCTCAAGAAGAGGAAGGCGTTTCGTTGTCCGCCGAGGTGCTTGGCCGTATCGCCTTGAGGGCGCAAGGTTCGCTCCGGGATGGGTTGATCTTGCTCGAGGAGGTTTTGGGCCTCAAAGCAGCTGGGGGGTCTATAGAGGAGATCGAGGCGCTCTTGGGCTTTGGGACTGAGGCTGTCGTCGTCGCCATGATGGAGCGGATCGCTTGCCATGATGCCGCCGGGGCCATGAAGGAGATCGATGCGCTGATGACGAAGGGGGTAGATCCTGGAGGGTTCTACGAAAGCCTTGCGTTTATGCTTCGGAACATGCTTGCTTATGCCTTGACGGGCGATGCCCACGCGCTGGTGGGCGGGCCGAGCCCGGAAGCGCTCGAGCGGCTTTCTGGCACGTTCGAGCCTGAGCAGCTGGTAGAGCTGCTCCACATGTTCCTCGAGGCAGAACAGACGCTGCTTCGATCGAGGAATCCAAGGCTTGTCCTCGAAACCTTGATTGTTCGCGCAAGCTTTGTACCCAACGTGGCGTTGCTTTCCAAAATGCTCGAAGTGCTAGACATGTCAAAGGAAGATCGTCCGGCCGTAAATAATGGAGGCGATACCGCCCCGCATATCGGGGTTGACGAGGCGTACAAAGGACGAGCCTCAAAAGAGCCAGAGCAAGCTCCTCCCCCTGAGCGCAAGACGACGGAGGGCTTCCTTGAGGGTCTTGAGCAAACCAACCCCATCCTTGCGCATACGCTTCAGACGTTGGGAACCTTTAAAGCCGAAGGGTCGACGGTGATCTTCCAGCCCGCGCAGGATGGTTTTCTTTACGAGCGACTGCGTCAGCCCAAAGCCATGCGGGAGGTCGAAGAGGCGCTCAAGGCCTACTTCGGCAAAAGCTTGGCCTTCAGGCTGCTCCAGGCTCCGGCCGAAGAGGTCAATGCCCACGCGGAACCAAGGCAGGTCCCAGAGGAGCAGCCGCTCGGGTTTGATGAGGCCGTGCGTTTGGCCGCGGAGGTGTTCAAGGCCGAAATTCTGGAGGACGAAGACAAACAGGAGGAGTCTCTCGAGGAGCTCTAAGAAACAGCATGAAAGGAGCTATGGATGAACAACATGCAACAGATGCTCAAGCAGGCCAAAAAGATGCAAGAGCAGCTCTCTAGAGTTCAGGAAGAGCTTGCCACCAAGACCCTCGAGGCGCAATCCGGCGGGGGTATGGTGAAGGCTGTGGTTTCCGGGAAGCAAGAGCTCATCTCG
Organism: Nitrospirota bacterium; assembly: GCA_011620345.1. Taxonomy (GTDB): domain Bacteria; phylum UBA2233; class UBA2233; order UBA2233; family UBA2233; genus UBA2233. Next base: position 20,068 of record WOZJ01000072.1, read on the forward strand.
CTTGCAATCGAGCCGGAGGCGCTCGAGCAAGGAGACAAGGAGATGCTCGAAGACCTGATCGTGGCGGCCATCAACGAAGGCCTAAGACGCTCCCGCGAGATGATGGAAGAAGAATTGTCCAAGGTTACCGGCGGGTTCAAGCCGCCGTTCCTCTAACGACGTCGAAAGGCTTGCAAGGAGTATGAAGGAAACCGACCCCGTCAAGAGCCTAATCCGTGCGTTCAAGACGCTCCCTCAAGTGGGGGACAAGACCGCGCTTAAGTACGTCCAGGCGATCGTCAGAGGAAAACAAAACGAAGCGAGGCATCTTGCGAAAGCCCTGCTCGATGTGGCGTCGAGCGTTCACGAATGCGCTTTGTGCGGCAATTTCGCGACGGGGGACCTCTGTGAGGTGTGTGCCGACCCAAATCGCGACAAGAGCGTTGTTTGTGTTGTCGAGGGCCTTGAAGACCTTCTAGCCTTGGAGACGGCAGGCGGGTTTCAGGGGGTCTACCACCTTCTGGGTGGTCTCGTGAACCCTATCCGCGGGATCGGCCCAAAAGAGCTGAGGCTACAAGCGCTCGGCGAGCGCGTAGCCCGAGGGGCCGTGAACGAAGTGATCCTTGCCCTGCCGCCGACGACGGAGGGCGAGTTCACGGTTCACTATGTTATGGAGATGCTCCAAGGAGGCGCGTCGGTCACCCTTTCTCGCATGGCCATGGGCGTTCCTTACGGGTCCCAGATCAGTTTTTTAGATGCTAAGACGCTCAAAGCGGCCCTTGAGCATCGGATCGACGTATTCTTACCGACCGGTCCCGCCTTGAATGCCCGGGGGTAACCCAAGGGAAGTCCGGTGGCTTGGAGTATGTTGAGAGGGCGCCCTACCTCGTTGTATGCAAGAGTGATCGCTGGGTATATCCTGCTCGTGGGTTCGGGCTCATTCGTTATCGTGCTTGCGCTCAGCCGGCTTAATGGGCTCAACCACTCGATGCTTGAACTGACTCTCCATACGGAACGAACCAACGTTGTCCGTCAGGTGCGGCAGGATGTCAACGCGGCCATGGAGCTTCGCGTTAAAATGGATGTGTACAAAGACCCGGAGTACAAGACTGAGTTCGGACGGACCCTTGAGCTGCTTGTATCCGGGCTAACCAAGCTCAAAAGGTTATCGGTCAGTCCCGAGGAGAAACGTTTTGCAGTCATGATCGAGGAAACAGTGATCAAGGGCGTGCTGCCAAAAATTGAAACCGGCAAGCTCACAGACCCAGACGATACGACGCTCAACGAATTCCTGAGCCTTCTCGATGCCGAAATTGCCAATACGGACGCAAAAATCTACACGATGGTGCTGAATTCGAGCTTGGAGAGCCGCCGCGCCGTTCGGGTGCTGTTCGGGGTTTTCGGCTTCTCGCTGGCCCTTTCGCTCGCAGTGGGGCTGTGGGTGGTCATGGATTTGAAGGGCCAAATACGGCGGATGATCGATGCGACCGAGCATGTGGCCAAGGGCCTATTCACCACGCAGATCCCCGAGGAAGGCCCTCAGGAGATCAGGGCGCTATCCCAGTCGTTCAACAGGATGGTCGAACGCTTGGGGGAGCTGGAAAAGCTCAAGGAGAGCTTTGTCGCCAACGTTACTCATGAGATCAAAACGCCGCTGACGTCGGTGAAGGAGGCTACCAGCCTTCTTAGGGAAGGGGTCGTCGGCCCTCTTACGAAGGAGCAAGAAGAGCTTCTGGAAATTATCGAACAGGATGGTCACAGGTTGCTAAGGCTCGTCAACGACCTTCTGGACCTCTCCAAAATGGAGGCTGGCATGACGCGCTACCAGTTCCACGAGGGCAGGATCGAGGGAGTCCTTCAAAGTAGTGTGCGTAAGGCCAGGGTCGTTGCCGAGAAGAACGGAATCCAGCTCGATTTTCGGCTGGATCACCCTTCTTCTCCGTTCATGTTCGATCACTTTCGCATGGAGCAGGCCTTTGACAACCTTTTGGCCAACGCCCTGAAGTTTACGCCGGCGGGGGGGAAGGTGGAGGTCTGCTTAAGCGAAGACCCGGTCGGCAGGCTTGCGATCGCGTTCCGGGACACAGGAGCAGGAATCCCTCCTCAATACCACGAGGCGGTGTTCAGCAAGTTTTTTCAGGTCGAAGAGCCCGGGACGTACAGGGGCACGGGCCTTGGCTTGAGCATCGTAAAGCACATAGTCGAGGCGCACGGGGGACGGATCGAGCTTTCTTCCGGTGCGGGGGAAGGTTCCGTGTTCACATTGCTGTTCGAACGGGGAAGGACGCCTGGTCGGGAGGTTGCGTGATGAAGATTCGGCATGCCACAGCCCTCTTTTTGGCCGTTTTGGGGGTTGGCTGTTCTCGATTTCCCGGCATGAGCGGCAAGGAGCTGCCGCGTGTTCCGCAAGAAACCCGCCGGGCGTCACCTGTGTTTGCACAAGGAATGAAACTCTTGCGAAACAAAGATTTCCATGGCCTGCAGGCCTTTCTTGATGCCAAAGAAGCCGCGTTGTTCAAAGAGAAGGAGCCATCGAGCTCCAAGCTGGCCGACGTGTGGCTTCTTCGAGGGTTAAGCTACATGGACGAGCAGAACCCTTTGGGCGACATGGACAAGGCCTACGCGTACATAAGGATCGCGCAGAGCGACCCTGGCGTGATAGGAGGGATCGCCGAAGTGCTCCTTGGTCGCTTGCAGGCCTTAAGTCGGCAGGAAATTCTCCTGGTTGAGCTCAACAAGAAGCTGGATAAGGCCGGCATGCGGGAAGCCAAGGCCTTGGAGGGGCTATCCAAATGCAAGGGGAGGATACGCAGGCTCCAAAGCGAGCTCGAAGCGCTCAGGCGTCTGGATGAAAAACAGCGCTCATTAAGGGAGTCCGGCCCATGAAGACGGACGCGCAAGAAAAGGGCCGCCTGCTTTTGGTCGATGACGACAAGAACGTTTTGAAAGTTCTCAAGGTACGCCTCGCATCCCAAGGCTACGCCGTTGAGGCCGTAGAAAGCCCGAACAAGGCGCTTTCGCTGTTCGAGCGGGAGGCGTTCGATGTCGTCGTAACGGACCTCAAGATGGCCCCTATGGACGGCATTTCGCTTTTGAAGGCGATTAAGGAGTTGAGCCCTCAAAGCGCCGTTATCGTGCTGACCGCCTATGGTTCGATCGAAACGGCCGTCGAGGCCACGCGGCAGGGGGCGTACGATTACCTCGCCAAACCCTACGACCCAAAAGAACTCGTCTTAAAGATTGAGCGGGCGATCGAAACTAGGCGCCTCGAGGCCAGGGTTGAGCATCTCCAGGATCTTTTAAGGGACCACTACGGGACGGGCTCGCTGCTTACCCGCTCGGACAAGATGAAGCGTGTTCTCGACAAGGCCCTTCAGGCGGCCGCGACAGACGCGAGCGTTGCCATCTACGGGGAGAGCGGGGTGGGCAAGGAGCTGATCGCCAAGATCGTCCATCTCAACTCGAGGCGCGTCGATGGACCTTTTGTTGTCGTTAATTGCGGGGCATTTCCCGAAGGGTTGCTCGAAAACGAGCTTTTTGGCCACGTTAAGGGTGCGTTTACGGGCGCGAACGAGAACAAGGAAGGGTTTTTGGGGAAGGCAAACAAAGGGACGCTCTTTCTTGACGAAATCGCGGAGCTTCCGCTCGATTTGCAGCCCAAGCTGCTAAGAGTTCTTCAGGAGGGAGAATATTACCCTGTGGGCTCAACGACCGTGAAAAAGGTGGATTTCCGGCTGATTACGGCGACCAACAAAGACCTCAAGGCCGAGGTGGAAAAAGGAACATTTCGTGAGGACCTCTTCTACAGGGTTCATGTGATCCCCATTCATATCCTCCCCTTGAGGGAGCGCAAGGAAGACATTCCGTTGCTCGTGGAGAATTTTATCAAGGCGGTGGCTCAAAAACAGGAAAAGAGGGTGGAGGGCATCACCCCGGACGCGCTCCATCGGCTCATGCTATACGAGTGGCCCGGAAACGTCAGGGAGCTCAAAAATATCATCGAGTATGCCGTTACGATGACGCGAAAAACGAAGGTCGATATCGAGGACCTCTTTCCGTTGCAAGCCGAAGAAGAGGCCGCACCGTTTCCCACGTACAACGACGCGCGCCAGAGCTTCGAGCGGGCCTACGTTGTCCAGGCCTTAAAGTTGGCCAACGGCAACGTCTCGAAAGCCGCAAGCCTAGCCAACAAGGCCAGGGCGGAGTTCTACAGGATTATGGCCCGCGTGGGCGTAAACCCGGACGACTACAAGATGTGAGGCGGCCGCTTCGAAATTTGCTTGAGCTTATCGAGCGAGGTCCTCAAGAAGCGCTTGGCCGCTTCGATCGCATCCAATAGCCGTTTTTGCTCCTCTGTGGAAAGTGTTTGAGGGCCGTCGCTTAGCTTCAGCGCGTTTCTTTCGATGCTGTTAACGGCCTCGGCGATCCTGCCGATCAGCTCGTACTCGAGGCTGTCTTCAAACGCGACTCCTTCCGGGCCTTCTTGAATACGGCTTAAACGGAACGCCTTGGTTTTTGGCAGCAATAGCAGGATGAACCCTGCACCCAATACCCCCCCCACAAGAAAGCTCAGCGTGGGCGCGAGGCATCCTTTGTGGCATGTTTCCCCGTTGATGTTAGGCTGCATGATTCGTTCCTACAATTTTGCAAAATGTCGGTTCATCGACGATGGTCAGTCCCAACTCCCGGCTCTTTTGCTCTTTTGAGCCTGGGTTTTTGCCGGCAATAACGTAATCGACCTTGGCAGACGGCATAGATACCGCGCGCGCGCCAAGCGCCTCGACGAGACGCTTTGCCTCCTCCCGGCTGAAGCGCTCTAGTTCTCCGGTAAACAGGAAAGTTTTCCCCCGAAGCGGGCTGCTATTGCGTTGTTGTTCCGTTGGGTTAAGGAGAGCAACGCCAAGAGAACGCAATTTTTCGATAACCCTCAGGTTCCCTGGTTCTTGGAAGAAGGACGCCACGGATTCTGCAATCTCGGGTCCGACCCCTGGGATCTCTTGGAGCTCCTCTTTGGAAGCCCGCTCGATTGCTTCTAGGGATCTCAAGTGCTCGGCAAGCTGCTTGGCGACGTACTCGCCCACGTGGCGGATTCCAAGGGCGTAGAGGAAGCGTGCGAGTGGGATTCTTTTGGAGCGTTCGATGGATGAGAGCAGGTTTTGTAGGAGCTTTTGCCCCATGCCTTCTAGTGCAAGAAGGTCTTCTTTTTTCTCGTGGAGCAAGAATACGTCGGCCACGTCCTGAATAACCCCCTTATCCAGGAGTTTTTCGAGCCATTTTTTGCCAAGGCCGAGGACATTGAACGCACCTTTTGAGCAGAAATGGTAGAGCGTTTGCTTGAGCTGGGCCTTGCAGGCAAGCCCTCGAACGCAGCGGTAATAGGCTCCTTCTTTGATGATGTTACCCCCGCATGCCACGCAGCGTTCCGGCATGCGAAAGGCGGCCTCTTTTCCTGTACGTTCTTCCTTGAGGACGGCGTACACCTCTGGAATAACGTCACCTGCGCGTGTTACAAGGACCGCATCCCCTATTCGCACGTCCTTCTTGGCGAGCTCGTCGTAGGTGTGCAGGCTTGCCCTGGATACCGTTACGCCACCGACGTTGACAGGCGCCAGGATGGCAACGGGGGTCAAGACTCCAGTTCGGCCTACGAACACCCGGATGTCCAACACCTTTGTCTTACCCACAATCGCCGAGAATTTGTAGGCCACGGCCCACCTAGGCGAGCGTGTCTTGTCTCCGAGCCGGCGGACGAGCTCTAAGTCATTTACCTTTACCACGGCCCCATCCGTCCCGAACGGGGCTTGGGCCCTAAAAGACTCGAGCGTTTCCAGCGCCGAGCAGGCCTCTTGAAGCCCTTTGCACACTCTCCTTTCGGGGGCTGTGGGGATTCCGTAGCGCTCGAAGGCTTCCATCATCTCGGAGTACAGCCGAAAGCTCTCCCCTTCCATCATGCCGACGCCGTGCGCGAAGAAACGCAGCCTTCTTCTTGCGGTAATTTTGGGGTCGAGCTGTCTTAGCGAGCCCGCGGCTGCGTTCCTTGGGTTGGCAAACATGGGCTTCAAGTTTGCCTCCCTCTCCTCGTTGAGCCTTAGAAACTCCTTTTTGGTCATGTAGACCTCCCCGCGTACTTCAAGCAGCGAAGGCAAGCCTTGAGAGTTGGGCGGTGCAAGAAGCCGGAGGGGGATTTGCTGGATGGTTTTGAGGTTGGCCGTCACATCCTCTCCCGTATAGCCGTCCCCGCGGGTCGATCCTTGGACAAACAGGCCGTTTTCGTACACCAGCTCGACCGCGATGCCGTCTACCTTGGGCTCCGTACAATACTCGACAGGAGACCGGGCGTTAAGAAACCTTTGGATGCGCGCGTCAAACTCCTCGAGCTCTGCCTTCGTGAAAACGTTGTCCAGCGAAAGCATCGGGGATCTATGGGCAACCTTCTTGAACGCCTTTGTGGGGGGAGCGCCGACCCTCAACGTGGGGGAGTCCGGCCTCTTTAGGTCGGGGAAAGCCTCCTCGAGCACTTGAAGCTCTCGAAGCATGGTGTCGTACGCTTCGTCGGGAATTTCCGGCCGGTCAAGGGCGTAGTAGAGATAGCTGTGCCGGTTGAGCTCTTGAGTGAGCGCATCGATCCGATCCTTGGCCTCATCCTTGCTTAGCGCCTGGATCTTGTTCATCCTAGGGGGCCGACTTTTCTCATCTCATACAGCATATGGCCGACCTCTGGAAGGAGAATGTCCGCAAGTGCCAGCTCGATCGCCTTGATCGACCCTGGAAGCGACACGACCAGCATACCCATAAATACGCCTGCCGAAGCGCGCGAAAGGATGGCGGCCTGGCCGATTTGGTTGAAACTCAACTGTCTGAAGAGCTCCCCAAACCCAAAGAGCTCCTTGGCATATAAGCCCCGGAGCGTGTCGTAGGTGCTATCCCTGGGGGATATGCCCGTTCCCCCGATGAGAAGCGCCGCATCGGCATGGCCTACGAGCGCCCTGAGCGCCCAGGCAAGTTGGGAAGGCTCGTCCGGGATAAGGGTTCGCGAAACGACGGGGTGACCCCCTTCGGTGAGCATCTTTTGGGCCTTATCTCCGCTAAAATCCTCTTGAAGAGTTCTTGAGTCCGAAAGGCTAATTATGCCGAAACGCACCAGCTTTGTCGATGCCTTTCCATGGGCTTCAACTCCCATCCTTCAGGCCCTTTGCTTGGTTTACCAAACTCTAAATTAATGCTAATTTAAACTTTGCACAAGTGATCTTTGCTGAAAACACCAGGAGGTTGGAAGAATGCGCGAAGGAATCCATCCCGAATACAAAGAATGCGTGGTCACCTGCTCTTGCGGGAACGTGATGCATCTGCGCTCGACAAAGGCCAGCATCAAAGTTAACGTCTGCTCGTTTTGCCACCCCTTCTACACGGGGCAGCAGCAGCGGATCCTCGATACGGAAGGGCGCGTCGAGAGTTTTAAAAAGCGCTACCAGCGCTACAACGCCCGTATGGAGCAAGCCAAAAAGTAAAAGAAGTGTGGCATGGATTGGATGGAGCAGCTCAACGAGATCGAGGCACGCTACCGAGAGGTCGTTGAGCTCTTAAGCGACCCGGGGGTCTTTTCCGATTCTCAAAGGCTTACCGAACTCACTAAGGAGTCCAAGCGCCTCGAGGGGATCGTTGAGGCGCACAGGCGCTACAGACGTTGCCTTGCAGAGGCCGAAGAAAGCCGGACAATCCTTAAAGAGTCTGACGATGAACTCAGGCGGCTTGCCAAGGAAGAGCTCGAGAAGCTGGAAAAAGAGGCCAGCGCGCTCGAATCGGAACTTCAGCTTATGCTCTTGCCGCGCGACCCGAACGATGAGCGAGGCGTGATCCTTGAGATTCGCGCCGGTACGGGGGGCGACGAGGCGGCGCTGTTTGCGGCGGACCTGGCGCGGATGTATCTAAGATTCGCCGAAGTCAAAGGCTGGAAAACAGAAGTACTGAGCAGCTCGGAGACCGGGACGGGAGGTTACAAGGAGCTTGTTTTAGGCATCCAGGGGGTAGAGGCCTATGCGTACTTGAAGCACGAAAGCGGCGTCCATCGTGTCCAGCGTGTGCCCACAACGGAGGCCTCGGGCCGAATCCATACCTCGACCGCTACAGTGGCGGTTTTGCCCGAGGCGGAAGAAGTGGAGGTACAGATTAGCCAAGACGAGCTTCGAATCGACGTGTTTCGGTCTTCTGGCCCCGGCGGGCAGTCTGTGAACACGACCGACAGCGCCGTCCGAATCACCCACCTGCCCACGGGGATTGTCGTTTCCTGCCAAGACGAAAAGAGCCAGATTAAAAACAAAGCCAAGGCTATGAAGATTTTACGCTCTCGCCTAAAAGACATGGCGCTTCGTCAGCAGCATCAAGAAATATCGGATGTTCGGAGAAAGCAGGTGGGAACTGCAGAGCGAAGCGAGCGCATCCGGACATACAATTTTCCGCAGGGTAGGGTGACGGACCACAGGATCAACCTGACGCTTTATAGCTTAACCGAGGTCCTCGAGGGAAACTTAAACTTCATCATCGAGGCCCTTCGTGCCCACTTTCAAGCCATGGCGCTGATGGAAGGAGCACAAAAGGCGGCCGCTTTGTAACAATGCGTGTTCTCGAGGCCTGCACAAATGCCACCGCCGTACTAAAAAGCAAAAAAGTGCAGCCCGAGAACGTCATGCTTGAGGCGCAGCTCTTGCTTGGCCACGCGCTTGGCGTAGATCGTGCCTACTTGATCGGACATCCGGAGGCATGCCTTGCTGAAGCCGTAGAAAAGTGCTTTATGGCGTACGTCGAACGGCGCAGCAAAGGGGAGCCAATTGCCTATATCTTGGGTAAAAAAGCCTTTTGGACGCTGGAGCTTCAGGTTGGCCCTGGCGTCTTCATTCCCAGGCCCGATACGGAGTGCTTGATCGAGGCCATTCTTTCGAGGCTAGGGCCTCGAAAGCGAAGAGCCCTGGCGGTTCTTGACCTTTGTACCGGCTCCGGGGCCATGCTCCTTTCCCTGCTCTCGGAGCTTCAAGAGGCGTTTGGGGTCGGAGTGGATGTGTCAGTCCGGGCGCTCGCCTTCGCCTTGTCGAACGCCCGGACAATGGGCCTCCTTTCGAGGGCGCTTTTTGTACGCGCGGATATTAGAGGGCCCGTGCCGTTTTTGCCGAGAAGGTTTGACGTGGTTGTATCCAACCCCCCCTATATTCCAGCAGAAGAGCTCTCCAGCTTGCCCAAGGATATCCTTGGCTTCGAACCTAGGCTGGCGCTGGACGGGGGGGATCGGGGGCTGACGTTGTACCCGGGTTTGATCGGGCAAGCGGCAAGCCTCCTTGTGCCTGGCGGCCTTCTGGCGCTCGAGTGTGCTTCGGCCCAAGTGAGTTTCTTGGCCGAATGGGCAAGCGCAAGCGGCGGGGAGGATGTTTGTACCGTGGAGGATTACGCTGGCAGGCCTCGCGGGATTCTTGCGAGGTTTGGAAAGGAGATGAATTTGTGAAAGAGGTGCTCTGGATCGAGGGGGGGCACCCGCTTAAGGGTACGTTAAGAGTTTCGGGCTCCAAGAACGCAACGCTTCCGCTCTTGGCGGCATCGCTCTTGACAGAAGAGGCCTGTGTTCTTGAAGGCATTCCGGATGTTCAAGATGTTAGGATGTTCCTTGCCTTGATCGAGCACTTGGGCGGGCGCGTATCTTACGACCCTGCATACGAGAGGGTTCGCATCGAGGCAAAGAACGTTTCCTCCCAGACGCCGCCCGAAGAGGTCGTCAAGCGGATGCGGGCCAGCGTGCTTACGATGGGCTCTCTTTTGGCCCGGCTAGGGGTCGTAGAGGTTTCGCTGCCAGGAGGCTGCGCCATTGGACAGCGGCCAATAGACCAGCACCTCAAGGGGTTCGAGGCACTCGGAGCCAAAGTTGCGCTCCAAAACGGCCATGTCCGCCTGCAAACGTCAGGGCTTACAGGCCATGGGGTGCGTTTTGCCGTGCCTACCGTGACGGGCACGGAGAACCTTTTGATGGCGGCAAGCCTTGCCAAGGGGGCAACGACAATCGAGAATGCCGCCCTTGAGCCTGAGGTGGCCGAGCTGTGTACCGCGCTCCAAAAAATGGGCGTCGATATCGAAGGGGAGGGTACTTCCAGGATTACGGTATACGGAAAGAAAAGACTTGGAGGGTTTGTTCACCGGGTATGTCGAGATCGGATCGAAGCCGCGACATACCTGATTGCTTCGGCCCTGGCGGGCGAGGAGGTCGTGCTAGAAGGGGCGCCCTTAGAGCACATGAGCGCTGTCGTGGAAGTTCTTGGAGAGGCTGGCGTGTCGATTGAGGCCGAAGGCGATCGCGCCAGGACCTTCACGGGCGGAGCTCTCAAACCGTGCAGGGTTCGGACGGCCCCCTATCCAGGGTTTCCTACGGATGTTCAGGCGCAGCTTATGGTGCTGCTTACAAGGGCTAACGGAGCGTCCCTCATCGAGGAGAACATCTTTGAGAACCGGCTTATGCATGCCGAGGAGCTTCGAAGGATGGGTGCGGCAATCGAGGTCGAGGGCCCGCTTGCCAAGGTGCTAGGGCCATGCAGGCTTCAAGGTACACGCGTGCTTGCTACCGACCTTCGCGCCTCGGCGTGTCTTGTGCTTGCCGGGCTCGTGGCAAGTGGGGAGACGTTGATTGAGGGTCTCCATCACCTAGACAGGGGTTATGAACGGATGGAAGAAAAGCTCCGCTCCGTAGGGGCGAGGGTCGAGCGCATCGAGGCGTAAAGGGGGGGAAGACCTAGGATGCTTACGTTCGCCATCCCCAAGGGGCGAATTCTGGAGCCCCTCGTCGCTCTTTTGGTCGAAGGCGGCGTGAAGGAGGCCCAAGGGTTGTTGAACCTGGAAAGAGACTTGGTTTTGTCGGCCAGAAGCTTTGACCTCCGTTTTTTGATCGTCCGCGACCGGGACGTGCCTACCTACATCGCCGGCGGGGGTTGTGATCTCGGGGTTGTTGGCTCGGACGTTCTCATGGAGCAGTCTCCGGATCTTTACGAGTTGATGGACCTCCAGGTTGGAGCGTGTTCGCTCAAGTTAGCTGAGCCTCAAGAGCTTGCCGAAACGGACGACCCGTCCATCTGGACGAGGGTTTGCGTGGCGACGAAGTACCCGAGGATTACGCAACGTTTCTTTCGGGAAAGGGGGGTTGAGGTGGAAACTGTCACGCTGAACGGATCTGTAGAGCTTGCTCCGATCGTTGGGCTTGCGCCCAGGATCGTGGATTTGGTTTCGACGGGCATGACGCTCAAGCAGCACGGGCTTGTGCCCGTGATCGACATCATGGAATGCTCTGCTAGGCTTGTTGCGAACAAAGCTGCATTCCGCATGAAAAAAACGGAGATTGAACGCCTATACCTTGCACTTCGAGGGGCGAAGGAGTCTTTGAATGCAAAGGCTTGAGCCTATCGAGACCAAGGATGGAGTGCGCGCGTTTCTTTTTAAGGTTTCGAATAAGCACCAAAGGGCGTGGGAGGGCGCGCTCGGTACGGCCAGGGATATCCTTGCCAGGGTTCAATCCGACGGTGATGGGGCGCTTGCGGCGCTTGCGAAAGAGGTAGACGGCGTCGAAATCGAGCCAGAGTACTTCTTTGTCCCCCGAGGCGAAATCGAAACTCAAGCGGCCTTGCTTGACGTCGAGGCTAGGCTGGCGATCGAAGCGGCCGCGGATCGTATCGAGCGCTTTTTTTCGAAGGAACGCTATCCGGCAGTGAAGCTCGAAATCGAGGGGGGAGGGTTTCTCGAGCTCGATTCGCACCCCTACGAGCGGGTAGGCCTGTACGTGCCGGGCGGCCTTGCGTCTTACCCATCTAGCGTGTTAATGCTCGGCATTCCGGCAAGGATTGCGGGCGTCAAAGAACGGCTCGTGATTACGCCATGCCTAAAGGGAAAGATCCATCCTGCCCTTGCCTATGCGCTGATGCTTACAGAGATGACGGAGGTTCTTAGGGTAGGCGGTCCGCACGGGTTGGCCGCTGCGGCGATAGGTACGTGGAGAGTCAGGAGGGTTGACAAGCTGTTCGGGCCCGGGAATCGGTACGTAACGGCCATGAAGCAGTGCCTGTTCGGACGCGTGGCGATCGATATGCTGGCCGGCCCCTCCGAGGTCGTCATTCTTGCGGATCAAAGCGCCAACCCTCTGTGGGTCTGGTTGGATGCACTCGCCCAGCTCGAGCACGGCTCTGGTGACGAGCTTGCCGTTGTGGTAGCCCTATCGGAGCGCTTCGAAGATGCGTTTTGCAGCCTGAACCCGGAAGACTTCCTCGATGATCCTGAGCTTGCAGGCCGGGCCGCGGCGCTCAAGGAGGATGTGCTCCTTGTGCCTTGCCAAGACAAAGCGCTCGCCTTCCAAATCGCCAACGGCCTGGCCCCGGAGCATCTAAGCCTACAGGTGGAAAACCCCCAAGCGCTGCTTTCGTACGTCCGCCATGCCGGGGCCGTGTTCCTAGGCCACTACACGCCCGTAGCCCTGGGAGATTATGCGCTAGGAACCAACCACGTCTTGCCGACGGGCGGCTCGGCCAGGTTTTGGTCTGGCCTTAGCGTGGCCGAATTCTTAAGGAGAAGAACGGCCGCGTTTGTGACGAAAGAGGGGTTTGCTTTGCCCGCCGTTCCCTCTATACAGCTTGGGGCGCTGGAAGGGTTTGGCCTGCATGCCGCCTCGATCAAGCAGAGGTTTCAAAGAGATGAGTGAAAGACGGGCCCGCGTGTATCGGGAGACGCTCGAAACGAAGGTTGCCATCGAACTGGACCTGAACGGAGATGGGAGCACGAGACTTGAAAGCCCCCTGCCGTTCTTGAACCACATGCTCTCCCAGCTTTCCAAGCATGGCCGAATAGGCATCGTGCTCGAAGCAAGCGGGGATACCGATGTCGACCCACACCATCTGATGGAAGATGTCGGCATCGTCCTTGGCGAGGCATTTCGCGAGGCGTTGGGCGACAAAACGGGGATCCGGCGCTTTGGCTGGGCTATGGTCCCGATGGATGACGCGCTTGCCTCCGTTGCCCTCGATGTCAGCGGAAGGCCCTATTTTATCTATAACGTCCCGCTTCGCAACGCCCGCGTTGGACAGATGGAGGCCGATTTGTTTGAAGAGCTCCTAAGAGCCTTCGTTTTCTCGGCAAAGGCTTGCCTGCACGTAAACATTCCCTATGCCCAAAACCCCCACCACATGATCGAGGCCGTTTTCAAGGCCCTTGCGCTTGCCATGAAGCAAGCCCTACAGGACGAAGGTTCCGGCATTCCCTCGACCAAGGGAGTGCTGTGATGGCCTCAGAGCGTTCCTTCGCCCTGATTCATTCGGGCAGGGGCAACATCAAAAGCCTAATGAACGCTCTTGAGCGCATCGGAGCCGCGTATTTTATTGCGAAGGCCCCAAGTGAGATCGAGCGCGCGCAAGGGGTCATCTTTCCGGGCGTGGGGTCGTTTGGGGCGCTCATGGAATTTTTGCGGAACGAAGGGTTTGAGGAAGGGCTCGTCCGGGCGATCCGTAAAGGCATGCCCTACCTTGGGATTTGCGTGGGGATGCAGGTCTTGTTCGAGCGAAGCGAGGAGTTTGGCAGCCATAAAGGCCTTGGCGTCCTCGAAGGGGACGTTGTCCAGTTGCAGAGAGAGGACCCGGCAATGAAGGTTCCTCACGTCGGATGGAACCAGGTGAGCCTTCGGTGTGAACGCCGGCATAAGTTTGAGCCCCCATGGGAGGGAAAGGACCCGTTCTTCTACTTTACCCATTCGTTCGTTTGCAGGCCGAGTGATGATGATTCCCTCCTTGGGGCTACCGACTACTTCGGAGAGTTCGCTTCGCTCGTCAAAAAGGAGAACGTCCTTGCTTGCCAGTTCCACCCAGAAAGGAGCGGCCAGGCGGGCCTGGATTTTCTTGCGTGGTTTGTCCGGAGCTTTGCACTTCATTAGGAGATAAGGGTTTTATGGAAATTCTGCCCGCCGTTGACATAAAGGACGGCAAAGTCATCCGCCTCAAGCATGGGGACCCTGCCAAGAAAACGCTCTACCCTCAAGACCCTTTCGCTCTGGCCGAACGCTACTTCCTGGAAGGGGCGAGCATGCTGCACGTGGTTGACCTCGATAGGGCGTTTGGAGAACCTTCCCATAACGAAGCGCTCATTCTTTCCCTTATCGAGCGGTTCCCCGGAAGGCTCCAAATCGGAGGTGGAGTGAGGGAGGCTGGAATCCTGGAGCGCTTCCTAAAAGCGGGCGCATCAAGGGTTGTTGTCGGAACGCTTGCCTTCCGAAGCCCAGACGAGGTGCTCGACCTAGCCGTTGCAAACCAAGGAAGGGTGTGTATCGCGCTCGATTGCAAGGGGGGAAGGCTGCAGGCCAACGGATGGGTTCAGGATGCCCCGTGCGGACTTCAAGAGGCACTAGGGCGTTTTCAATCCACCAAAGCTTTGGGGCCTTACATTGTCACGCAGGTGGAGCGCGACGGTACGCTCGAGGGCCCGGATATCGAGCTCGTTCGTCAGGCCGTGCTCCTCGGGGCGCATCGGGTAATCCTCTCCGGAGGTATCGGGACTCTCGAGCATATCGCGGCCGTAAAAAGGGCGGGGCTTTCCCAAATCGAGGGCGTAATCGTAGGCAAGGCACTACTCGAGGGGCGCTTTGCACTTTCCCAGGCGATTCTGGAAGCTTCCTGATGCTGGCCAAGCGCATCATTCCTTGCTTGGACGTGGCCAAGGGGCGCGTCGTCAAGGGAGTGAAGTTCCGGGACATTCAAGACGCCGGGGATCCCGTCGAAGCGGGTTACTTTTACGCCCAGCAGGGGGCGGACGAGCTGTTTTTTTTGGACATCGACGCCTCCTTCGAGAATCGCGAGACGATGGCGGATGTTGTCGAACGAACGGCCAAGAATGTGTTCATCCCGCTCGGTGTGGGCGGGGGCATCAAGACGCTTCGTGATATCGAGACTCTCCTTAGGGCGGGGGCCGACAAGGTTTCGATAAACACGCATGCCGTGTTGCATCCGACGTTTGTTCGGGAAGCGGCCAAGGCGTTCGGAAGCCAGTGCATCGTCGTCGCCATAGACGCCAAGCACAACAAGGCCTCCAACGGATACTTCGTCTATACGTACGGCGCCCGAAAGGAAACTTCGCTCGACGCGCTCGAATGGGCAAGGCAAGTAGAGGAGCTGGGCGCCGGCGAGATTTTGCTTACCAGCATTGACAGGGACGGGACAAGGCAGGGATACGATCTCGAGCTGACAAGGATGCTTGGCCTTTCCCTTTCGATCCCCGTGATTGCCTCCGGCGGCGTGGGGAGCCCAGAGCATATCCTTCAGGCGTTCACTTTGGGTCTTTCGGATGCGGCGCTTGCGGCCAGCATCTTCCATTTTGGAGAGCACTCGATTGCTGAAGTCAAGCGTTACCTTCAAGAAAGAGGGGTTTGCGTACGCCTATGACCATGCCTTCTGTTCGTTTCGACGCCTCCGGGCTGATCCCCGCGATCGCGGTCTGCAAGGATACGAAAGCCGTGTTGATGCTTGCCTACATGAACGAAGAAAGCCTAGCGTTGACGCTCAAGACGGGTTACGTACACTACTATTCCCGCTCGCGGGGCAAAATATGGAAGAAGGGGGAGGTTTCCGGCCATACTCAAAGGCTAGAGAGCCTCTGGGTCGATTGCGATGCGGACGCCATTCTTGTGGAAGTCGAGCAAAAAGGGGCCTGCTGCCACGAAGGCTATCCCAGCTGTTTTTTTAGGAAGGTTGACGCGGGCCCGGCAGAACATGCGGGGATTCCAAGAATCGAACTCGAGCGTAAGTTCGACCCCAAAGAGGTGTACGGCAAAAGAGCTGCCAGTCCTCATGCTCTCGACAAGCTGTTTTCCGTGATCGAAAGCAGGAAGGCTTCTACACCCGAGGAGAGCTACGTAGCCTCGCTTTTCGCAAAAGGCCCTGCGGCGATCGAGGCCAAGGTTCAAGAGGAAATAGAAGAGCTCTTCGAAGCGGCACGCGAAGGCGACGACCAGCACACGATCCATGAGGCGGCCGATGTGCTGTTCCATACGCTCGTACTCCTTTCCCATTCCGGAATCCCAGCCAAACTGGTCTGGGAGGAGCTCGAAAGGCGTTCCGGGACAAGCGGTCATGAAGAGAAGCTAAGGCGCAGTAGCCCTCATGAGCCTTAAGGGGAAGCGGGTCTTTGTGGCAGGCGGCACCGGGAAAATCGGCGAGGCCTTGCTTCGGGCCTTGAGTCGGAAAGGGGCCAGGGTTTATTTCAGTTATTGCACAGGAAAAGAGAGGGCGGAGGCTCTAGCCAGGGATCTGGCGCTTCCTAAGCCTCTTTTCTTGGATGTGGGCGATTCAAAGGCGGCAGAGGAAGCCCGAGATGCGACGCTTGAGACGCTTCAAGGGGTGGATGCGCTCGTCAACGCAACCGGTGTTTGGGTGAGGGCTCCGCTAGAGCGCGCTACGGCTGAAGAGATGGAGCACGTCTTTCGAGTGAACCTGCTTGGTCCGTTGTACCTCGTCAAGGCGTTTCTTCCCGCGCTTAGGGCCAACCAGGACGGCGGGTCGGTCGTTTTGTTCGGCTCGTCAGGCCGTGAGCTCGAAGCCCCATCCCAAAGCTTTTACGCCGCAAGCAAGGCTGGCGTGACAGGCATGGTCCGTGCGCTTGCCTTTGAGCTCGCCCCTATGGGCGTGAGGATCAACGCGGTTGCCCCTCGCTACACCCTTTCAATCAAAAAGGCGGAGGAGAAACGCCTGAAGGAGTCCACGCTCCCTTTGATTGCAAGGAGCTTTTCGCACCCTATGGACGTGGCGGAGGTGGTGAAGTTTCTGATCTCGGAGGAATCCGGGATTGTTTCAGGCCAAACGATCGAGCTGGAGGTGTCGTTTGGGTATTCTGGATAGCTTCGTGCACCTCCTTGTAGGGCTTGTCGGCCAGATGGGCTACTTCGGGATCTTCTTTTTGATGACGATCGAAAGCTCGCTTGTCCCTTTCCCTAGCGAGGTCGTTATGATCCCCGCGGGTTACCTTGCCCAAAAAGGCGAGCTCAACCTTTATCTCGCCATCCTGGTTGGCACCCTTGGAAGCCTGGTTGGCGCTTACGTCAACTATGCGCTCGCCTACGGGCTTGGCAGACCTTTCTTTGAAAAGTACGGCAAGTACTTGTTCGTTTCCAGGGAAGATTTCGAGCGGGCGTGCCGTTTTTTTACCCGCTACGGGCCGTTTACTACGTTCATCGGCAGGCTTTTGCCCGTAATTCGTCAGCTGATCTCGCTACCCGCCGGGCTCGCTGCGATGGGCCTCGCCCCCTTCAGTCTTTACACGGCTCTTGGGGCTGGGTTATGGGTGAGCGTGTTGGCGCTCCTTGGGTACCTTGTCGGGGACAACGATGTGCTCGTTCGAGCGTACCTTGAAAGGTTCCAGGCATTTCTCATTGCCGGCTGCATCTTCGGCCTTGCCCTGTATGCCCTAGCCCGCGCCCGCAAGCGCAAACGGAACCGGGCGCGCTCAGCGAGCTCAAAGGAGGAAGAACGCGCGCTTTAAGAGGTCAAGGCCCCCCGCGCCTTAGGTAGCGCTGGGTAAACAGGTCTTCCTTTAGCCCCGTATTGTAACGGGCTTCTTCGAGGATTAGCTGTGTCTTATGGTTGGTTTTGATGTTGTGCATTTCCATAAAAAAGATTGTGGGGATGCCGTCGACCTCTCGAAAATCCCGGCACGTCGCAATCTTGAAGGCCTTTGAAGCGTTATCCCAGTCAAAAAGCTCGATCTTGACGGGAAGGAAGGTTTTCTTGTCGATTGCGTAACGAATCTTGGCGTAAGGGTACCCCTTGTCGTTCGGGACTGCCTCGATGGCGTAGCAGTCGAACCCGCCTTCATTCACGTCCGGCCCTTTGGAATAACGGAACTCTTCCAAGCCTCTTTCCTCAAGGTCGCTGAAAGAGAGATCCGACCCCACGAAGCCCTCACCTTTCCCCGAAGAGGTGATCCGGCGGACCCTCTCGTAAGCGGGCAGGTACAGCCATTGCTCGTCGTCTTTGTCCTCGTACGACCAGACAAGCAGGGCCGTACCTTTCACGTCCGCGGGGGCGCTGAAAACGATCAGGGATTTGCTCCCGTTTTCAAGCGTTAGCCTGTAGGTGACCATCGTGCGATCTATTTTGGCGCCTTTTGAATCGATCAGCACCATGCGCGCGCGTGAGGTGCCATCCTTCGCCCTGTCCGAGATCGATGTCATACGCCGGACGATTTCTTTGGCGGAAAGCTCTTCCGTGGCCCCAAGCCTTGGCTGTAGCCCAAGGAAGACGACGATACAGGCCAGCGGAAGATACCAAGCCGTCAAGCCTTTTCGCCTCGAAGGCTTTAGGCTGGAGCCTTCGGTTAACGCTCGATGGGCAAGCCTTTTTGGCTCCATTCGGGGTATCCTCCCTCGTAGATCCTAAATTCTTCATAGCCCAAACCCTTGGCTTGAATTGCCGCCTTACAGGCCGCGGAGCACTGGGGCCCTGCGCAATAGAAAATGATCAGCGTTTTTTGGTCTTTTGGCAGAAGGCTGCGGAAGGCTGGCTGCTTGATCTTGTCGGCGGGGACGTTTAAAGCGCCCGGGATATGGCCCAGCTTGAATCCCTCTTGGGTCCTTGCATCCACAACGACAAGCTCGCTCCCCTTCTCTTGGCGGAGCTTCTGAAGCTCGTCTAGCGATATGACCCTTTCTTTGCACGAAGCCAAATTCTCGCGGGCCTTGTTGCGGGCGGGAAATCCAAGAAGCAGTGTTGCGATCAAAAGCACAAAAAGTCCCGAATATACGGGGTATTTTCTCATTCCCCTTCCTCCGCCGGATGATTAGGTGATGGGTTTAACACGTCATAGAGGTCAAGCACGTTTATACTATCAATGAGCAGCTGGCCTGTCAATCGAGGCAACCCGAGGTTTTCGAGCTCCTGGCCAATTGCGGAGTACATTCCGCCGAAGCTTCGAGTGTTTCTGAACGCTTCGGTCAAGAATGTAACCCAAGCGTTGACGAGCCGGGCGGCGTTTTGTGAGGGTTCTTTGGTTTCTGCCAGATCATGGGCGTTCGGGTCGATTAGCCTTCCTAGATCAACGGGCAAGTACGGCACCTGGCCTGGATGCCCCAAAGAAACCCACAGAGTCCGGCGTTTTGGCTCCATGACGAACCCCACGGTGGTCGAGACCTGAAGCAGGTCGTCTAAAAGTGGGACGTAGGGTAGCCCCATAGGCTGATTGATTTCTTCTTGGAGCGTATGGGTATGGCGTTCGATTGTCCACCAGCTTCCCGATTCTCTGCCAAAGAAAGGCTTGCCCCCGTTCGTGTCGGCCGTGAAAGACTGAATGTCTTGGAGCGTGATGTTTCCGTAGTGCAAGCGCAGAAGCTCGTACATCCTTGCCTCCCTGGCCATCGAGCCGAAAGCGGCGTAGGCGTCGGATGCCCCTCCGTACATAGGGTTCTCGGGTGAGCAGGTAGTGAGTTCCTGAGGTAGGTAGTCGTAGCAGTTTGCCCTTGCCAGGATTCCGTTGTCGCCAAACGCGCTTGCGATGAAATGCGACGTGAATTCGACGGTCCCGATCCCTCCTGTGGCATCGGCAATGCTAAAGCTCCAGTTGGTGAAGTTCCCCCAGAAGTAGTCGTCCGTGGAGAAGCGAGGGACGTTCTCGAGCAGGTTGACCGCCTCCTTTACGCTCCTGCAACGCTCCATGATGAGTAGGCTTAATTCAAACGGTGTAAGCCCCTCGCCCGAGTCGGACACCGTAATCGAGGCGCCGGCCAAAGAAAGCCCTTTTTCATTCATCAAGCCGATACCCAACAGGTAAGGAATTCCAAGGACCAGGGTTTTGTACCCATTCTCAGGGCTGGTCACGCTAAGCAAGGGCAGGGCAAACAACGGCTTGGCGATATTGACCAGGTCCAGGTTCCAGGATAGATAAACAGCGTTGTCTTTGGTTGCAGGAGGGGCGCTTGCCGACTGGGCGCAGTTAAACTTGGTCAAAAACATCGATACGAGCCCAAGCTCATCGAGCCCAACGCCACTTCCTTGTGCAATACCCCTAAGGCGTTCGAGCTGTTCAGGCCAGTTTTCCTGGAGGGTTCTCAAATGGGTTTGAGCCATCGCAAGGCCCCTTTGCATTGTTTCGTCATCCTTGCCCTGGGTTGCGCGCTCCGAGGCCTGTTTTAGCAGGGATTTTGTGCTCTGGCCAATGCGAACCCCCTCTTCGAAGGCCGAAGGGGCGGCAAAGCTGAAAGCAGGCAGGACTACAACGAGCATCAGCGCGAGCCAGGCCAGCAGGCAAGGCTTGGAAAACGGTTTCGGCATGGTGGGGTTTTCCTTCCCGGCGTGAGTTGTTTACGATAACGTCTGGAAGTTTACACAATTTCGGCCGTTGTTGGCCAGCCTTTGGGATGAGGGTGATGTATGGATATTCGCCAAGAGTGGGTTGTTTCTTCGCTTCTTCTCGCTATGCTGATCGCCTTATGCCTGATCGGCGTTTTCGTGTGGGCAAGAAAAAGGCGTCGTAGGCCTTCGTTTGCCCCGAAGCCTAACTTGTGGAAACGCCTAAGGCCTCTTTGGACGGGAAAGGGGCAGCTTCCCCTAGACTGGAAGGAGAAGCTTGAAGAGGCGCTCTTGAGTGCCGATGTTGGGTACCGGGCAACCCATGAAATCCTGGCCTCTCTTGGGCGGCAGCTCGCCCAATCTGCCGGGTTTGAAGAGGTTCAGGCCATGCTTATGCAGCAAATCGTCGCGATCCTCAAAGCTTCCCCGGCGAATACCGAAGGGCTTTGGGACGAAAGGCAAGCTTGTCTGATCATAGGCGTCAACGGATCGGGTAAGACTACGACACTTGTCAAGCTTGCCAGGCATATCCAGGGCAAAGGCAAAAAGGTGCTGTTGGCAGCCTGCGATACGTTCCGTGCCGGGGCCGTTTCTCAGCTCGAGATTCTTGCCGGACGCGCAGCCGTTCCGGTCGTCAAGGGGGAACCCAAACAGAGCCCGTCTGCCGTCCTGTACGACGCCATTCGCGTGTTCGAAGCGCAGGGGATGGATACGCTTCTTGTGGATACGGCTGGTAGATTGCACACAAAGGCGCCGTTGATCGAGGAGTTAAAAAAGATGAGACGGGTCGCGGAGTCTTCAGGGTTTCCTGTCCGCGTTCTTCTTGTCCTCGATGCTACCCAGGGTCAGAATGCGCTCGAGCAGGCGCGCCAATTCGTTCAAGCGGTCGGAGCCCAAGGGGTTATTCTGACCAAAATGGACGGAACGGCAAAGGGCGGGATCGTCTTGGCGATCGCGATGGAACTAGGATTGCCGGTATATTTTCTAGGCGTCGGGGAAGATCTTGAGGACCTGCTTTTGTTTGACCCTTCTTCTTACGCTGAAGCCCTGCTTTCTAGGTCTTTTTGAGCTCTTCAGGTTGTCCCCTGATCTGTATCCGTGCTAACCTATAAGGTAAAGGAAAATGGGTAATCTACACATCCAGCGGTCGAGAACAAGAAGAAAGCTGGCTAAACGGCAAAGGAAGGCTGTTCAAACGCCTAGGAACTCGTAATTTTTAAGACCAGGGTTGCCTTGAGAGGCTTGAAAAAGGGGCGTACAGGAGCGAAGTGGATGGCGTATGCAATATGGCGGGCGGGTTTTCGGGCACAACGGCAAGTTGATGCGCTTGAAGCAGTCTGGAATCCACTAAAGGAACGGCACACCGCAAGGCTCTTTGGGTCTTAAAGAAATCCCGACGAGGACGAAGCAAAAGCCCTCCTTTCCGCTTGGCCGTACGGGCGGAGAGGACAATGCAAGAATTCTGTATTGCAAGCTCGAAAGCGGAGCTCAGGAGGACGCTGAAGCCACGCGGGAGCTTGAATCTGGAAAGCCTTCTTAAGGCAAGCCATGCACTCTGGGAGCGAACGCTCGGGCTAGGAGCCCTCAAGAAGGCTTTCCAGATAGGGTTGTATGCTCCGCTTCCTGGAGAACCGAGGCCACAAAGGGCCTTCGAATGGGTTTTTGCTGAGCAGCGACAACCTTTCTTACCCAAAATTTTCAACGAAACCCTCGTTTATCTAGCCATTGACCCTCTTGCTAAGCTGACGACCGGTCGCTACGGCATGCCAGAGCCCATCGGAGGGAAGGTATTGGATCCGCTTCCCGGGGACGTCTTGTTCGTCCCAGGGTTGGCGTTCGACCTTCGGGGATACAGGCTTGGTTATGGCAATGGTTACTTCGATCGGTTTCTTGCCACGCTTCCCCCGTTCGTTATCAAGATTGGTGTCTGTTTCGAGACCAGCCTTTGCCTGTCGCTCCCTGTCGACACATGGGATCAACCTGTGGATATTGTGGTTACCGAAGAGCAGGTTTTGCTGTGTACGGCTTACCGCCATCAACTTCAGCCAAAAGGAGTTTAACAGCATGTTGGAAGTGCTAGTGGTTGCAACGATTGCCTTAGGCCTAGGGGTCCTGTTGGGGTTTTGGCTCTTCCCGAAGGTTTGGAAGGCCAAGGAAAAGGGCTTGCGGGAGCAGGCCGAGGTGTTTCTTCAAGAAGCCAGGCATCGGGCAGACCAGATACTCAAAGAAGCCAAAATCACGGAGAAAAGCCTCCTAATCAAGGCCAAGGAGGACTTTGAAAAGGAAATCTCCCAAAGACACCAAGAGCTTGTCAGCCTAGAGAAAAAGCTCTTGCAACGCCAGGAGCACTTGGAGCGCAAGGTAGAGCAGATCGAAAAGAGGGAGTACGACATCCTCAAGCAAGAAAGAGAGCTCAGAAGCAGGGGAAGATCGCTTGAAACCAAAGAAGAAGAACTAGCAGAGCTTAAAAAGTCTATTATGGATCGGCTCGAAGAGGTTGGCGGAATGACTCGGGAGGAGGCCAAGCAAAGGGTCCTCGAAGCCGTAACCGAAGAGGCGCGGATGGAGGCGAGCAAGGTTGCCAAGGAGATTTTGGACGAGGCTCAGGCCGATGCCACGAAGAAGGCCAAGATGATCATCGGTCTTGCCATTCAGCGATATGCCGGAGAGTATACGCAAGAAAGGACGGTTTCTGTCGTCGATTTGCCATCCAACGACATGAAGGGCCGAATCATCGGCAGGGAGGGCAGGAACATCCGGGCGATCGAGGCCGCGACGGCCGTGGATGTTATTGTGGACGATACTCCCGATGCCGTCATTCTCTCTTCGCACAACCCGATCCGCCGGGAGATCGCGCGTCTGTCGCTGGAAAAGCTCGTGGCGGACGGAAGGATCCATCCGGCGAGGATCGAAGAGGTCGTCAAAAAGACCGAAGAAGAGATGGAAAAGATGATCCTCGATGCCGGCCAGAACGCCCTTTTTGAGCTCGGCATTCAAAGCATACACCCTGAGCTTGTCCGGTACTTGGGCATGCTCAAATATCGGACCTCCTACGCTCAGAACGTGCTTTCCCATTCGGTCGAGGCGGCCTACATTTGCTCGATCATGGCCGCGGAACTCGGGTTGGACGTCAAAATAGCCAAAAGGGCGGCCGTTCTTCATGACATCGGCAAGGCCGTAAGCCATGAGGTGGAAGGTCAGCATGCGCTCATCGGAGCCGACCTGGCCAGGCGTTACGGCGAGTCTGCCGAGATTGTGCACGGGATCGAAGGCCACCACGAGGAAGTGCCGATCCAAAGCATCTGGCCGATTCTCGTGCAGGCGGCGGATGCGATATCGGGGGCGCGCCCGGGCGCAAGAAAGGAAACGTACGAACATTACATTAAGCGGCTTGAGACCCTAGAAAAGGTCGCACTCGGGTTCGATGGGATTGAAAAGGCGTATGCACTCCAGGCCGGCCGCGAGCTTCGGGTGGTCGTTCATTCGGTAATGGTCAACGACGCCAAAACGGCCATGCTTGCCAGGGAGATCGCCAAAAAGATTGAATCAGAGCTGACGTATCCAGGCAAGATCAAGGTTACGGTTATCCGGGAGGTTCGGGCGATTGAGCATGCCAAGTAAAGGCTTGAAGGTTCTGTTTGTCGGCGATGTGTTTGCCTCTACAGGAAGGCGCCTCTTGGAGAGATTCCTAGACGACGTAAGACAAGAGCACGGTATCGATTTTATCGTGGCAAACGCCGAGAATGCGGCCGGAGGCCGGGGAGTTACCCCAGAAATCGCGAAACATTTCTTCTCTATTGGGGTTGATGTCCTGACCACGGGGAACCATGTGTTTGATCAAAAGGAAATTTTACCGTTTCTGGAGGAAGAACCCAGGCTTCTTAGGCCAGCCAATTTTTCTGTGCGTACTCCAGGGAGGGGACACGGATGCTTCGCCGTCAACGAGGGGGAAGGCATGGTTGCTGTCATCAACCTGCAAGGGAGAGTCTATATGCCCCCTAACGGAGACTGCCCGTTTGCACGCGCCGATGAAATTCTAAAAGACCTTCCGGAAGGCGTACCTGTAGTTGTCGATTTTCATGCCGAAGCGACCTCTGAAAAGCAGGCGATGGCATGCTACCTGGACGGGCGGGTATCCGCCCTGGTCGGGACGCATACGCACGTGCAAACGGCCGATGCAACCGTTCTCCCCAAAGGGGCGGCGTTCATTACGGATTCAGGGATGACAGGGCCAAAAGAATCCGTCATCGGCATGCGCGCCGATCGGGTGATCGAGAAATTTTTGACCGGCATGCCTGCGAAGTTTGAGCCCGCCAACGGGCCGGGCATTTTTTGTGCCGTTGTGATCGATATCGGACAAGGCGGGCGAGCGAATCGGATTTTTACAGTACGGCTTGAAGAATAGGGGGTGCGGTTGAACGATGGAAACATATCCGAACGGTACTAACCCTGTGTTGGTGGATGTGGTCGAACTCATTACCGAAAGCGAGCTATTAGAAGCCCAAGAACGCTCTAGACGCCAAGGGAGGCCCTTGCGCGTAAAGATGGGGTTTGATCCCACCTCTCCGGACCTCCACTTCGGCCATCTTGTGGCATTGAGAAGGCTTCGAGCCTTCCAGGAATTGGGAGCCCATGTCTATGCCGTCATAGGAGACTTCACTGCTCGGATAGGCGATCCTTCGGGGAAGAAAAAAACCCGCCCAAGGCTTTCGGAAGAGGATGTGGAGGCGAACGCACGCACCTACAAAGAGCAGCTACTTCGAATTCTCGACCCTTCCAAAACGCATGTCGTTTGCAACAGCGCTTGGTTCTCTACGCTTCCCCTAGAGAAGCTTCTTCAGCTTGCTTCCTGTGTGAGCGTGGCCAGGCTCCTCTCGAGGCAAGATTTTCATGAGCGGCTGGAAAGTGAGGAGCCTCTATGGTTCCACGAGCTCCTTTACCCCTTGTGCCAAGCCTACGATTCGGTCGTTCTGGAGGCCGATGTCGAAGTAGGGGGGCAAGATCAGATCTTCAACCTCCTCCTTGGGCGGGATCTACAAAGATCCTTGGGGCAGCCTCCTCAGGTTGTCCTTACGCTTCCTTTGCTCGAGGGGCTGGATGGACGCCTCAAGATGAGCAAATCGTTCGGGAACGTCATTGC
Source organism: Nitrospirota bacterium (assembly GCA_011620345.1). Lineage (GTDB taxonomy): Bacteria > UBA2233 > UBA2233 > UBA2233 > UBA2233 > UBA2233. Next base: position 45,514 of record WOZJ01000072.1, read on the forward strand.
CTTGGATGAGACTCCCAACGAGATGTTCGGCAAGATTATGGCGCTCGGCGATACCTTGTTGCCCAAGTATATCCGTTTGCTCGACCCAAGGCCCTTGTCCGAGGTGCAAGCGGCTTTGGGTCGGCTTGAAGATCCCTCTTACAACCCGATGAACGCTAAGAAGGCGTTTGCCGAAGCCATGGTTTCCTGGCTGCACGGGCAAGTGGCGGCAAGCCGAAGCGCGCGTTTCTTTGAAGAACGTTTCCAAAAAAAGCAGATTCCTGGCGATTTGCCAGAGCGCGTCGTTAAGATCGATGCCGAAGACATCTGGATAGGAGAGCTGTTCAAGCAGATTGGGTTTGTTAAGAGCTCTTCGGAATTCCTGCGGAAGGTGCAAGAAGGAGCGGTACGGGTGGAAGGAGAAAAGCTGACCGACCCTACCTCGCGCTTGACTCTTCGACTCACTTCTTTCTTGTTAGAGCTTGGAAGAAAGATCGCGAAGGTTCGGCTTCAAGACGCTTCTTCTGGGCTTGACAACAAAGGGGGAGCAGGGTAAGATCACTATTCCGTCTTTTAGATTACTTAGAAATACGGCCTATGGTCTACTTGGGTCGAAAAATATTTGGCCCATAGGGAGGCATTTAGGTTGGGCAATGAGAGCGAGGGGTTTAATTAGGGAATTTTTAAAGACCCCTTGACACGCACAAAAGAATCAGATAAGCTACTAAATACCCGTTAATTCTTAGAGAAGACATCAAGCAAGGATGTCTTGACAAAGAGAAAAATCGGGATATCATTAAAAAGCTACTTCGCTCTTTGAAAACTAAATAGCAGCACAGCCAGACGCTTCTGTCTGTTCCGAGTAGTTTTTTATCAGATCTTCCATTTAAGTGGAGGGTTTGATCCTGGCTCAGAGCGAACGCTGGCGGCGCGCTTAACACATGCAAGTCGAGCGCGAAAGGGGCTTCGGCCCTGAGTAGAGCGGCGCACGGGTGCGTAACACGTGGGTAACCTCCCTTGGGGTGGGGAATAACTCTTCGAAAGGGGAGCTAATACCGCATATCTTTCCATTGTCTCCGGGCAGAGGAAAGAAAGGAGGCAGGAAACTGCTTTCGCCTTAAGAAGGGCCCGCGGCCCATCAGCTAGTTGGTAGGGTAACGGCCTACCAAGGCTATGACGGGTAGCTGGTCTGAGAGGACGACCAGCCACACTGGGACTGAAACACGGCCCAGACTCCTACGGGGGGCAGCAGTGGGGAATCTTGCGCAATGGGCGAAAGCCTGACGCAGCGACGCCGCGTGGGCGATGAAGGCCTTCGGGTCGTAAAGCCCTGTCGGAGGGGAAGAAACCTTACGGGCGAATACCCCGTAAGCTGACGGTACCCTCAAAGGAAGCACCGGCTAACTCCGTGCCAGCAGCCGCGGTAAAACGGAGGGTGCAAGCGTTGCTCGGAATTACTGGGCGTAAAGCGCACGTAGGCGGGAAGGTAAGTCGGTGGTGAAAGCCCTTGGCTCAACCAAGGAATTGCTTTCGATACTGCCTTTCTTGAGTGCGGGAGAGGAGAGCGGAATTCCCGGTGTAGGGGTGAAATCCGTAGATATCGGGAAGAACACCCGTGGCGAAGGCGGCTCTCTGGAACGCAACTGACGCTGAGGTGCGAAAGCGTGGGGAGCAAACAGGATTAGATACCCTGGTAG
>WOZJ01000050.1:0-28513 GCA_011620345.1 Nitrospirota bacterium
TGGGGTGAATGGGTCAATAATCTCCTGTCCCGGATTGAACATGAGCTTCTTAACGCCCCGGTTGTTGAGATATTTGGACAGCTCCAGGTCGATCTTGGCCGGTACGGCGATACCCGCGGCAGTCAAGCCTTGACGGAGCAGCGCTTCCGCCTGTCCGGCGCGGAGAGCGGCATCGCCCAAAACCCGCATGGCCTCGGTGGGGTTATGGAACCCGACGGAGTTTTCCGCCCCGAAGTAGATCACCCGATAAAATGCCTCTTCGTAATGATCCTTGGCCTGGGCGTACAGATCCTTTTTAATTTCCTTGCCTTCGGCCTGGGCCTTGTGGGCCATCTCAAAGAGTTTGGCCACCGTGGCCGTGGCATACCCGGAACGGATGAAGATGGATACGGCACGGTCCTGAATGGCGAGGACCTGCTCTTTCAGCCATTCCGGGGTTTGGGTGTGGCATTGCTGACACGCCTTCATGTCATTTTTCAACGGGCTCATGACCCGGTGATCCGTGGCCTTCTGGCTGCCCACCTTTGTGTACGGCATATGGCAGTCGGCGCAGGAAACGCCGGCCTTCCAGTGGACACTGTTGTTGGAGTACATCTCAAACTCGGGATGGCGGATGAACGCCATCTTGAAGCCGGTGACGCCCTGTCTCCATTCACCGTAGGATGCGTCGCTGCGAATCTTTTTGATGATGTTTTCCACGGGCATCTGCCCCCACGTACTTCCTTCCCAGGGAAAGAAGACATCCGCGGATTTCATGTCAGCGTCCTTGGGGATGGTGTAGGTTACATGGCACTGGGCGCAGACCAGGGAGCGTTTATCCTGATGGGTCAGCTTGGTCTCATCCGCGCCCATGGCTTTCAATGCTTTGCCCAGGGTGAAGCCGCGAGAAAGCTGGAGGGACATGTCCTTGTTGTCGTGGCAATCTATGCAAGCCACGCCGAGGTCCTGATGCTCCTTGGGAATCTCGGCCAACACCGCATCGTAGAGCTTGGAATAATAATCCTTGCCCATTTTCTGCTCGAGTTGAACAGCATACGGTGTCTTGCAGGTCAGACAGACCCCACCGGACTTGAGCCGGGAAGGATCCGCCAGGGATTGATCCTTGCGCATGTTGAGATGGCCCCGGGGTTCGTTGTACTCAACACCCATGCCCCAGCCGTTAAAGAGCAGGGCCAGGAATGGGAACTCGGAGAGCTTGTCATAGGTCACACCGCCGTCATTGCCTTTTTTATACTTGCTTTTCCCTACGGGCGTCGGCTCGCCAGTTTTTTTCCACATATCGTATTCCACCGGGTAGGCCTTGCCCCACTTGGCCGGGTCAATCACGCCGTCGGCAATCTGCACGGTTTTCACCGGGGTTGCTTTCTCCGAGGCGCCTCCCGCGCCAAGCGCCAGGGTCACCATTAATGCCAGCGCCGCACTTTGCTTCACCCTCTTTTTGTGGTCTTTTTCCATTGGTTATTTTCCCAACATTCATCTGACGAGACAGGATTGTGGCGGACACCATGTAAGCGTTCCAAGGCACGATCCTTTGCGCATTGGCACCTTGGCGGTGATTCTCGACGCGGTCTCGGTTTATCGCGGGTTGAACCGGATCGAATTGCTCGCTCGCCTGTATGAGTGAGAGCTGCCTGAATAAACTCAGGCGTTGGCACCCGTTAAGCTGCCGGTTCCATGGATAGCATCCTAGCTAAGTCTTCTGTGGCCTCGCCCGTAAGGGTCAGCCCAAAGCGCTCTTTCAAGAACCCCGCAATCTCGGCGTTCAAAAACTGCGGGGGCTTGGGGCCGAGCGTGATGTTATGAATGCCCAGGCTAAGGAGTGCAAGCAATATGATGACGGCCTTTTGTTCCATCCAACTCAGGACGATGGAAACGGGCAGGTCGTTTGGCGTTACGCCAAGGGCCTTGCTAAGGGCCAGGGCGATGTGGATGGCTCCGTTCGAGTCGTTGCACTGGCCCAAGTCGAGGTAGCGGGGGATGGAAGTGCCAGGGACGGTGCCAAACGCCCCGTCGGCAAACCGGAACTTGCCGCAGCTCGAAGTAAGCACTATGCAGTCTTTGGGAAGGCCAAGCGCCATCTCCCGAAAATACTCGCCTCCGCTTCCTGGCGCGTCGCAGCCGGCGATAACGAAGAAGCGCCGGATCAAGCCTTTTTTGACGGCATCCAAGATATCCGGCGCGGCGTCTAAGATGCTCAAGTAATGATGCCCCGTCTCGATCGTCGCGTCCGAATCGAACCCGTGGACATCCGGCAGCTCGAGGGCCGTCTCGATCAGCACGCCAAAATCATCGTCTTCGATGTGCCGGATTCCTTCGATACCCGTAATCTTGTACCCAAAAAGCCGGTTCGCATAGCCGGAACGCTTCTTTAGGGGCACGATGCAGTTCGTGTTGACGACGATCGCGCCTTGCCAGCGTTCAAACAAATCCGTTTGGTCGAACCAGGCCTTTCCGACATGGCCCTTGAGGTGGGGGTATTGCCTTAGCTTTGGGTATCCGTGGGCGGGCAGCATCTCGGAGTGCGTGTAGACGTTGATCCCTAAGCCCTTTGTCGCCTCAAGCAGCGCTTTGAGCATCGAAAGGTTGTGGCCCGATACGAGGATAGCCTTACCTTCTGCCCGGTTCCAGGGGACTCGGACGGGGCTCGGCACGCCGAAGGCACCGGTGTGGGCTTGACAGAGAATGTCCATCGCCTTGAGCCCGGCCTGGCCTAGCTTCATGAGTTGGGCGATGTGCTGGTCTTGGGTGAAGTTTACGTTGGTGAGCGTGAAATAGAGCGTTTCGGCCAGCGTATCGTCCACCTCGGAGGTGTCGGCACCGAGCTCTTTTGCGTGCGCCCTGTAGGCGCTCAAGCCCTTGGCCCCGAACACCATCATGTCCTGGAGCCTCGCAAGCGTAGCGTCCTTGCCGCAGGTGCCCATCTGTTGGCCCGAAGCGCCGCACCCCGAAGGCGCGCTCATCTCGCACTGGTAGCAGAACATGGCCGCACTTTGGTTTGTTTCCCTCGTCTGCATGATTTGCCTCCCTTTTTGGGGTTGTTTAGGAATCGGATCTTCGATGTCCCTAAACAACATCATGCAGGATTTCGGCCGGACAATCCTTGATTCTCGTCAAGATTTTGATCAACGGCGGCCTCAAGGCCGTTTTCAGGCTAGGAAAAAAGAAGCCAAATAAAATCAGTAGTCTTCGAGATGCGTGATTTCGGCGTCCTCCAGCCAGGTCTTGGGACGTTGAATCAGCTCGACCATGTTGTCTAGGATTTTGTAGTGCCTTTGTTCTTCGGCCGCGAGCCTCTCGAAGAGGGCCGTTTCTTGTTCTGAGGATGCCTTCTTGGCGCAATCCTCGTAGAACTTCCAGCTCTTCTCCTCAAGCTCTCTGGCTTTTTGGTAGGCTTTTTCCTGAGCCTCTTCTTTGAGAAACTCCTTTGGGGGGTTGGCCTGCATCACTTTAAAGATGCTCTTGATGCCCTCAAGAAGGGATGAATCTTCCATGGAGAAGGTGTTCGCCTTCATCCGTTGGATGGTCCTGAAATGCTTGAGCTCCTCTTCTGCAAGCGTCGTAAAAATGCTCTTTAAGCCCTTGTCAGGAACACTGTCTGCGAGTGTGCGGTAAAACCGCTCTCCGTCCTGCTCCATTTGCATGGCAAAATCGTAGATGTCCACCAAGGCTCTCCTTGTGTTCGTTGGTCCTTGATCCATTGTGGCAAACTTGGAGAATCAGGGCTAGGGGCATGCACATGGATATCGTCAGCGCAGATGGGGGGACCATGAAACGTACGGGCAACCTGTTTGAGGAGGTTTCGCAGGCACAAGGGCAGGAAACCTACGAAACCCTCCTTGAGTGCGGCAGCGTCCGAATCGAGCGGATCGTTTCGTTCGGCCATGCCTCTCAAGAAGGCCTTTGGTACGACCAAGCCGAAGACGAATGGGTTGTGCTTTTAGAGGGTGCTGCGATCTTGGAAGACGCCGAAGGGGCAAGGTTGCTCTTAAAGCCCGGAGACACAGTGTGGCTTCCGGCAGGCTTAAAGCATCGGGTGGCATGGACCCCAAAACACAACCGAACGCTGTGGCTGGCTGTTTTCAGCCAGCACGACTCTCGTTGAAGCAAGAAAGGCGCTTATCGGCTGCCTCTCCGAGCATCGCTTAGTGATTTCTTATGAGCCATGGGCGTTGATCGCTTCTTGCGCTTAGGGCTTGAGGCCGCCCTGATCGTGCGTTTCGTCAGGATGGCCGGTTCTTATTTAACGGGGGGAGCAGGTGGTGTATGTCTATCTTTCACTATAAACACCGGAATGCTCACCTTATGCCGGACCTTGTCTACCGTGGTTCCGAACAGGATATCTTTCAGTATGGTATGACCGTGGGCACCCATCACGAGTAGGTCGGCGCCGAATTCGTTCACGATCTTGGGGATGACGTGTTTCGGGTTCCCGAAGCCCAGAAACGTGCTGGCTTCAAACCCCTTTTCCTCCACAAAAGACTGGTAGCGTTCCAGCAGGTTTTTGTCCTGAAGGGTTTCGTAATCGCCGGTTTCCTGGCCGAGAATGATCGCTCCCGCCGACTCTACCACGTGGATGATCAGAATTTTTGCTTTGGCATGGCACAGCGATAATGCATGGCGGATTGCCTGGCCGTCAACCTCGCTGAAGTCGACGGCGATGGCAATGCGCGAATAGGTGGCTGGAGAGAAGATGTCGCTCAGCGCCGGGGCCTTATGCGGCGAGTGGGTGGCTTTCATAAAAAGCCGTTGCGCGAACGGCCGGAAGGTGATGAACAACAACAAAACGCAGGTTCCTACAGCTAAAGGAACAACGGCGAACCTTATGGCCCATGGATGAACGCCCTCAAGGAGCCAACCGTTGATTTCATCGATCACCAGCTTGGCGTTCAATACTACGATAGCTCCAGCAGCGAGCCATGAAAACATTTTGGTTACCGGGCCGATAACAAATTTTCCCATACGCTGCCGATCGCTTACGAAATGAATAAGCGGGATGACGGCAAACCCGAGCTGGAGGCTGAGCACTACCTGGCTTAAGATAAGCAACTGTTCTGCGGACTGTTCTCCGAACAATACGATGGTAATCACCGCGGGTATGATCGCCAGCAAACGCGTGATGATACGGCGAATCCATGGTTGAATACGCAGGTTCAGGTATCCTTCCATCACGACCTGGCCGGCCAACGTTCCTGTTAAGGTGGAGCTTTGCCCGGCAGCCAGCAACGCCACGGCAAAAAGCATCGGAGCCCACTGGGTCCCCAATAGGGGCTCTAGGAACTGGTGCGCGTCTTTGATTCCTACCACTCCGTACATTCCGTGCTTGTAGAAAGTCGCCGCGGCAAGCACAAGCAGAGATACATTCACGAAGAAAGCCAGGTTGAGGGCCACCATAGAGTCGATCATGTTAAACCTGATGGCTTCCCTGATTTTTGGTTCACTTTTTTCGAACTTCCGGGTTTGCACGAGCGATGAATGCAGGTATAAGTTGTGGGGCATCACGGTAGCCCCGATGATTCCTATGGCAATGTACAACTCGGTACCGTTTGGAATAGACGGCAGAAATCCTCGCATGAGTTCCCCAACGTCGGGTTTGGCCAAAAACATTTCAAGGAGAAACGCCACCCCAACGATACCCACAAGCGAAAAGATAAAGGCTTCCATTCTCCGCATTCCATGGTTGATGAGGAACAGGAGCAGGAAAGTATCAAGCAGGGTGAGGGCAACGCCCCATAGCATGGGAATGCCGAACAGTAGCTGTAGTCCTATGGCCATTCCGAGCACTTCGGCCAGATCGCACGCGGCAATGGCGATTTCAGCCAGGATATACAACACAACGACCACAAAAGACGAATACGCTTCCTTCGACGCCTGTGCAAGGTCGCGGCCGTGCACGATGCCTAATCGAGCGCTTAGGCTTTGCAGCAACATGGCCATCAAACTAGACAACAAAAGCACCCAGATTAGCTTGTATCCAAACTGGCTTCCCCCGGCAATGTCGGTGGCCCAGTTTCCGGGATCCATATACCCCACGCTTATGAGGTAAGCCGGCCCTAAAAAGGTCCGTAATTTTCCGAAGAACCCCTTGAGCACCGTCGTATCGATGCTCTCGTATACTTCTTCTAGCGATTTTCCGACTTTACTCTTGTTCACATGTTTTTACCGTGATTGACATTGGCGTTAAGCTGGCCGTCCCGCGCAATGCGGCTTTCCTTGTTGCCATAGCAACACGATCTTTACGTTTTTACCGTGGTCTTCCATAGCCCTCTTTCGGAGAGGCATGGATATGGCATTCCCCCGGAATCGGGCTGGATACGCCTTCGTGGAAGCTGGGGTTACAAATACACCATAAAGCTCGCTCGTACCCAGGAGCCGACCGACATCCGGCTAGAAGGCGAGGGCGTAAGGGCTGGACAGGAACAATCCAGAAAGCAAAAAACCCTAACGGCTAAGGACGAAAGGCTTGCCCGGCTCCGGGGTCAGCACCTCGATCCAAGAAAGGTCTTGAAGGAGACCCTTGAGCCTCTCCGGCCTGCCTGCCAGGAGCGGGAACGTCCCGTGGTGCATGGGAACCACCTTTGGGCAGCCAAGCAACCGAGCGGCCAGGTTCGCTTCCCTCGGGCCCATCGTGTAGAAGTCTCCGATGGGGATAAAGGCGGCATCGGGCCTGTAGAGCTCCGCAATAAGGCGCATGTCGGAAAACACGTTCGTGTCGCCCGCGTGGTAGACCCTGTAGCCGTTCTCGAACGTTAAGACATATCCTGCGGCCTCGCCCCCGTAGAGAATCCTGCCTTCGTCTAGGATGCCGCACGAATGATCGGCATGGACCATAGTCACTTCGATGCCGCCGATCTTCTGGGTTCCGCCCTTGTTCATCCCCGAGGTATTCAAGACGCCCTTGGATTCGAGCCAATGGCAGGTCTCAAAGACCCCGATGATCTTCTCTGGCTTGTAGTTTTTGGCAAGCTCGATCGAATCGCCGATGTGGTCAAAATGCCCGTGCGTAACGAGAAGGATGTCGAGCTTCTTGAAGCGCTGCGCCTCTTTTGGGCAGGCAGGGTTGCCCATTACCCACGGATCGATCAAGACGTCCTTCCCCGAAGGGGTCTTGAAGAGAAACGTCGAATGGCCAAGCCAGGTGACCTCAAGCTCTGCCATGCTCTTTCCTCCTACTTGCTTTGCTTAAGCTTTAGGTGATGCCCCTTCCTTTGCCGATGCGATCCCCGCAAGAAGCGCACCGTGGAGAGGGCCGTTGGTTGCAAGGATCGAATCAGACCGTAGGGCAAAGGGCGCTCCTTCCATCGTTGTCACTTTTCCAAGGGCCTCTTCGACGATCAAGCGGCCCGCGGCCATGTCCCAGGGCTTAAGGCGCATCTCCCACATGCCGTCGAACCTGCCGCATGCCACGTAGCATAAGTTCAAGGCGGCCGACCCATCCCTCCGGAGCGCTTGAGAACGGAACAGAAAAGCCTTAAAATAATTAAGGTTGTTTTCGGGATGGTGCCGTATATCGTACGGGAACCCGGTAACCAGCAGCGCTTTCTCGAGCGCGTCTACGGAAGAAGCGCGAATACGGCGGCCGTTCAAAAAGCTCCCCCAGCCGCTCGCTGCGGAAAACATTTCATCCCGGACTGGGTCGACAACGACCCCTAGGAGGGGCCGGTCTTCGTGGTACAGGGCCAGCGAAACGCAAAAAAAGGGATAGTCGTGGGTATAGTTTGTCGTCCCATCCAGCGGGTCTACATACCACACAAAGGCCTGGTCTTGCCTTACGTCTCCCCCGCCCTCTTCGGCAACGATACCGTGTTGCGGGAATTCTTCGCGGATTCTTTGGGTAATGTAGCGTTCCGAGGCCATGTCGACCTCGGTTACAAGGTTCGTCGCTTCTCCTTTGGTTCGCACGCCGAACCCTCCGCCCCTGGACGCTGCAAGGATTTTCCCGGCACCATGGGCAATCTCCTGGGCGGTCCAAAGCATTTCGAGGATGTCTTTCTCTGGCATGCTTGCCCTCCTTCGTTCCTTTCGATTGTAACAAACCCCTGAAGCACCCGCAAAGCATGGATCAAACCTTCCCTGTCCAAGTCTTTATCGACTTCGACGGCACGATTACCACCTCAGACTCTGTTAGCATACTGATCGAGCGGTTCGCCGAAGAAGGCTGGCAAGAGGATGAAGGCCTTTGGGACCTAGGCCGGATTTCATCCAAAGAATACTACGCACGGCAGTTCAAAAGGCTCAAGATTTCTAAAGCCGAGTTAGAGGCATTCCTTCAGGGCGTCCCGATCGACCAGTGGTTTGGCCCGTTCGTTGCCTTCGCCAAACGATACGGCCTCCCTTTGGCCATCGTAAGCGACGGGTTCACGCCCTTCATAGAGGCGATCCTTGCCCATCATGAGATCGGAGGGCTGCCGATCTTCGCAAACGGGCTTTCCATCCGAGAGAACCCCAAGACCGGCCTTCTTACGCTCTTGCCCAAGCCTAATCTAATGAAGCTCCAAGCATGCAAGGTTCAGGCCGCGCTTTGCAAGTGCGACATCGTAGAGCCGCTTGTCGCCAGGGCCCAGACAAGCGTATACATCGGGAACGGCAGGTCGGATTTTTGCGTATCCCAGCACGTAAACGGGCTTATTCTGTTCGCCAAAGACGAGCTTGCAAGCAATCTCGAGGCCAAAGGCGCTCGCTTTTTCCCCTTTCAATCGTTCAGGGATATTATGGAAGTTCTATCCGGCCTCATGCTGCAGGCTGCGGGTGGTAATATTTATCAGACTATTGAGGGGAGAGCATGAAAGAAGCCCAAGAAGATGACCTGTTCGCGCTTGAAGCGAGGTATTGTTCGTACGGGGATACGGTGCATTACACCAAAAACCCTAAGCTATTTACCGCGTGCGAAGGGAGCTACGTGTTTGACGCCTCCATCACCCCCTTCTTGGACCTCAACATGCAAAACGCGGCCGCTAGCTTGGGCTACAAGCACCCAAGGCTCATTGCCACGCTTAAAAACCAGCTGGATGTGCTCCCACAGTTGGCAAGCCAGTTCTTGCACAAAGAAAAGATCCTTTTGGCCAAGGGGCTCTGCGAGCAGGCCGAGCGGGCCTTCGGCAGGTTTGGCCGGGTGCATTTCAACGTAGGCGGGGCCCAGGCGATCGAAGATGCCTTGAAGCTCATCCGGCGGAACACCGAAAACCCCCTCATGTTCGCCTTCATGGGCGGCTACCACGGCAGAACGCTCGGGGCGACCGCCATTACCTCGAGCTACCGCTACCGGGAAGGGTTGGGTCCGTTTCCCTACAGGGCGCTCTTTATCCCTTACCCCTACTGCTTCCGGTGCTACTACGAAAAAAAGGCGGAAGACTGCGGGCTTTACTGCGTCCGGATGTTCGAAAAGCTCTTCGAGTCCGAGTACTACGGCGCCTACAACCCAAAGACGGGGCGGTCCGAGTTTGCCGCCTTCTTTGGCGAGCCGCTCCAGGGGACGGGGGGCTACATCGTCCCTCCCAAAGACTACTTCCCCGAGCTCGCCCGCATCCTGAAGACACACGGGGTTTTGTTCGTAGACGACGAGGTCCAAATGGGGTTTATGCGGACAGGCCGGCTTTTCGCCATGGAGCACTTCGGCGCGAGCCCGGACATCGTGACGTTTTCCAAGGCACTCACCGGAGGCTTGAACCCTCTGTCCGGCCTATGGGCGGATGAAGCGCTCATCGGCCCAGAGCGTTTTGGCCCGGGCTCGACGCACTCTACGTTTTCTTCCAATACGCTAGGGACGGTGCTCGGCCTTGAGGTTCTCAAGATTTTCGAGGAAAACCCAGCCTTTGGAGACCAGGTGCTCAAAAAGGGACGCAAGTTTTTGGATGGGCTCAAAACGATCACGCGCCCTTACAAGATGGTCGGCAATGTCGACGGGCTCGGGCTTGCCTTAAGGCTCGAGATTTGCCAAGAGGACGGCTTTACGCCAAACTATCCAATGACCCAGCGGCTCTTCGACGAGGGGCTAGAGGCGAAGCTTGAGGCAAACGGCAAGCGCTACGGGCTCGTACTGGCCGTGGGCGGCTACTTCAAGAACGTCATCACGTTGATTCCTTCCTTGCTCATCGAGGACTCGGAGATTGATTTGGCGCTTACCCTGTTCGAGCAGCTCTTTAAGGCCTGCGAGATGCGCTAGGATGCAGACCACTCAAGGAATCACATACAAGTCGGGCAAGGGAAAGGGAGTGTTTCTTGGGGTTCACGGCATGGCAGGCTCGCCCAAAGAGTTAGAATTCTTGGCCAAGAGGCTTCGCGATGCGGGCATTGGCTGCGACGTTCCGACCCTTCCTGGACACGGAACCACCATGGACGACCTCAAGCGTCTTCGCTGGCAGGAATGGGTCGATTTCCTCGAGGAGCGCCTGCTTGCGCTAGGAAAGGATCACGAGCCGGTGTTTGTCGGAGGGCTTTGCTCTGGCGCGCTCCTAGCGCTCGCCCTGACGCTTCGCCAGCCTAATCGCATCCGAGGGCTCGTTTTGTATTCCACCGCGCTTTTTTACGACGGATGGAACCTCCCCAAATGGGGGAGGCTTTTTTTGTACGCCGCATTCTTCACGCCCATCGGATGGCACAGGGGCTTCCATACAGACAGGCCTCCTTACGGGGTGAAAGACAAGCGCCTTCAGGGGGTTATCGCCTCGATGTATGCGCGTATGGATTCCAAAAGTCAGGCGACGACGCTTGGTTACACCGAGATTCCAGCCGCTACTTTCCATGAGATGCATAAGCTAAGAAACCACGTCAAGCGGCACTTGGGCGAGATTCACACCCCGACGCTTCTTTTACACTCTCTCGAGGACGACCTAACGAGCGCCAAGAGCTCGAAGTTTGTCCTCGAGCGCCTTGGTTCTTCCCAAAAAAGGCTCATCTTGCTCGAAGACTGCTACCACCTGATCACCGTCGACAAAAAAAAGCGTGAAGTTGCCGATCAAACTGTCTCGTTCTTGGAAGAGCTCATCCAAAGCAAGGTAATCTGCTAACCAAAAGGCCGCCCATGGGACCCCTCAATCCGGGCAAGCTGCCCCACGGCCTGCTTGAAAAACTCATCGGTCTAAGGGGCGCAGAAGACCCACGGGTTTTCATAGGCCCGAAGCTGGGCGAGGACTGTGCCGTAATCGATTTGGGCGATGCCTTCTTGGTCCTTAAAGCCGACCCGGTCACGTTCGTTACGGGCAGGGCGGGGGCCTACGCCGTCCACGTCAACGCCAACGACGTGGCCAGCATGGGGGCAAGGCCGCGCTGGTTCGAAGCGGTTCTCCTATGCCCAGCGGGAACAGGCAAAAAAGAAGTGCAGGGGCTGTTTGCCCAGATTGACGAGACTGCAAGGGCCTTGGACATCGCCGTCGTCGGCGGCCATACCGAAATCACGCCGGCAGTCGCGCACCCCGTTGTCGTCGGTAGCATGCAAGGGCTCGTGGCCAAAAATAGGCTCGTGACCTCTTCGGGGGTTCGCCCGGGGGACTTCATCGTCATGACCAAGGTTGCCGGGCTTGAGGGAACGGCCGTTCTCTTGCAAGAAAAGCCCCAGGAGGCCGCCCGCGCCCTGGGCCAGGAAGGATTGGCGGAGGCAAGGCGCCTTGTAGGGACGCTTGGAATCTCGGTCGTTCAGGAAGCGCTCATGGCTGCAGAGCACGGCGTTCACGCCATGCACGACGTGACCGAGGGCGGGGTCGCAACCGCGCTGTTCGAGCTTGCGTATGCCTCTAGCGTGCATATTCTCGTGAACCCGGAGGCTATCCCCGTGCTCGATGCGACCAGGCAACTGTGCGCGCATTTTGGAATCGAACCGATGGGGCTTCTGGGCTCGGGCGGGCTCTTGATCGCCCTGTCCAAACAAGACTTGCCCAAGGTTCAAGAGGCCTTCAGGGTACGGGGGTTCCTTGCCAAGCTGATTGGGGAGGCGAGCGAAGGCGAGGGGGTGTATGCGCTTCGGGGCAACAAGAAGGTCTCCTTACCCATCTACGAGCAAGACGAGCTCACGAAGGTGCTCTAGAGCGCACGGATTTTTTCAACAAGGGACGAGGTGGAAAGCCCAGGGACTAAAGGTAGGCGAACCACCTTGCCTCCGTAGCCTTCTACAAAATTTTCCCCCACGATTGCGCCCTCGCCCCAGTCTGCCCCCTTGATCAGGACATCGGGCCGAACGGTTTGAATCAGGCGGAACGGGGTAGGTTCCGAGAAAAGGACGACGAAATCCACGCACTCCAGGTGGGCGAGCAGCATAGCCCTTTGGTCGGCTTGAAGGATGGGTCTTTTAGGGCCTTTTAGCAGGCGGACGCTCTCGTCGTCGTTTAGGCCCACAACGAGCCTATCGCCCAGCGCCCTAGCGTCTACAAGCAGGCGAACGTGCCCAGGGTGCAGCAAATCGAAGCAGCCGTTCGTGAACACAACCCGAAGATTTTCTTGCCTCAGCTTCTCTAGGGAGGCCAAAAGGGCCTCGAGCGCCATGACCTTCTCAAACCCCATGGCTTCTTACCTCAACAACCGTGTATGGCACGCTTTGAAGGCGAACCTTGCGCCTCGCTTGGTAGACATGATCGGTATTGATTTCGGCATGGATAAAGTCATCCCGCTTGGAGGCTTTCGCGATCTCCTGTCCGAACGGGTCTAAGATGTGCGACCCGCCTAAGAACTTGTAGTCGCCGTACTCCCCCAAGTGCTTCGCGGCCACTACGAACACCTGGTTTTCAATTGCCCGCGCCTTTAAAACAGCCTCTAGCACGCCCTCGGCCGAACTATCGCACAATGCCTCGACGATTAGCATTTTCGCGTAGTGCCTGCAGACATCCTCGATGACGTTAGGCTTGAGCGCATCGGACTCGGAGACGATGGCGAGCTTTGTCAAGGGCGTATCGATTACGGCCAGCTCCTTGCCCTGCATTAAGAACACGTCCTCTTTGAGGGTGGGGTTAAAATGCACTTTGGACGGCGCGTAGCACGTTTCCCCCGTTTTGTCGATCAGCCAGTATCCTTGCATGTAGCCATCAACCGTCTTCTTCCAAAGGGAGTGGACAATCATAGCGCCGTTTTCTCTGGCAAACCGGGCGAGGGACGCATGGAACTCCAAGGCCTTCGGGGCAAGCAGGTTCAAGCTATCAAAGGCGAACCCTGTAGCCCACAAAGGCGGCAAGACGATCAAGTCTACCCCCAAGGCCGCAAGAACCTTCATCTTGGCCAGCACCCGGCCAAGGTTGTCCTTCTCCTTGCCCGCAACGGCCTTCATCTGGACGATGCCTACACGAAACACCATGGGCTAGGACAAATGGCGGATCCCAGGATCTCTATAGCCCCGGGGATCAATGTGAATGAAGCGGTACCCTAAGCCGTTTAGACGCTCCCGGACAGAGCGCCGCAGGCCTTCCTCCCGAAAGCGCCCGATCTCATTCTCGCCAACCTCGAGCTTTGCCAGATTTCCAAAGTCTCGCACTCGGTACTGCACGAACCCCAGCGCTGCCAACACATCCTCGGCCTTTTCTACGCGCTTGATGGTCTCGAGCGTGAGGCGTTTGCCCTTTGGGATCCGGGAAGCGAGGCAGGCAAAGCTCCCCTTGTTCCAGGTAGGCAGGCCAAGCTCCTTGCTTTTTTGGCGGATGTCTTGCTTGGTAAACCCGGCCTTAAGAAGCGGGTGTCCAACGTCGAACTGGGCCGCCGCCTCCATGCCGGGCCTTGTATCTTTGAGGTCGTCTACGTTCGTCCCGTCCACTACAGCGCTTAGCCCGAGCTTGTCCTTCTTTTTGGCGAGAAGTGAAAAAAGCGACCCCTTACAGTAAAAGCATCGCCTGGGACCGTTGTTGCGGTAGGCTGGGTTTTCCCACTCGGACGTGGAAACAAGCTCGTGCCGGATGCCTATGGCGCTTGCGAGCGCCTTTGCTTCTTCCAGCTCGCGTACGGCCAACGTCGGGGAAACGCCCGTAACGGCAACGGCGCGGTCGCCCAAGGAAAGAAACGCCGCGTTGGCGAGGAAAGTGGAATCAACGCCTCCGGAATAGGCGACAACAACCCCTCCCATGCTCGAGAGCTGCTCGAGCAATGCTTGCCATTTCTGTTCCACGGTATGCACGGGTCTCTCCCCTCTCAAGGCTTTTATCCGGTGAAAAACTGCGCTAGAATATTGACATGCCAAATGGCGAGTCAGGGCACTCGACAAGGTGGCATCAATGCTTTTAGAATATCATGGCCTTGAAGAAAGGCTAAAAGCCTTCATCACTCCCCGGTAGCTCAGTCGGTAGAGCGAGTGGCTGTTAACCACTTGGTCGGCGGTTCGAATCCGTCCCGGGGAGCCAAAAAATCATCCGCCGATTTCCCCATTCAACTCACACGTTGCACGACGGGCATATCGCCTATTCAAGAGGCGACGGCCAGGTTTTACCTTGTAGTCGTTGCCGTAGGGCTGGCTCAGAAGTCAGGGTCGCAGGCTCGAATACTCTTTTGTGGAGCAGCAGTTGACAGAGGCAATGAGGATTGATAATCTCAAAAGGAGTGTTATAATACTATATTATAAAGTAATTTAACGAGACTGTTGACCAAAATAATGTCCGTTACAATTTTAATCCCACAACATCGACGATTCTTGAAGAAGTCTGAGGCTTTGCGCATGTTTTCATAACAAGATTAAGCTTTATGAACAAACCGAGTTCAATACTCCCGCCTAGGCTCTTTAACCAAGAGGTAAAGCCATGATCCCCGTAGAGAATCTCGATCAAAGAAGGTACCGCTTAGCGTACCAGGGGGATGCCAAGCAAGGGAATTCGCGTGCCCTGCCTCCTGGTGCCCTGGAAAAGCTCGAGAAGACGCTTGTCGGCAAAAGCGCCGCTATGAGGGAATTAAAGGCAAACATCCTTAAGCTTTGCCGCCACGATACGACAGTCCTAATTCAAGGAGAGAGCGGAACGGGCAAGGAGCTTGTCGCTAACATGCTCCATGCGCTGTCCCCCAGGTTTCAAAAGAAGTTTGTCGCGATCAACTGTGCGGCCATGCCCGAGCAGCTCCTTGAAGCCTTGCTGTTTGGCTACGAGAGAGGGTCGTTTACGGGCGCTGACCGCCAGACAAAAGGCTACCTGGACAATGCCAGCGGGGGGACGTTGTTCCTCGATGAAATCTCCGAGACCTCCGCCTCGCTTCAGGCAAAGCTCTTGAGAGTGTTGCAGGAGAGGGCCTTCTACAGGTTAGGCGGGCACGAGTTAATTCCTGCGGACGTCAGAATCCTTTCTGCCACCAACATGGACCTCCGGGCGTTGGTCGACAAGGGGGAGTTTCGTTGCGATCTCTTCTACCGGCTCAATGTCGTCAAGGTTGCAACCCCACCCTTGAGGGTACGAAAAGAGGATATTCCCGAGTTGGCCTTGCACTTCTTGCAGGATGTTAGGGAGAACTTGAACGGCGAGATTCCGGCGGTAGGTTTCTCGGATTCTGCCATGGCAATGCTGATGAACTACGTTTGGCCGGGCAATGCCAGGGAGCTTCGCAACGCCATCGAGCACGCCGCGATCTTCGCTCAGTCTGCCCTGATCGAGCCAGGGGATTTCCCCAGGCTGAATGAGGACGACAGGGCCACAATGAAAACACGAGGTTTTTCTTCAGAAAGGTCGGGTGTCTCTGTTGAGGGCTTAACCGCGGTCGATTTGCGCGAAGCACGCAGACGATTCGAGGAAGACTATTTCCTGGAGCTTTACCGCAAGACCGGTCACGACCTGAAGGAGGTTGCTAGGCGGGCCGGCGTGGACTTGGCGACCGTCTACCGGAAGTTTGGCTACCTGAGAAAAGCGGATCCCGCTAACGAATAACCGGGAGAGGCAAGTCCTTATGGACTCCAGGTATCAGTGCACAGGGATACGTCCCGAGAGGTCGTTGCAGCGCCATAATGGGAGCATGCGTATCCTATTAGGAGCCATTGAGCTCCATGCCAAGAACAACCCAAACAAGGTGATGCTGGCCACAGAAGGGACCCGTGTAACATACAAAGAATGTTTTGAAAAAATAGGCAGGCTTTCTGCCGCGCTCGAAGGTATTGGTCTTAAGATGGGTGAGAGGCTTGCCTTGGTCCTTCAGAACCAACGCGAGTTTATCGAAAGCTATCTCGCCTGCATGTTTATGGGCGTGATTCCCGTAGTTATCGGCGAAAGGACATTGGGCGAGGATATTGCAGGCATCCTTGCCAGCACGAAGCCAAAAGCCCTTATTGTCGGCCGGTCGCGGTGCTCCTTTGTCAAAGACGCGTGCAGACGGGCGGGCCTGAAAGAAGGTGCGTATTGCGGCGTTGTAACCGGCGATCAGCAAGTAGACGGCTTCGTGGCCTACGAAAGGCTCTTATCCCGTTATGCCCCCTGCAAGGATCCCCTTACGCAGGGGGGTGCCGTTCCTCTCTTCTATACGGCCGGCACGACGGGGACACCAAAGGGGGTTTACAGGACGAGCTGGAACGAGGGACTGGTTTCATTTATTCTGTCTTCACTCGTTGAGTTTGGTTTTCATTCCCAGGAGCGCCATTTGGTACTCTGTCCGCTCTACCACAGCGCGCCGTTCTTCTTTTCCATGCTTACTCTGGCGATCGGCGGGACGCTCACGCTCTTGCCCCGCTTCGAGCCTGCTTTATTCCTAGAGCTCCTTAGAAAAGAGCGCATTACCAGCGCCTACGTACACCCGAACATGCTTACCGGGCTTCTTTCCCTCCCTGAAAAGCTAAAGCGCGCCTACAAAGACCTTCCCGACCTTCGTATTATCATCTGTGCTGGCGCCCCGCTCTTCCCGGAGACCAAAGAAGGCGTCATCAACTGGCTGGGCGATAAGCTCTCAGAGTTCTACGGCTCGACGGAGGCCGGGATCAACCTCTACATGCCCCCAGGCGAGATGCGCCGACACATCACGGCCTGCGGCAGGCCCTTCCCCGGCAACGAGCTCAAGATTATAGACGAGAACGGCAACGAGTGTCCCCCCGGCGTGCCAGGCAGCCTGTTCATCAGGAACCCATGGATGGCTGATGCCTACTACAAGGACGAAGAGTCCACAAGGAAGGCCTTCAAGGATGGGTTCGCCCAGTTTGGAGACTTGATGGTCAAGGACCAAGAAGGCTACTACGCGTTCATCGAGCACGAATCCAATGTCGTTTCTTTGTCCAAGGGAGACGTGTATCCGTACGAAATCGAGCGGGCTCTTCGCCTTCATCCGGGAGTCCTGGATGCGGCCGTTTTTGGGGTTCCGGGTTTAAAGCAAACGCAGCGGGTGGTGGCCTTCGTTGTCCTAAAGCCTGGCGTAGCGGTGAGCGAAGGGGATCTGTTGGCTTTCCTGGGTGAGCGGCTTGAGGGCTTTAAAGTCCCGCAAGAGGTCGTCTTTGTGCAAGAGGTCCCAAGAAACCCTGAAGGGAAGGCTCTCAAAAACAAAATGCGGCAGTCATGGCTTGAGATGTGTACTGGACTTACATAGCCTGCTTTGTGCCGCCCAAGCGCAAACCCGTTAGCCTTGAGTGGGAATGGCTTGGGCTAGGAGCATGAATGCCCTCGGAATATGGCGAATGCTGCCTGTAGCGTTCGTTTATGCTGGCCTGGTCGCCCTAGCGGAGCTGACCTTTGGAAACCCGGCCTTTCCAGCGGCCCTGTGGAGCTTTACGGGGCTTCCCGCTTATTCGTGGAGTGTCCCGGTTCACGCGGCCGGGTTTGTGGTCCTTTTCCTAGCAAACAGGCTTTTCTTCCGTAAGCCTTTGTATGTGCCCGCTTTGGCAAGCCTTGGCTTCTTTTTTGTTGCCGAGCTGGCCAACCTCGGCGTTTTCCGATATTTTGAGTATACCCAACTCGCACCCTTCGGCCCTTACGCGGCATTCCTTGCCGTTATTCTTCTCTATGCTTTTCTTTGCGCGTTTTGCAGCTTCCTGTTAAGGAAAGTCATGGTTGCCATCCCGGTCCGGCGGTAATGCCATAACCTTTCAGTCCCCATAGGGAGGGACAAGAATGTCCCGCCTATCGGTTGGCATAAGGCTAGCGCTAGCCCGGGTTTTAACGCTTTGCCGAGGCCGTGGCTTGTTGGACGGCTCCGAGGATCTCCTCGCATTGCGGCTTATAGAAGGCCTCGTAGTCAAAGAGATAGTAGGGGTTTTTCCAGTCAAGAACCTTCCTGCAGTAGACCTGCGCCTTTTGGTTGTCGTGCTCGAGCTTGTAGTACAGCCTTGCGAGCTCACAGTAGGGCAGTGGGTCATTCGGAATTCTCCTGTGTGCCTCCAAAAGCAGCTCTTCGGCCTTTTGCTTGTCTCCGCCCAGGACTCCAGGGAAGTGCCAAAGCAGGCTTGCCCTTATGACCGTGACGAGGTAGGCATAATCGTAGCCTTCTTCAGCAGGGGGCTTGACTCTCTTGAAATGCGTTAGCACAAAGTCGATGTCTTTCTCGATCACCCTCAGGCGTGGAAGGATTTTGCCGACCGAGAAGACGTTCCGTAGCATGCTTTTCCCCCCATAATTGGCATCCAAGATCCGCGCGAGGGACGCCGCCCGGCCAAAGTGGCAGGTAACGCTGTTAGGGTCTTTTTTGAGCCCCCTTTCGGCGCACTCTGCGGCCGTTGTGTAGCTTTTGACAGCCTTAGCCTTATCGTGCTCCCGAACGAAGGCGAACTCTCCCTCTTTGAAGTAGGTAAACCCTATGAGGTAATCGATGTCGGCATCGTTTGGGTCGAGCTTCTGTGCTTCAAGAAAAAGAGTTCTTGCCTTTTTAAGGGCCGATCGGTCCTTGTGCATTTCCATGGAGGCTATCCAGCCCCTATGTTTGAGCCCCTCGGCCGAAGAGGCGTTGGCGTACGGCTGGAAGGCCATCAGGCACATCAAAGCCGTGAAGCCGTAGCAAAGGCACAAGCGGATCACGCAACCCCTCGTTATCTTATGTTGCCCATTCTTTTTGACACCCAAACGGCTTTCATTCTTGGCTAAAGAATGTTGGCTGTGCTTGAAACTTTCAGTACTGGTCATGCGTGCTCCTTGATCCATGCCTCCTTGAGTTGCGTTTTGAGCGTTTTACCCTGCGGGTTGCGCGGAATTTCATTGACGACCGCGACCTCTTTGGGAACCTTGTAATCGGCAAGCCGTTCTTTCAAAAAGCCCACCAATTCTTCCTTGGTAAGAGTCTGCCCAGCTTGCGGGACTACGACGGCGGCCACTCGCTCCCCCCAGTAAGCATCCGGCACACCGATTACGGCCGCATCGTAGACCTTTGGGTGAAGCATTATCACCTGCTCGATTTCGACGGGGTACACGTTGACGCCGCCCGAAATCACCATGTCAGACTTGCGGTCCACGATGGTGTAGTAGCCTTCCTCGTCTTTGATGGCCACGTCGCCCACCGAGATGAATCCATCGCGGAACACCTTCTTTGTTCCTTCCTCGTCCTTGTAGTAGGCATCGATCATCCAGGGGTTCTTCATAAAAAGCTCTCCTGGCACGCCGGGGGGACACTCGTTGCCGTTCTCGTCTATAATCTTGAGCTCGTTGCCGGGGAAGGGCCTGCCGCAGGCCGTGATGTGTCGGCGCATCTCGCCTGGGGGCATGTAGAGGTTGATCCCGGCCTCCGTCGAGCCGTAGAACTCTGAGAGCTTATCGCCCAGCCAGTTGATGACGCCTTCTTTGGTCTCCGGGAAGAGCGGGGCGCCAGCACAGATGATAATACGAAGGTCGGGAAGGTCTTTGTAGTCCTGCTTGATGCCCTCAGGAAGGGCCAGCAGGCCGTTCAGCACCGTGGGGACGACGAACGTGCTCGTGGTGCGCTGTTCTTTTAAGAGCTTTAGCATCCCTTCGGGTTCGAAGTGGCGCATCAAAACAAGCGTTCCGCCTACGGCGAGCGTGAGCGTGGCAAACAAAAAAGGCGCGCTGTGGTACAAGGGGCATACGGCCAAATGGCGCTCGTCGGAGGTATAGCCATACTCTGAGATGGCGTTCATCACCAAAAAAACGTTGCCTTCAGACATTTTCTCCCTGAAGGCGCCCTTTGGCCTGCCTGTCGTGCCCGAGGTGTAGATCATCGGGGCCGAGCCCTCTTCGGCCAGCGTGTCCAAAGACGGCGGGTTGGAGGCGATGAAATCCTCGTAGGCGACAAAGTCCTTGGAACGCTCCTTGCCCGTTACGATCATCCCGCCATCCAAGAAGTGGTAGGCCTTCCCCTGGACTTCCTCGACGCGCTCCATAAGCGTCCTGTCGACGACGACCGCCTTGGGCGCGGCGTTCGTAAGGATGTGGACGAGCTCATCGCCCCTTAGCTTGTAGCCCACGAACACGGGCGTTACCCCCATGAGCATGCAGGCCAAGTACGTCTCGACGTACTCCGGCTGGTTGTACATCATGAGCGCAAGCCTGTCGCCTTGCTTGAGCCCGAGCCCATTGAAGCCGTTGATAAGGCTCCCGATGCGGTCAAACCCTTCCTTATAGGTGATACTCCTGCCATCCCCTACGAGCATTTCTTTTGTAGGGCTGGTTTTTGCGTACATGAGGAGCATGTCTGTCAAGCCTGGCATTGCTAGAAACCTCCCAATTCTTCTTACGAGTCGTTCGAATTAGAAAAACTTATTTTTATTATTCTTGAGCCAAAGCGCCTTTCTCTTCGAAATATCGTTGGCCAACTGCATTTCTGGCATCACATTGGCAGGGGTTTTGAGGACGAAATCGATGGTCTTGTCGAAGAGCGCTTCATCGTACACCCCTGTAGCGTAATACCGTGCATAGAAAACATGGGCCAGCAAAAATTTGTTTTCTGTTTTTTTGAAGGCAACAGCGAACTCATTCTTAGCCTTTTCTGTGCCACCGCCGAGCATGGGACCCGCAATGATGGCGTAGGCCCCCTGAAAAAGGTGGGGGGCATAATTAAAGTAGGTTTCATCGAGAACAATAAGGCGATCAAACGTGTGCGTGGCGTCCCCGATACCGATCAGGATGTTGGGGTCATCCATTTCGAGCATGACCCTAAGACCTGCATTCAACCCGTACCAGAAGGCCGCAGGGACATCGCCCTTTTTGAGGTACTGGGCCAAATCGATCATGTGCTTGCCCGTTTCAAGCCCTTTACGGATTTCTCGATTGCGTACCTTAAGCGCCCTAAGGCCGTAATCCCTGCCGATTTCGTAGATCTCCGCCGCAAAATTCGGGTCTTCCCACTCGAGAATAAGACCCCAGGCCGCATAGGCCTCTGAAGCAATCGCAAGCAGCTTGTCGTTGTTTGGTGAAAACTCGACGAGTGCCGAGATGAGCAGGGCGTTGCCTGGAAGGCCCTCTTTAGCCACTGATGCGCTTTGAAAGCCCATCAGATTATCCACGGTGTGCTTGAGCACGGGTTGAAGAGTGTCTACCCCTTTTCGTTCGACAAAAGAGCAGCTCGAAAGAAGCGCGGCAACGGAAACTGCCCAAACGACGCCAACAAAACGATGTCTACTCATGTGGCTGTATCCCTTTAGTTCTAAATAGATCAGACTCCAGACCAAGACGATCCTAAGGGAATCAACTCCTTATTCATTCCTAGGGCCGTCGGGAGCCAAAGGGTAAGGTCCGGCCAATAGGCGATGAGGATAAGCCCAAGGGCTTGGACCAAAAGCCGTGGAACAACGGCTCTAAACAAAACCTCAAGCGGCTCCCTGAAGCGGAACGCTCCGATAAAGAGGTTAAAGCCAATCGGGGGTGTCGAATAGCCCAATTCCAGGTTCCAAAGAAAGATGATGCAGAAATGGACCGGGTCTATCCCGTAGCCTGTCGCTACGGGGAGAAGGAGCGGGACCATTACGAGGATGGCGCTGAAAACGTCCATCAGGCAACCCGTAATCAAAAGGATAAGATTCAAAAAGAGCAAAAAGACAAGCCTGCTCTTGATAACCCTGAGTAAGAATTCGAGGAAATGCTGGGGGATCTGCTGGTCGATCAGGAAGTTCGAGAAGGTGAGCGCGGAGACAAGAATGGCGAAGATCGCCCCGACAAGGACTAGGCTTTCCGTCCCCGCCTCAGTGACCTTAGAGATCGTAACCTCCCTTCGGATAAGAACCTGAGTGATAAAGATGTAGAGGAGACTTATGATGGCCACCTCGGGAACGCTCATCCAGCCGGCGAAAATTGCGACGATGATGAAGAATGGGAGCGGGGCCTCCAAGGCCACGGCCTTCAGCGAAGCGATGGCGGGTTTCCATTGAAAGGGGGAAGAGGGAATTCCAGCACGGTAAGCATGGATGATGCAGTAGACGATGTATATCGCCGTGAACACAATCCCCGGCAAAAGGCCCGCAACGTAGAGTTCGTCTGTCGCCTGGTAGGAGATGAAGCCGATCACGATGATGGGCAGGCTTGGTGGAAAGAGCATGCCTTGCCCGCCGCAAACCGTGCAGGTCCCCAGGGCGAAGTTTTTATCGTAACCCGACTTCATGAGGGCGCTGTAATAAATTCCCCCGAGCGCCATGACGGCCAGGGCCGAACCCCCAGTGAGGGCGCTGAAGACGGTGTAAGCGATGACAGTGGCAATCGCCAACCCACCTGGCAGCCAACCAAGCCAGTGATTGGACAAATCGGCCAGCCTCTGGGAAGCCTTTGAGTAACTCAGGATATAACCCATGAATGTGAAGATCGGAAGGGCCAAGAGGCCAGGGGCCTCCATCACGATCTTGACCTGAGTGATCATCGCCTGGAGAGGGACATGGGCGACCTCGGCGAAATAAAGCGCAGCCAAAAGCCCAAGTACGGCCAAAAGGGGAGTCCCGATTAAGGCCGAAAGCAAGATGCCCGAAGCGAGAGCAGTAACCATGCTAAGCCTCCTAGGCCTTTAAAAGGGCGGTTAGGGCCATACGTAAGGCACTCGAGGCGTAAAAATAAAAGACTACGAGGTAAAAGGGCCAGGTGGGATAGTCGTAGTACGTCGATCGGTCTCCCGTGCGGATCAACGTTTGCAGGTACTCAAACGTGGCATAGGTAAAGATGGCGAAGACCAAACACGCCATGAGGTAGGCCACGATCCTGACCGCCTTCTTCAAGGTAGGGTTTTTGATGTACCGGACGATGTCAATCCTGAAGTGCTCAAGTCTTGTCGTGGCAAGGCAGGCCCCGAGAAAACCCGACCAGAGCATACTGTACTTCACCATGTCCCCCATCCAAATGTAGCCGACAGAGAAGAATGCCCGTAAAAACCACTGGAGAAAGGCGCCGGTGCAAAGGAGGATGAGAAAAAACAACATCAGCGCTCTTTCGATGAATAAAAACCTCTCATTGGCTTTCTGGAGCCATCCCTTCCAACCGCCCAGCTTGGCATAGCGAGGTCTGCTGAAGTTGAGGTTTTCTTGATTGGATAGAGCTTCCTGCACCATGATTGTTTCCTCTATTTTTTTTGGAAACCCTTGTACCTTGGGCTCCTTAGGTAGCCCACAATCTCTTGAAGCCTTTGGTTAAGCGCTTCCTTAGTGCCGTAGAGTTTTTTGATGTCGTTTTTATAAGGAAGAACGTACTTCTCCATTTCTCCTTCAGCCCTGTAGTTCCCGAGCCATGCGATAAAAGTGTCTGTCTTTCCTGTCTTGATGATCTCTTCCGAGGCCCCGATGAGGTCGTAAAGCCGCCATTTTTCGATGACATGATCGCTTTCCAGCTTGCCGAGTTCCTCCTTGGAGCCGGTCTTGATGTAGGTCTCGAGGGCGTCGGCTACCTTTTTTTGCCTTTCCGGAAAGTTCGCGTACGAAGGATCGGCCTCAAAGATGGCCTTTTCTATGGAGGTATCGTAACCTGCGAGGGCAGCCGATATTTTTTCGTAGGCATCGCGCTTTTCCTTGTCATTGCCCAAATAGGCTACCCTGTAGGCTAGGCAGGGCTCTTTCCACGCCTTGAGCTCTTCGGGGCTAAGCGAGATCACCTTGGAGCCGTATTTGAGCATCGCCTTGGTAAAGGCCACGGCCCCGTCGCGCATGGTACCGTTTATGTTCCAGTGAATGAATGGGGTTATAGCAAGGAATGCGATGCGGAAGCCGTTAGGCAGCCTTTCGAACGCCTGCCTGGTGATCATGGGCGCCGTCATTGACGTCCTTATGGGTGGCTGGACAATGTAAGGGAGAGCCGTGTAAATCTGCATGCCGATGACGAACATGGAGGGTAAGATCACGGCATTCGAAAGCCCTGCCTTGAACGAGGGGAACATCTCGGGGGGCTGAATAGGAACCTGTGGAATCCCATGGGCCCTAAAGAACGTATCGTCAGGCCCGCCCGTGTAGTTGCAAGCTTTGACGTTGTTTTTCAGGGCTTCAGGCGTCCGCCATGAACCTGCCAAATAAAGATCATGGATTCCTTCTGTCAGCTCCAAGAAGTTTACAAACCCCTTGTCCCAAAGGACATCGTTGAAGTCCTTCATTGCCGTCATGGCCCTGTCAAACTGGCCATAGTCGTTGATCAGGTAGGCCATGTAGACGACTTCGAGCTTTCTTGAGATCGAGGGTTGGGCGTTGACGGTGGGTGTCACGACATCCAATTGGCCCATCTGGGCCTTCTGGAGCATCTGGTTGTCATCGCCCATGACACCCCCGTAGTAGGGGATGAACCCTATGTCGTACCCCAAGTTTTTCCCTATGGGTTTGAAGAAATCCTTTTCAACGGATTCCAGGGCATTCGTCACGTTTGTCCCTTTAGGCCCCAGAGTCCCAAACTTGAGCCTAATCTTGGGAAGCTCCTGGGAAAAAGCCATACCCTCAAGCCCAACAAGCATTGAACAAGCCCAACAACTGGCGCAGACAAACGACTTAAGGCCATTTCGCCGAAACCATGCCCTTTTTTGAGAACTCATGCCATCTCCCTTTCGCCGCGTTAATTAGATTTCACTCGACCCTACCGCCTATAAATACGTAGCAAAAACATTGCCAAGAGAATGCTTCCATAAAACCGCACTTCTTAAGGTAATAACCAAGATGGGGACCGGTGACATTTTTGCAGGTTTGCAAATTTGCAAATGCGTGCCTGCATCGACTCCTTATGATTTTTAGAAGAAAGGCAGGATTTATCGTTATTTTCGTCCTAAATTAAGATGGCACGGTGATTGCTATCCATATATAGCAGGAATGGTTTGACATGATGATCCAATACCGAGGGACTAAAATGGCAAAGCTTCACTATGACATCGTGATCGTAGGCGGTGGGCCGAACGGGCTTGCCGCGGCGGCCTACCTGGCCAAGTGCGGGCTTAGTGTTTGTATCCTTGAAGAAAGGCTAGAGGCCGGAGGGGGAGCAGAAAACACCGAACCAATCCCCGGCTGCCGGATCGATCCTCATGCCACCTACCTCTACGGAGCATACGCGCCCGGGTTCGATCAGCTCGAGCTGGACAAGTTCGGTTTTCGGATGAGCCATGCCAGGAATTTCGGTGGGGTCGTCAACTACGATGGCACGGGGACTGCGGCCGGTCTGTACAACATAGAGTATACGCTAGAACAAATAAAAAAGCGCTCGCCGAAAACGGCGGAAACGTTCCGCTACCTTTACGACAACCTCTTTACCCCAAAGAACCTGGGGAATTTCTTGCGCTCAATCTACTGGACGCCGCCCCCGCCTGTGGGGATGCCCATGGACAAGAGCGATTACCCATGGTCGCAAGTGCTCAAAAAGCTCTTGCCCGGTCTCTACGACGATGTCTGGAACGATTTCAGCGGGTTCGAGCTTATGGATGCCTTATGGGATTGGGAGCCCCTTACCGCTGCCCTTGGTCTGGCAAGCTGGTACAACGGGCCCCATCCGATGTGGAAAGGGGTCGGCATTCAGGCATTTGCCTGCAATCTTTTAATGCTGGGCAGCAATGGGGTCCCAAGGGGCGGCATGCATTCCTACATGCACGCCCTGATAAGGTGCGCCATGTTCCACGGGGCCAAGCTTATCACGAACTGCAAGGTCGAGGAGATCCTCGTCGAAGACGGCGAGGCCAAAGGGGTCAGGCTCGCAGAAACCTCCCCCCTGGGAAACAGAACTATTTGGGCGGACAAGGCCGTCATCGCGAACACCCATATCAAGCAAACCTTCCTCGATCTAGTCCCCAAAAGGCACCTTGACCAGGATTTCGTCCAAAAAATCAAAGACATCAACCTCAACGGCGGCAGCCTCTACGTCATGCACCTCGTTTGCAAGGAGCTGCCCAAGTACGTAGGGGAACAAGGTGAGATTATGAAAGGCAAGAACTACCCGATTGCCTTGGTTGGACCCTGCGACAGCCGAGAGTATCTCATCAACCAAACGATCGACGTGTACTCGCACCGTACCCACCCTCTAAGGAAAGAGAGCATGACGTTCGTCATCGGTCAACACGACATCATTGACCCGAGTAGGGCGGGGGGCGATCTGTTTGTCGTTTCTCCGATTTACCTGCAGATGCCGCCTCCGGAATACCACAGAGACGGACCAAACGCTGTCAATAAGGCAAAAGACGAGATCAACCACGCGATTCTCGGCGCAATCAGAGAAATGGCCCCGAACATGACGGAGGACAATATTGTTCATATGTTCGTGAACACGCCGGAGGATTCCTCGTTCAGAAACCTCGGGTTTGTCGGGGGAAACTGGTACGGAACGCGTCATGATCGAGACCAGTGGTGGGAAAAAAGGCCGCTACCCGAGCTTTCCAGGTATCGGACGCCGGTTGACAAGCTCTATCTTTGCAACCAAAGCTCCTACCCCGGCGGGCTGTGCTTGATGGCCGTACCCTACAACTTGATGCACGTCTTGATCGAGGACGGGATCGCAAAACCGGGAGAATGGTGGTACCCATCGCCTTGGTACATTCCGGAATCTGAGGCGAGGTATTCTCGTTCTAAGGTTCCTGCATAAGACTTAAGACCAGTTTAAAGATAGGGAGGTCACGATAATGGCGCAAGTTTTCTCGGAATATGCAGAGTGCTCCGTAAAAAGGCCTGACGATTATCCGCTTAAGGAGCTCGACAACGTCATTCAGGCGGATGCCGTCGTCATCGGCGGCGGCCCGAACGGACTGATTACGGCGGCCTATTTGGCCAAGGCCGGGGCTAAGGTTGTCTTGTGCGAGAAACGCTACGAGGTAGGCGGTGGTCTGGCCACGGAAGAGGTCATGTTTCCCTGTTTTTTCGCCAACACGCACGCTACCTACCACATGATGGTGGACTACATGCCGCCCATCAGGGATTTTCAGATGGAAGAGCTTGGCCTTCGCTGGATTCGGCCAAACGCGCAGGCGGGGCTTGTGCTCAAGGATGGGAGAGGCCTTCTGCTCTCCCACATGCTCGAAGACAGCTGCGACTCGATCCTGAAGTTCTCGAGGGACGACGCCGCCGCGTTTGGGAGGGTTCTCCCCGAGTTTCATCGGATGGTCGAAGAATTCCTGGCGCCTGCGACCTACTGGCCGCCTGTTCCCCCTGTTGACCTTGCCCAGGCGATGCAGGTTACGGAAGTTGGCAAGGAACTCGCAGAAATCTCCGAGATGAGCCCGCTCGAGGTGGTGGATCGCTACTTCGACGACAAGCACCTCAAGGCTTTGGTGACCTATATCACCTGTATGTGGGGGTTGAACCCCAACGAAGGGGGTATGGGTTTTATGGTACCCCTTCTTTTGGACCGAGGGCTGAGTAAGCGCCTCTGTTACGGGGGCTCGCACAAGTTCTCCGGAACACTGAGCAAGCAGGTTTACATGAATGGGGGGCTCATCTTAGAGAATGCCGAGGTCACCAAAATTATCATCGAGAACGGCAGGGCTGTGGGCGTGCAAATGTACGACGGCAGGGAGGTGCGGGCCAAGGTGGTCGCTTCCAGCCTTGATCCCCAGACGAACTTTTTGAAACTGGTGGGCAAGGAGCACTTGGACAAGGCGATGATAAGCAACGTGGAGGGGTGGAAGTGGGATAAGTGGAGCCTCTTCACCGTTCATTTGGCGCTTAACGAGCCCCCCAAGTACAGAACGGACGACGCCATGATCAACGAGGCCTTCTTGAACGTCCTTGGGGCGGAGACCCAAGACGATGTGCTCGATTATTTTGATTCCGTCCTAGCCGGAAACCCCACGAACCTCGTGGGCCATGTGAGCTGTGAGACGCTCTACGACCCCACTTACGTGCGCGTGCCCGGCAACAAGCACACGGCCTTCTTCCAGACCCCCGCCCCCTACGACATCCAGGGCGGCTGGGAAAAGCGCCAAAAAGAGCTCACCAAACAAGCGCTAGAGGTCTGGAGAACCTACGCCCCGAACATAAGCGAGGAAAACATTATTATGGTGTCCTCCGAGACTCCCTTGGATATCGAGGCACGGATTGCCAACATGGTCCGCGGGTCCTTCAAGCACGGCGATTACAACCCCATACAGATGGGGTACTTCAGGCCGAACGACATCTGCTCTGCCTCCAGGACCCCGATCGAGGGAATGTACCTCTGCGGCGCTTCCATGTACCCTGGTGGGCTGATTATCGGAGGCCCCGGCTACATCGCGGCCAATACGATCGCTGAAGACATGGGGCTAAAGAAGTGGTGGAAAATTCCAGACAATATTAAAAAATACATCGAGACGTACCTTTAAG
>WOZJ01000050.1:28613-35711 GCA_011620345.1 Nitrospirota bacterium
AATAAGGAGGTTAAATAGAATGAAACTTTGGTCTAAAGGTTTAGGTCGAACCGAGCTCGAAATGGACTTCCGCTGCTACGAGGTCGTCGGCGAGAAGCGCTCGAATGGCAACGGCAGCTCGGGCGAGGGGATCGTTGGCGTGTACGGGACGATCACGACGCCCGTCAACTGGGACTTCCGCGTGGAGTTTGGACCTGAGGACGTTCCCGGCCTTATCCGAATCGCGCTCACCCCGCCGTTCTTGAAGATGATCTTTAGGAATTTCTTGCTCTACTTCTCGTTCCTTAAAAACCGGGACCAGTTCCGTCAAGGAAAAAGGGACGAGGTTCTCGCCAAGGTCAAGAAGACGCACGCGACGATGGTCATGGGGGTAAGGAATCGGAGAAGCGCTGTAGAAGCTTGAGAACGGCCAGCCGGAAAACGGCTATCGAGAACGTATCTTTGGATTGAAGAAGCAAAGGAGAGTGGAATGCCGGATTATGACGTGATCGTGGTCGGGGGAGGGGGGGTCAACGGGCTAACGTGCGCCTCCTACCTAGGAAAGGCCGGACTAAAAGTACTTGCACTCGAAAGACGAGGACAGTGCGGGACGCACTGCGATACGCTGGAGCCTGGGATACCCGGCTTTTTGCACAACCTGCATGCAACGTGGATTGTGGCCGGAAATTCCTCGGCTATGGCGGATTTAGAGCTCGAGAAGCACGGGCTTGAGCTGCGAACGACGAACTACGCCTACGCCAAGACTTTCTTGGACAAAAAAAACGCCCTTCTTGGGTACTTTACGGACGATACCATAGCGAACTGGGCAAAGCTATCCAAAAAGGATGCCGAGACATTCGAAAAAATGGTGAACGCCGTTTTTAAAGATATTCCGAGCGCTATCGAAGCGTTCCATGAGATGTCGGAAAGACCCCCTTCGTATGCATCCACCAAGAAGGCGAGCGACGCCCTTTTATCGAACGCACTCGGTTCTGTGGGTGTTCATTTGGGTTTTTCCGAAATTTGGCAGATGAACGGGTTTGAGCTGCTGAACCTGCTTTTCGAATCCGAACATGTTAAAACGATGCTCGCCTCCCTTGCCTGGATCGCCGGCTTCCCGCCCATTCATAGGGCTGTGGGTTCTTTTGCTGGAGCTGTCTCTGCCCTTTTTGGAGGCCCTTTGGTTGCGATCACGCAAGTCAAGGGGGGTTCGCATGGGTTGGCTCATGCTCTCGTAAAGTCTTGCGTGGCCAATGGGGTGGAGATCCGCACGTGCTGCCCGGTTAAAAAAATCCTTGTCGAAGACGGCAAAGCGGTAGGCGTGGAGCTCGAAGACTACGCCCTGTTCCCCTCCGAGAAAATCACGGCCAAGGCCGTCGTTAGCAATTGTACGGCCGTTCCCACGTTTATTCACATGATCGGAGAAAATCATCTGCCTGAAGAAATCGCGGAGAGGATCAAGACGTTCGTTTATGACGAACAAGTCCTGTTTGGGGCCCATTACGCCATTAAAGAACCTCCCGTATGGACATCGGCCGACTTTGATCCTGGCGTTCAGAGGGCATTTATGGGGTACATGGGCGGTGAAACGATGGAAGAGATGGAGGGTTATGCGGCAAGCCTCGTGAGTGGGCGTATTCACGATAAGGTGATTGCCAACTGGTTTGTTCCCACGCTTGCCGACCCCACGCAGGCGCCGGACGGCTGTCATACGATGTTCGTGTGGTTTGACGTCCCGCCATGCCCGGGATCATGGAAGAACAGAAGGCTGGAAGGGAACCTGGAAGTCTGGCACAAGATCAAGTATGAGATGATGGACGAAATTACGGAAGGTATCGAGCAGTTTGCGCCGGGATTCAAGAAGTCCATCATTGAGAGGTTCCCCTATACTTGCGCGGACGTCTTCAGGAACAACCCCTCGGCTATCAAGGGTTGTTGGGACGGAGGAAGCGCCATCCCCGATCAATTCTTTGCCAACCGGCCCGTTCCTGGGGTCATCAAGCCTTTATCGGGATCTCGGACGTTCATTGACAACCTTTATCTTTCGAATTCAATCCACCTTCATGGAAACTCATCGCTTAGTTCTGGGTATATATGCGCTAGCGAAGTTGCAGAGGATTTCGGTGTTCGAAACAAAGACTGGTGGAAATCAAGGGCAGGCGAGTGGTATGTGGAGAACCTCTACAGGATCCCGAAGGACTTGGGCGTAAAAGACCAGTGGAAAGGCTAAGGGGGAAAGAATGAGCGTTTGGCTGCAAGAAGGAAAAGTATACGACGCAATCGTCATAGGAGCTGGGATTAACGGTTTGACATGCGCGGCGTACCTGGCGAAGGCGGGGCTCAAGGTCGTCGTGCTGGAGTCTAGGCATGAAGCCGGGGGCGCGCTCGTCACGGAGGAGTTCTCGGGCTTTAAGTTCAACCTTCATGCGACTTACCACATGATGGCCGAATACATGCCCCTCTACCACGACTTTAACCTAAAGTCCTATGGGTTGAGATATGTGTTCCCGGAAGTCCAAACGGCCTTCCTTTACAAGAAAGAGAAGCCCCTTGTGTTCTACAGGGATCCAAAGAAAACGATAGAGTGTTTTAAGGCCGTCCTAGGGGAGGGCGAAGCCAAGAAATTCGAGCGGATGTACGAAGAATTCAAGCAGATGACGGAAAAGGTGCTAATCCCCCTTACATACGTTCCTCCCGTTCCTCCCGTCGACATGGTCCAGCTATTACAAGACTCCAAGGACCCGATGGTGAGGAAATTCAACGAGATTTCCGAAATGCGGCCGATCGACATCTTGGAGGAATACGGGCTTAGTTCTAGGGCCAAGGCGGCCGTCTTGAGCCTCATGACTTTATGGGGGGTTTCCCCCTTCGAGGCGCTGGGCTATCTTTTGCCCTTGTACGTCGTCAGGATGACGGATGCAGGGCTCTGTCTGGGCGGATCGCACAGGCTTTCATCGGCGCTTTGCAAGGCGCTGATCAAAGAGGGTGGGGAGATCTACGAGAAGGCCGAGGTGGTGAAAGTCTCAATGAGCGGGGGTCGGGTGGATGGCGTTCACCTCGAGGACGGAACCTTGGTAAAGGGTAATTGCATTATTTCAACGCTCGACCCAAAACAAAGCTTTCTCGATTTCTTCGAGGGGGGGCAAATCGATAATGTTCTCCAGGAAAACGCCAAGAATTGGAAGTGGGAAGAGCGGACGTTCTTCACCGTCCATCTTGGCCTCAAGCAGGCCCCCGAATACACGTCAGCCCAAAAGAACCCCGACGTGAACCGGGCGCTTAGCTGCATCCTTGGAATAGAGGAGATCGATGAGTTGCTCGAAAACATCGAACGCATCGAGGGGGGCGCGCTGCCCGAAAAGATCGAGGCACGGGCTACTTGCACGACAGTGTTCGATCGCCTTCAGGGGCCGATCGGGTACCATACAGGCAGGTTTGAGACTACTGTACCCTTCGATATGGACTGGGAAAGTTTGAAGGACGGCTTCGCCGACAAGTGCCTTGAAACCTGGAGGGCCTACGCCCCCAACATCGTCGACCCAGTGCATACCTATGCCTACCCCCCGACCTACATCGAAAAGAAGTTCAAGACGATGGTCCGGGGCTCTTTCAAGCATGGTTCCTACGAGCCCCTCCAGATGGGCTATTTCAGGCCAAACGATCTATGCTCCCAGGTAAGGACCCCGATCGATGGGTACTTCGTTTGCGGTTCTAGCGTGTACCCTGGCGGAATGATCCTTGCCGGCCCCGGTTATATAGGAGCTAACGTCGTTTGTGAAGAGCTTGGGGTGAAAAAGGCATGGGAAGAGCCAGCCATAATCAAAGAAGCCAGGAAGTCGGGGATTATCGAATAACACGCTTAAAGGAGGGGTGATAGGGTATGTTCTTACCCTCGGGTGTTTATGGGCTTTTTGTGGATGGGCAGTACATTGAGTCGGTTTCCGGCGAAACGTTCGATGTTATCGACCCCTCGATGGGTTTTGCCGTGGCCCAGGTGGCCAAGGGCGGTGCTGAGGACATCGATCGCGCCGTGAAGGCGGCGAGGAGCTCTTTCGAGTCGGGCGTTTGGAGCCGTGTCTCCCCCAAGGAACGGGCGAGCGTTTTGGATAACATCGCCAAGAAGATCATGGAGTATGCCGAACAGATGGCCCTTTTGGAGGTTCAGAGCTCCGGGGCCACGATCCGGAGGGTGATGAGTTCTGACATCATGCTGGTCGTAGACCTCTTCTTGCAGATGGCGAACTTTACGAGAGATTTCCCCCATAAGGAGCCCCTTGCGGCCATCCCTTTGCCTGGGCCGTCCCACAACTTCGTCATCCGTGAACCGGTTGGGGTCTGCGGGGCGATCTCGCCATGGAACTTCCCGTTGATCTTGGGTTGCTGGAAGATTGCGCCCGGCCTTGCCATGGGCAATTCGATGGTCGTCAAGCCGGCCAGTTATACTCCCCTTTCCACTCTCTTAATGGGGCAGATCTGCAAAGAGGCTGGCCTACCGGATGGCGTTCTTAACATCGTCCCGGGTCCAGGCTCGACGGCCGGTGAGACCCTGGCAAGCCATCCTGACGTTGATAAAATCGCGTTCACGGGCTCGACGGTCGTGGGCAGGAGGATCATGCAACTTGCCGCTGGCACGATCAAAAAGGTCACGCTGGAGCTCGGCGGAAAGTCCCCTAATATCATCCTGGAGGATGCCGATTTAGACATCGCCGTTCCGGGGTCTTGCTTTGCGTTCCTTCTGCACAACGGCCAGGTATGCGAGTCGGGTACGAGGCTGCTCGTCCCCCAAAAGCTCCACGACGAAGTCGTCGAACGGATGTGCCACGTGATAGGGAGGCTCAAGGTCGGCAATCCGTTGGACCTCGAAACCGACCTTGGTCCGGTCATCTCCGCCCAGCAGCTCGAAACCGTCCTTTCCTACATCGAGGCGGGCAAGCAAGACGGGGCTAAGCTCATGGTCGGCGGCAAGCGTATAAGGCCAGAAGGGTTTGAAGAGGGCTACTACGTGGAGCCCACTGTGTTCACGAACGTCAACAACGACATGAGGATCGCCAAGGAGGAGATCTTTGGGCCGGTCTTAAGCGTCATCCCTTACAAAGATTTGGACGACGCCTTGCGTATTGCCAACGACACGATCTACGGGCTTGCGGGCGGGGTATGGACGAAAGACCCCAAGAAGGGCCTCGAGGTGGCCAGGGCGATCAAGGCGGGGACGGTATGGATCAACGACTGGCACCTTTTGAGGAACGATGCGCCGTTTGGGGGCTACAAGCAAAGCGGCATCGGCAGAGAGCTCGGCCACTTTGGGCTTGAGGAGTACACCCAGGTCAAGCATATTCACCAATCGATGGTCCAGGACCGCCAAAGGCGCTTCTGGTACGACCGCATCGTAACGCTCAAAGAGTAGGGGGTGTTCCATGCCAACGACGATGTCCCAGTATTTCCTCAAAACGGCCATCTACCAAGGTTCGGGAACTATTGCCATGATTCCAGATATGCTCTCGAGCCTAGGGGCTAAAAGGGCCGTGCTGTACACGGACGAGGGGATTGTAGCCTCCGGGGTTCTGGATAAGGTAAAGACAATGTTCGAGCTTCCGGGGAAAGGCCTTGCCTGCGATCTTGCGGGGGTTTTTGATAAGGTCCCGCAAGATGCCGAAATGGCCTCCGTAAACGAAGGGGCGCGGTTTTTCCGTGAGCGCGCCGCCGATGCGCTCGTTGCGCTCGGTGGCGGGAGCGTCCTCGATTTTGCAAAGGGCGTCAAATACCTCCTCTATAAAGGGGAGGACGATATTAGGGCGCTCATGCCGGGCAATATGGCGATCGTGACCTGGCCAAAGGCCGAGCCCATTCCCATCCCGCACGTCGCCATAAACACGACGGCCGGTACGGGGGCCGAGATCTCCCCGATCGCCGTGATCTACAACGCCGCAGATAAGGTCAAAGGGGTCTTGCTCCATCCGTTTCTCAACTCAGACGTGACCATCCTTGACCCCGATTTGACGACCGGGATGCCAAAGGAGTTTACAGCAGGAAGCGGTTTCGATGCACTCACCCATGCCATCGAAGGAATAGCAAGCCCTGGAGCCTTTGGAATTTCTGATGCCAACGGCTTTGAAGCCATCAAGACGATCAACAGAAGGCTCCCCGTGGTCCTCGAAGAACCGGGAAACGTCTCGGCGCGCAACGATATGCTGGGCGCCTCGGCGATGGCGATCATCTCGTTCTTTTACTCGGGCATGAGCCAGATTCCCGTACACAATTTTGCCCATGCCTTCGGGGGCAAGTACAGGGTTCCGCACGGGTATGCCAATGGGGTGTTTTTAACGCATGTCATGGAGGCTATGCCCGAGCTTTACTTGCCGAAGGTCAAGGATTTGGCTAAGGCATTCGACCTCGAAGACCTAAAAAAAGAACCTGATGGCCTATTGAGTGATGTGATTTCAAGGATTCGGCAGCTTCAGAAGCTTGCCGGTATCCCCGAGGATTTGAAGAGTTACAACATACCAAAAACCGCGCTGGATGACATGACCAAGGCCGTCATGATGGACCCCTCAGGGATCCTGTTCCCGATTCCGGAAGAGACCATAAGAAAAGTGATTCAGAGGGTCATCTAACAAAACAAAGGAGAAGCTATGAGAGTTTTAAGCGACGAGTGGGTTAAAGCGGCAATCGAATCCCTCAAAAACGATGCAGATTACCAAAAGAAGGCAAAGGGGTTCGATTCCACACTACAGTTCATTGTGACTGATGTTCCCGGAGAGGCATCAGAAAAAGTATTCGGAGCGAAGGCGCCACAGATTGATGAAGTTTGGATCGGACAAAGGCGTGAAGGGTGCGATTATACAATAAATGTTACCTACCCGATTCTTAAAGATCTCCTTGCAGGGAATCTCTCTGCCACAATGGCTCTGATGCAGAAAAAAATCAAGATTGAGGGCAACATGTCGAAGGTCATGAAGTACGTCGGGGCCGTCAACCGCATGATCGATCTCATGAAAACCGTCCCGAGCGAGTGGCCGGCCTAAAGAAGGAATTCTTGGCCCCCTTATCAAGGGGGCCTTGACGTTGGGTTGATCCGGGCTGCGATGTCTTTTTGGTTTCAATAGACATTCTAGGATACCA
>WOZJ01000050.1:35811-146342 GCA_011620345.1 Nitrospirota bacterium
AAGAGGGACCGGTCAGGGTCGAGGTGCAAAAGGATGGATCCGTGGTTTTCGAAGCCAAAGAGAATGGTGCTATCAATCCGGGCGTGGAGATCCAAATTGACGGCAAGGCTTATGGGCGGACCGGTGAGGACGGCAAGCTCCATGCGAAAGGCTTGCTCTTCGGTCCCCATGCTTGGAGTGTCGAATCTGGTGACGAGGAACCCTTGAGCGGGGCATTCGAGGTCCCTAAGATTTCCAAGGCCTCGATCGTGAGGCATTGGTTCGAGGACAAGGAAACCAAGAAGGAACTCGATGCCTTTTCGATCCGTCAAGGCGTTTCTTTGTGGATTGCCATCAAGAATACGGGCACGGTGCCCATAAAGGAATGGGAGGTCTGGAACACGTGCCCAGGGCTAACGACTTGTGCCGACTTAAAGATAACTCGCCCCTCGTTGCCTGGATGGCTCACAAAGCCGGTTATTTCTATCATTTTTAAGGACCTTCGTCTTGGAAGAAGGTTCAAGATCGAAAACGGAAAGCTCAAGGTTGCCAACGTGTTCGCAAACCGAACGAGCAAACCTGGGAAAGTGCTTCTTCGAGGAAATCTGCCTCATGAAGGCCTCAAGCCAGGGGATACGCTTGATTTTGCTGAAGATTGGTCATACGCGAAATGGATGAGAGAATACCTGGAAAATCTGGGGATTGACAAGAAAATCAAGGGAGGGCTTGTCGAGCATAAAAATTACGAAATTACCGACCCAAAAAAGGGTATCATCGAGGGCAGCATCGAGGAGTACAAAATTGCTGGGGTCACGAAGCACGACGTGGGCTTCAGGGCAACGCTAAGAGGGCTTGAAGAGTGCTGTACCTTGCGGCTGTTTATCGAGGGGAAAGAAAGCGATCAGCGCTCGATCCAGGCCTGCTACCGGGTAGGGAAGAGCCTCGTCAGGGACTAAAGCCTGGGCCAAATGAGACCTTTGAGGCGTTCGCATGAACAAGGAAGGCCGCCTTGCGCTTGCCAGCCTTGGCTTCGGTGCGGTGCTCGCAATCCTTGCGTTGTATGGGCTTTGCAGCTTCAAGGCGGCGGGGTTGGAGGCAACAAAGGCCAAGATCTTGCTGAGCGAAACGCTTGGAAGCCCTTTTATGGCGCTTGCGGTAGACTGCACCGCGCCGGGGAAGCTCGTTGAGGGTCTTGCCGAATGCCTCGGAGACATCCCCGGGGGGTATTGCTACCACACGAGCTGTGACGTGGTCCAGGCTCCTTGCCTTGCCATCGACCAGCCCTTTAAGGTTGCCATTCTGCCGGTGTCTCGCCTGTGAGCCTTGCAAAGCATGCCGGCCTTTTTGGCCTTGCCGCTTCCAACCTGGTGCGCTACTCTCACAAAACAATCGCGCTGTTTCTTCCCCTTTGCCTAGCAATGACCCTAGCTTCGGCCATGACGTTCGTTAAGGACGGGCTCAAAAAGGATGCGCTCCTTTCCACGA
Source organism: Nitrospirota bacterium (assembly GCA_011620345.1). Classification (GTDB taxonomy): domain Bacteria; phylum UBA2233; class UBA2233; order UBA2233; family UBA2233; genus UBA2233. The sequence goes on from WOZJ01000050.1 coordinate 37,276, forward strand.
CGAACCTCCCCGACATCACGCTCCAGCGGCTTTTAGGCGGGAGGCTCGAGAGGCTCAAGGAAGAAAGCCTGTCCAAGGTCAGCACATTGCCTGGCATTGCAAGGCTGATCCCCAGAGTCTGGGGTTATTTTCCCTTGGAGATTGGCGGTAAGCCGTTTGTGTACACGCTCGTCGGCGTCCATCCTGGGCTTCAAGATCCTAAGATGATGGGCCTTTGTGTCGCCTATGGCAGGTTTTTGAAGCCGGGAGATGACAACGAGGCCGTGATCGGGTCCGCGCTCGCCCGCTCGCTCGGGGTGCACGTTGGCGAGAGCATCGTCCTTAAGGATGCGCTCGGCAATGCCTACGCCTTTAGGGTGGTCGGGCTGTTCGCCACGAGCGTCCAGATATATGCGAGCGACATGCTCGTCACGACCATAGGCGCCGCCCGGGATTTCCTTGGCTACGGCAACGGCGAGGCGAGCGATGCGCTTGTCTACCTCGAGAATGGAGTCTCGCATGACCTCGCGGCCAAAGCGATCGCTTCGCTTGATCCTGGGTTCCGGGTTCTTACCCGGGATACGCTTACGGATGCCACCAAGCAGGCCTACTCCTCGAGGGCCGGAGTCTTTTCGCTCGTTTGGCTCGTTTTGTTGCTGACGGCCGCGCTTGTAGCCTGGGCACAGCTCTCGAGCATCTCGCTCGAGCAACGAAAGGAGGTCGGCATTCTCCGCTCGGTAGGCTGGGGCATCGGCGACATCATCGAACTCAAGCTCTTCGAAAGCCTGATTGTCGGGGTCATGGCGACGCTCTCGGGCCTCTTTTTGGGAGCGGGATACCTTCTTTTGGGCGCTCCGCTCATCAAGGGCTACTTCATCGGCTGGTCTTCGGTGTTCCCGGAGTTTCCGCTGCCTGCCTACGCCGCGCCCGAAAGCGTGGCGCTTTTGTTCTTTACGGGGGTGTTTCCATTGGTCTTTGCGAGCGTTGTGCCCTCCTGGGTCGCATCATCGGTGGAGGTAGATCAGTGCCTGAGAGGCTGAGAAGTTTATGAACGCAAAGCCCGCCCTTATCCTCGAAGGGGCATCCAAGACCTACAGCATAGCCAAAAAAGAGGTCAACGCCCTCATGAATGTTACGCTCGAAGTCCCCCCGGGGAGATGCTGCATGCTGGTCGGGCCATCCGGGAGCGGGAAGACAACTCTTCTGAACCTTGCCGCCCTCCTCACAAGACCAAGCGCAGGAAGGGTTGTTTTGTTCGGGAAGGATACAAACTCGCTCGGGGAGTACGGCCTGGATCGGCTGCGCAGGCAATTCATCGGGGTCGTCTTCCAGGCGTTCAACCTCTTGGGCGGGTTAAACGTGCTAGATAACGTCACGCTGCCGCTCGTCCCGCGCGGTATGGGGCCAAAAAAGCGCAAAGAAGCAGGAATGGCCACGCTCGAGAGGCTTGGGCTTGGGGGGTTTGCCGCACTAAGGGCCGAACAGCTCTCTGGAGGAGAGCAACAAAGGGTTGCGATCGCAAGGGCGCTTGTGGGTGATCCAAGCCTGATGATCGCCGATGAGCCGACCTCGAACCTGGACGAGGAGAACGTGTTGGCGATCCTCGAGATCCTGGCCAAGCTCAAGGAAGAAGGCAAAACGCTCCTTCTTAGCTCGCACGATGCGAGGGTCTTGGAGGGCGGGCTTGCCGATACCGTGGTACGGCTCAAAAACGGCGCTTTGCAAAGCTTAGCGGCGAAAGGATGAAGTCTTGATCTTAAACGAGTTCACCCTAGGCTATGGGCTGATGTCTGGGCTGTCGCTTGCCGGCGGGCTAGGGTCTGGGCTTTTAGGCCTTTCCCTTTCCCTAAAGAATCATCGCGACGCTAGGAGCTCGAGACTGGTATACCTCGTCACGACGCTCGTGTTTCTTGGGTTGTGGATGCGGCTGGCCATGGTGCCCCTGTGGTTCTGGACGCTTTCCAGCCTCGTGCCATCCATCCCGGGCGCGATGTGTCTTTACGGCGTCCACCGGGCGAACGAGCCTATCTCATGGGTCGCCACGGGTCTCAAGCCCCTTTTCCCGCTCCTGTATGGGTTTTGGATTGCCCTGCACGCCATCGATATTCGCCAGGACAACCAGCCCCTTTTAAGGCTGAAGCTCGCAATGCTCGTTCCATTGGGGGCCCTTTTGGTTGTCGAGTCTTTGGCGGACCTTGGGTTCCTCTGGCCGCTCGAGCCGATCCGTGTTACCTGCTGTACTTCGGCCTACACCGAGGTGCTCGAAGGAGGGTTTGGGTTCGTTTATGCATCCAACCACATCTGGGGGGCCTTGGCGTACGCCTTGCTGTCGGCTGGGATCGTGGCGGCAACTCTCAGGGCACTGGCAAGAAGGGCCTTCCCCCTTTCCTGGGGCTTTGTGCTTGCGATTCTTTTTGGTTCGGTCTTTTGTCTTTTTGCGCTTGTGTTTACGCTGCAGACCGAGCTTTCATTACGCATGGTGACGCCTAAGCATGCCTGCCTCTTTTGCCTTTTGAGGAAGTTCCCGGACGTGGCAATTGCCTCTCTCCTTGCGTTCTTGGGGGTCTTTTTTAACGTGCTGTCCGCCTTCGTGGGCGGGCTTGCTGGAAGAGGCAACGTGGATAAGGCCCTCGCAGGGGGTAGGGCTAGAGCCTACGCTCGAATTGGCGTGGGTCTGCTGATTCTTGGGACGCTAGGAATTCTTGCCCGATTCCTATTTTCTTCATAAGCCGCTTCAGGCCTTGGGGGGGAAGCATTGAAAATTGGCAAAAAAAATACCCTCTACGCCCTCCTTGCTTTATCCATGCTTACCGCGCCCCTCGTCTTTTTTTGGGCTGGCCGAAAGGGTTCCATAGAGAGCCTTCGTATCGAAGAGACTGGGGCCTTCGAAGTACCCCTGGGAGGAGGTGCTCCAAGGTACATTAAGGATGTTTCTCTAAGCTTACGCCCAAAATCTCCGGGCGCGCGTATCAGCATGCTGCTTACAGATACCGTAGCCTTGAAGGATAGGCTCCTAAGCGAGACAGGCTGGAGGATACCGGCCGTACTGGCCGACGGCAGTCCTTTTTTCATTCCCGTCTCCGTACAAAGGCAGGCCGAGAGCAAAACGCTCAAGTTTTGGCTGAAAGACCTGCCTTTGCCGGTAGCCGCTGGAGAGGATAAAGCACCCACCCTTGTTTTTAGCTACGAAACGGCCCCTTCCATGGAAGGGCTAAAAAACTTCGTTAGGGCACGCTATGGGTATGCACCAAGAACCCTCCCGCTTGGCCGGCCGGCGGTTGTAAGCCTTACGCTCGAGGTAGAAAAAGTCCATGGTCTCGAGGATGCCGGCATTGCCTTCTTTTTCCGGCGCGACCTTGCGGATGCGGACATCGAGGTATGCTCCGCCCCGGATACGCTCCTTGACCTTTCAACGAATGGGGCCTACCTCTTTATGGGGAAGGTTGACGATGCTTCTTTGGTGACCCTAAAACTCCGCATTACGGCCCGCAGCCAAAAGCTTGTGCGTCTTGAGCGCGCCGTAATCGTCGGCGGCTACCTCAAAGATTCCCCCTACCCAGGCGTGAAGGTTGAGGGGGCCAAACCCACCGAGCAGGTTACAAGCAGTACCGTCTCCTACCTAGGGGATATGGTCTTTCACGTTGAAAGCGCAACCCGTTAGATTTTAAGATAGGGCCATGGCTGGACTTTGGTGTGCTTGAATGCTCCTGTCCTAGTCGTGACTCTTTTTTAATTCTTGAATTTCCTCCTCGACCTCGGTAGCCCCTTCTGCATAGAATTTCTCTTCATCTGGGGCAAGCTCTCTTAAGAGTCGAAGAAACTCCCCGGCATGAATTCGCTCCTCATCGGCTACATCCTTAAGAACTTCAACGGCTAATTCGTTGTCAGTTGACTCGGCTAGCTGCATGTAGAGCTGAATGGCCTCGTATTCTGCCGAAATCATGAAGCGTACTGCCCGAACCAGTTCTTCATGGGTCAGCTTACGATCGTTGGCAAGTCCTGAAAATGGATTTCCGAAATCTGGCATAGCAATTCCCCCTTAATATTAAAAAGCTATCCTTAATTTAAGCCATTCTCCTGATCGAACAAAACGCGACGATGTCCTGCGCCCCGGCTACCAATGGAAAGGGGCCAAAGGGCATCTTATATGGGGCAAGGTAAGGTTTCCCCCCTAAGGGATTACGAAACCACGAGGGCCTTCTTAAGGGCCGGGTTCGCTGAAAGCGCCCCATCTAGGCCTTTGGTGGCAATCTCAAAGACGTACGGAAAGGTGCGTACGGTAAGCGCAGGGGTGGAGGTCATTGGGGTAAGGGCGGGCATGTTGGGGACGGCGTAGTGGAGAACGCCCAGCCGTTCGACAACGGGCTCGTCGTGCGTCGTCGGCGCCTCCAGCGACTCGACCGAGCCTCCTTGATCAATGGCCACGTCCACAACGACGCCGCCCTTGGACATTCTACGGACCATATCGGTCGTTATGACCTTGGGTGCCCTTTCACCATGCAAGAGGACGGCCCCGATCAATAGAGCGGTGCCGTCCATGGCTCGACCAAGGTGGTCGGGGTTGGACACCAGCAGCTCCAGCCGCCCGCCAAACCGTTCCTCTAGCGCTTCGAGCCTGCTTGGGTTGGTATCGAGTACGATCACCCTAGCGCCTAGACCGACCGCCGATGCTGCGGCGCTGGTACCGACTATTCCAGCGCCCACGATGACGACCTTGCTTTTGGGCGTCCCTGGAACGCCGGACAACAAAAGCCCCATTCCGCCGAAGGTCTTGAGCAGGTAGTGCGCTCCGATTTGTGCGGCTAGCCTTCCTGCGATCGCGCTCATCGGGGCGAGCAGGGGCAACGATCCGTCCGCAAGCTCCACGCCTTCGTAGGCGAGCGCTCGAACCCCGGCATTGGCAAGAGCCATTTTCAAAGGCTCGTTGGCCGCCAGGTGGAGGAAAGAGAACAATATCAGCCCCCGACGAAAATTCTCGTACTCCTCGGGCAACGGCTCTTTGACCTTTAAGATCAACTCTGCCTCGGCCCATACTTGTGCGGCATCTGCAAGGGCGGCCCCGGAGAGCGCGTAGGCCTCATCCGCAAAGCCGCTTTCTGCCCCCGCGCCCCTTTCGACAAGCACAACGTGCCCTGCTTTGCAAAGATAGGCCACCCCTTCGGGGGTCATGGCGACGCGTGTTTCACAGTTTTTGATTTCCTTGGGAATTCCTACGATCAAGCGTGTCTCCTAGCGTTTCGAGCCTTGCTCCTTGAAGGCGCGTCTTGGGGTTGGAAGGTATTCTACAGAATGGTACCTGCGGATGGGTTGAGGAAAAAGACTCATGAGTCGATAGATTTTAACGGGCATGTTTGTGGATACGTGCAATCCCAGACTTTTGGCTTCTTTGACCGTAATGGGGTAGTCATGCGTCCATTTTCCTTTGGATAGAAGATCTGCCAACTCTTCTATTTTATCTTTTTCATAACGGCCATCAAGGAGTTCTTCGAGACTTTCTCGAACTTGAGCGATCGCCTTAGCCCCTACGTCTGCCAGGATGAGAGTTTCGTCGTCTAGATCCTGAACCGGTTTTCGCTCGACGGCCTTAAGGATGGATGCCGCGGGAAATTGGCCGATCTGGGGGTCTACAGGACCCAAAACAGCCTCCTCGCACATGACGATTTCATCGGCCGCCAGAGCGATGAGGGTGCCCCCTGACATGGCGTAATGGGGGATGAATACGGTGACCTTGCCAAGGTGCTGCTTGAGTGCCCGGGCAATTTGCAAAGAGGCGAGAACAAGTCCCCCTGGGGTGTGCAAGACGATGTCCAAGGGGACGCTCGAATCTGTTAAGTGAATCGCTCGAATGACCTCTTCGGAATCGTTGATGTCGATGAACCTCAAGACGGGGAACCCGAGCAGGTTCATGCTCTCTTGCCTATGAACCAAGAGGATGACCCGGGATTTGCGGCGGGCCTCGATCTTGGCGATCAGGCGACGTCTAGCCCCATCCAGCATCCTTTGTCGCAACATGGGTTCGATAGCCGCAAAAATGAAAAAAACCCAGAAAAGATCGGAAAAGGTCATCGTTCAATCCTTATGCCATGGAAGTCTGGCTTCGGAGTTTGACCAGAACGCGGCCAAGAAAACGGCGACCAAAAACCCCCCTATCCAGAAGGCCGCGACCTCGGAACGTTCCCACGCTGGCCCTTTGGAGATGCGAAGTATTGCTTCGCCCACGATAAAATTGGCAAACCCCCACAGGACGTTTAAAACGGCGGAGCTGTCACGCTTGAACGGAGTCATATGCCGGTGTCCACAGATTCCCTGGATAAAATGAGGAACGCCGTTTACAAGAAGAACTCCAGCCAAAAAACAACCTAAAACGCCATGAAGGGCCATGGTCTTCTCCCCTTGGGTTTGTATACGGTTGTACCCTTCATTGTAAGGGCTGGCCGGCCGCCTGTAAAGGTAGGCTTTCGAGAAGGCGGCTTTAGGCGTTAGTTCTTTAGCACGTCATTTGACAGACAAAGCGAGAGCAGCCATAATGAATCAAAATTCAAATTCAAAAGGAAATGGTGGGGATGAAGAGCAACCCATGTATTGCGGCAGCGAGCGAGATGAGGCCAGGGAGGTATCCCGCCGAGGATGGTTTTTCTCTCTATCAGAAGGTCTTGAAGGAATTTCTCCGAGAATGGCCCATTAAGCCCTCCGATGTAGGAGGGCTGTTTGCCGCTCCGGCGGGCATGGCCTCCGGAAACGGGGCGGAGGTGTTCATCCATGAACGCCTCGTAGACGACCTCGGCATCCATCCAGCCGTTGCCGAAACGATCAACGTGGGCGGGGCAACCTACTCGGTCATGATCCAGCGTGCAGCGCTCGCCATCGAAAAAGGGCTTGCGGATGGAATCTTGTGCATAGGCGCCGGGAAGTTTCCGAAAGTCAGCGCGGGCGGGGCCGAGGAGATGGCCAAGATGGTCAGCCACCCCGAGTTCGAGTTCCCATACGGGGCGGCCATCTATGCCCTCTACGCCTTGGTGGCGACGGCCCACATGGAAGCGTTCGGGACCACTCCAGAGCAATTGGCCCGCGTAGCCGTTTCGGAGCGCAAGTGGGCACTCCATCACCCCAAGGCGCTCATGCGCGACAAGGGCGGCTTGTCGATCGAGGACGTGCTGGCCTCACGTATGATCGCAACCCCTTTTCACCTGCTCGATTGCTCCGTGCCCTGTGAAGGCGGCGGGGCAGTGCTTGTTTGTTCAGAGGCAATGGCAAAGAAAATCAACCCGAACCCCGCCTACATCCTGGGGTTTGGAGAAAAGCACGATTATGGGTTCATTTCCCAATCCAGAAGCTTTACGAGCCTTTTGGGTGCAAGGGATACTGGCAAGGCAGCATTCGAAATGGCCGGGCTTACACCGAAGGATATCGATTTTGTCGAGCTCTACGATGCCTTTTCAATCAACCCCATCGTGCTGCTGGAAGACTTGGGGTTTGTTCCAAAGGGCAAAGGGGGGCCTTTTATCATGGAGGGCCACACGGACCCGGGCGGTGATTTGCCGTCGAACACCTACGGAGGGCTTTTGTCGTTCGGGCATACGGGCGATGCTTCGGGCATCTCGATGATCATCGAGGGGGCCCTCCAGATCATGGGGAAGGCGCCCGGCATACAGCTTGAAAAGGCAGAGGCGGGTCTTGTTCACACTTACGGAGGAATGATGGCCGAGCACGCAACGCTCATTCTAGGGAGACATGCATGAACCAAAAACCACTACCTGAGGTTAAAGCTTTTAGCTCTCCCTACTGGTCGGCGGCCAGGGAGGAAAGGCTCGTCATTCAACACTGCAAGGCCTGCGGGGCTTATAACTTCTACCCGAGGCCCTTCTGCCCCAAATGCTTCGGGCTTGAGTTCGATTGGCTAGAGGCCTCCGGCGAGGGCGAGGTGCTCACCTACAGCGTCGTTTACCAGGCGCCTTACCCTTCCTACGCACCGGATGCGCCCTACATCTTGGCCGTTATCAAGCTCAAAGAAGGCCCCCAGATGATGGCGAACGTCTTAAATTGCCCAAAAGAGGCGATCAAGGTCGGGCTAAAAGTGCATGTTTGCTTTGAAGAACGCCAGGGGGCCTTCAAAGTGCCCCAGTTCACACCCATTGGATAAGGGGAAAGTCCATGCAAGAAGCACCCACAAAAAGCCCAACGGGCTTTGATCTTAAGTTCGGCACCTACGAGCAAGCCAAGGCCATGATCGGCACCAAATCGGAGGTGCTTTTTTCCGATGTAGATGTCAACGTCCCGATGATCAAGTACTATGCGGCGCACTTGGAGGATGCCAACCCGAGCTACTGGGACGAGGACTTCGCAACACAAGCCTGGGGGAGCGTCGTCTCCCCCCCGGGGATGCTCATGTCCTGGCTGATGCCTCTGCCCTGGAAACCCTCAGGCCGGGGTGTCGCGCCTTTATTGGCCACGCAGGTTCCGCTGCCAGGCGATACGCTCATTAACGTGTCGACCGAAACGGAGTTCATTAGGCCCATCCGAGCGGGCGAGCGCCTGAACGTGACCGATGAGGTCGCGGACGTTACGCCCGAGAAGCAAACCCGCCTCGGAAAGGGGCACTTTATTACGACGGTGGCCACGTTTCGGAACGAAAAGGGCGCGGTCGTGGCCAAGAACACGAACGTGATGTTCCGGTTCAGCCTATAAGGTTAGGAGAGGACAAGGATGTATACAAAGCGCTATGCGCAGCGTTATTTTGAAGACGTCCAGGAAAATGAAGCCCTGCCCGAGGTGCATCTGGAGGTCACATTCAAGCGGGTTATTCAGGATGCCGCGGCGACGCTCGATTACTTCCCCGGCCATCATGACCCGGAGTATGCCCAGACCCAGGGACAAAAGACGGTCTACCTGAATACAATGTGTTTGCAAGGCTTCATCGACAGGGTGGTAACCGACTGGGCGGGGCCTTACACCTTCATTCTAAAGCGTAAGATGACCATGGCACGCTCGGTCTACGCGGGCGATACGATGTACGGAAAGGGAAGGGTTATCAAGAAATACGCCCATGATGGCCGGCATCTTGTTGACATTGGAATCGAAGTGGGCAACGAAGAGGGAGTCTGCTGTCCAGCGAGTGTAACGGTTGTGCTTCCGAGCAAGAACGGCTAACGCAAAAAATAAGGAGGAAAGGTCCATGCCGATCGAGTTAAAAGAGGTCGAGCAGGCGATCGGAGGGATTACGAGGCGGTTTGACCGTGCCTACTGGCTTAAATGCTACAAAGAAAGGCGCTTTACCGACGAGCTCTGGCAGGCGATGGCAGACGCCGGGCTTTTGGGGGCAGGCATTCCGGAAGAGTACGGCGGGGTCGGAGGTGGGCTTACCGAAACGGTGGCCGTGATGGATGGGCTTTCTAAGGCCGGCCTTCCTCCTTTGTACCTCGTGATTACGGGGCTGTCGCGCGCCGCCATCTTAAAGCACGGTACGGAAGAACAAAAGCAGCGCTACATCCCGCCCACGGTGACGGGCGAAGAGAAATTTTGCTTTGCGATTACCGAGCCCAACGCCGGGACAAACTCTTTCAAGATTCAAACGCTCGCCAAAGAAACGGGCAAGGGTACCTACAAAATCACTGGCCAAAAGATCTTCATCTCGGGCGCGGACGTGGCCGAGTGGATGCTTTTGGTGGCCCGGACGACGCCCTACAGCCAGGTCAACGACCGCAAAGAGGGGCTGGCGCTCTTCATCGTGGACGCCAAGGCGCCGGGGATCGAGCTTAGCCCTTTGAACGTTATGATGGTCTGCCCAGAAAGGCAGTTCATCGTGAACTTCGACGAGGTCGAGGTGCCGGCAGAGAACCTCGTGGGCGAAAAAGACAAGGGTGTGCGGGTTCTCTTCGATGCCTTAAACCCTGAAAGGCTCTTGATCGCCGCGATGAGCTTAGGGATCGGGGATTTTGCGCTACAAAAAGCCGTGGAGTACGCAAACACCCGCGCACCCTTCGATGAGCCCATCGGTTCCTACCAGGCGCTCCAGCACCCGATGGCCTACGCCAAGGCGCACCTGGAGGCGTCACGGCTTATGCTCTACAAGGCGGCCCAAGTGTACGACGCGGGGTCTGTGGCCGGTGCCGAGTCGAACATGGCCAAGTTACTATGCACCGAGGCGGCTACCGAGGCCTGCGAGATCGCGCTCCAGACGCACGGAGGCTACGGGTTTGATTTAGACTACGACGTCATTTCTCTCTGGAGCATCGCCCGGATCATGGAGGTAGCCCCGATCAACAACCAGATGGTGCTGAACTTTTTGGGCGAACGCGTCCTTGGGCTGCCCAAATCCTACGGAAGGTTTCGTGGCTAACCAGGCAGGGGATCTTCCTGCCGGTGTATCGCTGGAATTCGTGGCGATCTTAAAAGAACCCCTGTATTTTGTATACTATGCTGGGTATGCTATGGCCTAGGGCCTGCATGGTGCCACGAAAAGAGCGCTAGGAGCGGTTATGGATAAGCTTGTAGACGCCCAAGGTTATCTTCGCTACGGCTTGTACGACGAGCCGGTCGAGAACGTCAATTTTCAAGACTACCCCCTAGAGACCCCGATGGGGTTCAAGGTCCCCAAGGGGCTGAAGGGCTTCATGGCCAACCAGTTCCATTTTTTTGGGGTTTTAGGGCAAGACATCATGGTGGGGATGGCCGTAGTAGACCTGAAATACCTGACCAACGGGTTTCTTTACGTGTACGACCGAAAAACGCGCAAGCTGGCCGAAGCACGCAAGATCTCTTTGCCTTCTTCCAAGGTGTTTATCAAAACAACGCCCGCCACGCCCGAGAGCGTTTTTTCCTCGCGCCGCCTAAAAATAGAAATCCTCCATGACAAGGTGAAGGCCAGCGCCTGGGATGTTCGCGTGGACGTAACCCTGCGGCCAAGCGCCTCACCTTTAAGGCTGTGCAGCAGAGCCGGGTATCGCGGCTGGGTCTATACAGAAAAGACCGTGCCGATTGATTTGTCGGGCCAAGTTTGTTATGGAGGCCGAACCGTTGAGGTCGGCTCTCCAGCCTATAGGGGCCTCATGGACTGGACGGCCGGCTACATGCGACGTCATACCTTCTGGAACTGGGCGGCTGCCGCCTCCACCCTGCCGGATGGCCGGTCGTTTGGGCTGAATCTTTCTTGCGGGGTCAACGAGACCAGCTTTACCGAGAACGCTTTTTGGGTCGATGGCGTTCGTACCAAAGTCGATACGGTGAACTTTGTCTTCCAAAGCCGCAACCTATACGAGCCTTGGCACGTTGCCTCCTACGATCAGAATGTAGACCTCGCCTTCTACCCGGAGGCCCACCGGGAAGAATCTGTCAATGCACTGCTCGTGAAGTCTAAATTCAAACAGTTCATGGGAACCTTTGTTGGCCGGCTAAGAGCCGATTCTGGGGAAACAATCAAAATTGAAGCCTGCCCTGGATGGGCCGAGGACCACTATGCCAAGTGGTGATTTACCCTAGTCGGCCAAAATGCTAGCCGTCGTATGGTGTAAGAATCGCCCATCTTTGATGCTATTTGGCTACGCCGTCTTCGTTTGGTTTAACGGCTGACGAAAGCAAGGCTCCTTATGCCCTTCTATCGGCCATCACTTTGGTATCGAGTACATTTTGGGCATTTGCCGGCCCTGTAAACACAATGGTGTCAAGCCTGGAGAATCTAGAGAATAAGGAAAGGACGCAAAAAGGATGCTTCGATGCAGGAATACTTAAAGCCCACGTATTTCATCGACAGCGAACATGCTTCTGTTGTCGCTTACGCCAAACGGGTCACGGAGGGTGCGGGCGGCCCTGTCCAGGCGGCGGTTCGGTTGTTTTATGCCGTGAGGGACGGGATTCGTTACGACCCCTACAGCATGGCCATTTCTAAAGAGGAATTTCGTGCAAGCCGCGTGCTCGAAAGGGCCAAGGCCTTCTGCGTTCCGAAGGCCATTTTGTTGGCCGCGCTTGCCAGGGCTGCGGGGGTTCCGGCCGCGCTCGGGTTTGCCGATGTCCGCAACCACCTTACGAGCAAACGCCTAACGGAAACCATGGGGACGGACGTGTTTGCCTTTCATGGCTACACGCTGCTCTATTTAGATGGGCGCTGGCTCAAGGCCACGGCTACGTTCAACAAAGAGCTCTGCGAGAAAGCCGGCATCCTTCCGCTCGAGTTCGACGGCCGTAACGATGCGCTCTTTCAGCCTTTGGACAAAGAGGGCAGGCGTCATATGGAATACCTTAAAGACAGGGGTATGTACGCGGATTTTCCTTACGAGGCATGGCTTCAGGCCATGCTCGAGGCCTACCCTTTCATGGCAACCGCGTTAGCCCAAGCGCCCCAGGGCGACTTCGAGGCCGAAGTGGGCAAAGAATAAAGCAATGCTTTGTGGCCGTTGACGTTTTGGCAGGGTTAAATTCCCAAAGACATGCCCTGCAAAAGAAGATAGGCGGGGTTTTCCAACCCCGCCGGAAGGAGAGCGGGGCGTGTTTGTCCCGCCTATCGGGGGGAGTGGGCTTGACGGTATTGGCCGGCGCTCGAGAATGCTGGCGATTAGACGCCCTTGAGGGCGTTTGATTTGAGAATGCGCTCAACCTGCGATGCGAGGGGTTTTTCGCTCCAAATCCTAAGAAGTGGGGCCTCGATCCCCACAGGGAGAGGGGCAAAGGAGGCAAGCTGGCTCTCTAGGATTTCCGTACGCCCGTCGGCAACCTGCTCGCCCGAGAGTTGCCTTTTTTGGAGACGACAGACAAGGGTTGCCTTGGAGGCCTCGCAGGCGATAAACACCGTCCTGGCTTGAATCCCTGCTCGCTTTAGCTCGGCTAGAGGGAGCGTTCGCTCTTGGGGCCCTGGAAACCCGCCTTCTATAATAATGCTTCTTCCAGCCTTGATGTGGCCAAGGGCCCTATGAACGAGCTCTTCGTAGGTTCTTTGGGAAAAATCCGTCGAATAAATGCCCTCGCCGAAAGGCACGTAGTGGCGCTGTTCGCCGATGCCGGCAAGCTCTTTCCGAACCTTGTCCGTGGAGAGCGTCGGGATGTCGAGCGCTTCGGAAAGGGCCATGGCGAGCGTCGTCTTGCCGGACCCCATCGGCCCCAAAACGACCAAAAGCAGCGGCTCAGAGATACCCAAGGATCTTCTGTAGGCTAGACGAAAATAGCCGCGAACCCTCTGAAAGGCCTTGGAACCTGGTTTGGCCGAGTCTTTTTCGAGCGAAAACCCTTCTACCTTGCCCCGGACGTAGGCCCTGTAGGCTTCGTAAAACGGCAGAAGCTCTAAAAGATCTTTGTCGTTTGTCTCTTGAGTGAACGCCCGTTTAAATGCCTTGGCCCAGTTGGGGAACCCCTGAAAAGTGAGGTCCATCGTAAGGAAGGCCACGTCCGAAGCTACGTCGTGGAAGCGAAACCGTTCGTTGAACTCGATCTGGTCTATGATCAAGACTTCTCCAGAGGGGGGGAAGTACACGTGGTCTGCGTGCAAGTCCCCGTGGCAGTCACGGATAAAGCCTTCCTGAACGCGCCTTTGCAGCAATTCCCGGTGCTCTACAAGGAAGCTGTTGGTGAAGGCCTCGATTGCCCGGTACTCACGCTCACTCAAGGTAAACCCGATGTAGGGCAGGGTTTGCTCGAAGTTTTCGTCCGTGTTGCGCTTGATCTGGGCGGGTTCGCCGAACACCGAGCGCGCCTCGTCCAAAGGGCCGTTTGCATAAAACGCTTGGAGTTTTTTTGCGAGCGCAACGATGTGATGCTCCTCAAGCCGTCCATCCCCAAGCATGGCCTTCAAGCTCCAGGCATCGTCTAGTCTCTTCATCTTAAGGGCGTATTCTACGGCCCTCTCGAAATCTTCCGGGTGCTCGGAGAGGCGAAAAGACCCGTTTTTGTCTTTTAAGATGGCTACGGCCCCTTCGTAGACGCCGGCTGCAAGCCTTCGGTTGAGCTCGATCTCTTGCTGGATAAAGTACCTGCGTTTTTCAAGCGAGGTGAAATCTAAAAAGCCAAAATTTACGGACTTTTTTACCTTGTAAACGTGTTCTCCGGCCACAAAGACGTCGCTGATGTGCGTCTGGACGTGCCGAACCTCTGCCCCTTCAGACAGGCCAAAGCTTGTGGGGTCGAGCAAGAAGGCTTTGAGGGCCTCGTCCATGGCGTGCTTAAGCCCGCATTCCGAAGTATTCCTTTAGCTTCTCGACTTGGTCTGTTCGTTCCCAGCTGAACTCTGGCTCTGTCCGGCCAAAATGGCCGTAGGTCGCGGTTTGCCTGTAGATCGGCCGTAGGAGGTCGAGATTCTCGATGATCATCTTGGGGCGGAAGTCGAAAAGCTCCTCTACGGCGCGTATAAGCCGCTCTTTTTCTACCTGCGCCGTGCCGAACGCGTGGACCATGACCGACACGGGCCTGGCTACCCCGATCGCGTAGGCCACCTGCACTTCGATGCGCTTGGCAAGCCCTGCGGCAACCAGGTTCTTGGCAACGTAGCGGGCCATGTAGCAAGCGCTCCGATCGACCTTGCTGGGGTCCTTGCCGGAAAAGCAGCCGCCTCCGTGGTGGCCCATCCCCCCGTAGGTGTCGACAATAATCTTCCTGCCCGTAAGCCCCGAATCTCCCTCGGGCCCGCCAACAACGAACCGGCCCGTAGGGTTTATGAAGAGCTTCATACCGGGAAGTTTGAGCTCTTTTGGGATGATGGGGGTTACGACTTCTTCGATGATGCCTTCGGTTACCATCCGAAGGTCGGCCTCTTCGGTATGCTGCGAGGAAACAACGACAGCCTGAATGCCGACAGGCTCGTCGTTTTCGTAAAGGACGGTTACTTGAGTCTTTCCGTCCGGGCGCAAGAAGGGCAGTTTTCCGCTCTTTCGTGCAAAAGAGAGTCTTTTGGCGAGCAGTTGGGCAAAGCTGATCGGCATGGGCATGAGCGTATCGGTTTCGTCGCAGGCGTAGCCGAACATCAGCCCTTGATCTCCAGCACCCTGCTCATGGCCGTCGTACTCGTCCACGCCTAGGGCGATGTCGGGCGATTGCCTCCCGATATCGACAAGAAAGCTCACTTTGTTCGCCCTGAAGGAATCGCCCTGCAGGTCATAACCGACCTCCCGGATGACTTCCCTCGCAACCTTAACCACGTCTACGTAGGCATCCGAGCTGACTTCTCCGGCAAGAATGGCCGTTTTGCCGGTCAAGAGGGTTTCCAGAGCGACCCTTGCCTTTTTGTCGCTCGCCAAATAGGCATCCAAAATGGCGTCCGAGATTTGATCTGCCAGTTTGTCTGGGTGACCCTCTGTGACGGACTCCGACGTAAACAAGTAACTTGACATTGCCTGCGCTATCCCCCTGTTTGGTCTTATTGCTTGTTTGGACAAAACAACCTCCTTGAGCCCTAAGGTTGACGCTCTATTTTATTTCAAAGTAAGATAAAAGAAAAGGATTCAAGAAACTTGCAGCGGAGGAATCAGAAACGTGGAGGTTCAAGAGGTTATTTTTTCCCATTCCGGCATTCAGTTTAACGCCAAGGTAGGGGATACGCTATCTCTTAGGGGTCATTTAGGCGATGCAGGGGAAATCCTCGAGGTGGGAAGTGTTCTCGCCGTAAAGATGGAAGGCGGGATCAAGTTTGGAGCGCCGTACATCAAAGGCGCTAAGGTAGGCCTTGGGGTTCTAGGGCACACCAAAGGGCCGAAGGTGCGGGTCTTCAAAATGATACGAAGGAAGCGTCGCCGCATGACTCTCGGATACAGGGACCTTCGGACCCTAGTTAAAGTTCAAGCGATCAGCGCATAAGTAGACTTTAGGAGGAGAAGGCTATGGCACACAAAAAGGGGCAGGGCTCGTCTAGGAACGGCCGAGACTCTGCAGGCAAGCGGCTTGGCGTAAAGATGTTCGAGGGGGAGGCGGCAAAAGCGGGCAATATTATCGTCCGTCAGCTCGGTACCAAGTTTCATCCGGGGTTGAACGTGGGCATGGGAAGGGACTATACCCTGTTTGCCAAAAAAGATGGCAGGGTAGTCTTCAAGCAGAGCGGGTCCCGTCAGACAGTTCACGTGGTTCAAGAATTGCAGGCTTGAGCGTTTTTCTGAATGTCAGGCCAGGTTGTTTGGTTTATTTTATAGAAGAACGTACAAACTTTTGCAGGCAGTTTCGCGCGATACGGAACAGAACGAATGGTTGCGTATAAAGATTACTACGCGATTTTAGGCGTCCCAAAAAGCGCGACGCCCGATGAGATCAAGAAGGCTTACCGAAAGCTTGCCAAACAGTGGCATCCCGACAAGCATGCCGGCGACAAGAAAAATGAGGCCGAAGCGAGGTTTAAGGAAATTTCCGAGGCCAACGCCGTCCTTTCGGACCCAGAAAAGCGCAAGCAGTACGATATGCTTGGCGGCCAGTTTCGAGAAGGTCAGGAGTTTACGGCCCCCCCGGGCTACCAAGGGTTCCGCGTTCATGTGGGCGACTTGGGCGATTTGGAGGGCTTAGGCGATTTCAGCGATTTCTTCAGGACCCTTTTTGGGGGGGATGCCTTTGGGGCTGGGTCCTCCAAAAGGGCGAGCCCTTTTGGACATGCAAGGCAGCGGGCCTCACGGGAATGGCCTGGACCCGAGCGTACACCCAAGGAAGAAGAGATTTCTTTGAGCCTCGAAGAGGCGCACGAAGGATGCACGAAGACGCTCGAGCTCTCAATTCAGGCCCCTCAAGGCCTTGGAATGGCCTCGAAGGGGCGGCGGGTAACCATCCGAATCCCTAAGGGCGTGAGGGATGGGGAGCGTATCCGTGTATCTCTGCCCGAAGGCGATATATATTTTAAAGTAAGGCTCCAAGAGCATCCTCGTTTTCGTCTCGAGGGCGACAACCTCATCGCTAAGGTGCCGCTATTCCCATGGGAAGCGGCGCTGGGTGCAGAAAAAGAGGTTCCTACGCTTTCCGGAGGCGTTCGAATTAAAATTCCGCCCAAAACAAACTCCGGGACGAAGCTACGGGTGCGGGGCAAGGGGTTCGCGAAAAAAAGCGGGCCGCCTGGCGATTTGATCGTCGAGGCTGCCGTCGTGTTTCCGGAACGTATGCCAGACAAGGCGCTTGAACTCTTCAGGGAGCTGGCCTTGGTATGTCAGGGGTAGGGGAATGCGGTTCGTCGACGAGGTTCACAAAGTCGTCGCCCAAGGTGGAGCCGGGGGAAACGGTTGTGCCAGCTTTCGAAGGACACGATCTAGTCCCAGGGGTGGGCCGGACGGCGGCGACG
Organism: Nitrospirota bacterium; assembly: GCA_011620345.1. GTDB lineage: Bacteria > UBA2233 > UBA2233 > UBA2233 > UBA2233 > UBA2233. The sequence continues at coordinate 54,476 of WOZJ01000050.1, forward strand.
GCGGCGACGGCGGCGATGTCGTGCTTGAAGGCTCGAGTCGTATGGAAACCCTCGAAGACTTCTTGTATGCCCCGCTTTGGAGGGCGGAGCACGGCGAGCACGGGCAGGGGAACGGCCGAAAAGGAAGGCGAGGCCACGATTTGACGGTTGCCCTTCCGTTGGGTACGGTCGTGAAAGACCACGAGACGAAAGCCGTCCTCTTTGAGATCCTCGAGGATGGACAGAAGTTTGCCCTTGCCAAAGGCGGTAAAGGCGGGTACGGAAACGCAAGGTTCGTGACCTCGACCAACCAGGCGCCAAGGTGGGCAACCCCGGGGCAAAAAGGGCAAACACAGGCTTGCTCGCTAGAATTAAAGCTTCTGTCGGACCTTGGGTTTGTAGGCCTGCCTAGCGTGGGCAAATCCTCGCTTCTTCGTTCCCTGACCCGTGCAATGCCAAAGGTTGCGGCCTATCCCTTTACGACGACAGCACCCGTGCTTGGCGTGCTGGCGGGTGAGGGGATGAAGCGTTGCACCATCGCCGACATGCCTGGGTTGATCGAGGGGGCCCATCAAGGGCGGGGTCTAGGAATTCGGTTTTTACGGCACATCGAGCGAAGCAAGGCCCTTGTGATTGTCCTAGACGCGGCGCTTTCCGATCCGACCCCAAAAAGGGCCTTTGAAATCGTTAGAGATGAGCTCTTCAGTTACAACCCTGCCTTAATGGCTCGCGTGCAGGCCATCCTTCTGAATAAGATTGATCTCCTAGCAGACGGGAGCCTTAATGAACATAACGAGGAGTTTTTCCGAGCCTTAGGGTTTGAGGTAATCTCCGTCTCTGCACGTTACGGGACAAACATCGAATCCCTGATTCATTATTTACTACGGACAACATAAGACATGGATCTACGCAATCAGCAGCTCAAAAGGATCGTCATAAAAATCGGCAGCCACGTACTTTCCCAGGGTCAAACCCTAAACCCAAAACGTGTTCAAGCGCTCACGAGGGATATCGTCAACCTCAAGAAGGCCCTAGGGGCTGAGGTTGTGCTGGTTAGCTCTGGCGCCGTCATGACCGGGAGGATGCTTGTCCAAACGAACGGAAAGCCTGTTTCGGTGGGCATCAAGCAGGCGTTGGCGGCCGTTGGGCAGGCCAAGCTCATGGAGATCTATTCGTGGGCATTCGCCGAGCACGGCATGAACGTCGCTCAGGTTCTTTTGACCCATGACGACTTAGAGTGCCGCGAGCGGTACTTGAACGCGAAGCGGACGTTCGTAACGCTCCTTAAGCTAGGGATGATTCCCATCGTCAACGAGAACGATACGGTGAGCACCGAAGAAATTCGCTTTGGCGATAACGACAGGCTGTCTGCGGAAGTTGCGGGGCTCGTAGGGGCCGATACGCTCGTTTTGCTGAGCGATGTGGAAGGGCTCTTTACGGATGACCCAAAGACAAACCCGTCGGCGAAGCTTATTTCCACGGTCGAGGCGGTAGGCGAATCGTTGCTTGGCTCGTTTAGCGAGTCGAAGTCGCAGCATGGAACCGGGGGGATCCGCTCCAAAATTCTGGCTGCCAAAATTGCGACGGAGCTAGGCCTCGGTGTTTGGATTCTTCCCGGCCACAAAGAGGACGTGCTTTGCCAGGCGCTCGTCGAGAGCAAGAGGATGGGGACGTTCTTTTTGCCCGCCAAAAACCCGCTCAACACGAAAAGGCACTGGATTTACCATACGCTCAAGGTCAAAGGCGAAATCGTCATCGATGCGGGCTGCGAAAAAGCGATCTTGCTCAAGGGCAAGAGTCTTCTTGCTCAAGGGATTGTCGATGTTCGAGGGGATTTTTCCAGGCAGAGCACGGTCTGGATTCGCAATGCAGAAGGCCAGTTCCTCGGCAAAGGGCTCTGCGGCCCCTCTTCTCAAGAGTTACGGGATGTTCTTGGCCTTAAGCCTGAAAAGGATAAGGATGTTGAAGCTCAAAAAAACGAGAGGGGGATCGAGGTGGTCCACAGGGACAACCTGATCTTGACGGCCCCCGCGTAAAACTCTTATCCCGCCAGAAAGGTTAGCGTATGGATCAGACACCCCCGGCTTGGCTTGTTTCGCTTAAAAAAGCCCAAAGGCAGCTTGCATTGTCCAATCGCGCCAAGAAGGACCAGGCGATCCTCGAGGCGGCAAGGATGCTTCAGGAGAACGCAGGGATCCTGCTCGAAGCCAACGCGTCCGATACGGCTCGGGCCGAGTCGCAGGGCATGAAAAAATCTATGGTCGACAGACTCTTGCTTACGCCGGAGCGGATCAAGGCCATGGCGGACGGGCTGCGGGAGGTTGCCGCGCTCGATGACCCGGTAGGAAGCATCGCGCATATCCAGGTTCGCCCCAACGGCTTACAGGTTGGCAAGATGCGGATTCCATTGGGGGTCGTTTTAATCATCTACGAATCCAGACCTAACGTGACGATCGATGCCGCCGGGCTGTGCATGAAATCGGGAAACGGCTGCATTCTAAAGGGGGGTCGTGAGGCGTTCGAGACGAACCATGCCTTGATCGGGATTTTTAAGGATTCCCTAGAAGCCGCCGGGCTTCCACAAGATGCCGTTCATCTCTTGCCGATGGCGTCACGATCCGAGCTGCCCCAGCTTCTTTCCCTTGCCGGTTGGATAGACCTTGCGATCCCGCGGGGAGGAGAAGACCTGATTCGTTTCGTGACGGAGCATGCGAGGGTCCCCGTCGTTCAGCACTTCAAGGGCGTTTGCCATGCCTTCCTCGAAGCCTCGGCGGACCTTGAGATGGCCAAAGCGGTCGTCATCAACGCAAAGACGAGCCGGCCTTCCGTGTGCAACGCGTTGGAGACCCTGCTAGTGGATGACAAGCTTTCGCAAGCGTTCCTCGAGGAGCTTTTCACGGCGCTGCTAAAGGCTGGGATCGAGGTTAGGGCCTGCCCCGAGCTCTACGGACAGTTCGGACGCCTAGGGCTTGCAAAAGCCTCCGATGAGGACTTTGGCCGGGAATTTCTGGAGATGACCCTGGCCGCAAAGCGCGTCCAAGGTCTTAAGGGGGCGATTGAGCACATCGAGCGCTTTGGCTCGCTTCATACCGAAACGATCGTCACAAACGACCTTCAATGCGCAGAGACGTTCCTTCGGCATGTGGAGGCTTCTTGCGTTATGGTCAACGCCTCGACGAGGTTTAACGACGGGTTCGAGCTGGGGCTTGGCGCGGAGATTGGGATCTCCACATCGAAGCTCCACGCCTTCGGCCCGATGGGCCTTCGTGAGCTGACCACGGAGAAATTCGTCGTCGTCGGAAACGGGCAGGTTCGCTAGGTTGCAAAGAGCCGTTCCGTTGGGTATTTTCGGAGGGACGTTCGATCCGGTACACATCGGGCACCTAAGGGGTGCAGAGGAAGTGGCGGAGCTTTTGGGGATCGAGCGCGTCTTGTTCGTACCGACGGGTTTTGCCAGGCATAAAGAGCTTGCAAGCCTTGCCTCTCCGGAAGATAGGCTCACGATGCTCGAGCTGGCCGTTGCTTCCAACCCAAGGTTCGGTGTGTTGCGCTACGAAATAGAGCACCCGGAGCACGCCTCGTACACCTACTACACGCTCAAGCATCTTCATGAAACCGTCCTTTCGAGCGGGCAAAAGCCTTTTTTGATCCTCGGGGAGGACGCGTTCGCGGGGTTTCCAAAATGGCACCGGTTTCAAGAGGTGCTCGAAATGTGCCATATCGCCGTGATGGCAAGGCCCCCGATCGGCCTTCCTTCTATTCCTGCTGCCCTTAAAGGGTTAGAGAGCCAGGCCGTTTCCTCGGAAGTCTTGCATGTTCGCCTCCAGAGCGGCAACGGCCTCTACGAGTGCCGTGTCACGCCGCTTGACATATCTTCGAGTCGGGTTCGGGAGAGGTGTTTGACCGGACGGTCTGTTCGTTACCTCGTCCCGGAGGAGGCCTTTCGCTTTATCCAAGAAAGAGGGCTTTATCGAAAACCCCTAAACCCACAGAGAAACCCAACCCAAAAGGAGGCTGAATGGGATTTCAAGCGAACTCCCTAGCACAACAACTCTTGGAGATCGCGCTAGATAAAAAAGCGGAGAACCCGGCCGTATACAGGGTATCTCCGGTAGTGGACTATGCGGATACCTTGATTGTTTTGACAATCCACAACCCAAACCATGCCAAGGCCGTAACCGAGGCGATGGCTCAGGGTGCAAAGCCGGCATTCGGGCCGCCTCTTTCGATCGAAGGCCAGGACACGAACTGGGCCATCCTGGACTTTGGCGATGTGATCGTCCACCTTTTTGAGAAGGAGACCAGGGAGTACTACGATCTTGACGGCCTTTGGATGGATATGCGCTCCGAGCAAACAAACGCGTTTCCCGTTTCTTCGCGTGGCTTCCTGGGATAGCCCTTTTCGGTGGGCTAAGGAGGGGTTTCTAGCGTTAGGAGGCGCCCTGATCGAGCCAGAGTGCCCGTTGTGTGATACCCCCGTCTTCTTCCATCCAGGGTCATTGCTTTGCCCCGCATGCGAAAAGGATCTCTTGGCTCTTCGATTGTCCGGGCCTGTCTGCTCTTGCTGCGCCCTCCCCATTAAGGACGGTGAAACTGACCCCTGCGTTGAATGTAGGCTCGATCCGTTGGCGCTCCAAAGGACGAGCGCTTTTTTCAGCTACGAAGGGGCGGTGCGTTCCTTGCTCGTACTTTGGAAGAAGAGGGCGAACCCGTGCCTTCGGCGGTATCTTCTTCGAATATGGGCCTCAAGCTTGCAAGAAGGACTTCCGCCGTTCCCCCCAGGGGCCGTCGTGGTGGGGGTTGAGCCTCATCCAAATCGTCTCCTGGCCAGAGGGTTCGATCCTGTCCTGCCGTTTGTGCGTTCTTTGTCCAAGTCTTTTTGTATTCCAACCCTCCGCGCCCTCGTTCGAACGCACGATGCTCCCCATCAAGCCGCCCTTCCTGCCAGGGAACGCGAAAAGAACGTCAAAGGAAGCTTTCTGCTGAGGTCCGGGATGGATAGGGAGATTCAAGGCCGTCCGGTTGTGCTTGTAGATGACGTGATGACGACGGGGGCCACGCTAAACGAGGCCGCAAAGGCCCTAAGGAAGGCCAAGCCCGGTTATATTCTAGGGGTTGTTTTTGCAAGGACGCTTAAGGGTAGGCAAGGCTTCCCCTTAATCTCGAAACCAAGGGGGTGACCCCTTTTGGTCGGCGCTCGATCGTGAGACGGACTCTTTTGTGCTCTTATAGATGGCGTCAAATGTCTCGAGTACGCCTTTCCCCTCAATTGCTGCAGCCTCCACAAATGGGGCCTTCCAGGGGTTTAGCTCTGCTTCGAGCGTATGGATCGGAAGGATATCGGGGAGGTCCCGCTTGTTGTATTGAATGATGATGGGCAGGGTGTTTGGATCTTGCCCTTGTTCGCTCAGAAACCCGATAAGCTCTTCAAGGGCCGCCTTGTTGGCCGTTTTGGCTGTAGCCTGTGAGTCGTACACCATGACGATGCCATCTGCCCCCCGGAGGACAACTTTCCTTGCCTCCTTGTAAATCACTTGCCCCGGTACTGTGTAGACATGGCAACGGGCCTTAAAGTTTCCCTCGAGCATATCTGCAACGTTCAGAAAATCGAAGAACAGCGTGCGTTCGTTGGCCGTGGGTACAATCAAAAGCTGCCTGGATTCTTTGTTTGGGAGCATGGCATGGAGCTTCTCGAGGTTGGTTGTCTTGCCCGACAGGGCCGGACCGGAGTAGACGACCTTTAAGACGACTTCCCTGTTGGCGTAGTGAATAAAAGGCATTTCAACGCCCCTCGATCAATGCTGGTTTGTCCTTGAAGGGATCGGGGGTTACAAGCCAGGAAAGCCTTTCTGGGGAAGAAGAATCGTCTGGTAAGCCTTCGTAGGCCAAGGCGATCAACTGGGTTGTTCCTCGTAAATCATACACCCCCGGGAATATTCACATTGAAGCGGATGTAGGAGCGTTGCCAAAGCTCCCCGATTTCGGGAACCAGGTTGACGCCTTTGATTTCCGCAAGGCCTGCATGAACTTCAATTCCGCTGACAGAGCCGTTATCGATGCGTATGCGCCGAAACTCTTTTAGTGGAAGCTTCATATAATAGGCAAGGGCCGTACGGATGACGTCTCCGTGCGAAACGACAGCGAACGCTGCGACAGGCCGCTCTTTGGATGCCTCTTCGAGAAAGGCTACGGCGCGTTCCTGGACCCGGATGATCGGCTCGATTCCTTGCCCTGGGTTGAAGGAGGGGTCTTTTAAGTAGCGGAAGTAATTAGGGTCTTCTTTGAGTTCCGAAAAAAGCCTGCCTTCCCAGACCCCGTAACCCACCTCGCAGAGCGCTTGAGCGGGGGTAGGATCAAGAAGAAGTTCTTTGGCAATGATTTCTGCGCTCTCCGTGGTCCTAGGATAGGGAGAACAGTACACCCTTTCGATCGGTAACCCCTTGAGCACCCGGGCGGCCCACCGCATCTGAGTCTTTCCCGATTCATTGAGGCCCACCCAGGACGTTCCCATGACGCGCTGGGCCTTGTTCCAGTCTGTTTCCCCATGTCGAACGAGAACAATGAGCCCCATCTAGTCCTCCGCCAAAAAAACGTCTTGCTTATGAGGGCGGGCTTTTGAGAGGGGGCATTTCTTGTATGCCTCGTAAGGCTCGTCGCAAAAGCCTTGCCTTGCAGGCCCGCACTTGGGCTGCAGGAAGACTCCTAACAAAGGGGCGGCTTTTTTGACCTCTCTACGCATCCCGAGGGCCAGCCTTCGAATCTCCCATTGCGCTCGGAAGCAAAGCCTTAAATCGGCGATGTGCAACAATTCGGCGTAGTTCACGCAGACTTGGATGTTGGATACGACGGCTTGAGGTAGGATAAACCGCGCATCCTCTGCAGGAATCCCCGCCTGAAGCGCCTTTTGGTACAACTCAAAGGATTCCAGCATGTGGGCTTTGTAGGCCTCGGAAAGAGGGCCTTGCTGCCAAGTCTTGGGAGTGGCAAACATTTTTTTTGGATCTTCCGAATCGAGCTTAATGTAGCGCTGGGATTGCTGTTCGAAGCTGATTCCGATACGATGGCGGACAAGCTGGTGGGAGGCTGTCCTAGAGAGTCCTTCGATTCCAAACCAAAACACTATCTGCTCCAAAGGAGACGTATGGCCCGTTTTGAGCCGCTCCAGAATAAACGCCTGAAGCTTTTCGGGAGAGTTTTCCCCGGCCTCTTCCCAAATTTCTATCGGGGATTTCTTCGAGTAGCAGGTTCTGTAAGCCACGTACAGCATGCGTAGCGGCTCCGGGGTATAGGAAAGCATGCGAACATGCAACCTAGTCTTCCTTTGTGGTTTTAGGGTAAGCTTTTGTATCTCTGTACTACCGTTTAAGTGTAACCAAGGTTGTGGGTTCGAGTCTATCTCTTCTAAGAATGTGTAAATGGCTTAAGCAGCCACGGGTTTTACCTCGGGTTATTGTTGGCTTGGCCTTAAGCCTTGCCGTTCTTTTGGCCATCGGCGTCGGTACCTTTTTCGGGGTTCGTTCCTTCTACAGGAGTATACCCAGCCAGCTGATTCAGTACGAAATGGACGTAGAGGCCATGGCCAAGCCTCTGGCCCCGGTATCCGTACGCTCCGAGCTGGGTGATTTTGAGATCCCCATCAAACTTCCGGAAGTCGTACGCATTGCAGTCCCCGTCCGTAAGGTATTGGACGTTCCTGTAAAAGAAGAGTTTCAGGTGCCCGTGAACATGACGGTTCATGTGCCCATTGATCAGGAGGTTTTCATCAAAGCGGAGTTTCCCCTTGAGGTTTCCGTACCGCTCGATGGTATCCGCCTCAAGGCGCGCCCTTTCGGCTTGCCGGCCATCCCGGCGACTCTTCAAGGCTCGCTGCCCCTCAAGCTGACCGTGCCCTTTGCAAGGACGGTTCGCATCAAAACAGACGTCGAGGTTCCAATAAGGCGCGTCTTCACGGTTCCTTTTAGTAAGACGCTCCAAGTGCCCCTGAATTTTGATCTAACCCTCGACCTCCCGATTCAACGCCTCATTCAGGTCCACTTCGACGGGCCGCTCAAGCTCAAGGCCAAGATTACCGAGGAGATGCCCGTGCGCGCGCGGTTTCGCGTGGGCCTTACAAAAGACGGCAGGATCGCGGTAGATCAGCCTTCTACCGCACCCAAAAAAAGGGGGGCAGAGTCGGCTCTGCCCCCTTGATGCCCCTAGTCTTTGTGCTCGAAGAGCCCGGCGGCCCCCATTCCGCCGCCTACGCACATCGTGACGATCCCGTATTTGAGGTCGTTGTCGCGCATATGGTAGAGAATCTTGGTCGAAAGGATCGCGCCCGTCGCCCCCAAGGGGTGTCCTAGCGCGATTGCGCCGCCGTAAGGGTTGAGCTTCCGGCTCTCTAGGAAGCCCTCGAGCCCTAATTTCTTTACACAGTACACGCTCTGGGAGGCGAACGCCTCGTTCATCTCGATTGCATCGATCTCTTTGAGCTTTAGATCCACCTTGGCCAAAAGCTTTGGCACGGCCAACGAAGGGCCGATTCCCATTTCATCTGGACCGCAGCCTACCGTCATATACCCTTTGAAGCGCCCTAGCGGCTTGAGCCCTAAGTCCTTCGCTTTATCCTTGCTCATCAAAACGACGGCCGCCGCCCCGTCGGTCATCTGGGATGAGTTTCCCGCCGTGACCGTCCCTTCTTTCCAGAAGGCCGGTTTAAGCTTAGAGAGCGCTTCTATCGAGGTGTCCCTGCGCGGTCCTTCGTCCGTGTCGAACTGAAAGAACTCCTTGCCCCCGGTGGGTTTGTAGCGGTAAGCCTGGACGGGGACGATCTGCTCCTTGAAAACCCCTTTGTCGATCCCTTCGACGGCAAGAAGGTTGCTTCTTAGGCCGAGCGCATCCTGCTCTTCGCGGGTTATATTGTAACGCTTGGCCACGATCTCGGCCGTTTCTCCCATGCCAACGTATGCGGGGTAGAACTCTTCGGCCATTTCAGGGTGCGGAACAATCCTGTTCCCGCCCATAGGTATAAGGCTCATGCTCTCGATGCCGCCGGCTACGACGATCTCGGCCATTCCAGACATAATCCGAAAGGCGCCCAAAGCGATCGCCTCCAGCCCGGAAGCGCAGAAGCGGTTGATGGTCATGCACGAGACCGAATTAGGCAGTTTTGCACGAAACCAGGCCTCTCTAGCCAGGTTCATGCCCTGCTCGGCCTCCGGCATGGCACAGCCTATGATGCAGTCGTCCACGAGCTTCGGGTCTAAGTCGCCCGCACGCTTCAAGGCTTCGAGAATGACCGCGGCGCCCATATCCTCCGGACGAACATCGGCTAGGGATCCCTTTTTGGCCCGGCCCATCGCCGTCCGTGCGGCCGAAACGACCATTGTTTTTTCCATAGATTTCCCCCTTCCTTCGTGTGTTTAGTTCCTGAGCGGACGGTTGTACATAAGCATGTGCTGGATACGGGCAAGCGTGCGATCCTCGCCAAGGAGGCTAAGGAACGCCTCGCGCTCTAGATCCAGCAGGTATTGCTCGGAGACCTTAGTGCCAGGGCGTACCTTGCCGCCCGTCAAGATGTCGGCAAGCTTGAAGGCAACGACGACGTCGTACTCGGTAGCAAACCCCGCGTTTCGCATTCCCTGGACGTACACCTTGAGAGCGGCCGCCGCACCTTCGCCGGCAACGGGGATGTTCTTAAGCTCTCTGGGCTGCCTGTAGCCCGTTTGAGCGAGCGCCAAGACGGCCTTTTTGGCGTCTTGGATAAGGAAGTCCCGGTTGAAGGTCATCCCGTCCGTTGGTTTCAAGAATCCCCATTCTATCGCCTCCTGGGCGGATGTGGCGACCTTGGCGAGCGCGATCAGCTCGAAAGCCTTCCGTACAAACGGGAAGAGGTCGGCTGGTGGGTTCTCGATCACGCTCTCGACGCAGCGCTTGTAAAGTTCTTTACAGCCCCCTCCTGCAGGAATAAGCCCTACGCCCACCTCGACGAGCCCGATGTAGCTCTCGACATGGGCCTGGACGCGGTCTGCATGCATAAGGATCTCGCAGCCCCCACCAAGCGCCATACCCGCCGGTGCGGCCACAACGGGCTTCTTGGAGTATCGAAGGCGCATGTTGGCGTCTTGGAATTCTCTGATGATTGTTTCAAGCTGTTCGAAGTCTTTGTTCTGGGCGGCGGCCAGGATCAAGAAAATGTTCGCCCCTACGCAGAAATTCTGAGCATGGTTGGCGATGACGAGCCCTTCGAAACGCTCTTCGACAATAGCGATGCTTTTATTCATCATGCCGACGATGTCGGGGTCGATCGCGTTCATCTTCGTGTGGAATTCCAGGCAGGCGACGCCGTCTCCTAGGTCGTAAAGCGTTGCCCCGTCGTTGTGTTCGAGCACCTTCCCTTGTTCTTTAAGCTCGGGAAGAAGGATTATGTCAGGGTTCTTCGAAGCGGGGACGTAGTCCTTGGTCTTGAAATCGTAAAAATAGACGGTATTGTTCTTTTTTGTGTAGAACGACTCTTTGCCAGCCTCGAGCATCCCGAGCACGTTCTTTGGGACGCTTATCCCTTCTTTTTGCATCCGCTCGATAGATTGCCTTACGCCGATCGCATCCCAAGCCTCGAACGGTCCAAGCTGGAAGTTAAACCCCCACTTGATCGCGTTGTCTACGTCCAGGATCGTGTCGGCGATCTCGGGAATCCGGTTTGCGCAGTATGCAAAGCTGTCTGCAAGCACTTTCCAGGCAAAGTTAGCCGCCTTGTCGTCCATTGAAACGAGCTTGGCGATTCTTTGTTTGGGGTCTTCGATCCCCTTAAGGCCCTTGAGCGATGGGTAATCGGGCTTTATCGTCTCGATATAAGACATGGTGGCTGGATCTAAGACCTTTCGTACGCTCTGGCCGTCTTGCGCCCTCTCTTTCTTGTAGAACCCTCTGCCCGTCTTGTCGCCGAGCATGCCGCCATCGATCATCTTTTTGATGAAATCGGGAAGGGCGAAGACCTCGCGACGCTCGTCGTTAGGACAGTTGTCGTACACCGTCCTTGCTACATGGGCCAAGGTGTCGAGCCCGACCAAGTCGGCCGTACGGAAAGTGGCGGAGTTCGGCCTACCCATAGGCACGCCCGTAATGGCATCGACCTCGTCTATCCTTAGGCCCTCTTGAAGCATTAGGTGCATGATGTACATTATGCCTTCGACCCCGACCCGGTTCGCGATGAAGTTGGGCGTATCCTTGGCTCGGATTACGCCTTTCCCGAGGGTGTAGCTGCAAAAACGCTCGATTGCCTGGAGCGCATCCTGCTTTGTTTTGGGGTGCGGGATGATTTCGAGCAGCTTCATGTAACGCGGGGGGTTAAAGAAGTGGGTGACCAGGAAGTGCTCCTGGAAGTCCTTGTTTAACCCCTCAGCCATCTTGGATACACTGATCCCAGAGGTGTTCGAGGCGACGATCGTCCCGGGCGTTCGGAACTGGGAGACGCGCTTGAAAAGCTGCTGCTTTACGGCAAGGTTTTCGACGACGGCTTCGATGATCAGGTCGCACTCTTTAAGCCGTTCCATGTCGTCGTCAAAGTTCCCGACGGTCACCAGTTCGGCGTTCTTTTTCGAGAAGAACGCCGCAGGTTTCGAATTGAGCGCGTTGTTCCAACCCTTCAGGGAAAACCGATTGCGGACTTCTTTGCTCTCGAGCGTCAGGCCCTTGCGTGTTTCCTCTTCTGTGAGCTCTTTAGGAACGATGTCAAACAGGTAAGTGGGGATTTGGGCGTTGGCCAGATGGGCGGCGATGCCGCTTCCCATTACGCCAGCCCCGAGAACGGCTGCACGTCGGATGTCTCTTGCCATGCTTTTCCTCCTTAGGAAAAAGGTTTGTGTTGGGCCTGCATTGGTATGAAGTTACTATACATCAAACCTTGCATCGTTGTGGAGAGCTTTTTAGGAAAGCCAGTGCGAGCCGATCTAGCCTGCTTAACGTGTCCTGGATACAGCATCTTCCATGTTCTATGCGGACCTTGAGCGGACCTTGGGCTTGAGGGGGAAAGAGCGGCTTTCCTACGACCACGACGAGCCTGGTAAAGGGTAGGGGAATCCAGTAGCGGTCCCAGGAGAAGGGATTGTGTATCTTTAGGGAGCTGGCCATGGCTACCGGAATAACCGGGACTCCGAGCCTCAAGGCCAGGTAGGCCGGTCCCGGTTTGGCAATAAATCTTGGGCCCATTGGCCCGTCGGGGGCGATCGCAACGGAGTTGCCTTCTTTAAGAAGCCTAAGCAAACGTGCGGTCGTTTTCGGGCCTTCGATGCCCCTAACGCCTTGGACAAAATCGCTGCCAAACACCCGCGCCGCGGTTTTCAGTAGTTCGGCGCCCATGCTCCTAGAAACCACAAAATAAACGCCCTTCGGTCCAAGAAGTCCGGGGACGAGGAACTGGTGGTGATGCCAGCCGGCCAGGACCGCGCCTTTGGGGAGGCAATCCTCGAGCGGTTCTCCCGATTCCTTGAGCCATACAACCCGGAGCGTTCCAATGTAGCGCTTGTAGAACCAAACCCCGACCCTGGCGAACGTGCGGAAGCCTTTAGGGAGGTTGCAGCCCTCCTGTTGATATCCTACGCTCACGCCACTTCCTGACCGGTGCATGTTTTTCAACTCAACGCACTTTACAACCGTTTCCGTTTTTTGGCAACATGAAAGGATGTTTTGTCGAATATCAAGGATTGGCCTATGGTCTGGAGAAGATACCGGAAAAGCCTGTGCATTGGGGTATTCCTGGTTGGCTGTATGTTTGCGGGCGCAATTTTGAAAGGAATGGCTTTTGGCCCCTTAAGCTCCCTATCTACCCCGTATCAAGGCTCAACCCAGCAAGGCCAAAACGATCAGCCCCTAGCCTACGTGGCCGAGAGCATCCATGACCTCGTCGTGTACCGGGTGTACGCGGACGGGTTCTCTTCGCTGTCCAAAGATGGCAGGGTGCTTGCCTACTGGCTTACGATGGCGGCGCGTGCCGGAAGGGACATCTACTATCTCCAGTTGACAGACCGGGGGCTAGAGGTCCGGGGGCTTATCGAGGGTATTCTTGCCAACCCGGAAGGGATCGAGCCCGAGTTTCTTCGTGACCTAAAATACTACGCCTACAGGTTCTGGGATGCCTCCTCAAACTACGATACGCGCTCATACAAGAAATTTCTCCCCCGCTTTTCCTACGACGCACTCGTTCGTGCCGCCAAGAAGGCGCATGCCAACGGGGCGGACTTTGGGCTAAAAAAGGGCAAGAGCCTGGATGGGCTCCTTGAAGAGCTTAAGCGTACGCTGTTCGACCCAGACTTTGAGCCCTACCTGATTCATCCTTCCCCAAGCGATGCGCTGCTCGATGCCGCGACAAACTTCTACGAGGGAGTAAGCGAAAAAGAGGCTAGGGAGTTCTACGCCGATACGACGGGCAAGCATCCGCTGAATTCCCAGCTTGCCAAGCAGGACGGTGCTCTCGTGGAGAAGGTATGGAAGGCGGGCGGCATGTACGACCCGCAGGTTAGGCAGATTATCCGGTATTTGAAGAAGGCTGTTCCTTTTATGGAAAAAGCCCAGGCGGAGGCTACGGGGCATTTGATCGCCTATTACGAAACGGGCGATACGGCCCACTGGAGAGCCTTCAACGAAGCGTGGGCAAAGACCCCATCAAAAGTCGATTTTATCAACGGGTTCGTCGAAGTTTACCACGACCCGCTCAATTTAAAGGGAAGCTTCGAAGGGCTCGTGGGCTACACGAACGAAGGAAGGCTTGCGATCGCGAAGAAGGTGTTAGGCGACATCCAGGCGTTCGAAGACTCTGAACCTTGGGATGATGCCTACAAAAAGACCTGGACGGACCTGCCAGCCGTCAACCCGGTCGATATCGTTACCGAAACGGGCGATGCGATGGCCTGCTGTACGATAGGGATCAACCTGCCCAACGAAGCCGACATCCGCGAGCGTGTAGGCTCAAAGAATTTTACGCTCGAAAACGTCATCGATGCGATGAATTTAGGCTCGAAGCAGGCTTATGGCAGCAAGGTACTCGATGCGTTTGCGCTTGAAGACGAACGGGCGTACGATGAAGCCTACTCTACCGAGGCGGACTGGCTCCATACGCTATACCACGAAATCGTCGGCCACGGTGGCGGGAAGGTGCTCATCGATCGCGACCCTTCGGAGGTGTTGCTGGAGACGTACAACGCGCTCGAGGAGGCGAGGGCGGAGCTCGTCGCACTCTGGCAAATCGGAAACCCATTGACGATCAAGCTTGGCCTTTTGCCAAACGAGCGGGCCGCGCTCGCACACTACCGCTCGTTTGCGCGTAACGCGCTGCTTCTCCTCCGCAAGTACGAGGAGGCAGACGGAGTAGGTGAGGCCCACGATAGGGCAAGACACCTGATCGTCAATTTCATGATCCGGAACGGTTACGGCGTGAATGTCTTGAACGTCGAGGGCAAGACGTACTACCGCGTAAAGAACTTAGAAGCGATGCGCGAGGGCGTTGGTAAGCTCTTGGCCGAAATTCAGCGCATCAAGGCCAACGGAGATTATCCCGCGGCCAAGCGGCTTATTGAGGACTATGCCGTCCGTTTCGAACCCGCGCTCAGGGACGAGGTGGTAGCCCGCTACAAGGCGCTCGGGGTTCCTGCCTACAGCGTTGCTTTAAGGCCAGTGATCGTGCCCGTCCTCGAGAACGGTGAGGTTGTCGACGCCAAGCTCTACGAGCCCGCGGATTTACTCGAAGAGAACCTAATTTACTCGGGTCTTATAGAGCCGAATTAGCCTGGGCTTTCCAACCCGGACGGGGTTATAGGCGGGACAAGAATGTCCCGCCTATCAAAAAGGGGGGTTTTGTCGATAACCCAAGGCTTTCTAGCCTTGGCGGAGGCGGGCTTGCTTCGTAAGATTAAGTTCGTAAGATTTAATAACGTTTCGCCTGCGATAAGGGACGTAAACGGAATGGAAAAACCCCATAAAGAGGTAAAAGGCTTCGCATGAATCGCGTGGAAATGCAGCGGCTCATCGGAATCGGGGTCGTCTTCTTGCTGCTTCTGGCCCGTGTCCTTACCTACGACCCCTTCAAAGCCAGCATCGTTCCCCTTGACCCTTCCAACGCGTATGCCAGGCCTGCGCTTGGTCCCTCTCCTGGTTCGATCGCGCTGAACCTAGCGAGCGCAAAAGAGCTCGAGCTCCTGCCTGGCATCGGCCCCTCCCTGGCCTCACGCATTCTCGAACACCGCCAAACTCACGGCCCATTCAAGAGCGTAGAAGAGCTACTGGCCGTGAAGGGCATAGGCCCAAAGACGCTCGAAAAAATCCGGCCTTATCTCAGGCTCGAATAACCGGTATATCCCGCTTAGCCGGCGTGGCCGGAAAGAAAGTTATGCCCGTCGTGGCAAGGAAAGCTGGAGCTTTTCTGGTAGGCCATGAAGGCGTTACTATGAAGAATACCTTGTTATTATCCTCAGGGCCGGCCAGGCTTTTCCCTGTTGCCCTAGAAATCCTTCCTCCTTAAGGGGGGATCGTCAAGTTTGTTGAGGTGCTTAACCTGATCCTGAAGAAATCCCCTCGATGAAGCTCCCCAGCACGCTTCGTGCTTTCCGGTCGTACAACTATAGGCTATTCTTTGTCGGCCAGGGCATCTCGCTCGTTGGAAGCTGGATGCAGCAGGTGGCGCTTGGATGGCTTGTGTACCGGCTTACTTCGTCTCCTTGGTACCTAGGGCTCGTGGGTTTTTTAGACCAAATTCCGATCTTCTTGTTCGCCCCAATTGGCGGGGTCATCTCGGACCGCTTCGATCGAAGAAAAGTGCTGATCGTCTCCCAGGCGCTTGCGATGCTCCAGGCGTTTTTGCTTGCACTGCTCGTGTTCTCTGGGAGGGCTTCGGTGGCATGGATCTTTCCCTTGGCCTTTATGCTGGGCGTTGCCCACGCGCTCGATGTGCCCACGCGCCAGGCCTTTGTCTTGGACATGATCGATCGCGCCGAGGACCTAGGCAACGCGATCGCGCTCAACTCCTCGATGGTGAACGTGGCGCGCTTCTTGGGGCCGATGGTTGCCGGCGGGCTGATCGCGGCCGTGGGGGAGGGGTGGTGTTTTCTTCTGAACGCGCTTAGCTATTTGGCGGTGATCGGCTCGCTCATCATGATGCAAACCCGAAAGGGTGTAAGAATTACCCCAAACCAGCCCTTTCTCACCGCGTTCAAGGAAGGCTTTAGCTATACGTTCGGCTTCTTGCCGCTACGCACGATCGTAATCTACCTAGGACTCATCAGCCTTGTGGGTGTTCCCTACCAGACGCTGGCGCCGGTGTTTGCCAGGGATGTCTTTCATGGAGGTCCAAACACGCTTGGGGCTTTGATGGCCGCCTCTGGGGTTGGGGCGCTAGCGGGTGCGCTGTACCTTGCCTCGCGAAAGAGAGTGCTTGGTCTTGGCCACCACATCCGGGCGGCAGGGTTCTTGTTCGGGGTTGCGCTCATTGCTTACGCGCTTTCTGGCACGCTCTGGCTCTCGCTTTGCTTCCTTGCGCTCATAGGTTTCGGGATGATCATTCAGATGGCCGCATCAAACACGCTCTTACAGATGATTGCCGAGGACGACAAACGAGGAAGGGTGATGAGTTTCTTTGCCATGGCCTTCCGGGGCATGGTGCCATTTGGCAGCCTATTGGCTGGAACGCTAGCGTCAAATTTTGGGGCGCCAACGAGCGTTTTGATGGGCGGGCTGGCCGCGCTGGTAGGGGCGGGGTGGTTTTCTTTGGAATTGCCGAAAATGCGCGTTTCGCTTCAGGCCGTGTACCAAAAGAAGGGCCTCCTCAAGACTACTTCGAGCTAAAGGGATTCCATGGTTGCTTTGAGTGAATCAAAAAGAATGCCTACGAGCTCTCTTAGCGTTTCCTCCTCGATTGCCAAAGGCGGCATCAAAACGAGCACGTCCCCCAAAGGCCTTACCAGCGCCCCGCGTTTTCTCGCCTCTAGCGTGACCCTGTGGCCTAGACAGAGTTCCTCCGGAAAAGGCTTTTTGTTATTTCTGTCTTGGACAAGCTCAATCCCAACCATGAACCCAAGCCGCCTCACCTCGCCAACGTAAGGAAGCGAAGCAAACTTCAAGAGCTCTTCTTTAAGTGCGTTTGCCTTTAAGGCGAGGCGCTCGAGCGTCCGGTCTTTCTCGAAGAGATCAAGGCTGGCCAAAGCGGCCGCTGAAGCGAGCGGGTTGCCCGTGTAGGTGTGGCCGTGGTAGAACGTCGTGCCCAAAAAGGCCTCGAAGACCCGCTCGGTAGCGAGCGTTGCCGCAAGCGGCAGGTATCCGCCCGTTACCCCCTTGGCGAGCGTTAAAATATCTGGGCTGACGCTCTCGTGTTCGCAAGCAAACATCCTGCCCGTACGCCCGAACCCTGTCGCCACCTCGTCTACGATCATCAAGACGCCAAGCTGTGCCGAGAGCTCCCGGACTTTCCTAAGGTACCCTTCCGGGTGGACAATCATCCCGCCTGCCGCCTGGATCTTGGGCTCCAAGATAACCGCGCATGCCTGTTTGTGGTGCTCAAAGAAAACCCTTTCGAGCGCGTTGAAACACTCGTGATCGCACGATTCCTGGTGTTGACCCCAGGGACAGCGGAAGCAGTAAGGGGCCTGGGCTTGGATGCTTTCAAAGAGCAAAGGCTCGAACAGCCTATGGAAGGCGGCGATCCCGCCAACGCTGACCGCGCCCAGCGTGTCGCCGTGGTAGGCGTTCGTGAGGCAAAGGAATGTGGTTCGTTGGCTTTCGCCCAAGTTTCGCCAGTACTGAAAAGCCATCTTAAGCGCGATCTCGACGGCCGCCGCGCCCGTGTCCGAGTAGAACACGCGGTTTAAGCCTTGCGGCGCAACATCGATGAGGCGCCCGGCCAGCAGGATACCAGGAGGGTGGCTGGCCCCAAGCATCGTCGAGTGCTCCAAGCGGGCTAGCTGTTCTTTGATCGCTTGGTTGATCTCTGGCCGGTTGTGGCCGTGAACATTAACCCAAAGCGAGGAGACGCCGTCGATGTAGCGCTTTCCTTCCGTATCGAACAGGAACACGCCCTCGGCTCGATCGATGATGAGCTGGTCCTCCTCGAGCCACCTGGCCATGGGGGTGAAAGGGTGCCAGAGGTGGCGGTTGCCGAGCTCGGCAAGCGTACGCGTTCGCAATTCCATGAAGCTCTTCCCCTACACGTTCACGAAAGCAGCCCTAGGGCCTTACCACATAAGGAGAATGCCTCTAGCGCCGATTGAAGCTGGGGCGTGGTGTGCGCGGCCGTCGGGGTGATACGAAGCCTCGAGCTGCCCTCGGGCACGCTCGGTGGCCTGATCGGGGCGATGAACACGCCCGCTTGAAACAGCGCATTCCCAAAGGCCAGCGCATGGGTTGCCTTGCCGAGAATCAATGGCAGGATGGGCGTTTCGCTCTGCAGGCTCCAGCCTAGACCTGCTAGTCCGGATTTCAACAGGTTGGCGTTTTGCCAGAGCCTTTTGATGCGCTCCGGGTGCTGTTGAATAAGCTCGAGCGCGGCATACGCGGCCCCCACTGCGGAAGGGGGAAGGCCCGTCGTGAAGATGAAGGCACGCGCGGTGTTGATAAGGTATTCCCGAATCGAGCGGCTGGAGCAAACGAACGCCCCGAAGCTCCCAAGGGCCTTGCCTAGCGTCCCGATGAGCACGTCCACCCCTCCTTGGAGCCCAAAATGCTCGAGGGCGCCTTTGCCAGATTTCCCGAGAACGCCCGTCGCGTGCGCCTCGTCCACGACAAGCAGCGCGCCGAAGCGTTCCTTGAGCTCTACGAGCGCGGGCAATGGCGCAATGTCGCCGTCCATGCTAAACACGCTCTCCGTGATTATAAGACGCCTTCGAAAGCCCCTGGCCTTTTGAAGCATTTCCTCCAAGGCAGAGGTATCCCTGTGTGGGTAAACATGCACGGCCGCCCTCGAGAGCCTGCAGCCATCGATTAAGCTCGCATGGTTTAGCGCATCTGAAAAGATCGCATCGTCCGGGCCTGCGAGGGACTGCAGGACGCCTAAGTTCGCCATGTAGCCAGTGCTCATGACAAGCGCGGCCTCGAAGCCCTTGAATCTGGCCAGCTCGCGCTCAAAGTCGAGGTGAATTTGGAGCGTTCCGGCAACGAGCCTCGAGCTGCCAGAGCCAGCCCCAAAGCGCCTGGCCGCCTCGATCGCGCCCTCTATCACGCTTGGATGGGCCGCAAGACCTAGGTAGTCGTTCGAGCAGAGGTTGATGAGCTTCCTGCCCTCGATCGAGATCAGCGGCCCCTGGGCCCCTCCTAGGCTGCGGGGAGTTCGCAAGAGGCCTTCACGTTCGAGGTGCTCGAGAGTTTGCACAAGTTCGTTCATGGCGTTACTCTAAAAAAAAAGAAAAACATAATTCTAAGGGGTATACGGTGCTTCAAATGTCTCATTGTAGCTTCCGGAGCGGATCTTTGCCAACACCTTAAGCAAGTTGGCGAGGACAGCCAGGGAACCTGCAGGCATGACTTGTTCGAGGGCCCGTGGCCTCGATTTATATTCCAATCAACCTATCAAAGTGAGGCTAGGCATGCATTATCCGAACCTCTTCCAAGCGTTTTCTCTTAAGGGCATCCAGATCAAGAGCCGGATCGTTCTTGCCCCGATGTACACTGGCTGGTACCAAGAAGACGGGGTCCCTTCGGAGTGGATGATTGAGCTGTACGCAAAGCGGGCGCGAGCGCTGGTAGGCCTTAGCGTCGTCGAATGCGCGGCCGTCAACGAGAGCGCGAAAGGAAGCCGCTACATGCTCCGGACAGATCAAGACCGATTTATACCAGAGCTTGCAAGGTTGGCAAGGGCTATCGAAAAAAACGAAAGCGTTCCCATCCTGCAGCTTTACCACGCTGGAAGGTACGGGCTTGGCGAACGACCTAAGGCCCCCTCGGCCGAGCCCTTCTTCAGGTCCAAGGTAGGCTACATCACTCCCGAAGCGCTGACGGAGAAAGAGATCGAAGGCATCGTCCAAGAGTTTGCCATGGGAGCAAAGAGGGCGATCGACGCCGGGTTTGCCGGCATCGAGGTCCACGGGGCGACGGGGTACTTGATCGTACAGTTCTTGTCGCCTAGGATGAACAAGCGCCTGGATGCCTACGGAGGCCCGCTAGAGAACCGGGCGCGTTTTTACCTTGAAGTCGTCCGGTCGATTCGAGATGCGATAGGGAAGGACCCCGTGCTCGGGTGCCGGTTTATGCCGGACGAATGGGCGGATGGCGGGTTTGGGCTTGGTGAGGCTAAAACCCTGGCTAAATGGCTCGAGGCGTGCGGCGTCGATTACCTCTCTTGCAATGCGGGTACGTACGAATCCTGGTCCAGGACAGAAATTAAAAGGATCATCGCCAAGCCGGGCTACCAGGTTGACGTTGTCCATGAGGTCAAAAAGGCGGTGAACCTCCCCGTATTCACGAACGGAAGGTTCGTTTCACCCGATTTGGCGGAAAGCGTGCTCGATGAGGGAAAGGCCGATGCCGTGGCCTTGGCTAGGCCGCTCTTTGCCGACCCGGAGTATGCGCTCAAGGCCTTTGAAGGTCGACAAGGGGATATTGTAACGTGTAAAGGGGATGGGATATGCACTAGGCAGGTTCAGCAGGGCAAATGGGCTGTCTGCTCGCAATGGAAAGAGCCCCCTTGGGGGTTACGCAGCAAGCGCTAAAGGCTTCCTACGCTGACGGGGTTTTGACAAGCGCCGTGTTTTATGCTTTCGGCTCGTTTTCGCATACACCGAAAAATCAAAAAAAGGGAAGCGGTATGGTTCTTGAAGGAAAAGTCGCGATGGTTACGGCTTCATCGAGAGGGATTGGGCTCGAGATCGCAAGGTACTTTTCTAGGGAGGGGGCCAAGATCGCCATGACCTCCAGAAGGCTCGAAAACGTCTCAAGGGCGGCAGAGCAGATTGGGGCGTTTCCCATTCAGGCCCATGCAGGCGACCCTGACCAGGCAGGGGCCGCCTTCGAGGCCTGTCTTAAGCATTTCGGCAGGCTCGACATCCTCGTGAACAACGCGGCCTCCAACCCCTCCATGAGCCCCGTTCACGAAACCCCTGTCGAGCTCTGGGGTAAGATTCTAGGCGTTGGGCTAACGGGAAACTTTTTAATGAGCCAGCTGGCCGCTCGGCATTTCATCGCAAGCGCCACGAAGGGCGTGATCCTCAACATCGCTTCGATCGCGGGTCTCAGGGCGAGCCCGCTTTTGGGGGCCTACGGGGCGGCCAAGGCGGGGCTCATCTCGCTTACCAAGACAATGGCGGTAGAGCTCGCGGGCTACGGGATACGGGTGAACGCTATCGCGCCAGGCGTCGTACGAACGCGCTTTGCCGGGGCGCTCGTCGATATGTTCGAAGCGGGCCAGAGTGCGGCCAACCCCCTTTTAACCATTCCACTGGGTAGGGTAGGAGAGGCCTCCGAGGTGGCAGAGCTTGCGCTCTTTCTCGCTTCCGACAAGGCCAGCTACATCACGGGGGGCGTGTACCCGATCGACGGAGGCTCTTCGGCCTAATCGCCAGATAGACTGGTGTCCTCAGGGGTCACCGTGCGCTCGGGCGGCCTTGGCGCCCCTTCAGGCGGGGCGGCTTCCCAGGAAACGGGCGGGCCCAAGGTTGCCTTGCGCTTCCGAAACAGTCCGAAGTACGAGGCGATTAACGCCCGCTTCAGCCGTTGAATTCCGAGCGCCGGGTCTACCCCTTTTGGACATGCTTCGGAACATGCACCCGCCAAATGGCAGTTCCAGACGCCGTGAGGCCTGTCGAGAGACTCTTTTCTTTTTGCAAACCCTTCATCGCGGTTATCGGCACTGTAGCGCCAGGCCTGGGCAAGCGCCTGCGGACCCAAGAAGGTGGGGTCGGAGGCGCAGGTTGGGCAGCCAGAGACGCAAATCCCGCACTTGATGCAGTAACTGAATTTCAGGAACGCTTCGAGTTCGTCTGGACGCTGCACAATAGGCCGCGTGTCGTCCGGCTCTTCGCTCCTGATTAAGTACGGAAGGACGGTCCTGTGGCGATCAAAGAGGCTGCTTAAATCGACTACGAGGTCTTTGACCACCGGGAAGTTGGGCAGCGGCTTGATGATAAGCTCTTGCTTGCCGATCTCGTGGATTTGGGTATGGCATGCGAGGTAGGGGTAGCCGTTGACGAACATCGCGCAACTGCCGCAGATTCCCATTCTGCAAGAGGCCCTGAAGGCGAGCGAACCGTCCAGGTTTTCTTTGATGAACATGAGGGCGTCTAGTATGGTCATTCCCTCTTTTTGCGGAACTTCGTACTGTTCGATCCTTGGCGGCAACCCATTGGAAGCGTACCGCTGTACCTTGACGGAAACCCGTCGTTCCATTCGCCCACCTCCATAAGGCTAGGTTAAACCAAGAAAAACCCGACACTCACGGCAGTTCCGAGAAAGAACAAGAACAGCCCAAGGCTCCAAACGAGCATATTGATGGAAGATAGCGTGCGGCTCGAGGCCCATACCTCCATCAAAACCGCTCGAAGCCCGTAGAAGCCATGGTAGAGGGCCAAGCCTAGGAACACGACGTAGAATGCCACGAACAAGGGAGCATGGCCGCGTTTGAGAACCTCTTGAAACACAAGGGGGTCTTTGTAGCCCATGCCAAAACGCGGCAAGAGGGTGTCCATGTGCATCCCAAGCATGTGAACGCCAAGGAGCGCGACCAAGAAAAGCCCCGTAAAGAGTTGGAAAAACCATCCGAGCCCTTCTTTCATGCCAGCCTCCTTTAGACGAGGAACATGTCGCAAAAGGCCACGAACGCGCCCACAACGGCCAGGACGACGACCAGGAACGCGACGGGCCGAAAATCCCTTAGGCCATAGCTGTAAGGGAATACGGGAGGGGTAGGTTTGCCCAGCAGGTAGCCCAACTCCTGGAAGATTAGCCGGACGCCGTTGAGCGCGTGGAACACGAACCCAGCGAACACGAGGTACTCGCCAAAACGAAATGCAGGATGGTGCAGGAAGCCCATGGTCGCTTTCCAGGCCGGCTCTCCAAAAATCCGTGTCGACGTGGCAAAGATGTGAAGGACTAAGTAGAACAGCACGCCTAGACCCGTAAGGCGGTGGAGGGTGTAGAGGTAGCGCTCAAGCCCGTACCTACCGGCCCATCCCCAGCCGACGATCCCTAGGTCGTTTTGAACGGGCCTTGCCTTGAGCGGAATCGCCATGGCTTCTCCCCCTTTGTTAGTATGTCCGCTCGACGGGCTTCCAGTAAGTAAGGCGGACATCACTCGTCCCAAACTGCAGCCGGCCGTTTTCGAGCGAACAGAGCGTGTGCTTCAAGAAACGCTCGTCGTCGCGTTTGGGGTAGTCCTTCCTAAAATGCCCCCCGCGCGATTCGGTACGCCTAAGCGCCCCTTCGACGACCACCTCGGCCAACAAGAGCATGTTCTCTAGCTCTAGGACGCTCATGAGATCCGTGTTATACACCAAAGACTTGTCGGTGAGCTGGACGTGCTCGAAGCGTTGTTTGAGTTCCTGGACCTTGGCGAGCGTCTTTTGGATGCCCGTTTCGTCCCGGAACACGCCAACCCCTTCATCCATTGCTGCCCTAAGCTCGTTCCTTATGGCGTAAGGGTTTTCCGACCCACGCTTTTCGAAAAACCGGCCGAAGGCCCGCCATTCGGCCTCGGTCGCCTCCTTTTCGGAAACCTTAGGCGGAGTCCCAAGCTTTGAGATGTCCCCTAAGACGGCCTGCCCGACGATCCTGCCCCAGACCAGACATTCGGCCGTGGAGTTTGACCCCAAACGGTTCGCCCCGTGCAAGGACACGCAGGCTGCCTCTCCCGCGGCGTACACACCGGGCAAGGGGGTTCTTCCATTGATGTCGACGTGAACTCCCCCCATGGAGTAATGCGCGGCCGGACGGATGGGGATTGGCTTTTCGATCGGATCTACCCCTACGAACTTGATGGCCACCTCCCTAATCAACGGAAGGCGCTCGTTGATCGTCTTTGCCCCTAGATGGCGCAAATCCAGCGCGATGTACCCCATCCTCTCGGGCCCTTCAAACCCTCGGCCCTCGAGGATTTCCGTCATTTCCGCCCTGGCAACGATATCCCTCGGGGCTAGTTCCATCTTGGCCTTCGCGTAGCGCTCCATGAAGCGTGCGCCAAGGGCGTTCTTCAAGTACCCCCCTTCGCCTCGGGCGCCCTCTGTAATGAGTACGCCGGACGGGACGAGCCCTGTGGGGTGAAACTGAACAAACTCCATGTCTTTTAGATGAAGCCCAGCCCTCAAAGCGAGCGCCGCACCATCGCCCGTTGCCGTGATCGAGTAGGTCGTGAAGCTGTACATCCTGCAGCACCCGCCCGTTGCGATGATGAGCGCCTTGGCCCGGATGAGGAAAAACCCGCCCGTGTTGAGGTCCCAAGCGGCGAGCGCGCAGAAAGCCCCATCCTTGACAATCAGCTCGGCCGCGAACATATCGGGATAGAGCGTGACCTGGCCGTAACGCTGGAGCGTGTCGTAGAGTGTCTGGACCTCGAAGAACCCAGTCTTGTCCGCGGCATAAACAGTTCGGTCGACGCTGTGCCCCCCAAAGGGCCTGTACGCGGCCGACCCGTCTTCCCTGCGGGACCATGGGATGCCCAGGTGGTCTAAAAAGAATATTTCCTTTGGTATCGTCTCGACAAACCGAAACACGACGTCCTGGTCCGCAAGAAAATCCGAACCTTTTACCGTATCCCAGGCATGAAGATCTAGGGAATCCCCGCCTTCGGGGTGAAGGACGGCCGCCGTTCCGCCCTCTGCGCATACCGAGTGCGGCCTCAAGATGTGGGTTTTTGAAACGAGCCCGATGTCGATCCGCCCTTGAGAGGCTAAAGCAAGCTCCAACGCGGCGCGCATGCCCGCAAGCCCAGACCCCAAAATAACGACGTCATGGTTTCTTTGTTCCACGCCGCCTCCTTGTATGCCGGTTGATATTCGTATGCATTATACGACGAATCATTGTGCTGATCAACGGCAAGAAGGCGTGCAGATGCTCCTTGGTAGGGCTTCGAGTTTGCTAGCGTTGTTCCCCCGCGGCCAAAAGCGCCCTCAAGGCAGGGATGTAGGCCTTGTTTGCGTACTCCTTGAGCATCCTGCGGGCGCTGAAGGTAGGGCCGCAGCTTTTGATTGCTGCCTTCATCATGGCAACCCAGCCGTGAGGGGTGCCGTCTTCCCCTATGTCGTAGTACAAAGGAATAATCTCTTCTTCGAGCACTCGGTAGAGCGCTTCGGCATCCGTCCTGTCCCTGTTCTCGGTAGGCGTTCCGACCCCGAAGGCCCAGCCGTTTTGGCCGTTGAACCCCTCGACCCACCAGCCGTCCAGAATGCTCAAATTTGGGACGCCGTTTAACGACGCTTTCATGCCCGAGGTTCCGGAAGCTTCCAGCGGAGGGATGGGGTTGTTGAGCCAGGCATCCACGCCGTGCACCAAGTACTGGGCGGTCTGTTCGCCGTAGTCTTCGACAAACGCGATCCTCCCGCAGAAGGAGGGGTCCTTTGCGACGTTGAACACGTTTTGAAGGATGCGTTTGCCTAGGCTGTCGTCTGGATGGGCCTTGCCTGCAAAAATAACCTGGACGGGCCTTAACGGGTTGCACGTGATCCGCTTAAGCCGTTCCGGGTCTGAAAGGATCAAATCGGCGCGCTTGTAGGCGGCAAAGCGTCTTGCGAACCCAAGCGTGAGGACAAACGGGTCAAGAAGTGCCCCTTGAGCCAGCCCTACCGATGCGGGCACTTTATCGCGGGCCCAACGGCGCCTTGCACGCTCGCGCATGATGTTTAAGAGCTTGGTTTTGAGCCAGATATGGAGCTCCCAAAGTTCTTTATCCGGGACGTCTTGGATATTAGACCAGGTTCTTTGGTCGTCATGGCGTTCCAGCCAGTCTCGGCCCAAATGACGGTCGAACAACAGCCCTACCTTTGGGTCTACCCAGGTAGGTACGTGCACGCCGTTGGTTACGTGGAAGATGGGAATTTCTTCCAGCCTTTTGTTCGGCCAAAGAGCCTTCCACATGTCCTTGGTCACTTCAAGGTGTTTTTTGCTGACAGCATTGGCGAATTGGCACATTTTTAAGGCAAATACGGCCATGTTAAACCCGGCGTTCGGGTCGGCAGGGTTCAGCCCGAGCTTGAAGAACGCCTCACGGCTTAGCCCGAGCGCTTCCCAGTAGGGATGGAAGTATTTCTCCACGAGCGCGTAGCTGAAGACGTCGATCCCGGCAGGAACAGGGGTATGCGTTGTAAAGAGCGAGGTCCTGTAGACATACTCCTTGGCCTGCTTAAAATCGAGCCCACGCCCCATGAGACCCCTGGCATGCTCCAAAAGGGCGAAGGCTGGGTGCCCCTCGTTTAAATGGACCATGAACTCTTGAAGGCCGAGCGTTCTTAGGACCGCTATGCCCCCCAGCCCTAGAACAATTTCCTGGCGGAGACGCTCCTCTGGATCCCCTATGTAGAGCCTCGCCGAGATTTCCCTGTTCCAAGGCTCGTTCGCCTCGATGTTCGTATCCATTAAATAAAGGGGAACACGGCCGACCTGAACCCGCCATACAGAAACGTATATGGCGGGTTCGATGACAGGGACGCGAACAGTCAGCCATTTTCCCGCTTTGTCTTTAACCTTTTCGATCGGCAGATAGTTGTAGTTTATAAGCTCGTGGTGTTCTTCCTGCCAGCCTTGCTCCGTGAGCCTCTGGTGAACGTAGCCTTCTGGGTAGAAGAGTCCTATCCCTACGACCGGGACACCCAAATCGCTCGATTCCTTAAGATGGTCCCCCGCCAGCATGCCAAGCCCTCCGGCATAGATGGGGAGAGACCGGTGTAGGCCATACTCGAAACTAAAGTAGGCGATGAGCGGCTCTTTTTGTGGCCTTGGAAAAACCGTATCGAACCACCTAGATGTGTTGACCATGTAGGCCTCGAACTCGGCCATGACCTCGTCGTAGAGGCGAAGGTACGACCGGCTTTTGCAGGCCTTCTCGAGTTCCTCCAAGGGAAGCTCGCTTAGCATCTTTACAGGGTTGTGAACGGTTTCCTTCCAGCGCATTCTTCCTAGGAGCTTGAACAGCATCCGGGCCTTAGGGTTCCAGCTCCAGTATAGGTTCATAGAGAGTTTTCCTAGCCCTTTAATCCTTTCGGGCAAAAGTGGACAGGTATGATTCATCGATTCCATCGTCGTTTGCCTTCATGCCATGAATTGGTGGAACGTTTGGAGAGTGCGATCATCTATCCATGATTTATCTATGCCTTGACTTGCCGTTTGACAGCCTCGGCGGCCCTTTGAACCTCTTCTTGGCTTCCCAAGTAATAGTGGCGAAGGGCGCGGAAGTCCTGATCGAGTTCGTAGACCAACGGAAACCCTGTCGGAATGTTTAGGCCTACAATATCTTGATCGGAGATTCCGTCCAGATACTTTACGAGCGCGCGCAAGCTGTTGCCGTGGGCGGCGATTAGCACGCTCTTCCCGTTTCGGATTTTGGGGACGATTGCATCTTGCCAAAACGGAATCGTTCGTTGAAGGGTTGTTTTGAGCGATTCGGAGGCCGGCAAAAGCCTTGGGTCTAGCTCTTGGTAACGCGGGTCGGACTTAGGGTGCCTTGGATCGTCCGACTCGAGCTCTGGCGGGGGGATGTCGTAGCTGCGCCGCCAGGCGAGCACTTGTTCCGCCCCGTACTTATCTGCCGTTTCTTGCTTGTTGAGCCCTTGGAGCGCTCCGTAGTGACGCTCGTTCAGCCTCCAGGACCGTTGGACAGGTATCCACATCAAATCCATTTCTTCCATTACGATCCACAGCGTTCGTATGGCCCGTTTTAGGACCGAGGTGAGCGCATAATCGAAGCTGACCCCGGCTTCTTTGAGGAGCCTTGCTGCGTTCTTTGCCTCTCTAACGCCCTGTTCGGACAAATCGACATCCACCCAGCCCGTAAAGCGGTTCTCTAGGTTCCAGGTGCTCTGTCCATGCCTTAGGAGAACCAAGCGGTACATTTCTGCCCCCCTTTTATCGCACTTTATAGAGGCTTAATTTCAACCTTTGACAGGATTTCAAGGAACGCTTCTTGCGTGCAGATGGCCGTTCCTGGCATGAGCGTGGTGGCCGTCCCCGCAGCGACGGCACATTTGAGCGCCCAGGTAGGATCCTTTTTTTGCCGGAATCCATGAAGGAACCCCGCCACGAAAGAATCTCCGGCCCCGACGGTGTTTTTTGCCTGAACCTTCGGAGGAACGGCCAAAAGTCTAAGGTCGTTTTTGACGAGCAGCGCGCCCTTGCCGCCAAGCGAAACGAGCACCCAGGGAATCCCTCTTTCGAGGACATCCATGGCCGCTTGCAGGGTCTCATTTAAATTGGTGAGCTCTTTGCCCACAAGCCCAGCCAGCTCGTGCTCGTTTGGCTTGATCGCATCGGGAAGGCCCTCAACCCCCGCCTTTAGCGCCTCGCCGTCGGCATCTAGGAATACCATTGCACCCTTGGACTTGGCTAGCGCCACAACCTGCCTGTAAACAACGGGGTGAACTCCAGCGGGGAGGCTACCGCTGATGGCAAGGAATTCTATATCTTTAAGATTTTCGATTCTTCGGATGAGACGCATGAGCTCGTAAGGGTGAACCTTCGGGCCTTTGGCGTTGAAGATGACTTGCCTGTGGTCGCCTTGTTCATTGACGATGATGTTCGTCCGGGTTTCACCAGAAATTCTAACGAAGCTGCAAGAAACCCCCGCGTTCAATAGCTGTCCTTCGAGCTCTTCGCCAGCGAACCCACCGACGAACCCCAACGCCATGTTTGGCGTGCCGAGCGAGGTGAGCACCTTCGAGACGTCGATCCCTTTTCCCGCGGCGTAACGCTCTTCGTGGACAACCCGGTTGGCCGTGTCGAGGTAAACCTCTTTGACCCATAGGGCCCGATCAAGCGCGGGGTTGAGGGTCAGCGTGTATATAACGGCCCGATCCCCTTTGGATGTTTCTATTTGCGCACTTTTATTATATAGGGTACTCCAGGCTCTGGTTGAAGTGCAAGCGTTCGCCAGGCCCTTAAACGGCCTGGGTCATGCTTTCTGGAAGGGCAGGAAGCATTTGGCCCCTCCTTTGGTAGCGCACGTGGAATGATAGCGCTTCTTCTAAGATATGGGGGGTATGCCCTCCTCGTTTGAGTGCATCCTTGCAGTAGTCTTTGAGGATCTCACGATAGCTTGGGTGTGCGCAGTGCTCGACAATCAACGGCGCCCTTTCTCTGGGGGCAAGCCCCCTTAAATCGGCAAGCCCCTGCTCGGTGATCAGGATGTCCACGTCATGCTCTGGATGGTCGACGTGGGCCACCATCGGAACGATGCAGGATATTTTCCCCTCCTTAACGATTGAAGGGGTAACAAATATAGACAGGTGGCTGTTGCGGGCAAAATCCCCCGACCCCCCTATCCCGTTCATCATGTGCGTGCCCATGATGTGGGTCGAGTTGATGTTGCCGTAGATGTCCGCCTCGATGGCTGCATTGATGGCCACGATCCCTAGCCTTCGAACCACCTCCGGGTGGTTGGAAATCTCTTGAGGTCTTAGAATAAGTTTATCCCGGTAGCGTCCAATATTGGCCATGATTTCCCTGTGGGCCTTGGCCGAGAGCGTGATCGAGGTGCACGAGGCAAAGGACATCTTTCCGGCATCGATCAGCATGAACACGGCATCCTGCAGCACTTCGGAATACATCTTGAGGTTCTCGAAATCTGAGCCTATAAACCCTTCCAAGACAGCGTTTGCCGTGGCACCGATTCCTGCCTGCAGCGGCGGGAGTTGTTTGCTGAGTCTTCCTTTTTTCACCTCGTGCTTGAGGAAATCGATCAACTGGACTGCGATCGCTTCGGTCGCCCCGTCGGGCGGTAAGATGCGTGCCTCCGAATCGGGCTTGTTGGTAATGACGATGCCTACAATCTTCGAGGGGTCTACGGGGATGGCCGAAACCCCCACCCTGTCTTCGGGGTGGACGATTGGGATTGGTTCCCTGTAGGGCCTTCTTGCTGGGATATAAATGTCGTGGACGCCCTGGAGAGCATCGGGTTGGGCCAGGTTGATCTCTAGCAGAATCTTGTCGGCGAACAGCGCGTAAGAGGCAGAATTCCCAACCGAGGTTGTCGGTACGAGCCCCCCGTCCTCCTCGATGGCCAAAACCTCCAAAAGGGCAACGTCCACCTTGGGCAATTGCCTGGAGCGCAACAGCTCGACGGTTTTAGAGAGGTGTTGGTCGATGAACATCACCTCTCCTGCGTTGATCGCCTCCCTAAGCATACCATCCGACATAAAAGGAAGCCGTCTTGCGATGACTCCGGCCTCCGTGAGCGGAGAGTCGCAGTCTTCCCCCGTCGAGGCGCCCGTCATCAGCGTAATCTTGAACGGCTCTTCTTTGGCACGCTCTGCAAGTGCCCTTGGAATCGCCTTAACATCGCCCGCCCGCGTAAACCCGCTCATTCCGACAACCATCCCGTCTTGGATGAACGAGGCTGCCTCCTCGGCGTTCATAACCTTCCCCAAAAGTGACTTGCACCTTAATCTATCGCGGTACACCCTCTAAGCCTCCAGAAAATAAAAAAACATACATTTATAAAATCAAACATATTTGTGTAATCGTCTTTCTAGAATTGTAGCTTATAATGAGAAGAAGTATCAACCCATAACGTATTTTCCACGAAAAGGCCGCAGTCATACTGAAAGACCAAATGCAAAGCTCGAAGTTTTACCAAAATAAGGTTCGGGAGAGTCCTACGAGGGGGAGCCTGGGTGGAGCTCGTTCAGGGCATGTTCGAAGACGGTCTTCGACACTTTGTCTATCAGGACAAACCGTACAATCCTAATGGACCGGAGCTTTTTTGCCTCCTTAAGGATTGTTGCGAGCGCCACACGAGCCGCTTCCTCCATAGGGTAGCCGAACGCACCCGTCGATACGGCCGGGAAGGCGATGGAGCGCAATCCTTTCTCCTCGGCTAGCTTAAGAGCATTTGCGTAGCAATCGGCAAGGAGATTTTGAGGCTGGTTGTCCACCCCATAAACAGGCCCTAGGCAGTGGATGACCCATGGGTTTGGCAGGTTGAACCCTGGTGTGATAACGGCATCGCCCGGTTCGATCGGAGCAAGCGGCCCGCAGGCTTTTTCGAGGCTGGGCCCCGCGGCGCGGTGAATGGCCCCTGCTACGCCTCCGCCGGGTTTGAGCTTCGCGTTGGCCGCGTTGACGATCGCATCAATCCCTTCTTGCTGTGCGATATCCCCCGTCACGATTTCCAGCGTAATCGGTCCTAGCGCTCTCCCCATCTGTCTTCCTTATTCTGTAGTCGGTAGCAGGGGAATCGTGAAGGAGGGCTCTAACGGCCCTAGGCATGGGTTATCCGTGCTTGACAAACGATACTTTGACTCTATCGGCCATTCAAGTATAGTACCTCTAAATTGTTTACAAACGGCCTTCGGCCAAAGAGGAGGACGAATGAATGTGAACGTTCTCGATACGGCCCTTATCCAGCACGAGCTTAGTATACTTCGTGATTCAAGCACGGGTGGAATTGCCTTCAGGAAGGGCCTTCAGCACCTAGGCCGCTATTTTGCCTACGAGATTTCTAAAAGTTTTCCAAGAATTAAGCGTCCCATAGCTACTCCGCTGGACACAGCAGTTGGGTTGTTTATCGAGGGGCTGGGCAGAATCGTTATCGTGAACGTCCTAAGGGCGGCCATTCCGCTTGTCGAAGGGCTCTTGAGCGTGTTCTTCGAGGCTAGAGTGGGCATTATCAGCGCCTTTCGCGGTGAAGCTCCTCCGTTTCCCGTTCAAATCGATTACGTGCGTGTTCCCAAGATCGAGCCCGAAGATACGCTCATCGTGGCCGACCCGATGGTGGCAACCGGCTCGACGATAACGGGCGTCCTAAAAGTACTCGAGCGTTACGGGGCTCCGAAACGTACCATTCTGGCTTGCATTTTGACGACGCCCGTCGCTTTAGACCGCCTAGAGCGGGCGTTCCCGGGCCTTAATGTCTACACATCGGGCATTGATAATTCGCTGAACGATCAAGGCTATATCGTGCCCGGGCTAGGAGATGCAGGAGATAGGGCATTCTTGACCCTATGATTCATTGCTTGGCCGAACGACGGGGAGGTCTCGTCGGATACTGAAGAGGCGGGTCTATCCACTGTTCGTATCACGATCGCCATTGAGAGTGTTGCAGTTGACGAGCGTGCGTATCCTTGCGGCCGGGATCACGCCAGCGCTTGCAAGAAACCTTGTTTACACGAGGGTGTTTTCTAAAAATATCCAAACGTTTACGACGCTCTAGCAGGCCCTTCGGGCCATGATTGCCCATACTCGAGAATCTTAGAGTACACCGTACAAAAACAACAGCTTGACTTTATACTTCTCTCATGCTACCTCTATCAATAGATTTTATTAAAATAAATCTAACGTTTTATGGAGGAAGCATGGGGAGGCTTAGGTTTCTTTGGGGGTTCTTTGCGTTTATGTTTGCATTCTCGTATTTTGGGTCACTGGCTGAGGTTTTCGCCTTGGGCCCTCTCATGCAAGGAGTAGCTTCGAGTGCCTTTAACGCCCTGCCAGGAACGCTCTCGGTACCAGGGCTCCATTTCGAGACAAAGACGTTTACCGTCAAAGCGCTGGATGGCGCGGAACTTCCAGGGCACGTACTGGTTCCAAAAAACGTTTCTCCAGGTCAACGCTTGCCCGTGATTTTATTCGTCCATTCTTGGCTGTTAAACCAGATCGAGTACGTTACCCAAGAGGTACAATTTGCGAGCAAGGGCTACATCGTAGGTAGCTACGATTGCAGGGGCTGGTATGCCGGTCAGGGCAAAATTCAGGTGACTGGTCCCGCCGAGATGGACGATTTAAGCCGCGTGCTCGATCATATCTTAAGCATTCCGTCGGCGGACTCCGGCAATGTTGGAGTGGTGGGTATTTCCTACGGCGGCGGCCATGCCCTGCTGGCCCCGGCCTTCGATGAACGCGTTAAAGTCGTGTACAGCATGAGCGGCTGGGCCGACCTTCAAGACGCTCTTGTTCCCTACGATTCGGGCAAGGGGCTGTGGGATTTGATGCTCGTGGGCTCTGCCCAGATGATCGCAAACCCTGATCCGATGCTTTGGGGATGGATATCCTCTTTCCTTACCGGCGGGCCCAGCGAGCGCGATGCGACCAAGGATGACTTACGCCGCCGTTCGGCCAAGACGTACGTGGACAAGATTAACGCCAAGGGAACGCCCGTTTACATTCAGAACAACATCAACGATGATTTGTTCACCTCCAGGCAGATGGTTGATTTTTTTTCAAGCCTAAACGTTCCCAAAAAACTGGCATTTTTAAACGGCGTACACGCGACTGGCGAGGCGCCGGGGCTGCTTTTTATGTCTAGCTTTGCCTGGAATCAGGCCCATAAATGGTTCGATTACTGGCTTAAGGGCGTTCCAACGGGCATCATGGAAGAGCCTGATGTGCACGTGTACACCAAATGGAACGATTCCTTAGCAGCGTTCGATGACCTTCCGCTCAACGATTCAGCGATGAATATGGTCGTGAGCGATGAGGGGCTCCGAGAGGGGAGGGCCGCTTCAAGCAAAACCTACAGACTCGAGAATCGTGTGGGCATCTCGGATACGAACTCCGGCATTTTTATGACTACGCCGCTTATGTACTCGTATTTTGGCCTGCCCGTAACACAAGGGCCGAAGGTCGCGGGGAATTCGATCGACTGGGATACGATCGCGTTTTCTACCCCTGTTACGTTCATGGGAATTCCAGAAGTCAAGGTGAACGTCAGGACGGATTCAGAAACCTTTCAGGTAAACGCCTTTCTTTGGGATGTTGACCCCTCTGGTAGGGCGAGCATGCTTTTGCACGAGGCATACACCAAGTTTGAGGCGACACCCGGATCGGTCTATCCCGTTGACATCAGAATGAACCTTTTAGCCCAAAAACTAGGGGCAGGCCATAAACTGCGCCTAACGCTTAGCACCTCAGACCCGGCCTTTGCCTTGAGCGTCCTTCAACCATTCACGCTAGAGGTCCTTTCCGGTCAAGATGGACCCATTAGCTTAACGCTACCCGTAATGGGCGGACAAAGGAGCGCGCAATGAACCTAACGCTTACGTTCCTCGACCCCGTGAAGGCATTGATCGAGATGGTGTTCGGTTCCCTTGGGACGGTGATGGTCCCAAGCGCGCCTGCATTCTCTTCGGTGTATACGCTTATGGGGCCGGTTATGCTAGGCCTCCAGCTGGGCCTAGGCCAAATCCTCTCGATGCTCGGGCTGTAAGCGGCCCTTTCAGTTCAGATCAAAAAGGGGGCCAAAGGCCCCCTTTTTGATCTTGGTCTCTGAAGCGCAAGAATAGCCTAATCTTTCAAGCTCCGGGGGGGACAGAAATGTCCAGCCTATCATTTGACAGTAGATGGCAATAATCCGTTCCCAGCCCTATTAAAGCGAAGCCCAAGGCTTTTCGCCCCGGCAATAGGCCTGCAAATGTGGGGAGGAAACCCCGCCATCCTGAATGGGCAACCCCGATCATAGCGATTCTCATATCCAAGCTTCTAGTTGATCGTCCAGGTCTCGAGCCCGTCGAACAGCGCCATGAAAGAGTTGTCCTTCGCTTTGGCTTTTGCTTTCTTGACTTGACCGTCTAGGATTTCGTCGTAGGCTGGGCTTTGAACGTTTCTAAAAATGCCCATAGGAACGGGAAATTCCGGGTAGGTCATGCCAGAGACTAGGAAGGCATACGCCGGGTCTTGGAGCCCTGATTTATGAACGAGAAGGCGCTCTTTTGGGGCCTCAGAGGCGGGGACGACCCTTGGCGACATTTCCTCTGAAATAACGGCATTTTCTTTGTCTTTGCCGAACAGAAGCGGCTGGCCTTCTTCTAGGTATAGCAAGTGGTCGGGCCTCGATTCCTTGGAAACGATCGGGTCAAACACAGAGTCGTTAAAGACTACGCAATTCTGCCAAATCTCGATAAAGGCGGAGCCTTTGTGCAACGCCGCCTCTTTCAAAATAGCCTGGAGGTGCGGTCCGTCGACATCGAACGCCCTCGCCACGAACGTCGCTCCGGCGCCCAAGGCAAGCCGAAGCGGGGAGAACGGGTAGTCTGGAACTCCGTAGGGGGATGATTTGGTAACCTGCCCCATTTGCGTGGTGGGAGAGTATTGTCCCTTCGTAAGGCCGTATATTTCGTTGTTGAACATGACGATCTTGAGGTCCAAGTTCCTACGGAGCGCATGGATCAAATGGTTCCCCCCTATGCTCATGGCGTCTCCGTCGCCCGTCATCACCCAGACGCTCAACTTTGGGTTTGCAAGCTTCACGCCCGTGGCGACCGCCGGTGCCCTGCCGTGGATGCTGTGGAGCCCGTAGGTGTTCATGTAGTAAGGGAAACGGCTCGAGCATCCTATCCCCGATACGAAAACAAAGTTCTCTCTGGGGGTGTTCAACTCAGGAAGTATCTTTTGGATGCTTGCCAGGATGGCGTAATCTCCGCAGCCGGGACACCACTTCACCTCCCCGCCTGGAATAAGATCTTTTCTCGTGAACTTCGGTATGGATGCCGATTCCTGCATTTTCATGCAACGACTCCTTCAAAAACTTGGTGGACAAATTCTACGATCTCTTGCGCTCGTATAGGAACCCCTAGGACACGATTGAACGGGATGGTCTCGATCAAATACGTTGCCCGGAGGATTCTGGAGAGCTGGCCAAGGTTAATTTCGGGGACGATCACTTTTTTGAAGCGCTTGAGGACCTCGCCCAAGTTCCCAGGCAACGGGTTTAGGTAGCTCAAATGGACCTGGGCGACGGGAATGCCGCTACGGTTAAGCTCATCGACGCTCTGGGCGATCGCCCCGAACGTCGAACCCCACCCGACCAAAGCCACCTCAGAGTCGGGGCTGCCTAGCACCTCGACGTCGGGAATGTCTTGCTGAACCCTGGCGATCTTCTCTTGCCTCGTAAGAACCATTTTCTCGTGATTGTCGGCATCGTAGCTTACGCATCCTGTCAAGGAGTCTTTTTCAAGGCCTCCAATTCGGTGTTCCAGGCCCGGCGTTCCGGGAATCGCCCACGGCCTTGCAAGGGTTTTCGGATCCCGCAGATAGGGGTAAAAGCCGTTCGGGTCCGTTCGTAACTGAACTTTTATCTCGGGAAGTTCGTTGGGGCTAGGGATGCGAAATGGCTCCGAGCCGTTTGCCAGGTAGCTGTCCGAGAGGACAATTACGGGGATCATGTACTTGGTGGCGATTCTGACAGCCTCGTATGCCATGTGGAAACAATCGGCCGAGTTCTTCGCGGCCAGGACGACGACTGGGGCCTCGCCATGCCGGCCGTAGATGGCCTGCATGAGGTCGGATTGCTCGGTCTTGGTCGGCAATCCTGTCGATGGCCCACCCCTTTGGACGTCCACGATGACTAACGGGATCTCAAGCATGAGGGCAAGACCAAGCGCTTCTTGTTTGAGCGACAAGCCAGGACCGGAAGTGGACGTTGCAGCGATCATTCCAGCAAAGCTAGCCCCGATGGCCGAGCAAATACCCGCAATTTCATCTTCAGCCTGGAAGGTGACAACATTTAGGTGCTTTAGCTTGGCCAGCTCATGAAGAATTTCTGATGCGGGCGTGATCGGATAGCTGCCTAAAAACAGCTCAAGCCCGGCCTGCTTTGCAGCCGCGACAAGCCCGTAAGCAATGGCTTGATTGCCTGTTAAATTAGTGTACAACCCTGGGTTCATCCTTGCCCGAGGAATATCGTAGAGAGGGAAAGCGCTAAAAATTTCGGCGTTTTCTCCGTAACGATAGCCCGCCACAAGGGTCTTTTCGTTTGCCTCCATAATGGCAGGATTCTTGGCAAACTTCTTTTTGATCCAGTCGATCGTGGGCTCGATTTTCCGGTTGAACATCCAAGAAATTAGGCCGAGCGCGAAGAAATTCTTGCAGCGCTCCGCTTGGGCCGGGGTTAAGCCTAGGTCGTTTACGGCAAGCTGGGTAAGCTTGGTGATCTCGACCTCGTAGAGGCGGTAGCTGGACTTGATACGGTCCAAGTCTTCCTTGGTCAAACCGGCCTTTTGGAGGTTACGCTCTGTAAGGCTCGAGGTGTTCAAAAGCACGATTCCGCCATCTTTGAGCCCCTTGAGGCCTACTTTGAGGGCTGCGGGGTTCATGGCGACGAGGACGTCTGGGTTGTCTCCTGGCGTGTAAACATCGGATGCCCCGATCTGGAGCTGAAACCCGCTTACGCCGTTCAGGGTTCCAATCGGGGCCCGGATTTCTGCGGGATAATCTGGAAAGGTGGCTAGGTCGTTTCCCATCCAGGCGGCTTCCGTTGCAAAAAGGTTCCCTATCAGCTGCATGCCGTCGCCGGAGTCGCCCGCAAAGCGTACGGTAACTTTGTTGACAATCGTGCGTTCTTGGCTTGCAAGGCCCGAATCGGATGGCATATCGCTCCTCCTTAAAGGATTGAGGCGGGAAGCCCGCTTATGAGACAAGGAGCGGCCTCCATAGGCCGCTCCTTTCTATTATACAACCAAACGCACGGAAAAAAAGAGTATCGACACCTCTTACGGAAGGATTGGCCGCAAATCGCTGCCTTTTTGTTTCTTTTCTAAAATGCCAGCCAGACTTGCTTTGCGGCGAGGTGGCACGATTTAGTTCGCCACGTAGCGTTCGAGCCCGTAGGTGTATCCCATCTCGAACGCCTTGAGGTTTAGAGCCTCCGTCCCTTTGGGGACTGAGCTTTCCACCGCCTGCTTCATCGCATCCTTCGAGACAATACCTGTGGTTGCAGTGAGAAACCCTAGCATGACGATATTCGTGACCATCCTGCGGCCGGCCTCCTCGGCTAGCCGGGTTGCTGGAATGGCGAACGTTCGTAGTGCGGGTAAGGCTTTTTCAAGCTTGACGAGCTCTTCTTCGATTAGGAGCGTTCCTTCGGGCTTGAGAGAGCTGGCGTATACATTATAGGCCTCCTGCGACATGGCTACGAGAATGTCTGCTTGTGTCGTGTAAGGATAGAGAACCTTCCCCTCTTCGAGCACAACCTGGGCACTACAAGCGCCTCCCCTGGCCTCAGGTCCAAAGCTCTGCGTCATGGCGGCTTCTTTCCCCTCGAACAGGGCCCAGGCCTTTCCTAAGATGATGCCCATCAAGATGACGCCCTGACCGCCGAACCCAGCAATCCGTATTTCGATGCGTTTATCCATTGCCTATGCCCCCGCGACTGCTTGTTTTCCGCCCTTTAGCAGGCCTGCGTAGTGCTCTTGGTAGGCGTCGTAGTACTCCTTTTTCTCGATGTCGAGAAACTTGCCGATCGTGACCTTGTCCTGGTGTCGAAGGTCTATGCCGACATCTTTGGTATCGGCCCCGTTTTGTATCACGCAGTGCTCCTTGTAGTATTTCAGCTCTTCGACGGCCCCGCCAAGGCGATTGCGTCTTAAGTAAATTGTGGGGCAGGGGGCAAGGATTTCCACGAACGAAAACCCTTTTTTCTGAAGTGCTTCCAGTATGGCCTTTTTGGTCTGGACGACGTGGTAGGCAGTCCACCTGGCCACGTAAACGGCCCCGGAAGAAGCGGCGAGGTGGGGGAGGTTGAACGGCTCCTCAAACACGCCATACGGGGCAGTCGTTTCTATGCTTTCTTTTGGGGCCGTCGGTGTTGCTTGGCCTCCCGTCATCGCGTAGGTGAAGTTGTTTACCAGGATGACCGTGAGGTCAAGGTTGCGTCTTGCCGCGTGGATAAAGTGGTTCCCCCCGATACCGGCGAGGTCGCCGTCGCCGGAGTACACGACGACATGGAGTTTTGGGTTGGAGAGCTTAAGCCCCGTTGCGAACGGGATGGCCC
Source organism: Nitrospirota bacterium (assembly GCA_011620345.1). Taxonomy (GTDB): domain Bacteria; phylum UBA2233; class UBA2233; order UBA2233; family UBA2233; genus UBA2233. Next base: position 93,297 of record WOZJ01000050.1, read on the forward strand.
TGCCGTGGGTTGTGTGGAACGAATCGAGCTTCAGGTAACCCGCAACCCGGCCCGTGCATCCTATCCCTGAGACGATGGCAAGCTCATCGAGCGGGATACCGCAGTCCATGACCGCCCTGGCAAAGCAGTTGACGGTCGTCCCGATGCCGCAACCAGGACACCAGATATGAGGCATGCGTTCCGTCCGTAAGAAGGGAACAACCGGGTTGAGCGGTAGAGTGCATTCGGTGGAATCGTTCGAATTCATGAAAGGGCCTCCTTGATCGCATGAAAAATATCTTGAGGGTCATGAACGCCACCGCCCGGATGACCTACTGGAACGACCGGGCAACGCCCCTGGACGGCGCGCTCGACTTCGTTGGCCACCTGGCCTCGCAGGTTAAGTTCGGGGACGACGATTGCCCGAACCCGCGTAGCGAGCTCCTGGATGCGCTGGCCGGGGAAAGGCCATACCGTGATTAACCGAAAGAGGCCCGCTTGAATGCCATCTTGCTTGGCGAGTTCTATCGCCTTTAGTGCCACGCGCGCGGAAATTCCGTAGGAAATCACCGCGACTTCCGCGCCTTGAAGGTTGCGCTCTTCCCACTTCCATATTTTTGGGGCGTTTCGTTGGATCTTTTCGATAAGCCTTACGACGAGCTGTCTTTGGGTTGCAAGGGTGGTAGATGGGTAGCCTCGTTCGTCGTGCGTTAAGCCGGTTACGTGGAACCGGTAGCCGTCTCCCGCCTTGACCATTTCGGGAACGAGGTCCTCTCCGGGGGCGTAAGGGAGGAATTCTTCCGGGGGCTTTTTCGTAAAGCGCCGCCCGAGCACAGAAATTTCCCTTGCATCCGGAATGACAAGCTTCTCTGTCATGTGGCCGACACACTCGTCCATCATGAAAAACACGGGAACCCGGTAGGCTTCTGCAAGGTTAAAAGCCTCGATCATGAAATCAAAGCATTCCTGGACGCTTGAAGGACAGAGCGCGATCGCTTCGTAATCCCCGTGCGATCCAAAGCGGCACTGAAGCATGTCGCCTTGAGCGGGAAGCGTTGGAAGGCCGGTCGATGGGCCTGCGCGCTGGACATCGACAAAAACACATGGAGTCTCCGTCATGGCGGCGTACCCCGTATGCTCCATCATGAGCGAAAACCCAGGGCCTGAGGTGACCGTCATGGCCTTGAGTCCTCCCCAAACCGCACCTTGCAGGCAGATGCTCGATGCGATCTCGTCTTCCATTTGGATGAACATGGCGCCTACGTGTGGCGCCCGTTCGGCGAAGCGTTCGACGATCTCGGTCGAGGGTGTGATTGGATAGCCAGCGGCAAACCGACAACCGGCAGCGATCGCACCTTCGCAGGCAGCGTGGTTGCCATCCATAAAATGAGTGCCCGAAAGAACTGCCTCGGGCTCGGCATGCTGGTAGAGAAGCTCAGCCATCAAGACGCCTCCTTCATTTCACGCTTGAACGCGTAGATGGCAAAATCGGGACAGTACATGCCGCACAGATCGCACCCCGAACACTTTTCCGGATCTTTGAGCTCCGGGAAGTGGTAACCCTTTTGGTTGAAGGCGTCTGACATGGAAAGGACATGAACAGGACAGAATTCAACGCAAACGGTGCAACCTTTGCACCGTTCCTGGGTGATCATGACCACCCCTTCGAAGCGCCTTTTGCGCTGCACGGTATTCCCCCTTACGTTATGGATGTTTTGTGGATAACCTGTTTAGTATACTCCATGGCGCATGGAACGCCAAACGGTAGAATGACCCGTTTAAAACGGCATACGTTCTTGGGAGGCCTTTTTTGCTGAGCGTCGTCGCTTGATCAAGAAAACGGCAAGGCTCGCGATTGCCGCGCCCACAAGCCCAAGTCCTGCCGATAGACTTAGATAGGCCTGAAAAGCTTCGTAAGAGCGGTAGAAGAAATACCCCATGAACGTGAGCGATGTTGCCCAAAGGAGGGCGCTGGCTAGCTCTACGACAAAGAACGCCGCTGCAGCCATGTGAAACATCCCGGCAAGCAGCGGTACGATGCACCGGAGCGGCCCGATGAATTTACCTAGAACAAGCGCCCAGACGCCGTAACGCGCGATGAAACGCTTGCCCATCTCGAAGGATTCGGGCCTTAGACTAGCCCTTTTGAGCAGCCAAGAGCTTTTCCTTCCGACAAAGAAGCTAAACGTATCCCCCAAGAAGGCCCCCAGGCTTGCGACGAGAATCAGCCAGATGGGGCTGAACGCGCCGTGGAACGCCAGGAACCCAGCGACGACGAGCAAGACCGTTCCCGGAAAGGCGAGGCTCACGAACGCGAGCGATTCGGCAAACGAGAATGCGAACACGGCCAGATAACCTAGGTCTTGGTGGGCGCTTAGCCATTGGGTCAGCCCAGCAATCGTCACGGCGTAACCTTCCAATCCTTGACCATCCTAGAATGGGCAGAGCAAAGAGGAATGTCCTGCGAAAGGCCTGCGTTTTGGGCCTCATCAGGCCCGTAAAGGGCGATCAACTCATGGTGCCAATGCGCGTTGTGCAAGCTGCACCTTGCATCGTCACAAAACGCGTTGCCCGTTCGTAAATACGCAAGCGCTTGAAGCGCAAGCCCGGCAACGACCCGAGGCAGCCTTGAATCCCCATGATCGATGAACAGGGCCTTGAAGGCTCTATTGAGGCCGGCCGGGTCCAACCCGGATCGCTTCAAGAGGTAGTATTCCCTTGGCTTTGCAGGGGCAAGAACGATGCCTGGAATCGAGATGAGCGCCGGGAAGCCTAAGACATTCATCCGCAAATGGTAACGGCGGTCCGAAGGTTCGAACGTTGCCAGCAAGTCGGGCAAAAGCACTACAGGAAGGCTTGATAGGCGGGAAAAACCGGCTTGCTTCAGCAATGGCCGCAGAAAAACTTGAAGCAAGGCCCCCTCGTAAGGAATGCCGTAAGGTTTTTTTTCCGGGCTGGTCAAAAACCGGCCTTCAAAGGCGACCTCTGCCGGGAAGGGTTCTACGCTTTCGTTAGGGCCTACCTTGGCCGTAAGCTCTTTGATTCGCAGCTTGGCGAGCATCCCCGCGAGCGTTTCTTTGTCGGCGTTTTTTTCTTCCAAGATAACGCGGTATACATAGGGCGCGAAAGCGGGGAGGGGAGAGCCCGTTTCCTCGATGGAGGCCTTTAGCTTACGGGCTTCTCCCCCTAGGAGCTCTTCGGCCCCTAATACGACCCAGTCCATGGCCGCTTCTTGTTTCTCGCTAACGCCCTATTTTTAGGCTTTCCAGGATTGTCTCGGCCACGCGCTTGCCAGAAAGAAGCATACCCGAGAACGTCGGCCCCATTCTTGGGATTCCATACGTCGTCGTTACGGACATGCCGCAGACGAAAAGCCCCGGGTAGACCTCCCCCGTGTGTTCGACAACAAGGTCCTCGGAGGCCTCGACCCACATGGAGCCGTGCCCTGGCACCTTGAGCAACCCCTTGGATTCGAGCATCTTGACAACGAGGGCATCATGACCCGTCGCGTCCACGACGATTTTCGTTTCCAGGGCGATTGGGTCCACGCAGGTGATTTCTCTCGGTAGCGCCCTGACAGGCGTCCAGTTGACGACCACGCCCTGAACACGGTTGTCTCTAAGGACGACGTCATCGAAGATCGTCATGTTTGCAAACTTGACCCCAGCATCGCAGGCGGATGCGATGAGTTTTGAGCATGCGTGAGGCCCGTCGGCTACGAAAAGACCCTCTTGAGCCTTTTCGTAGGGCACGCCGATCTCATCGAGCACTTTCTCGCCCGGAGCACGGAACGTCACCTTGTTTAGCAGGTATCCCCCGATCCAGAACCCGCCGCCCAGATAGTTGTTCCGCTCGACGATGAGCGTTTTTAACCCTTGCCTTGCAAGGTCCCTCCCGGCTATCAGCCCGCTCGGGCCGGCACCAACGATGATGCAGTCAGACTCTACATACTCGACGAACTGCTTGGCAAAGGTATTGACGATAGCCCTGGTGATTTCCTTTTCCCCTACGGGGGCAAACAAACGACCCTCTTGCGCCACTACGCACTCCCAAAGATTTAATTTAAGGATTTGCTAAAACACCTCTTCCATTTTATCCTGCCGGGATTAGCCCTGGCAAGCGATACAACCGGCCAGTTTTACAACACGGATCCGGGTGCATTCGAGCGAAAGCGTTCGGATAAAATGAATGCTCCCTGCCGTTGAAGAAGGGAGGCCCAGTAGCCATTTAAGAGCCTCGAGCGCTTGAAGGACCCCGAGAAGCCCCGGCGTAGTTCCGATCACCGGGAAAGGGCTCGAGGCGGCGGGCGGCCTGCGTTTTCCCAGATAGCAGGCATAGCAGGCCGTTTTTCCTGGGACGAACAGGCCGACCTCGCCGTCAAACCCGTGGACGGCGGCATGAACGAAAGGGATGCGAGCTCTGAAGCAGGCCTCGTTAAGAAGGATCCGAGATGGAAGGTTGTCTAGGCAATCTAGCGCGATATCGATGTCGCAAAGCAGGCGTTCTGCGCTTTGGGAATGAAATTCTTCCTGAAATGCCTCGATCGCCACCGCAGGGTTGGCTTTGGTTAGCTTGTCTTTTGCCGATTCGACCTTCGGCCTTCCTATGTCGGAAGACGTATGGAGGGTTTGCCGGTTCAAGTTGGAAGCCTCCACCCGGTCGCGGTCGATCAGCCGAAGCTTGCCGATTCCGGCGTAAGCCAAGTACGTTGCGGCCGGGCTCCCCAACCCGCCCACGCCGATGAGGGCTACCGAGGCGTTCTTCAGGCGTTCCTGGCCTTCTTCCTGAACCTCGGGCAGGAGCAATTGCCGCTGGTAGCGTTCATGCTCCTGCTCGGTCAGCATCTTTCCAATTCCTGGTCATCAAATAACATAAGCGAGCGCCGTCGGTCGTGTACTTACATCTCAATTCTAGAGGCAGAAGCATCCTTCGGGCAAGGCCGCGGCCCTGTTACTCTTCTAGTGTCGAAACGTCTCCCGTATCAAGCCCTAGCTCTTTCGCCCTCAAGAGCCTCCTTAAAATCTTTCCGCTCCTCGTTTTTGGCAAATTGTCCATAAAAAGGATACTTTCTGGCTTCGCGATAGGACCGACTTCGTGGCCGACGTGCGCCTTGAGCTCTTCTTCGAGAGCTATGGAGGGGGAGAACCCTGGTTTTAGTGCGACGAAGGCCTTGATCACGTTACCTTTGATGTCGTGCGGGACACCGATCACGGCCGCCTCGGCCACAGCAGGATGGGAAACAAGCCCGCTTTCAACCTCTGCCGTGCCGAGCCTGTAGCCAGATACCTTGATAATTTCGTCCGAACGCCCGATGACCCAGAAGTACCCGTCTTCGTCCAGCCTTGCCGTATCGCCGGTAAAGTATTTTCCTGGAAATTTACTGAAATAGATCCGCTGAAACTCTTCCGGGTCTTTGTAGAGTGTCCTGGCAAGTGAAGGGAAGGGCCGTGTAAGGACAAGGTAGCCCTCCTCGTTCGGGCCGCAGGGTTCGCCCGATTCCGTGAGAATCTCTGCTCCCATTCCAGGCAGAGGCTTGGCGCATGAGCCGGGCTTAAGCGGCGTCTCTGGAAGGGGAGAGATGCAGATCATCCCGGTTTCGGTCTGCCAGTAGGTGTCCATGATGGGGCACTGCCCATCGCCGACCGCTCGATGGAACCATTTCCAGGCGGCAGGGTTGATGGGCTCGCCAACGCTGCCTAAGAGCCTTAGCTGCTTCAAGTCATGGCGCTTGGGCCAGGCATCGCCGTAACGCATCAACCCGCGGATGGCCGTGGGAGTCGTGTAGAAGATGCTGATGCCGTACTTGGAAATGAGATGCCACCACCTGTCTGGGTAAGGGGTGGATGGCCCGCCCTCGTAAAGCAAGAGCGTGGCGCCGTTTATCAGGGGGCCGTAGGTCACGTAGGTATGACCCGTAATCCAACCTGGGTCTGCCGTACAGAAGTAGCGGTCTTCGTCTCGGATATCGAACACCCATTTGGTCGAGCAGTACGCCCCGACCATATAGCCGCCGTGGACATGCACGACGCCTTTGGGCTTGCCCGTGGTGCCCGAGGTGTAGAGGATAAACAGCGGGTCTTCGGCATCCATTGGCTCAGTTTGGACCAAATTGGCCAGCTTGAGGCTCATCAGGTCGTGGTAGAAGTAGTCACGGCCGGGCTCCATCGAGACCTCCTGGCCGATGTGCTTGACCACGATGACGGACTCTAAGCTTGGCACCCTCTTGATGGCCTCGGTTGCTATTTCTTTGAGCGGGACAACCTTTCCGTTCATGTATCCGCCGTCCGCCGTGATCAATAGGCGTGATTCCGCTGACATCATCCTCTCTCTTAGGGCATCCGTGCTGAAGCCTCCGTACACGACGCTGTGGACGGCGCCGATTTTGGCGGTTGCGAGCATTGCGATGACCTGCTCGGGAATCCTGGGCATGTAGATCGTGACGCGATCGCCCTTGTTGATGCCCATGCTTTTTAATACGGTGGCAAGGCGTGTCACTTCCCGGTTCAGCGCATGGTAGCTAAGCGTCCTCGTTTCACCGTTTTCGCCCTCCCAGATGATGGCAAGCTTGTTCTTTCTCCACGTTTTGGCGTGGCGATCGAGCGTGTTGGCTACGATGTTGCATTTCCCGCCAAGGAACCACTTTCCCGTAACGCCGTTTCCTTCAAACACGGCTTGAAAATCCTGGAACCACTCCAGCTCGCGGGCTATCCCGGCCCAAAAATCGATCGGGTCCTCCTCGGCCTTTTTCGAGAGCTCCTCGTAGGCTGGCCGATCGGGACGCGATAACGTATCGGGCGGGAGATAAACTTCTGTTGTCATTGGAACCCATCCTAGTTGTTCATCAAACATTAGTATTTACTATATACTAATGTTATGCATACAGCAAAGACCGGAAAGAAAGCCGTACGTTCTAAGGCTGGTTCAAGGCCGCACGCCGTACCCAAGGGACGACTGCAAGAATTCAAAGAGCTTTCGCTTAATCAAGGGGGCGCTTGGGCCCTCCAGCAAGCGGGTGCCGTGCGCTGAGCCTTCCACGAGTAGGATCTCTTTGGGTTCCGGGGCGTGGGCGTAGAAGTGCTTCGCGCTGTCGTAGGCTGCTGCATCGCTCTTTGCCGCAACAAAGAGCTTTGGAGGCTTGAGCTCGGAAACCTTCGAGCGGGCGTCCAAGCCTTGGAAAGCAGCCGGGGCCGAGAGCGTCACGACCCCTTTGACCTTCGGATGATTGCCCTCGAGAATGCTTGCCGTGCCGCCCATGCTCGCACCGATCAGAACCATGCACGTCACGCGTTCTGCCATGAAACGGACGGCGGCGTTCATGTCGAGCGCGATCCTTGAGATGTCCTTGGACCCTTCGGAGTTTCCATATCCCCGAAAGTTGAACGTAAGTACGGGATATCCCTTTCTAGCCAGGTCCTTTGCCAACGCCTCGTAGCTCGTCTGGTCGGCGGGAAACATATGAGCGCATACAACGCCTTTCTTCATCCCGCCGGGGTAGAAGCGCCCTTCGAGGGTCAGGCCGTCTGGCGTCTTGAATAGGACGGGTTCGAAGGCCGGTTGCGCGCTCGATGCCTTAAAGAAAAAAAACCCGCACAAGATTGCCAAGGCCAAGGAGGCATACTTCATGGTGTACCCTTACTCGTTGCTTAAAACGTGTTCCTGAGCTCCCTTAATTTTAAAAAGCAAGCTTTAGGGTCATGGGGATCGAGCCCAACGCTTGAAGCCATCTTCTGCGCCAACTTGGGGCTAAAGACCATCAAGAAAGGGTTGTTCTCCCTCTCGTCTTCGAGGGTTGAGAAAGGGACTCCGGAGCTTGCGTGGGCTTGCTCCATCTTCTTTTGGAGCCCGTCAATTCCATAAAAGTCAGGCAGAATGGATTTAAGGAAGGATAGGTTCTTTGGAGAGTAGTCGTGGCCCGGCAAAACCATGAGATGACCGGGCAACTGTGCATAGACCCTCTTGAACGTATCATAAAGGACCTCGACATTTCCGCCGACATTTGGGTTTCCGCAGCCCAAGAAAAACAACGTATCCCCCGTTATGAGCGCTTCGTGCTCGACCTCAAACGTAAGCCCCCCCTTGGTATGGCCTGGCGTGTCGTGAACCTTGATGGAAATGCCCGCCAAGTCAAGAACCTGCCCACCCTCGATGGGATAGCGGAGCATGGGGATGGCCTCGGCTTCCCGGGCAGGCCCATAAACCGGGATGCTGTACGCTTTGGCCAGGCGTTCGTTTCCTTGGGTGTGGTCAGGATGCGAATGGGTGTTCAGAATCGCGGCGGGCTTAAGGCCGAGAGTCTTTAGGGAACGCTCGACCTTCTCCGGGTCGGTCGGGTCCACAACGAGAGCGTGTCCCATTTCTCGATCGAAGACAAGGTAGGAAAGGTTGTCCTGAGCGCACAAGACGTAGACGTGCTGCCAAGCCATTGTTCGTCCTCCTTTGATGAAAACTTCTATAACTTAGTGTTCCTTACTCTGGGCTCCGTTGCAACTCTTGGCCGAGCGTGGCTTGCATGCTATGTTGAAGGGATGAGGTGTTCTCAAAGCGCGATGGACGTCCAAGAAAGAGCGCCCGAAATTGAGCAGGTTTGCGCCAGGTATTGCGAGGTTCGCTCAAAGGTAAGGGAGCTAGGGCTGCGCCATCACGGCTCTTCGGAGGCCGTAGCGCTTCTTTTGGCGTCCAAAAGACAGCCCGCCTGGATTCTTGGGCCACTCGCCAAGGAGGGGGCCAGGCTGTTTGGGGAGAATTATGTCCAGGAGGCGAGGGCCAAGATGGCCGAGCTGCAAGGCCTGTCCGCCGAATGGCACCTCATCGGTACGCTCCAGGCAAACAAGGCCAAAAAAGCGATCGAGAGTTTTTCGGTCATCCAGACGCTTGATACGATCGAGCTCGCTCAAAGGCTAAACAGCCTAGCCGAGGACATGCATCGCCGGGTGCGGTGCTTGGTCGAGGTAAACATTGGGGCGGAACAGACGAAGGCCGGCGTTTTCCCGGGCGATCTCATGGGCTTCTTGGAGAAGATGCTATCCTTTTCCTCGCTCGAGGTCCTTGGACTCATGGCCATTCCTCCTCTAGAGCTCGAAATTGACGCCTCTCGAAGGCACTTTGAGAGGATGTACGGACTCTTTCAAGGGGCGAAGGATGCAGGCTACCCGATGCACTGGCTTTCGATGGGAACGAGCCATGACTTTGAGCAGGCTATCGGAGCGGGTGCCAACATGGTGCGTGTCGGAACGCGCGTATTCGGCCCGAGGCAGGCGGGCAAACTTCAATAGAATCGATTAGGGGAATTACGTGGATCAAGAGGCACCTGGCGGGGTGTTCCCTTTGGTGATCGTCGGGCTTGGGCAGATGGGCTCGGCGATGGCCAAGGGGATCGTTGGAGCTTATCCTCGAGCCAAGGGTTTGATATTCGGCCACGACCAGGATCCCTTGAGGGTTGCTGAAGCAGAGGCTTTCGGGCTCGAAGGGACAAAAAAATTGGAAGAGGTCCTATCGAGAGCAAGGACGATTCTTTTGGCACTGAAACCCTTGCAGGTTCTTCCTTGGCTTCGTTTGTACCGGGAGACGTTTGGAAAGGACGTTATGCTTATTTCTATCGCCGCGGGCGTCCCTATCAAGGCCTTTCGCGAAGTCCTCGAGGAAAAGGCCCATGTGGCAAGGGTCATGCCGAACCTGGCGGTTGCACTCAGGACATGCCCGGTGGGGGTTTCGTGTGAGCCTGGGTTTCCTGAAGAAAAAAAAGTCTCGCTGATAGAGGCCCTTTCTTTGGTAGGGATGCCGATTGAGCTTGAGGAAGGGCAGCTGGATGCGCTTACGGCGCTTTCCAGTTCGGGCATTGCCTTTGTCTGGCATGCCCTAGAGGGCTTTGCGGCGGCCGGTGTAAGGCTTGGTTTACCTCCTGCACTTTCCAGGAAGGTCGCCGTAGAAACGTTTTTGGGGGCCGGGATGCTGGCGAAGGAGGATGAGGCCGCTTCGCTTGCGAGCCTAAAAGAGCGGGTGACCACACCCAAAGGGACGACGATGGAAGGGCTTTTTGTTTTAGAAAGGCTAGGGCTTAAAGGGATTTTGATCGAAGCGATCACGAGCGCCTACAATCGCACGCAGGCAATGCTTTCACCCCAAAAAGGAGTTTAAGTGTAATGGTGGTTTTCTCCCGCATCTTGACCGCGCTCGCGTTTATTCTTGACCAGGCGTTGCAGCTTTACATGTGGGTGATTATTATCGCCGCGCTGATTACATGGGTTCAGCCAAACCCCTATAACCCTGTCGTGATGTTCCTAGAAAGAATCACGGAGCCCGTTTTGCGGCCCATCCGCAGGATCCTTCCGCCTATGGGGTTGGACATTTCGCCCGTGATAGCGATTTTTGCGATCATGTTCGTTCGTATGGTGATTCCCCCGACGCTCCGGGATATGGCGTATTCGATCGTAGGAATATGACGCTGACCGTTCATGTCAAAACGGGGAAGTCCATCGAACGGGTCGCCCTACTCCCTGACGGGTCGCTCGAAGTGAGCACGTCCAAAAGGCCTCATGACAACGAGGCAAACCGTGCCGTGGCATCTTTGCTCTCCGAAGCGCTCGGCCTTCCAAAGCGCGCCGTAACAATCCTCAAGGGACAGAAGAGCCATAAAAAACTCGTGATGCTGGATGGGGTTCCAAAAGAGGCCCTGTCTCGGCTCTTAAAGGAGCCATAGGCCTTATGGCATCCGGGCTTATCGAACACACGGCCGATGTTGGGTTCTGGGTAAGGGCAAGGGGGCTTGAGCACCTCTTTTTGGAGGCCCTTGAAGCGTTCGAGGGGCTTCTTACGCCTCTAGGCTGCGTCTTGCCTAAAGAGCGCCACTTTTTTGTCTTTCATGAGCAAGGAGTGGACGTCCTGTTGCACGAAGCGTTGAATGAGCTACTCTACGCGTTCGATACCCGCAGGCTTTTGTTCTCCAGGTTCGCCATCCTTGGCTTGGATGAAGGATTGTTCGAGTTCGTAGCCTTCGGTGAAACGCTTGAGCCCGAGCGGCATCGTATTCGGTGCATCCCTAAGGCCGTTACCTACAACGATTTTGCCATCCGGCAAGAGCCAAAGGGCTTCCTAAGCGTCCGCGTTATCTTGGATGTCTAGGCCGTACTTTTACATGGACATGCCATTGAACCTGTACTAGGATAGAAGAAAGCGTCTTTATGCGCTTCTATGCAAGGAAGGGATGTGTCATGTTTGGGATTGGGACGGGAGAACTCATTGTTATCCTCATCGTTGCACTCATTATCATCGGGCCTCAGAAGTTGCCCGAAATCGCCAAATCTCTTGGCAAGGCGATGGGTGAAGTCAAGCGGGCAACGCGGGATATCCAAGACGAGCTTAAGTTTGACGATCTACTCAACGATGAAGACCCGCCGCAAGCTCCCTCTCGCAGAACATCGCCAACCCAGCCCCCTAGGGTTTCTTGATGGAGCAGCTCAAAGCCAAGGCGTCCGGCATGGCGCAAGACTTGAAGGTCATGCCGTTCATGGAGCATCTCAAAGAGCTCCGTACGCGGCTTATCCATAGCCTTATCGCCGTGGCTGTGGGGTTTGGGGTAGCTTACGGCTTTTCAGAGCAAATCTTTCGCATCCTGCTACTCCCTTTGCTTAAGGTAATGCCAAAAGACCTAAAGCTCGTCTATACAGGGCTGCCAGAAGCATTCCTCGTATACATGAAAGTCGGCCTTATCGGGGGGTTGATCTTAGCCGCCCCTGTCGTGTTTTACGAAATCTGGAAGTTTATCGAGCCGGGCCTTTATCAGAAAGAAAGGCGCTATGCCATCCCGTTCGTGCTCGTGGCGAGTGCCTTCTTTGCCATCGGGGTCACGTTTGCCTACTTCGTCGTTTTTCCCTTCGGGTTCGAGTATTTCTTGAGCTTCTCGAACGACTATATCCAGCCGATGATCTCGGTCAAGGAATTTCTTGGCTTTAGCATGAAGATGTTGTTCGCCTTTGGCGTCGTGTTCGAGCTGCCCGTGTTTGCGTTCTTCTTCTCCAAGGTAGGCCTTGTCACTGGCCAACAGCTTGCCACTTTTCGCCGTTATGCGATTGTTATTGTCTTTATTGTGGCGGCCATTCTCACCCCACCGGATATTTTCTCGCAGTCACTCATGGCAGTCCCGCTCCTTTTTCTGTACGAAGTCTCGATTGTCGTGGCCAAGGTGTTCGGAAAAAAGCCGGAGCCGGAGTGAGCGGCGTTGCCCATGGCCTGCCTTTCGCTGATCGAGGCGAAAGCCCTCCAAAAAGCACTTAGTGGATGGGTTTCGCTACGTACTTCCGTCTTTGCCAAAAACCTAAGGACGGTAGGGGGTGTAGACTGCGCCTATGCAACCATTAAAGGACGTCCGAGAGTATTCGCCTGTGCAGTCGTTCTGTCTTTCCCGATGCTTGAACTTCTTGAGGAGGCCTTTCACGCGAGACCCGTGACGTTCCCTTATATTCCTGGATACTTAAGCTTCCGGGAGCTTCCTTCGATGCTCGGGACGCTGACGAAGCTCAAAATCGTTCCCGATGTCTTGTTCGTCTCCGGACAGGGGGTCGCCCATCCTCGAGGTCTCGGGATCGCAAGCCACCTTGGAGTAGTCGCGGGTTTGGCAACGATCGGGATCGCCAAAAAGCCGCTCTTTGGGCTGTTTCAAGCGCCCTCCTTGGAAGCGGGGAGCGTTTCTGCCCTAACCCATCCGGACGATGGTTCCGTAATCGGGTTTGTCGTAAGGGCCAAAACGAACGTCAAGCCGCTTTATGTATCTCCAGGCCATAGGATGGATGCAGAAACGGCCGTTTCTATCGCGCTTCAGTGCGTCCAAAAGACTAAACTGCCCGTTCCACTTCACTTGGCAGATCGGCTTGCCGATCGGCTCAAGAAGGCGCTCCAAAGGGCAACGGGGCCTGACTCCGTTGAATGCTTGGAGCCAAACCCCGTCGAATATGTGCTGGCTAAAAACCCTTGGCTTAACCTTCTTGACCCATGAGCCCGCTTCCAAGGCAGGCCTGCGGCTAAAAGGATTGCCTAAGCTTGGAGCCCAGCCTTTTTACCCCTCCCGACTTTAAGCATCATGCCGGCCGATGATGGCAACGCTGTTGATGTTCATGAACGGAAAGCCGCCCAGGTTATGCGTAAGGCCAAGCTTCGGGTTTTGGATCTGCCTTTTTCCAGCCCTGCCGAGCAGCTGGAGGTACATTTCATATAGCATCCGAATTCCGGAGGCACCGATGGGATGGCCGAAGCATTTCAAGCCTCCGTCGGGCTGGCAGGGAATCTTCCCGTTTATGTCGTAGAAGCCCTCCATGACATCCTTTGGCGCCTTTCCCCGTTCGGAGATGTGCAAATCCTCGTAGGTCACGAGCTCCGTGATCGAAAAGCAGTCATGTACCTCCATCATACTAACCTCCTCCCGGGGGTTGTTCACCCCGGCCTCTTTGTACGCAAGGGAGCTGGCCTTGGAGGTCGTTACAAAATGATCGAAGTCCCAGTTGTCGTACTGGAGCTCCTCGCCGCTGCTGATGGCAATTTGCAGGGCCTTGACCGTGACATAGTCTTTCTTGCCCAGGCTTCTTGCGATTTCCGGCGTAGTCACGATAGCCGCCGCGGCCCCGTCGCTTACGCCACAACAGTCATACAAGCCCAGCGGGTAGGCGATCATCGGGGAATTTAAGATTTGATCCTCCGAAACCGGCCTTTGCAAGTGGGCCTTGGGGCTTAAAGAGCCGTTATAGTGGCTCTTCGCCGAAATATGGGCCATGGCCTTCTTCACCTCGTCCATGCTCAGGCCGTGCTTGGCGGCATAGCCCTGGGCCAGCATGGCGAACCCTCCTGGGGCGGTCATGTTGGGCATCGTAAAAAAGGCCAAAGAACCCCCCCCAATGCTCGGAAGGCCGCCGTAGCCCGTGTCTTTGAGCTTCTCGACCCCTAAGGCCAGGCAGATATCGTAGGCCCCGGAGGCTACCGCATAGACGGCTCCACGGAACGCCTCGGTTCCGGTGGCGCAAAAATTCTCCGTTCGGGTAACCGGAATGTAGGGTAAATGCAAGGTTAAGGCCAAGGCCAACGCGCTTTTCCCGACGTTTACCTCATCGATGCAAGTGCCTTGCCAGGCCGCTTGAATCTCCTTGCGGTCAATGCCGGCATCCTCGATACATTCCTGGAACGCCTCGACGATGAGCTCCTCCGCCCCGACATCCCAGCGCTCGCCAAACTTTGTGCAACCCATTCCGATGATAGCTACCTTATCCTTGATTCCCGTTGCCATTCTTTTGCCTCCCCTTAGGCTTCTTCTTGTGGAACGGCTTTCCAAAAGTACCCGTGAAAGCCTCGCTCTTTGTCGTACCAGCGCTTGCGGAAGGACATCTTTACCGTTTGACCGACCCCTAGCTTCTCCAGCTCGCAGTCTGTAAAGTCAAGGAGCGTCCTTCCTCCCCCCTCAAACTGCACCATCCCGTAAATTGCAGGAGGGTCGATAGAGACAGCCAGCAGATCCCCCGTAAACGAGATGATTTTGGCTTTTCTTCCCGAGAATTCGTAGTCTTCTTGCTCGTACACCGCATGGCATTCCGGCTTGACGCACACGTCCGTTTTTGGAAACTGGGGGGTGCCGCAGACCTTGCACCTTCCCCCGACCAACCCAAGTATCGCCTTTCTTTTTCGCCAAAGGACGCTCAATGGGGATTGGGCGCTGACTTCGGCCCGAATGCCGGTATCGGCGCCGAGACGGTCGCGGAACTGGCAGAACTTGGTGTAGCTTTCCATTTCCTTGCGTTTGGCCAAGGAGCCTTTGATGCCGTTCCTTGCCGGCAATTTTGCGATGTTCTCGGTAACCTCGAACCAAAAAGCGTCCGAGCCCTGGCCGAAGCTGGCCAAAAGGAGCTTGTCTCCGGGCTTGGCGTCCTCAAGGGCATGGATAAACATCGCCAAGGGGTGGGCCGTACCCATCTCGCCGCAGGTTTCGTGCATGTTGCCCTGAACCATCTGGGGGCTGGCTCCGATCTTTTTGGCGATCGCCGCGTGCTCCCTGCTAAAGAAGCACGGGTAAATGACTTTTGAGAAATCGCCGATGGAGAGGCTGTACTTCGAAAGAAGCCCGTTGATGGCTTCCGGCAGGATCTTCACATACCCCTCATCCCGAATCCAGCGTTCTTCCCAAATGTAGTCGTACTTCTTGGCGGCATCCCGGTAATGGTCGGGGAAATCGTAGCTGACGGAATGGTATCCCTTGAGCTCGGCGATAACGCCCTCCTTACCCAAGAGCAAGGACGCGGCCCCGTCCCCAAACCACATCTCATAGAAATAGCCTGCCTTGGCCTCCCGCTTGTCTGAAGCGGCCACGAGGATGCTGTTTTTGTTTCCGCTTTGAAGGCTTTCGAAGGCCGAAATCATCGCTGTAGTCCCGGCTTTTAATGAGCCCGTGAAATCGGCCGTGAGGATTTCGTTTTTTAAGTTGAGCGCTGTAGATGCGATGCCGGCGTTTTGCCGGTCTGCGTAAGGCAACGTGGTCGAGGCCAGGAACAGGGCATCAACCCCTGCCTTGTCCGTACCCTTCAGGCAGTCCCTGGCCGCCTCGACGCCCATGCTCAGGGCGTCTTCATCCCAGTTGCAGACCGACCTCTCGCCCTGGGCCACGGCAATGGTGGCCGGGGCAAACCATGCCATACTTTGGAACATGGTCATACGGGGTAGACGAAGTCTGGGAACATACCCCCCATAGGAAACGATTCCGATCATGCCTCCTCCTTCCGTTTCTTTTGCTCCCCTTGCCAACAAGGGGGTTGCGGGTTAGTGATAAAAAAGCTTTTTGTGTACTATCAAGAATCATCCGTGAGATGTCCCAAAAAACTTACAGTACTCTGAATTTCAATTCAGTTTCAACATAAAAAACAACCATTTTTTAGGGAGAATAGCTCTTTTATGGGTATTTAGGGTACCTTAAGGGTGCATCCTAGCAGAATTTCAAATCGGAATCAAGAAAAACATTCTATAGCCGTTTTAAGCTGGCGAATAAAGGCGTGAAGGCCGTTTCACGGGAGGGTTAGGGGGGGCAAAAAGGCGTGCAGGTCGTCGCTCTCGCACGCCTTTTTGCCCCTTAGAAGCAGCTTAGAAGGCCAGCTGGAATCTACCCAGGACGAAGTCGTAATTGTTCTCGAACGAGCCGCCAACATGCGGAGAAAGCCCGGGGCCCGTCTTGTCGTACATTGCATGGCTGTAGGCCATGGAAAATTTCATGAATGGGTTTAAATACCAGTTGACCCCTACCTCGATCGAATCGACCTGATTCCCGACGATATTGTCGGCCATGTCGAACCCCTCTCCCGGGGCGATTGCCATACCATTGCCGCCTACGTCGTCTACGTACATTTGCCCGTAGCGCGCGGCCAACTCTAAGGCCCCCCAGCCGCCGTTTCGGGGGTCAAAGTTCTTTTTGGGTTTCACGCCCTTGCTGTGCTGTTTTTTCTCTCCAGTCAAGATGTAGGTGCCCCCGACGTAAAACCCGCTGATGCCGATGTCGGAGAGATTGTTGGGCCTTTCTGCTTTTGTTTGGATGTACTCGCCCTTGAGAGACCCTGGCCCTTTTGTCCAGACGACATCGCCGCCAAGCCGGTAACGGGACCCGTTGCCCTCGATCCGGGGCATCACGTCCCTAAGCGAAGGATCGCGGATAGACTTCATTTTGTAGGAATCCTGATCGCCCGCCGTGAAGTTAAACCCGACCTTCAGGTCTTTTATTGGAGTTTCGAGCCGCTTTAAAGGTGCGACTTCCAGCCTGCCAGCCACGTCCTGGCCGCCCACAGAGCCAGCCACCCCTGTATTCGCGCTGTTGTAGTAGCCGACTTTGTAGCCAAGCAATTCATCCAGTACTTTGCCGTAGAGCATGACCCCGTAGTTGTACTCCGGCGTCGTTGCGCGCGTGATCATAGATCGCTCGATCAAGTCGAGCCACTTGTCGGAAGAGAGCTCTTCCATCCCGAACGGCTCTTTGTCTTGGCCGATGCGGACGCTAAGCCAAGGAAATGCCACGTAGTCCATGTGGGCGTAAAGCACGCGAGAGTCGTTGTTGCCAAAGTCCGCAACAAAATTGAACAGCCAGTCTTTTAGTAGTTTGCCTTCAAGCTCTACGTAGGCCCTCCTTAGCTGGAAGCCGGAATCTTTGTCTCTGTCGTTCTTTTCGTAGATCCGGAAGTCTTCTTGGATTCGGCTTCCGAACTTGATCTCGAAGGCTTCGTCCTTGGTTCGGATGTAGGGACGCGTGTCCCAGCCGGCCTGGAGCGATTGAGATTGGCGCTCTTCCTCCCCTTTTGCTCGCACGGAGAACTCTTGGTACTCCTGCTCGGTCAAGATCCCCTTTTCTTTAAGACGGTCGAGAAGATCCTGAGTGACGGATGCTGCATCCCCCCGCCCGGAAAGAACGCCAAAGGCGATAAGGAGCGTAAAGAAAAAACGGCCTGTTTTCCAAGGCGAAACAGTACGCAAGGCGTTCCCCCTTTCTTGCTGTATCCATCCTGAGGCCAATGAAAGCGAGACAAGGCATTTTCGAGGCAGTATGGTACAGCTTATCGGGGCACGTCAAGGTTCTAGCATAAAAAAGCGTTGATATAGGCGTTTGTCGAGGGCAAGCCGTTGTATGCTATGATTTTTTTGGTGGGTATCGAACGTTTCCAGGATAAAACCGCTATCGAGGGGAAAACCGTGCGAATCCAAGGGGGACGGCTTCGTACGCGGCGATTCTCCGGCCCGAAAGGAGATGAGGCCAGGCCTCTTATGGCCGTCATCCGGGAGGCTCTATTCTCGATCTTGGGGCCTAGGATCGAAGGCGCTAAGGTGGCCGACGTCTGCGCGGGGACGGGCACGTTTGGCCTAGAGGCGCTAAGCAGGGGGGCAGTCTTTGTGGTCTTCTTGGAAAAATCCAAGAAAATGGCCGATCTCATCACGAAGAACCTAGAGAGCCTCGGGCTTGCAGGCTTTGCAGAGGTATGGCCCATGGATGCCCAAAAGGGCATCCAGCGCTTAGACAAGCTAAAGGGCGTAGATATTGTTTTTTTAGACCCCCCTTTTTTCTCGGAGGCGGGGCCTAGAATCATGGAGGCTCTTCTGAAAGCCCCTGGACTTTGGAGGCTGCTGATTGTACGCTTCCATAAAAAAGAAGATTGGCCAAGGAAGCTCGTCGACGCCTTTCAAGGCCAAGTTTGGCTGGCCAAAGATAGAAGCTATGGAGAATCTAGACTCTTGTTCCTCGAAAAGCGGGAGGAAAGCAATGTCCGCGCCGGCCACGAGTAGGGTTGCCCTGTACCCTGGCTCTTTCGACCCGTTCACAAACGGGCATCTTGACTTGCTCGTTCGAGCGGCAAAAATCTTTGAAAGGGTCATCGTATCCGTGGCCTGCAACCCTGAAAAGCGCTACCTGTTTAGCGTGGCAGAAAGGCTGGATCATATCGCTCGGAGCATCAAAGAGGCCACCTTGAATAACGTCGAAACGGACTCGTTCAATGGCCTTCTTGTCGATTATGCCCAAAGGTGTGGCGTGAAGGTGATCATTCGGGGTCTTAGGGTCATTTCGGATTTTGAATACGAGCTCGAAATGGCCATGATGAACCGCAAGCTGAACCCCTCGCTCGAGTACGTATTCATGTTCACCGGAGAAACGAACCTTTACATTTCTTCGACCCGCGTCAAAGAGATTGCGCGTTTTGGCGGGTGCGTCGAAGGGCTTGTCCCTCCTTATGTGTTAGAGAGGCTAAAAGAGAGGTTTCGCAAGGAGCGTTAGGAAACATCGTAACAAGGAGGTATGCCATGGAGATTTCTCTTAGTAGGCGCTTGTCGAAGATCGCCCCATCCCCTACGCTTGCCTTGACTGCCAAGGTCAAGGCGCTCAAGGCCAAAGGAGAGGATATCGTCGGGTTTGCCGCGGGCGAGCCGGACTTTGATACGCCAGAACCCATTAAAGAGGCATGCATTCAGGCGCTTCGGGATGGCTTCACGAAGTATACGGCCACGGGCGGGATTCCCGAACTCAAGGAGGCCGTTTGCAACTGGATCATGGAGAAAAGGGGGCTCAAGTACAGTCCAGGTCAGGCTTTGGTGTGTTGCGGCGCCAAGCATGCCCTTTATAACCTGTTTCAGGCGCTGCTCGAAGAGGGCGACGAGGTCTTGATCCCGGCCCCCTATTGGGTTACGTACAAAGACCAGGTTGCGATTGCGGGCGGTGTTCCTGTCGTCGTACCGACTGACATCGCAAGCGGGTTTGTGCCCGATCCGGAGGCTCTCAAAGAAGCCTGTGGCCGAAAAACAAGGGCAATCGTGCTCAACTCCCCGTCGAACCCTTCGGGTGCCGCACTATCCAAGCGTCAGCTCGAAGCGATCGCAGGGGTGGTGGTCGAGAAAAACCTCCTTGTCGTTTCCGACGAAATTTACGCAGAGATTGTCTACGATGGGTTTCGGCAAGAAAGCATCGCTTCGCTGGGGCAAGAGCTCTACGAGCGCACGTTTGTCGTGGACGGCGTCTCCAAAACGTTTGCAATGACAGGGTTCCGCATAGGATACATCATGGGCGACCCCAAGGTGATCAAGGCAATGAACATGATTCAAGACCAATCGACATCAAACCCAACCTCGATCGCTCAGAAGGCCGCCTTGAAGGCGCTGACGCTCAAGGAGGACGTCGTTTCGCCCATGGTCCGTAAATTCCATGATAGACGCGACTTGATGCTTGCTGGGATGAAGAGGATCGAAGGTGTTCGATGCTTTAAACCGGCCGGAGCATTCTACCTTTTCCCGGACATGCGGGTCTTGCTTGGAAGAAGGACCCCTAAGGGCTTAAGCCTTGAGACTTCCGCGGTCCTTGCGGAGGCGCTTTTGGAAGAGGCCAAGCTAGCCGCCGTCCCTGGAGAGGCGTTTGGTATGCCAGGGTTCCTTAGGTTTTCCTACGCGACGGGTGAAAAGGAGATTCAAAAGGGGATGGATAGGCTCTATGAATTCTGCTCTTCTTTGAGGATGTAGGCTTCGAACGTTGCGACCTTGGTCTCAAATGCTTTCCAAGCGTCTTTTTCGAGGCCTGCCTTGGTAGAGACTGCCTCCAGAAAGCCCACCGGGTCAAGGTGGAGTTCTGTTGCCACCTGAGGGAGCAGCAGGCCTCTTCGGGGGCCGTTTTCAAGGATAAGCCCGTGTTTGCCGATTTCGATAGAGGTCATATCTTTGAGAGAGGCAAGCGGCGTAAGGACAGAAATCTCCACGGTGAGCTTGGGCAACTCATTGGCATCCAGCGGCTGAAAACGCGGGTCGAAGAAGGCCGCTTGGATGGCCATCGACCAGACTAGCTCGTACAACGGCTTTGAGGGGTTATCTAGAGATCCAATGCATCCACGAAGTATTCCGTCGACCTCTAGGGTAACGAATACGCCGTAAGGCTGTACATAGAGGAGCGCTTCGTCAGGAAGGTCGATCGTCACAGGCTGCTTCGAGGTTCCATGGCGTAATGCATGGGAAATTGCTTGTTTTGCGAGGGAAATGAGATATTCCCTGGCGCTGTTCGGCATTTCGGAAAGCCTCGTAGCCTGACACTCTTGGAATGCTTTGAGCAGACCCCTGCTTTTGGCCTCTATGTAATCGCCTAAAATCTGGCCGTGGTCGAAACACAGCGTAGGAAGGGAATGAAGCGAATAGAAGCCGAGCGCCTTGGCATCGTCTTGCGCTTTGGGGCTTCCTTTGGTTTGTGCGAGGAATACAACGGAGAGCGTATGAAACCTCGGGTCTCGTTTTGGGTCTGAATAGGCCTTGAACTGCTCCATCCAGACGGCTTGAAGGCCCGTTTCCTCTTCAAGCTCCCTGGCCGCCGCTTGCTCGAGGCTCTCCCCATAATCAACGAACCCACCCGGCAGGGCGTATCCATAGGGGGGATTGGCACGCTCGATCAAGAGCACATCCCCAGAGCGTTCGACGATGATGTCCACGCACGGGACAGGTTTTCTTGGGTCGGAAGGTTTATGCTTCCATGCGGAGATGGTGTCAGAGGCTTTTGGAGGCGTCAAGGGATTTATTGCTTTCTTTTTTTGGTTGTCTCAACTGATATTTAGTATACTAATCGAAGCATGCGGGCTTGGCAATACGACGGCCGCTTCCTTGATTCCTCGCCAAAGCCTTGCTAGTATGAAAAGGGTTTGGGTATTGCCTTTAGGGAGCTACGGTGAATACAGGACTTTCTGGGCCATCTAAACAAGCTGTTGCCGCGCTGGACATTGGCTCCAATGCATTTCGTCTCTTGGCGTGCGAGGTTCCGCTAGAAGGTATCATCCGGCCCAAAAAGCTTGCTTCTCGTCAGGTCATCACGAGGCTTTCCGGCGGGTTCAGCTCTTCTTTTGGGCTAACCAAGGAAGCGATGGAACGCTCCATCGACGCCCTTAAGCAATTCCGGGTCGCCATGGATGAGCTCGGGGTAGCCCATTATAAAGCCGTGGGAACGGGCGTTCTAAGGCGTGCGGTCAACCGGCAGGACTTTCTCGAGCGTGCTAAGCAAGAAGCCGACATTGCACTTGAAATCATCGACCCCAAGAAGGAGGCACTTCTTACGTACGAGGGGGTCATATCGACAACGAACACTCCGATTGGCTACCCGGTCCTGATCATTGACGTGGGCGGGTTCAGCGTGGAGTTTATCTACGCCGAAACCCCTTTGAGGCCTACGTTTATGGCAAGCCTCGATATTGGGAGTGTTTTGTTGCGGGAGCGCTTCTTAATTTCTGACCCTCCCACCCCACAAGAGATCCAAGGGCTCCGCGATTATCTTCTGGAGAACCTAAACCGCCTTCAAGCGATTCTCTATTCCTCAGGGTGTCTCGGAGGTTTGAAGAAAAAAGGGCAACTCATCGGAACAGCGGGTACGCTCACTACGCTCGCCCAGATCGACATGGCCTTGGCGGATTACAACCCTCTGCTGATCCAGAATTATATCCTGACCGAGCAAAGGCTGGAGACCGTCTTTGAGCAGCTTATCAGGCTTCCCTCAAAAGATCGTCTTGCGATCCGAGGTCTCAAACCTGGCAGGGAGGACGTGATTGTCGCTGGCGCTCTGCTCGTGATCGAGGCCGTCAAGGCATTTCGAAAGCCCGGGATTGTCGTATCCGACGCGGGGCTTCTCGAGGGGTTAATGGAAGAGGTTCTTTTGGAGCTTAGGGTTTCTACCTCGGATTCGTAACCCCTTAATCATTTTTTGAACAATGCCTCTAGGGTCTTCCCGGCGGAGCTGGCTATGTTCGGGTCTTGGTTGTCGGTGTTGAATGCTACGCAGGTATTCTGCAATGTTTCGTGCCGCATAAACAGGTGGCGCTTTTCCTCTAAGGAGAGGGACGAGATTTGCTCCTTATATTTTTGAAGCATGGAAGGCTCTATCTCCGCAAACAGCGAGCGTAGGCCCGCCTCGATAAGCTCGCCTAGATGAGTACAGCCGTAGGCCCGCGGGATCAATGTTTTGATCTCTTTAAGAATGCCTCGCTTGAAGATGAACAAGCCTTCGATAGACTCAAGCGAGGCGATCGCTTGTTCGCAGATAGGGTAAGGAATACGGTCCATTCGGGCGTCGATCCCCTCGATCGTAAGCGATTTGGCGCCTATGAGCATGGCAAGGCGCATGTCATGGTAGTCGTCGTGCATCCTTACAACGGCAAGGATCTGGTTTTCCGTTGGCCTGTAGATCTCGGCGTTTACTTGACGGCCAAACGTTTGCTTGTGATGCCTGGCAAGGCCTATCAGACTATCGAACGAACTCTGGACCTTCATCTACTCTTTTCTTTCCTCTTTGTGTCGGGATTGCATTCAGGTTCCATTTCTTTAATTTTATCATGTACTTAGAAAAGGCCAAGCTCAAAGCCTAGATGTTTGGCGGCACCGGTGCGATCATGACCATGGAAAAACCCAATCGGCCAAACATTCAGGGATGCCCGCGAGAAGCCCCCGCAGGCCTTTATATCCATATTCCCTTTTGCCTCTCAAAATGTGCCTATTGCGATTTTGATTCGGCGCCATTTCCAGAAGATGTTCGAGCGCGCTACGTGGAAAGCCTCTGCGTCGAAATAGGCAAGGCGAAAAGGGTTGAGGCCGACACGGTGTATTTCGGGGGAGGAACACCGTCGCTCCTTGCCCCTCTTGAGCTTGGAAAAATCTTAGGGGCCCTAAGGGAACGTTTTACGGGTGATGCCGGCGAAATCACCCTCGAGGCCAACCCGGAAACGATCACTCCCGCAGCGGCCGATGCTTGGGCCGGGGCAGGTATCAACCGGGTCAGCGTTGGAGCGCAGTCCTTTCATGACGATGAGCTGAGCTTCATGGGTAGAAGGCACAACGCAAAGGATACCCTCAAGGCGCTTGCTCTATTACGGAAGGCTGGCTTTAGAAATATCGGCATAGACCTCATTCTTGGGCTTCCTCACCAAACCTTGCAACGATGGGAAGAGAGCCTAAACGTCCTTTTTGCCCTAAAGCCAGAGCATTTTTCGGCCTATATTCTGGATATCCACGAAGGGGCGGCATGGTCTAAAGAGCAGGTCTCCGCCTTGCTCCCCAAAGAGCGCGTTACGGTGAAAATGTACGAAAGGCTTCTGGAGCTTACAAGCGTCCAGGGCTATGTGCACTACGAAATCTCCAACTTTTGTCTTCCTGGGTATGCCAGCCGCCACAACCTAAAATACTTCTCGGATGAGCCCTACCTCGGGTTTGGTCCAAGCGCCCATTCTTACACCATTGAGGAGCGGTTTTGGAATGTGACGGGTCTCCTTGCCTACCTTGGGGCAGTGGGTGCGAAAGGAAATGCAAGGGCTCGCTCAATCCAGATGAGCCTGGAGGATCGCCGAAAAGAAGCGTTCATGATGGGGATGCGCAAGACGGAAGGAGTGGACCTTGAGTCCTTTTTTTTCTTGTATGGTTGGGATATTCTTAAGGAGCACGCCGGAGTACTCGAACGTTTTATGAGTGCCGGAGTGCTCGAACTATCTAAAAAGCGGCTCAGATTCACCCCTAAAGGATACCTTGTCTCCAACGAAGTTCTTTCAAGCTTCTTTTAATATGGAGGGTACTCGATGCGCGTAAAGGCTGCGGTCGCCTACGAGCCAAACAAGCCCATACAAATCGAGACGGTTGAGTTGGAAGGCCCCAAAGAAGGGGAGGTGCTTATCGAGGTCAAGGCAACGGGCGTATGCCATACCGATGCCTATACGCTCTCTGGCAAGGACCCCGAAGGGGTGTTTCCTTCCATTCTAGGCCATGAGGGCGCCGGTGTTGTTGTCGAAGTAGGTAAAGGCGTGAGGAGCGTAAAAAAAGACGATCATGTGATTCCTTTGTATACGCCTGAGTGCAGAGAGTGTGAATACTGCCTTTCTCAAAAGACAAACCTCTGTCAAGCGATACGGGAAACACAGGGCAAGGGCCTCATGCCCGACGGAACTTCGCGTTTCTCCTTATCGGGCAAGCCAATCTACCACTACATGGGAACCTCGACGTTTGCGAATTTTATCGTCCTGCCCGAGATTTCCGTGGCAAAGGTGCGCGAGGATGCCCCTTTCGATAAAATCTGCCTAATTGGCTGTGGCGTAACGACGGGCGTAGGAGCCGCGGTATTCACGGCCAAGGTTCGCCCCGGTGACCGGGTCGTCGTCTTCGGACTTGGCTGTATTGGCCTTAACGTTATTCAAGGGGCAAGGCTTTGTGGGGCGGAGCAAATCGTGGGCGTCGACATCAACCCGGCCAAAAAGGAGATCGCCGAACGCTTCGGCATGACAGACTTTGTAAATCCCTCCGATTTGGGTGAAGATCTCGTCCAGTACCTGCTCCATCTTACGAAGGGCGGGGCGGATTTCAGCTTTGAATGTATCGGAAGCGTAAAGGTCATGGCTCAGGCGCTCGGCTGCTGCCACAAAGGATGGGGGACATCCATCATTATCGGGGTTGCCGGTGCGGGTGAGGAAATTTCAACCAGGCCTTTCATGCTTGTGACGGGGAGGGTATGGAAGGGTTCGGCCTTTGGAGGGGCAAGGGGAAGGACAGATGTCCCCAAGCTTGTCGATTGGTATATGTCCGGCAAAATTCTTGTAGACGAGCTCGTAACGCATGAGCTTCCCATCGAGAGGATAAACGAAGCGTTCGATATGCTGCACCAAGGCTGTTCCATTCGAAGCGTCCTATCCTACAACCCCGTCTAAAGCGCGAAGATGCGCTGGTCTTTTAGGCCATAGCAACCCTAGGATCTTGAAGGAGCAAGAATGAACGCGGAAAACCAGGCCCATCTCCTGCTTTGCCTTGGTGTTTTTGTTGCAGGCATTTTTTATAGAAATGGCACGTTTAGGGCCAAGGGGCAGGCATGATTGAAAGGTATGCACGGAAAAAAGCAAGCGGGATTTTCTCGCTTTCCTCGCGCTATGCCTACTGGCAGCGCATCGAGGCGGCATGCCTTGAAGCAATGGAAGAGTTAGGGGTAGTCCCTAGCGGAGCAGCGTCCGAGCTAAGGGCAGTTTCGATCGACGTCCAAGAGATTCTTGAGATTGAAAAAGAGCGCGGACATGACGTCATCGCTTTTATCGAGTACGCCGCGGCACGCATGCCCACGCACGGGCGCTTTCTCCATTACGGCATGACATCCTCGGACGTCGTTGATTCCGCGTTTGCATGCCAGTTGCTCGATGCACTCGACCTTGTCCTTAGCGGGGCAACGAGAGCGTTCGATTCTTTAAGGCGTCTTGCGCTCGAACATAAAGACACGGTCATGGTTGGCAGGACCCACGGGATTCATGCAGAACCCTACAGCTTTGGCCTCAAGGTGCTGTCTTGGTACAAAGAGCTAGAGCGAAATATCGGAAGGCTTGAAGAGGCCAGGGAGCAGCTTGCCTACGGAAAGATTTCCGGCGCGGTCGGGACGTATGCCCACCTTCCTCCCGAGGTTGAAGCACGCGCGCTCAAGAAGGTAGGCCTCAAGCCAGAGCCCCTATCGACGCAAGTCGTCCCACGGGACCGGCATGCGCATTTGTTTCTCCAGTTGGCTTTGCTCGCTGCGGGGATCGAGCGTATCATGCTCGAGATCCGTCACCTTCAGCGCACGGAGGTGCTAGAGCTTGAAGAGCCCTTCGGTAGAAGCCAACGCGGCTCTTCGGCCATGCCGCACAAGAAGAACCCTATCCTGTGCGAGAACCTTTGCGGTTTGGCAAGGCTGATGCGAAGCTACGTAGGCCCCGCCTTGGAGGATGTCGCTCTTTGGCACGAGAGGGACATCTCGCATTCGAGCGTAGAACGTGTGATCGGCGAGGATGCCCTAGTCCTGGCCGATTTCATGCTCCACCGGCTTGCGTTCATTCTCGATGGGCTTATCGTCCATAAAGGCAGGATGCTGCACAATCTTGAGGCCTTGGGGGGGATGGTCTATTCCCAGCGCATCCTCCTTGCATTGACCGAAAGGGGTATGACAAGGACAAAAGCCTATGAGGCAGTACAGAAGGCGGCCCTCGATGCCTTTTCAGAAGGCGGCTCGTTCAAGGAGCGCATAGCACAAGATCAAAACGTGCGCGAGGTACTTTCCGACAAGGAGCTTGAGGAGCTCTTTTCTTGGGGGCCGTACCTTAAGCACGTAGATACCGTTTATGAGCGTTGTTTGGGTCCTTCTATTCAAGATTAGCCTTTTTATCAATGTGAGGTGAAGCCATGCAAAAGGGGCGAGCTCTTTACACCGGAAAGGCAAAGGTTGTTTACGAAACAGACATGCCAGACCGGCTCGTTCTTTACTTTCGAGACGACGCGACAGCGTTCAACGCGAAGAAGCGGGGGGTCATTGCGAATAAGGGTGTTATCAACGCCTACATAACCGCCAAGATCTTCAGCTACCTCGAAGATCGTGGAATCCCTACGCATTTTTTGGAGCGAGCCTCCGACAGGGAATTGACGGTGAAGAAGGTCGAGATCGTCCCGGTCGAGGTGGTCGTTAGGAACCGCGTTGCGGGCTCGCTTGCCAAACGGATGGGGCGGGAAGAGGGTGCACCGCTTAGGAAGCCCGTAAGGGAATACTTCTTTAAAAGCGACTCGCTGGACGACCCGATGATATCGGAGGATTTTATTCTGGCCGACGGCCTTGCGACCGAAGATGAGTTTAATGCCATCAAAGAGAAGGCGCTGATTGTCAACGGACTACTTTTGGAGATGTTCCAGAAGACGGGCATCCTGCTTGTGGATTTTAAGCTCGAGTTTGGCCGCGCTGACGGGCAAATTCTCTTGGCTGACGAAATTACCCCGGATGGTTGCAGGCTATGGGATGCGACAACGCTCGAAAAACTTGACAAGGACCGTTTTCGTAGGGACTTAGGGAAGGTCGAAGAGGCTTACCTTGAGGTCGTGAACCGGCTATTCCCGGATTTTCCCAAGGAAGTTTCGCTGTGAAGCTCTTTTACAACATAACCCCCAAGCCCGACCTCCACGACCCTCAGGGAGAGGCCCTTCAGCGGATTCTCGACCGGATTGGTGTACTCGGGGTATCTAGGGTTCACGTGGGCAAAATGGTCGTGCTCGAGATAGAGGGAGACCTCTTAGAGGCCGAGAGAAAGGAGCGGTTCGAAGAATTAGGGAAAACATTCTTTTCCAACCCATTGCTCGAGGATGTAGAGTGCCGCGTGGAAAGCGAGGAACCATGAAGGTTGGCGTTGTCGTATTTCCTGGGTCAAACTGTGACCTTGACGTGGTACACGTTGTGCAGGATGTACTTGGATGGTCTACGCGAATACTCTGGCATACAGAAACAAATCTCGTGGGGCTGGACCTGGTCGTTTTGCCTGGAGGGTTTTCTTACGGCGACTACCTAAGGCCCGGGGCTTTGGCAAGCTACTCTCCCATCATGGCAGCCATCAAGGATTTTGCCTCGAAGGGGGGTCTGGTGCTCGGCATATGCAACGGATTCCAAATCCTGCTCGAGGCGGGGATGCTTCAAGGGGCGCTCATGCAGAACCGTCAGATTCGGTTTGTGTGCAAACCGACGTGGGTCAGGGTCGATTCGACAAGGTCCTTCCTTACGGCATCGGCCTATAAGGGCCAGGTTTTGAGTCTCCCGATCGCGCACCATTCTGGGAGCTATTATGTCACGAAAGAGGCCCTAAAAGGCATGAACGACTCCGGTCGAATTCTCTTTAGGTACGTGAGCCCGGACGGTGCCCAAGACGATGCCTTTAACCCGAACGGCTCGATCGAAGCAATTGCCGGCGTTTCAAACGAGGAAGGGAACGTTGTCGGGCTCATGCCCCATCCAGAAAGGGCGGCAGAGCGTTTGTTGGGAAGCGAGGATGGTCTTGTGCTGTTCCGAGGCGTCCTTTCTTGGATAAGCCAAGCCTCTTAGTCTCAGAGCACGAAGGAGTTTCTATCCGTGGACGAAGTGATTCTCGAGGAGGAAGAGCGGGCATTGCTTGCCTCCGTGCTTTGCAGAGAGCCCACCACGCTTGAGGAGGCGATCACCCAAGGGCTTTGGAACGAGCATTGCAGCTACAAGAGCTCAAAGCTCCTGATTGAACGGTTTCAGGCGCTCGGAACGCGCCTCGGGGGGATCGATGAAAACGCGGGCGGGGTACGTCTTAAGGATGGAACCGTCGTGGTCTTCAAAATGGAGAGCCACAACCATCCTTCTTTCATTGAGCCCTTTCAAGGAGCGGCCACGGGTGTAGGCGGCATCCTCCGGGACATCTTCGCCATGGGGGCCAGGCCCATCGCGCTCTTGGACGCGCTGTTTTTTGGTGAGCCGGATTTTGGGCGAACCCCTTACCTCGCTTCCCGCGTCATCGATGGCATTGCTTGGTATGGTAATTGTGTCGGCGTCCCTACGGTTGGGGGCATGTTCGTTTCCGACGTGGGGTATAACGCAAACTGTCTGGTCAACGCGATGGCCGTAGGGGTGCTCGAACCAGGACAGGCCATGCTGAGCGCAAAGGCTAGAGGGGTCGGCAACCTTATTGTGTATGCCGGCCAAAAGACCGGCCCGGATGGAATTTACGGATCCCGGATGGCGTCCAAATCCTTCGGTGTCGGGGTGGAGCAGCTACGCCCGCAGGTGCAGGTTGGCGACCCATTCAAAGGGAAACTCCTGATCGAGGCGACCCTCTCGCTGGCGAGGCGAGGGCTTGCCTTGTCCTGTCAAGATTTTGGGGCATCTGGGCTGGTTTCATCCGTCTTTGAGATGGCCTACAAGGGCAATATCGGGGTTCGACTCAACCTAGACGCCATCCCCTTGCGCATGAAGGGGCTTCAGCCCTGGGAGATCCTCCTTTCGGAATCTCAAGAGCGGATGGTCTATGTGGTCTTGCCCGAAAACGCCGAAGAGGTCCTGAAGGTTCTCCAGGGGTACGAGCTCGATGCCGCCGTGATCGGCGAACTCGTCCAGGGCGAAGAGATAGAGGTCTTCTACCGGGGTGAGCCCTTGATTCGATTCCCACACCTCCGCGTCTTAAAGGCCGCCCCTCGCTTAAACCGCCCCATGGCACCACCCTTTACGAAGCAAGGGAGAGCGACCGGCCCCATAGGGTCGTTTTCCGCCGAGCGGCTCGGAACAACCCTTGGACGCTTGATTGGGCACCCCGGCGTGGGCTCCAAGGAGGACATCTACAGACAGTACGATCACGAGGTTGGGATCCGCACGCTTGTTCCCCCTTCGCTTGGCCCCTCCATCCTGCGGGTTTACCCGACAAGGGATACGGCCATTGCCGTCGTAGTGGGCTCAAGGCCCTTCCTTGCCGTGTCCGACCCGAGAGGGGCAGCGCATCAGCTGATCGCGGGGCTTTCCCTTGCGTTGGCCAGTTCTGGAGCCACGGCCATAGGGATGACCAACTGTTTGAACTTTGGCACCCCAGAAGACCCAAAAATAATGTATGCCCTAAAGGAGACGATCGAAGGCCTCGCGGAGGCTTGCGAGGCGCTAGGCATAGCGGTCGTAAGCGGCAACGTAAGCCTTTATAACACAACCGAGGATGCGAGCATTCTCCCGACGGCCGTGGTTGGTATGGTTGGAGAGGTGCAAATCCCGCTTGAAGAGGTAGGCCAAAAACCACTCTTACCGAATGACAGGCTTTGGGTCATCGAATACGGCAAACCCGCGCTTAAAGGTTCCCAGCTGAATCGCCTCATGCCTGCAGAATGGGCTGACGAGGGCCTTGTTTCCGCAGATTTCAAACGTCACAGGGATCTCCTCACGCTCGCGACAGCGCTCAGGGCAGATTCGATCCGACTCATCACGCCAGGTGGGGGCGGGACGCTTATTTCCATCGTCAAGCGCTTGCTCGAGCAAGCGAAACATGCGGATCGGCCGCTTGCCTTACTAGACTCGCACGGAATTCAGCTTGACCCTGAGTTCTGCTCAGACCCTGTAAACGGCTTTGGAGAAGGCTGTGCCCGGTTCGTTGCGGCCGTTGAGCCTTCCGAAGAGCCTAGACTCCTAAAGCAGACCGGCCTGTCCGGCTTTAAGTCTTCCTACCTAGGCAAGGTGATCAGCGAACCGGAGGTTTGGCTTGGCCAAAACACCGCGGCAAGAATGGAGGACCTTTTTTTGAAATACACTTTGAGCCTTAGGGCTTTTTTGGAGTAAATAAAGTGACAGACCGACGATTGCGAGAGAAGTGCGCCGTGGTGGGCGTGTGGGGACACCCGGAGGCTAGCAATATTGCATACTTGGGGCTTTACGCCCTCCAACACAGGGGACAAGAGGGCGCTGGGATCGCCTCTCTTCGGCCTCACGAGGACAGGTTCTGCCTCTACAAACGTAAAGGCCTCGTTGCGGATATCTTTACGAAGGATGTCTTAGAGAAGCTGCCCGGCACCTGCGCGATCGGGCACACTCGCTATAGCACGTCCGGCTCGAAGGAAGCGGAGAACCTTCAGCCTCTTTTGGTGGACCACGAGGGCCAGAGTATTGCAGTAGCCCACAACGGGAACCTGGTCAATTACCCAGAATTGGCCGAATTGCTAGCCAGAAAAGATGTGCACTTGTCTAGCTCCGTAGATTCGGAGATCTTTGGACACTTCTTTGGACTCTACAAGGGGTTAGGGGTAAAAGAGGCCATAGCCAGGGTGATGATGGATGTCCGTGGAGCCTACTCTGTCGTGCTTTTGACCCAGGACCGCCTTTTGGCTTTTCGCGACCCGCTTGGCTTTCGCCCTCTTTGCTTTGGGAAAGTCAAAGGTGCCGTCGTGGTGGCCTCCGAGTCATGCGCGCTAGACCTGATCGAGGCGGAATACTTGGGCGAGCTAAACCCAGGGGAGCTTCTAGAGGTTTCCGAGGCCGGACTCGTTCGAACGCAGATTGTGCAAGCCCCTCGACAGGCGGCTTGTATTTTCGAGCTTGTCTATTTCTCCAGGCCGGACAGCAGGGTGTTTAACCGAAACGTCTACGAGACAAGGAAGGCCTTTGGCGAGGGCCTATTTAAGGAAGACTCAATTGAAGCAGACATGGTTATTCCCGTTCCCGATTCTGGCGTTCCAGCGGCGATCGGCTACCATCAAGCAAGCGGCATTCCTTTTGAGATGGGCCTTATCCGCAACCATTACGTGGGACGGACGTTCATCGAACCGAGGCAAAACATACGGTCTTTTGGAGTCAAAATCAAGCTTAACCCTGTCGGGCACCTGATCGAGGGGAAACGTTTGGTGTTGGTTGACGATTCGCTAGTCCGCGGGACAACGCTCAAGAAGATCGTTGGCCTATTAAGGGGTTGCGGGGCAAAAGAAGTGCATGTTCGGATCAGTTCGCCGCCGATCGTATCCTCCTGTTATTTCGGCATCGACACCCCCTCGCAAGAGGAGCTTCTGGCCTCTAGGCTAGAAACCCAAGAAATTGCCCGATTTGTAGGGGCCGATTCGCTCCGGTACTTAAGCGTGCAGGGAATGCTCGGCGCGGCGGGAATGGAAAGGTCCAAGGTTTGCCTTGGGTGTTTTACGGGGTCTTATCCAATTGCAGTTCGATCAGGAGGGGTTGATGAACGGCATGGAGTTTGGCCGGCTTAAGCGGCGTCTCATCGAGATCGTCCGGGATATCGCCTACTACACGGGTGAATTCACGCTGAGTTCCGGAAAGAAGAGCTCCTTTTATCTGGACGTCAAAAAGCTCAGCCTTCATCCGGAGGGGCTATTCTTGATAACCAGCCTGTTTCGTTCGATTCTCCATACCCTAAGGCCCTACCCGGATGGCGTAGGAGGGCCCGTGATTGGGGCAGACCCCATAGTGGGGGCCTTGGTTTACTCGTCGTACGGTTCCGGGAGTCCGCTTGCCGGGTTCCTTGTTCGAAGCGGCCCAAGGGAACATGGAAGACTGAGGAAAATCGAGGGCCTTGAAAACTTCCCAAAGGAAGGGCACGTCGTCGTTCTTGAGGATGTTGCTACAACTGGCGGCTCGCTGCTTGGAGCAATTGATGAGGCGCTAGAAAACCAGTTACGCGTTATTGCGGCCTTTTGCGTGATCGATCGCTCAGAGGGTGGGAGAGAGGCTCTTGAAAAACGTGGCATCCCCTTCTATTCTTTAATGACAATCGAGGAGGTTCAATCGGGTTAGCGGAAACGAAAGGTCTGATGATGGGGGGAGCGGGCTTGAGGCGAATCCGACAGGGTATGTTCCTTACGGCCTTTCTTGTGCTATGCCTCGTTCCTATGGGGGGTGCGCACGGGGAGGATATCTACGTATTTCAGGACGCAGAAGGGACCTTTCATTACGCCACTCCTTCCAGGATTCCTCCGGCTTACAGGAAATCTGCCCGGATTTACCTAAAGAAAGGCTCAGCTTACGCAAGCGTTCGCAAGCGATTCCCTAATGGATACAACGAAAGCTCCATCGTTTTTTCTAAGAAACAACCCCTGCGCGCAGCCTTCGCTTCTACCAAGCCTGTAAGCGTAGAGCTTCCTTACGAGGCTCGATACGGCAAGGTTGCACGGGAGGATCGCTACGATTCAATCATCACCCAGGCTTCGAGGACCTATGGAGTCAGTTTTAGCCTTCTTAAGTCCGTCATCAAGGCGGAGTCCAACTTCAACCCCTTGGCTGTATCGCCAAAGGGAGCCTGTGGAATGATGCAGCTCATGCCCGCAACAGCCCAAGAGCTAGGCGTTCAAGATGTTTTTGACCCTAACGAAAACATCCACGCCGGAAGCCGTTATTTGAAATGGCTTTTGGATGCCTTCGAAGGAGACGTGCAGAAGGCGCTCGCAGCTTATAATGCCGGGCCTAACAGGGTGTGGCTTGAAGGAATTCCAGACATTCAGGAGACCCGAGTATATCTGCAACGGGTAGGATCTTTCCTCCAGGAGTACGCCGATAGGGCGGGCCCCACCGTGGCGTCCAAATAATACGAGCAGGTTTTCTTAGGAGTATGTACTACGTTTTTTTTCCTAACGCCCTGACAGTGTCGCGAGTTCTCATCTCGGCGCTGCTCGTTTTTTTGCTCTCTTGGTCTAACGAAACCGCGCCAAGCCTCTTGGCCGGGTTGTTCGCCGTCGGTTGCCTGACGGATTTCCTAGACGGCGTATTGGCAAGGCGTTGGCAATCTGTAAGCGGGTGGGGAAAGGTCATGGATCCACTGGCCGATAAGGTGCTGATCCTTTCTGTTCTGGTCATGCTCACAGAAAGGGCCCTTGTGCCAGGATGGATTGCCGCGCTGTTCGTCGTACGAGAGCTTTGGGTGACGGGCATCCGCTCTAAAGCGCGAATGTCCGCCTCAAGACTTGGAAAGCTCAAGATGTTCCTTCAAAGCCTTGGGCTTTTCCTAATTCTCCTCCAGAGGCCAGGGAGCCTAGCGGCGATTGGACTTGTATGCCTTTTTGGGGCTCTTGCCGCCGGTTATGGTTCGATGATTGATTACATGTTTCGTTTTCGAAACGACAGAGAATTCTCGAGCAGTCAGAGCGATCTGTGTTATACTAAAGACGGCTAGTCATGTTTGTAGTTCTAGGAGGTCTTGTATGCTAGCAAAGGGGATGCCCGTAAGCAGGCCCAAGCTAACTTTCATGGAACGGGTGTACGTAGTGGAAGTGCTGAAGGGGTTGTATGTCACCTCAAGGCATTTCTTTAAAAACATGTCTTTGCATACTCTGCATCTTTTCGGGGTAGCGAAAAGAATTCCTGCGGCGGTAACGTTGCAGTATCCAGAGCAGAAACGGCCTTATCCTGAGCGTTTCCGAGGTTCTCACAGGCTTACGCTCAAGCCGGATGGCTCTGTGCGGTGTACCGCTTGCATGCTCTGCGCTACGGCATGCCCTTCGCACTGTATTACGATCGAGGCAGGAGAGCATCCCGACTCGAACGTCGAGAAATATCCTCTCCGTTATGACATCGATACAATCCTTTGTATTTATTGCGGGGACTGTGTCGAGGCCTGCCCCGTGGACGCTATCCGAATGGATACAGGACTGCATCCGAATCCGCGCTACACGAGAGAAGGGTTTGTAGATAGGATCGATGTGCTGAAAAAACGCTCCGAACCGTTTAGCGCCGTTGTCATCTAAGCAAGAAAGGGTATGTATGGCAGTTGCACGTGAACGCCTTCTTGAGGCGTTGCGCAGCGTGGAGGACCCAGAGTTACACAGGGATATTGTTGCCTTGGGGATGGTCAAGGATTTAAAGGTCGATGCCAAGGGGAATGTTCATACAACCATTAATCTCACAACGCCCGCATGCCCCCTCAAGCAGCACATTAGAGAGGAGGTCGAAAAGGCCCTCTTGGCGATTGAGGGCGTTCATGCGGTGGATGTCTCTCTAACGGCCGAGGTTAAGGCTGCACGCCTCACCCCCAACGACGGAAAGGCGGCGATACCGGGTGTGAAAAACGTTCTTGCCGTAGGCTCTGGCAAGGGTGGCGTAGG
Source organism: Nitrospirota bacterium (assembly GCA_011620345.1). Taxonomy (GTDB): domain Bacteria; phylum UBA2233; class UBA2233; order UBA2233; family UBA2233; genus UBA2233. The sequence goes on from WOZJ01000050.1 coordinate 128,118, forward strand.
AAAGTCTACGGTAAGCGTAAACTTAGCCATAGCCCTTGCCAGACAAGGTGCTCGAGTAGGGCTTTTGGACGCGGATTTTTATGGTCCAAACGCCCCTATTCTTCTTGGGCTAGAAGGGGAGCGCCCCAAGGGGACACCGGATGGCAAGATCCACCCTTTGGAGGCTTACGGGATCAGCGTTATGTCTGTTGGGTTCCTCGTGGCGGAGGACACCCCGCTGGTTTGGAGGGGGCCGATGCTACACGGACTTATGAAGCAGTTTTTAGAGGATGTCGTTTGGGGAGAGTTGGATTACCTCGTCGTCGATCTCCCCCCTGGAACAGGGGATGTGCAGTTGACGCTTGCGCAGTCTTCGCCTTTGATGGGGGCCCTGATCGTGGTCACCCCCCAAAAGATGGCCATCGGGGATGCGAAAAAGGCAATCGCGATGTTTCAGAAGGTAAACGTCCCTATTCTTGGCGTTGTCGAGAACATGAGCGGGTTTGTTTGCCCTAAATGCCACGAGATTTCCTACATCTTCTCCGGCGGAGGGGGCCAGAGGCTTGCCGAACAATTCCAGGTTCCCTTCTTAGGGCAAATTCCGCTAGACCAGAGGCTTGGGCAGGCTTCTGACATTGGCCGGCCGCTTGTGGCAACCGAACCGCTGGAGGAAGCAAAGGGGGTTGTAGCAGTCTTTAATGAGCTCGCCCTACGGCTAGCCGGAAGGGTTAGCGTGGTCAACGCAGAAGGTATCGTCTAAAGGAGCCCGTTGGAACTCCGAGACGACTTAAGGTAAGATAGACATAGGGCACCAATCGGTGGGCCTTTTCACGCTGCATGGCTGTTCAGGGGTGCGCCCTGTTCATGAGCGCCGCAATTGGAAGTGGGCCGTTAGCTCAGCTAGGTAGAGCAGCTGACTCTTAATCAGCGGGTCGCAGGTTCGACTCCTGCACGGCCCACCACTCCAACCCTTCGCGAGAGTGGCGGAATGGCAGACGCGCTAGACTTAGGATCTAGTGGGACTACCCGTGGGGGTTCAAGTCCCCCCTCTCGCACCATTTGCATCAGAAAAGCGCCTTCAGTCTATTTAGTATCGATATCTGATCGAGCAAGGAGCATGAGGCTGTATGAGGGTTGAGCTCGTAGAATTTCCTGGTTTGAAGCGAGTTATTGAAGCTGAGGTTTCTCCAGAGGAAAGCCTTGATGCCTTGAAAGTGGCCTACCAGGAACTAAAGCACCGCGTGCGTCTCCCAGGATTTCGCCAGGGTCACATCCCACGGCCTGTCTTGGAGAGGTATTTTGGGAAAGATGTGGAGGCCAATGTACGCGAACGGCTTCTCAATCAAGGGCTTGAAGAGGCTATTGAGAAATACAGCCTTGAGCTCGCGACCCGGCCTAAGCTTGTCGAAGATCTGGCTTTTACCCCCGGAGAGCTGTGCCGCTTTCGCCTCGAGGTCGAACTTAAGCCAAAAATCTCTTTGAAGCCCCTGGAAACATTCCAAATCGTTGATGATTCGAACGTCTCGGTCACAGACGATGAAGTCCTCTCTATGCTGGCCTACCTTCAAAAGGTAAACGCGCCATACGCATCGCTTTCCTCCGGGGATACCTTGTTGCCGGAGGATCTTGTCAGGCTTAAGGGAGCCTTTCATGAACAGCGCGGCGAGGCTCACGAGGTTGAGCTTGAGGGGATTGTAGATTCAGAGTTTCGCCTCGTACTTGACCCTAGACATGCTCCTCTCCAGCCAGAGAGTCCATGGGACGGTGAGGGGGAGTTTGTGTATACAGGGGATTTTCCTTATTTGCCCAGCATTCCCGAGATTGTTCGCGGAAAACGCGGAACACTTCGGGCAAGGCTCGTTCACGCCCAAAGGAAGCAGCTTCCGGTCCTCGATGATGAGTTTGCAAAAGATCTTGGGCTTTCCACACTCGACGAGCTTAAAGGCCGGGTAAGGGATGACCTTCAAAGAGAAAAAGAGTCTCGTGTCAAGGAACTTCTAAAGGAAAAGGTTGCCAATGCCCTTATGGAAGGCCACGATGTAGGTTTGCCGGAGGGGGTGCTCGAAGAGGCCATCCAGCGGCACATCGCGGCGCTTGAAAGAAGTGGCGACCACAAAGATATAGACAAGGACAAGGTTCACGCGTGGGTGACGCGACAGCTTAAATGGCATTACCTCTCAGAAGCATTGATCCGGCAGGCGGGAATCGAGGTGGGAGATGCAGAGGTAGAAGCCTTTTTAAGGAGGCGTTTCTCGGACAAGGGGGTTGCGCTCCCTTCCGGTTTGTATGACGAGGCTCGCCGTGTATTGCTCGACGAGAAGCTGTATGATTATCTCCTTGCCAATGTTACACTTAGAAGAGGAGATGCGGCTTAGCCCCATCCTCTCAACGGTTCATCAATGAACATGGGAGTTTTTTATGCCGCTGGTTCCTATGGTTATCGAACAAACACTTCGCGGAGAGCGGGCGTACGATATTTACTCCAGACTCTTAAAAGAGCGCGTCGTTTTTTTGGGGAGCCCTATTAACTCGGATATTGCAAACCTGATTATCGCCCAGCTCTTGTATCTTGAGTCTGAAGATCCTGAAAAAGATATCTACCTCTACGTGAACTCTCCGGGGGGTCTGGTTACTGCCGGGCTCGCCATTTACGACACGATGCAGTTCATCAAGCCTGACGTGGCTACGCTGTGTCTTGGAATGGCTGCGAGCATGGGTGCCGTGCTTCTGGCTGCCGGCGCCAAAGGAAAACGCTTCGCACTTCCGCACTCCCGCATCCTGATCCACCAGCCGTCAGGGGGGTTTCAAGGGCAAGCCGCGGATATCGAAATTCAAGCGCGTGAAATTCTAAGGCTCAAGGCGGAACTCACCCTCATCCTCTCCGGCCATACTGGACAGCCTATCGATAAGGTGGAAAAGGATACCGATAGGGACTATTTCATGAACGCCGAAGAAGGGGTAGAGTACGGGATCATCGACCAGGTGATCTCAAAGAAGCGAGCTGGCGGGTTGATGCAGGAACGCCACGAATAACCGCATGGGTATAAGGAGCTGACTCCTATGGATAAGAAAAGATCCGGAAAGGGCCATTTGACATGCTCTTTCTGCGGCAAATCCCAGGATGAAGTCAAAAAGCTGATCGCGGGCCCGTCGGTCTACATCTGCGATGAATGCGTCGATCTTTGCAACGATATTCTGGCCGGAGACGCTGGGTTCGAGGGGAACTGCTACCCGGAGGGCCAGATTCCTAAGCCATACGAGATGAAGAAAATTTTAGACGAGTACGTCGTAGGCCAGGAACGGGCCAAGAAGGTTTTGTCGGTCGCCGTATACAACCACTACAAGCGTATTGAGTACCGTCCTCAGGCGCACGATGACGTGGAGCTTCAGAAGTCAAACATTATGATGATTGGGCCTACTGGATCCGGAAAAACGCTCCTTGCACAAACGCTGGCCAAAATCCTGAATGTCCCCTTCGCCATTGCCGATGCTACAACGCTGACGGAGGCCGGATATGTCGGCGAGGACGTTGAAAACATCATCCTAAGCCTTCTACAGAATGCCAACTTTGACGTCGAGAGAGCTCAAAGGGGCATCGTATATATCGATGAAATTGATAAAATTTCTCGGAAATCTGAAAATTCCTCGATCACTCGGGATGTTTCCGGTGAAGGCGTGCAGCAGGCCCTTTTGAAGATCCTCGAAGGGACCGTTGCAAACGTTCCACCAAAAGGGGGCAGGAAACACCCTCAACAAGAATACATCCAGGTGGATACGGCAAACATTTTGTTCATCTGTGGCGGGACATTCTGTGGGTTGGACAAGATCGTAGAGAGGCGCCTAAAGGGCAGAACGATCGGATTCCATCGCGATTCTCCCGAAGGCCAGGAAGCTATTGAAGCCGCAAAGCAAAACCTGTTAAACGTTTCTCAGCCGGAAGACCTGATCAGGTTTGGGTTGATTCCTGAATTTATAGGGCGCTTGCCGGTTATGGTGACCCTTGAGGAGCTCGACACCAAAGCGCTTGTTCGAATCCTTAAAGAACCCAAAGGTTCGCTTGTAAAGCAGTATCAGAAGCTTTTTGAGCTGGACGCTGCAGCATTGAAGTTTACGGACGATGCTCTCGAAGTGATTGCAAAAGAAGCGCTCAAGCGAAAGTCGGGGGCGAGGGGGCTAAGGGCGATCATGGAATCGCTTATGCTTGACATCATGTATGAGATCCCTTCCCGAAAGGATATTAAAGAAGTTATAATCAACAAGGATGTCGTTGCTCAAGGGAGCAAGCCTTTGTTGGTCGCTTCAAGGAAAGCCGAGATCGCCTAGGGCGGTTAGCTCAGCGGTAGAGCATCGGCCTTACAAGCCGGGGGCCATTGGTTCGAATCCAGTACCGCCCACCAGCGAGAACGGATGCGGGGTCGTAGTTCAGACGGTTAGAACGCCGGCCTGTCACGCCGGAGGTCGCGAGTTCGAGTCTCGTCGGCCCCGCCATTTTTTACCCTTGATACAATGAAGCCATGAATGCATGGGCGATTGGACGCATTTCGATGAACATGGCCTACCCAGGATGGTGGATATCGCCGGGAAGGCGGAGTCTCATCGGTTGGCTCGTGCGGTCGCAGCCGTAGAGATGCTTCCTGCTACGCTCGAGGCGATTGAAAAGGGGCATGTGAAGAAAGGGGACGTCTTTGGCGTAGCAACCACAGCAGGGGTTCTTGCCGCCAAGCAATCTGCTTTTTTGATTCCCATGTGCCATCCTATCCGTTTGACGCGTGTATCCCTTAATTTTCAGCCTCAAGAAGACAAACGGGGTGTGCTTATTGAGGCGATCGTGGAAGCGTTCGACAGGACGGGTGTAGAGATAGAGGCCCTGGTCGCGGCAAGTATTGCAGCGGTGACGGTCATTGACATGTGCAAGGCGCTGGATCGGACGATGTCGGTTCGGTCTGTCTTGCTCAAAGAAAAGCTCGGCGGAAGAAGTGGGCATTTCCTGCGCCAAGATGCCCCTGAGTGAGGTTCGTCGCTCCGCTTGCATCCTTGTCGGCGGGGAAAGCCGGCGTATGGGGCAAAATAAGGCGTATTTATCTTTCCGAGGTATGCCTTTTGTCCTAAGTCTGATTGCCCTTCTTAAGGACACCTTCCATGAGCTTTTCCTCGTAGGGAAGGATTTTGATCTTTACGGGAAGCTAGGTATTCCTTTTGTTCAAGATAGGTATCCGCTTCAAGGAGCTGCCGTCGGGGTTGCTAGCGGCTTGAGGGCAGCCCGGCACGAGTGGTTGTTTGTGTGTGCCGTAGACATGCCCTTGGTTAAACTTCCTATGGTCAGCCTTCTGGATCGCCAAATTTCTTCAGCCTCTAGCCGCCATCTTGGAATCATTCCAACCATTCAAGGAAGGCTTGAGCCCCTTTGCGCGTTCTACCATAGGCGGTTTCTGGATGTTCTCGATCGAGAGCTTCAAAAAGAACGGACGCCCTCCATAAACGCCCTTCTTCGTGCCCACCCCATCATCGAACTTGCTGTCCCCCAAGGACTTTCAGAAAGCCTAACGAATGTGAACACTCCTCAGGAGTACGAAGAACTCCTTTAGCTTGAGCCGTTTGTCGTTTTCTTATGCTCTTGGACGACCGGCTTAGGATCAGCTTTTTCCTTGCCTTCATTTTGTCCGCCATTTTGCGCGGTTGGCTTCTGTTCGGGTTGAGAGGTAGCCTGGGGGCTGCTCGATGGAGCGCTTGCGTAGTCCGTTTTATACCAGCCTGTCCCTTTGAGCACGAAGCTGCTCAACGAAATACGCTTCCGAAGGACTCCATTGCAATGAGGGCATGTCCGCAAGGGATCCTCGCCTGCTTTCTGGAAGGCCTCCAAAGGCTGGCCGCAATGCGTGCATTCGTATTCGTAGATAGGCATTCTTGGGTAGCTCTCCTCAATATTTATGTTATGCACAAGAAGACCTCTTTCCTTATTAGTATAACACCTTCATCGGTTCAATCAAGGGCAAGAGGCTGAGATAAACCCCGTTTGTCCATCCAAACCCAACTTCGTTCGTTAGATAGCCGAATTGGACGTCATCGCCTACCTCGATATTGCATGCCTGAACGTTGTACTTCTCCCTGATCGTTCCTGTTCGAGCATGCTCATCTGTCACGAGACGGATAAATTTTTCAGCAATACGAGCGGCTTCTTCCGTATAGCCATACCGAAGAAGTCCCCGTACGGCGATCCATTGGAGCGGGGCCCAGCCAAATGGGGCGTCCCACTGGTTCCCTGAGGGGGTTAGGCTGGTTTGAAGCCCGCATGAAGTTTCAAAACGAGGCAAGTTATCGACAATCCACTTTGCTTGGGCATTGGATGCGATTCCGGCCCACAGGGGATAGAAGGTTGTGAGGAAAGGATAAGCATGCCTTGCTCGCGAACGAAAATGGTAATCAAAGTACATTCCCTGTTGTTCGTCCCAAAGAAGGCGGTTAATTGTATCCTTTCTTCGTTTTGCGAGCCTTTCGAAGAGGGTAGCACCCTTGGGATCGCCCAGTATACGATGGATATCGGCGATGTCGTCTTCCATTATATACAAAAGCGTGTTGAGGCATACGGGGAAATAGTTGACGATATCCACGCCAAACTCACCAAACCTGGCCGTGGGGTCAAACCCGGATTCCCTAACGCTCCTGTCGCCGGTGTAGAATAAATCGGTGAGCTCTCCAGCTTCCGCGTCGAAAAAGAGGTCTTTGTCGTACCCTACGTCGGCATTTTCCTTGTAATAGTCTTTTACCCTGTCGTAATGCGATCTTCCAAGCTCATCCACCTCGCTCCATACGACTTCCGGCGCAGGTCCTTTGCCTAGCGCATAGTACCGGGAGAGTCCACCGGCCTCGAGAACATGAGGGGGGCACGTCCAGAACCTGTAATGATCGAGGAGGAAGGGCAGGGCTCGCTTAAGCCACGCGGTGTCCTTCGTGCGTTCGAACACATCGAGGACGGCACGCGTTAAGAATGGGGGGTTGGAGCGGCCGAGGTAGTATGTCCGGTTGGCATTCAGGATCTTTTGATAGTGGCGAATCTGGTAAAAGTAGTTCTCGACAATACTCTTCGCCAAATCGATTCTTCCAGATGTCAGAAGTCCAAGGAGGATAAAATAGCTGTCCCATCCGTACATTTCGTTGAATCGCCCTCCCGGTACGACATAGGGGTAGGGCAAGAACAAAAGTCCATGCTCTTCGATATTGTCCGGGTCGTCCGGGATAGTACGAATCTCGACCCCAGAGAGCTCAGCCGACGAAAGAGTTCGAGAAAGGAGCGTTTGAATGCCCTCCAAGTCCTCTAGACCTGAGATGTACAAGGGCCATGGTTTTCCTGGATCATGGGGGATTTTGATGTCCTGAACGGCTATCGGGATGTCTTTAAGCGTTCGTGTAAGCTCATGCCATGCCTGGTCGATGTATACCGAGGTGTTTGCAACCCGATTTTGTTCTTGTAGGCCTAGGAAGATACCCTCGAGAGTGGCTTTTTCCAAGGGATGTGCGTGGGAAAGGGCGATTTGACAGCCAAGCAAAAATATAGTAAATACTATTCGCAAGAAGGATTTAAGATTTCCCTTTGTCCGCCGAACTGACGGCGTTCCCTGGTCCTGGCCGACACTTGAGCCGATTCGAACCCATGTTTGGAGTTTCATGGCCCCTCCCCAATCTTCTACTGATACGACGCATCGCGTGTCTTCGGTTTCTCGCATGTTCGGGCGTATTGCGCCGTCCTACGATGCGCTGAACCATATTCTATCATTCGGCATGGATATTGTCTGGCGTTCCCGAATGGCAAAGGTTGTCCGCGGGCTACCACACGCCCCGCGGATTCTCGATTTGTGCACAGGTACTGGCGACCAAGCCTATGCCGTGCTTAGAAAGTCTCCCCGTGTACGAATAACCGGCATCGATGCCGCACGGCCTATGCTCACGATAGGGAAGCAAAAGGACCGAGAAGGGCGGGTTGTTTTTTTGCAGGCTTCTGCCCTTCGTCTTCCGTTTCGAGGCGGCACCTTCGATGCCTGCTTTTGCGCATTCGGTCTAAGAAACCTACCGAATCTGCCCACAGCCCTCAAAGAAGCCAGAAGGGTGCTTAAGCCTGGTGGGTTGCTGATCGTCCTCGAGTTCTTTAAGCCCACTGGGTGGTTCGATCGCCTTTTCTATGAGGTCGTTGCTCCAAGTTACGTTCCTCGCCTCGGTTCCTGGTTGGCGGGCGATGCCGCAGCCTATAGGTACCTTATCGGGAGTGTTGGCTCTTTCTTGACAACAGGCCAGTTCCTTGAGGCCTTGGAGAACGCCGGGTTTGTCCTTGTCGCTCGAAAGCGATTCTTTTTTGGAATCGCCCACGGGTTGACCGCTCAATGCCGATAAAACATACGGGGGTGGTTTGATGAAACGCTTTATCGTTGCATCTTTTCTCTGGTTGGCGTGCTTAGGGGGGGGTAGCGCGTGTTTTGCATCGACGTTCTCGCTCGTTCGGAGCGCAATCCCGCTTAAGAGCGGAGAAGTTCTTGCAGGGGTTGGGTTTGGCTTTCAAGATGCCGCGAACGGTGCGCACTACGTGCGCGTGCCGAGGGTCTTGCTTGGGGTTGGATTTGCCGACGTCGTTGATTTTCAAGTGGACTATGAATACTTGCTTTTGCGCCATGATCCCTTCTTCCCCAAACAAGAGGACTCGGGCGATGCCGTCTTGGCCACAAGGCTGTCCTTCCTTCGGCTGTACGGGTATCGGTTTGGACTTGGAGTTAACGTGAAGCTACCAAATGCAGCCGACGATAAGGGGATGGGGACAGACGAGACAGATGTCCAGATCCTACTTCTTACATCAAAAACCTTTGGGAAATTCCAATTGGACTTTAACGTTGGGATTGGGCTGATGGGGGACCCAACGAAGAATGCAGACCAAAGAGATTTGGTCGTCGTAGGAATTTCCGCATCCTATCCTCTTGCCCGGGACATCAGCCTCCTTACGGAATTTTCGATGAACTCCGACCTCCACGATGTTCGCATCGTTGGCTTGAAGCAAGGTCCCTTTTTTAACGATGAAAATATTCTGAAGGCTGGCGGTGGGGTGAGTTTCCCTATGTTTTGGCGTATTCAAGGAGAGCTCCTTGGCCGAGCCGGGCTTACGGGAGATTCTCCGAATTATGAAATCTTCTTTGGCCTCACACGAAAATTCCAGCTACCTAAATTTCCCATAGAGGTCGGTTCTTCGTAAGGAGGGGAGCTGCTTCATGCGTCTTTGCAAAGCGGAAAGCACCTGCTACAATAACTTTGTCTTACAGGGAGGAGACGATGGAGCGCATACCTGTTCTCAAGATTTCCGACTTTTTGATCGTGACTATCCAAGTGGCCTTGGACGATGAGTCTGCGCTGAAGCTTCAAGAAGACATTCTCGAAGAAATTGCTAAGACAAAGGCCAAGGGGCTGTTGATCGACATTACGGCGGTAGATATCGTCGATTCGTTTATGGGAAGGATGATCCGAGACATCGCCAGGATGGCCAGATTGATGGGGCCCCCCACCATTGTGGTGGGCATGCAGCCTGCCGTGGCCATCACGCTCGTAGAGCTTGGCCTGAAAATGACAGGCGTAAGCTGCGCTCTGAACCTTGAGAAGGGCCTTTTGATGCTCAAGGAGATGGTGGAAGCCAAAGAGAGGGAAGAACGCACACTGGAAGCGGAAGAGACCGAGGGTTATGAGGCAGGTGCTTGAAGAAGTTGCTGTTCGCAACAATACGGATATCGTTACTGCACGCAACAGCGTCCGCACGCACGCAAAGCAGATAGGTTTTGGATTGGTCGACCAATCCAGGATTGCAACCGCGGTCTCTGAGCTTGCCCGCAATATCGTTGTGTACGCGAAATCCGGAAAAGTGGAGATCGCCAAATTAAACGAAGATTCAAAGAAGGGGATCGAGGTTGTTTGCGAAGACAACGGGCCTGGCATCCCGGACATAGAGCAGGCGATGTCGGAGGGGTTCACAACAGGCGGGTCGCTTGGCATGGGCATGCCCGGGACAAAAAAACTTATGGACGCGATGGACGTTTGGTCCGAGGCTGGCAAGGGAACGCGCATTACGATCCGAAAGTTCCTCAAGTAAGCCGTGGCATGCATTAGGCCTGATTTCTGGATTCGAAGAATGGCTCAAGAGACTGGCATGATCGAGCCTTTCGAGGAGCGGCAGGTGCGGGATGGGGTCATTTCGTACGGCGTTTCCTCGTATGGCTACGACGTCAGGGTTGCCGATGAGTTCAAGATTTTTACGAACGTGTTCAACACGGTTGTTGACCCAAAGGGCTTTGATCCGAAAAGCTTTGTGGACTACAAAGGGTATGTGTGCGTGATTCCTCCCAACTCTTTTGCGTTGGCGAGGAGCGTCGAGTATCTCCGTATACCGCGCAACACGATGACGATCTGCGTAGGGAAATCCACCTACGCTCGCTGCGGGATCATTACCAATGTAACCCCCCTCGAGCCAGAATGGGAGGGGCACATCACGATCGAAATTTCAAACACAACTCCTTTACCAGCCAAGATCTATGCCAACGAAGGCATCGCACAGGTGGTATTCTTCGAAGCCGAGGAGGTATGCGCCGAATCCTACAAGGATAGATCGGGCAAATACCAGTCCCAACGAGGGATCACGCTACCTAAAATCTGAGCCGTAGACGATCTCCACCCTATTTGTTTCCGAGGGCAGCGAAAACGAGCATCCATTTTCTATGAGGCTGATGGAGTAGCCCTTTCCGTCCACGATCACGGAGGAAGGGGTCTCTCCGTACACTCGAACTTCGAAGGATGGGTGATTGTACAGGAAATCCCCAGACCGTTCTATATCCAGTATAAACCCGGAAGCACGCGCCTTTTGGGTAAACTGGAAAATTTGTCTTTCGGCTTGTCGACTCGTTCCGTCGTCGAGAACGATCCGTGAAACCGCTCTCGAGGAGGATCCGCGAAGCGGGTAAATGTCCAGTCGGATAGGCTTCTCGAGCAGCCCGATCGTATTTGCCCCCGGCTCTACCATAGGAAGAACGGCTCCTTCTTTCACGAAGACGGGAAGCTTATCAAGCGGGCCATGTGCGAAGGTCCATCGTCCACCTAGGTGGACCTCTTTGGACTCCAAGGCATACCAGCTGCCTTTTGGAAGATATACGCTCCTTTCGATTACGCCCGGGTCGAGTATGGGTGCGACCAGCAGGTATTCTCCCACGAGAAACTCGTTGGAGAGGTTTCGGACGGAAGGGTCGTCCTGGTATTCCATCACGAGCGGCCTTAAGATTGGAATCCCTGTCGTGTGCGCCTCGTAGAACAAGCTGTAGAGGTAAGGCAGTAGCGCGTAACGGAGCTCTATGTGCTTTCGTATGATGGATGTGTAGGGTTCACCGAACGCCCAGGGCTCCTGAGGAAGCGAAAACTGATCGGCGTGTTCGCGCATGAGCGGCATGAACGTTGCCGCTTCGTACCAGCGTACGAGCAATTCTGGCGTCACCGAACCGGCAAACCCCCCGATGTCGGCCCCTGAGAAGGCAAGCCCTGAAAGCCCCATATTCAAGAGCATCGGGTTTTGCAGGTTGAGGTGGGCAAAGCTGGAAGCGTTGTCCCCCGTCCATGCTGCGGCGTAGCGTTGAACCCCGGGAAACCCTGCCCGCGAGAGCAAAAAGGGCCTTTTGTTGGGCATGAGCCGTTGAATCCCTTCGTAGCTTGCCTTGGCCATAAGCATTCCATAGGCGTTGTGCAGCGTTGCGTGCGGGCTGTAGCGCCCGTTGTCATAAAATACGACACCAGGGGGAAAGGTCTTGCATGCGTTATTGAACGTATGGGGGTCAAAGACGCTAGGCTCGTTCATGTCATTCCAGAACCCGTCCATTCCTGCCTCGACGAGTGGCCCGTAGAGGGACCCCCACCACTCCCTGACATCTTGTCTTGTAAAATCCGGCCACACGCTCGTTCCTGGCCAAAGGCGCCCTAAGTATACGCTGCTATCCGCGTAGCGTACGAACGCATCCCGCCGGAGCCCTTCTTGGTAAACCCAATAGCTTGGGTCTAGCTTGATGGCGGGGTGGATAATCCCGACAGTCCTGTAGCCTTGGGAGTGCAGCGCCTCGAGAAACCCGGGAAAGTTTTCAAACGTTGCGTTGTTCCAAGTAAAGCTCTTGTAGCTGTCCATGTAGTATAAATCGAGCCATAGCGCGTCGGTAGGGATTCGCTCTTTGCGTGCCCTTTCGGCAACCTCGGGGACCTCTTTTGCGGGGTTCCAACCAAGCTTCGAGATCATGTGCCCTATGGCCCAAACGGGCGGCATGGGTATTCTTCCCGTAAGGGCCGTGTAGCGGCGTACAACATCTTTTATGAAAGGACCTGGGATTAGGTAGAAACGTACCGCCTGTTCAAACGTGGCTATCTGAACGTCCGCCTCGGTCGTTTGCGCGAAGTCAAACTTGGACGGCGATGGAGCATCCAAGAAAAGGCCTGTTGCCTTGGATTCTTCGTCTAGCATGATGAAAAATGGGTGGGATTGGTACAAGGGGTCGGTTGAGGCATCGTAACCGGAAGCGTCCGTGTTCCACATGGCGTAGCGTTGTCCTAGCTTGTCCAATGGGCCCACCTTTTCCCCGAGTCCATAGAAGGACGTCTTCGGAGGGTTAGCTGGTAGAATGATATTCAACGCTCCTTCCTCGGAAGCCTTCCAGCAAAAACGAAGGCCGGAAAGAAATGGAAACCTTTGAGCGTCTTCCAGGCGGATTGCGCCCGTTTCTTTGTTCAAGCCCAAGGTCGCGTTTTTGGTGATGACGAGGATTTCCTCTGGCCGTTGTTCTACGCGAAACGATGCTGGCCCTACCTCGGGTGTATCGATCACGGAAACGCTCTCCCGAACGACGGACGGGCCCTCCCCACGGTCAACCTCAACGCGGAATACCCCTCCTGTATGCGGCTCGATGCGCATTCGAGCAGCTTGAAGACGGATTTCAACGGATGTTTCTGTGGCAATTGTTTCTTGAATGGCCCAAGGAACATTAGGCTCAAATTGGGCGTGGGCGGAACTTAAGGCTACTGAGGCCACTAAAGTATAAAAGAAAACAACCGTTAAACGCATTCTTGACCCCTTTCGAAAAATGCGTGAATGATCTTAGCGACAAGATCATGGTCGTAGACGGCAAGGCACGGCCGTTCCCCCATGCATGCTTGAAGAGCGTTTTCGGGCATACATGGCGTACAATTGTATCTGCTCGAAAACACCGCCCCAAAAGGCCCCAATGGAGCAAAAGCTCTAGCATCGCTCGGCCCAAAAAATGTTAAGGTGTAGAGACCCAAGAGCGAGGCCATGTGACTCGGCCCAGAGTCTGTCCCCACAAAGGCGACATATTCACAGAGTGCACGGTAAAGTGCTTCGAGAGTATCCGGTGCCACGATTGGACCAAGGTGCTCTAGCGCCTTACAAACCCCGCTTTCGCGTTCTGCGGGTCCGATCAAAAAAAATGGCTGGATATGAAGGCCTAGGAGGGCTTCATATAGCTTGGAAACCCAGGGAAGCGGAAGGTTTTTTGCTTGGCTTCCTGCGCCAGGATGGATGAGCACACGCCGCTTTGGCAAAAGAGCGGGCTTGGGTTTTTCATCGATCCCTACGCGCGGAGCTAAGAGATAGGGCTTTGGAATGTTGATCCCCATGAGCGTTCTTGCATAAAATGTTATAGCCCCGCTATGCCTTGGTGGGCGGATAGGCAGGCACGCGGGCGGATCTGCACAGACAGAAGACAGCCAACGTAGGAGCCCTTCGGGAGGGTGCTTTAGGAACACCCATGCTTTTACCGGGGGGTTCAGCCAGCCGTCCAATGGATGCTGTGTTGTAGGAGGATTCTTGGAAAACCATTCCGATACCCAGCCGTTGTGGCAAGAAAAGAACTTTTCTACCCATCCTAGATTGAAGAGCAACCTCCAGGGTGCTTCTCCTACGGCTACGACTTTGGCTTCGGGTTGGGCATCTAGGAATGCGCGGAGTATGGGATAAAGAAGGAGCGTATCGCCGAGTGCACCGGCATGATAAATCAAAAGGGTTCTGGCCGGCTGGTTATTTTGGTGCTTCATAAAACTGCAACATTTTGTTTGCTATGATAGCATTTCAAAATCAAGGGGGAAAGAATGTACCTTCGGAAAAAAGCCTTTCTCTTAAAAGGATTCGCGCTGCTTGCGTTTTGGGGGCAAGCCTCCTTTGTCATGCCTCAAGAGGTAATGCTTAATGGTTTTCAAGCCAGCGTGACTGTCCGGTCTGGGGATCCCATGCCTGGCGGGGCTGTTTTTCCTGAGAACCCGCAGGGTGCCGTTTTTTTGCCAAAGTCCAGTACGCTCGCCGTCGCCCATAATGACATGGCAGGTTCGATTAGCATGTTAGAGCTGGATGGGCCAGTGCTACGCAAGGGCTCCGTCATTCCGACAGGTATTGCCGGACTCGGGCCTATCACCGACAGCAAAGAAGGTTTCGTTTTTGTTGCCCAGAACTTGCCGGAAGGCGGGTTTGTGTACCGTCTTGGGTTTGCTCGCCCAGAGCCTAGACGCATCGAATCCATGGGAAATTTTGCTCACGCCAGCCTTACCGTGGGGGCGGACGGGGCGGTTTACCTGACAGAGGCGGGGCCAAGCGGTGGCTTGTTTAAGTATGTACCCAAAGAAGGTACCGGGTTTCTTGAAGGGGAACTCTTTGCGCTCGATACTACAAAGAGACGCTGGAGCAAAATTGAAGACCCCCTGCATGCCTCAGACGAGGCAAGAAAAAAGGGACTTAGCACGTTCCAGACGCTCCAGGGCGTAAGCTCAGGACCCGAGGAGTACATCTACTTTGCTGAAAATGGGGCCGATTCCTCGTTCGGAAGGATTCTTCGGCTTAACCCTAGAAGCCTTCAGGTTTCCGTCCATCTCTTTGGGAACGGGAATGACTTTGCGGGCCCTAGCGCCCTTTTCTGGGATTCGTTTATGGACCTTTGGGTAGCAGAGGACAAAAAAGGAGCAAATCTTGCTCCCAGCAAGGTTCTTTGTGTGTTGCCATCCGGCGCGAAAGTGAGGAAGTTTGCGGAAGTACCGGGGGTTAAGGCCTTCGGAATCGCCATGGATGCCTCAGGGAAGACGCTTTACATCACTAGGCAGACCAAAGGAGGGGTCGGGGACATTATGGCAGTGCAGGGAGATTTTCAAATTCAAAATGTATTTACAGCGGAAACCATCTAGGAGATCCCTATGAAAGCATTTTTCAAGATGGTCTTGATGGCCGGTGTATTTTTTCTGGGCGCCCCAATGCCTCAAGGTGGGCGGGCTAGTGAGCTCGTTACGGTGAAAGGCTCGGATACGATGGTTATTGTGGCCCAGCGTTGGGCGGAAGAGTACATGAAAAAGCACCCCGATGCGACGATCCAGGTGACGGGGGGAGGCTCTGGGACGGGAATTGCCGCGCTTATTAACGGTACGACAGACCTGGCAAACGCCTCCCGCCCTATCAAGCCGGAAGAGATAGAAGCAGCGCGCCGGTTGGGCCGTGAGCCCAAAGAGGTTAAGGTGGCAATGGATGCGATCGGCATAGTCGTCCACAAAGACAACCCGGTAGAGCGCTTGAGCCTAAGGCAGCTGATGGGGATCTATACGGGGCACGTGAACAACTGGAAGGAGTTAGGCGGCAAAGACTTGCCCATCATGCGCTATTCCAGGGAATCGAACTCTGGAACCTACCTCTTTTTTAAAGAGCACGTCCTTAAGGATATGGACTTTGCCTCCGATTGTCAAAACCTTGCTGGAACCGCCGCCGTTGCCGATGCGGTAGCCAAAGACCCGAAAGGGATCGGATACGGAGGGATTGCCTACTTCGATCGCCCAAACCTTAAGGTACTCAAGGTCAGCAAGGCGGACAATCAGAGGGCCATCGATCCAATCGACCGTTCCGATCTCAAGCGCATGAAGGTCAACTACGACGTAGTGTGGTCTGGAGAGTACCCCTTGGCCAGGCCGCTTTTTGTCTATTCTCTTCGGGAATCTGCCGAGATTAAGCGCTTCCTCGAGTGGATTTTGGGCGAAGAAGGCCAAAAAATTGCGTTCGAGCTTGGTTATATTCCGCTCAACAAAGCCGTTGTTGCAGGCCGATAACGCACGATGGTGCCAGGGGAGCAAAAGGATGGAGCGCGAAGGGGGACGGAAGGGCAAACTACAGGCCTTGGAAGCCCATCTGGAAGCCTCAAGGGCTCAAGGGGCATGGACGAAGTTCCATCGAGCTCGTTCTTTTGTGCATAAAGGGCGAGCGCTGGAGCGCGGAATAGAGCTTTTCCTGCTCCTAAACAGCCTAGTCGCGATTATGGCGATCACGCTCATCTTCTTGTTCTTGTTCCGGGAAGGGGTTCGTGCGCTTACCGCAATTCCTTTGGATCAGTTTATTGGCGTGCGAGTGGTCGATTATTTTAGCAATGAGGAAACGTTCCGATACATTTGGCAACCTGTTGGATCGAGCCCAAAATTTTCTCTCATTCCTTTAATATCCGGAACATTCCTTGTGGCCCTTCCGGCCACGCTTATCGCTTCTGGGTTTGGAATCGGCTGTGGATTGTTCTTGAGCGAAATTGCCCAGCCACGCCTAAGGGAGCTGGCAAAGCCTTTTTTAGAGCTGTTGGCCGGTATCCCAACCGTAGTGATCGGTTTCTTTATGCTCGCCATAGGGGCAGACTGGATTCAGCGAATCTTTCATACTTCTTACCGGCTTAACGCCCTTGTGGGGGCGATCGGGGTCAGCTGTGTGATTATCCCCGTGATCGCCTCGCTTGTGGAAGATGTCCTACACGCTGTTCCCAGGGAAATCCGGGAAGCAAGCTACGCGTTGGGCGCAACGCGCTCGCAGACGGTTCTTTTTGCGATTTTGCCGTATTGTTCTCCGGGTATCGCCGCGGCAGTCATTCTTGGTATGGGGCGAGCGATCGGAGAGACGATGATTGTCGTCATGGCTACGGGGAACGCTGCCCAGGTAACCTTCGATATTTTTAAGTCTGTCCGTACGATGACGGCTACGATCGCGGGTGAACTAGGCGCCGTTGCGCAGGGATCGAACGAGTATTATGCGCTTTTTTTGGTCGGGTCTGTTTTGTTTACGATTACGTTTTTTATGAACTTTGTAACCGAGCTGATCTTGGAGAGGGTACGCAAACGCTTGAGAATGTAGGGGCAAGCATGACGTTTTCGCACAATAGCCGTAGTCGTAGGTCGGTCAGGTTGCTCGAGTGGGCATTCGTGATTGCAGCGGGCTTTTCTATGGCCTTGGTTGTTTTGTTGATCGCTTGGATTTTCGTCCCCATCCTATACTATGGCGCCAAGGTCGTTACCCCCTCTTTCCTGTTCGAGTCTCCGAAAAAAGGGATGACAGCCGGAGGTATCCTCCCCGCTATCTTCGGAACACTTTCTTTGGTTACGCTGATGATCCTAGCGGCCCTTCCCGTAGGAATCGCAACCGCTGTGTACCTTGTAGAGTACGTTCAAGATAGTCCGATTGCCAGGGTCATCCGGGCCGGGGTAAACAACTTGGCTGGCATTCCTTCTATCGTGTTTGGATTGTTCGGGCTGGGCTTTTTTATCCTTTTTGTAGGAAGACATCTCGATCAGGTTCTGCAGACAGGGATGCTGTTTGGCAAACCTGCGCTTCTGTGGGCAGCAATGACGCTTGCCGTGTTGGTCTTGCCCGTGGTCATCGTTTCCACGGAAGAAGCGTTACGCGCCGTTCCTTGGAGCTACAGGGAGGCAGCCTACGCACTCGGCGCAACCCGTTGGCAAACCACGTCCCGGGTGGTCCTTCTGCAGGCGCGTCCAGGTATTTTAACGGGGGCAATTCTTGCCGTTTCGCGTGGGGCCGGCGAAACGGCCCCGATCCTGTTTACGGGGGCGGCCTACTTTCTGCCCAAGCTGCCCGTAGTCTACTTCAACGTTCCATTGCTGCCTTTTCAGTTGCCCATTTTGAACCCATTCGATCAGTTCATGGAGCTTGCATACCATATTTATATTATGGCCACCCAATCGATCAACGTCCAAGAGACCCGGCCGATTCAGTACGGGACCACGTTCGTTTTGCTTGTGATGACGTTCCTGTTCAACCTAACGGCCATTGTCATGCGGTCTTTTTACCGTAGACAGCTGAAGGCGTCCCTCCAGTAGGCGGCAGACGTCAGTAGGCGGCAGACGTCCGGCACGCAGATAGGTCAGAAGTGATAGGCTTGGCTT